>CAKSLQ010000006.1 GCA_934467415.1 uncultured Eubacteriales bacterium
TGCAAGACTCCTTCCGTCACGCGAAGCGTGATGTTTCCCGCAAGGGAAACTCATTAGGAACGCTTGCGTTCCGTGCCGCACTCCCTCGCCGAGGGAGGTAAATGACCAGGCGACTGCGCAGATGAATTTCCTGGTTTGTCATCACTTTGACGGTCTTTCGACCGTCTTTTTCTATGGGCGTTATGCGCCGCCGCTTTTTTCTTCGCCGAGCAGGCCGACCTGCGTGTCGGGGGCTACAGCACGAGTACGAGTGTGCCGGCGGCGATGATCAATACGCCGCATACGGTTTTGGGCGCCGGCTTTTCTCCGAGAATGAGAAAAGCGAGAATCATGGTCAGGACGATGCTGCATTTATCAACGGCGGCGACGCGCGCGGTGTCGCCTATTTGCAGTGCCCTGTAATAGAAGAGCCAGGAGGCGCCGGTCGCAAGCCCGGAGAGGGCAAGAAACAGCCATCCGCGCGGTGTAATGCCGCCGATACCGCGCTGCGCGCCGGTGAGAAACACCATGCCCCATGCGGCAAGCAGCACGACGACCGTGCGGATGGCGGTCGCCAGGGTGGAATTGACGTCCGCTATGCCGATCTTGGCAAAGACGGCGGTCAGCGCGGCAAAGACCGCAGAGAGCAGCGCATAAGCGATCCACATGAAAAATACACCTCTTATATGCCTTGTTTTTCTTCGTCGAACAGCCCGATCTGCGTGTCGGGCTTTTTCTGTGCGTCGGTTTTTGCCTTGTACGGAATGCCGAGGTGGTCGTAGGCGAGACGGGTGACACAGCGGCCGCGCGGGGTGCGCGAGAGGTAGCCGATCTGCATCAGATACGGCTCGTAGACGTCCTCGATGGTCACGGCCTCCTCGCCGATGGTCGCTGCCAGCGTTTCGAGACCGACGGGGCCGCCGTCGTAGAACCTGATGATGGCCTCCATCATGCGGCGGTCGATGTTGTCAAGTCCCAGCTCGTCGATCTCGAGCGAAGCAAGCGCGGCGTCGGCCACCTTCTTCGTGATCCGGCCGTCCGCCTTGACCGTGGCGTAGTCGCGCACGCGCTTGAGCAGGCGGTTGGCGATACGCGGCGTGCCGCGGGAGCGGGACGCGATCTCCAGCGCGCCGCCCTCGTCGATCTCCACCGCGAGGATGTTTGCACTGCGCCGCACAATCTGCGCCAACTCTTCTTTTGTGTACAGCTCGAGCTTGAGCAAGAGGCCGAAGCGGTCGCGAAGCGGGGTCGTCAGCTGCCCGGCGCGCGTCGTTGCGCCGATCAGCGTGAAGCGCGCCAGCGGAATGCGGATGCTGCGCGCGGCGGGGCCTTTGCCGACGATGATGTCGAGCGCGTAGTCCTCCATCGCGGGGTAGAGGATTTCCTCCACCGAGCGGGACAGGCGGTGAATCTCGTCGATGAACAGCACGTCGCCCTCGGCCAGATTGGTGAGCAGCGCGGCGAGGTCGCCCTGCTTCTCGATGGCGGGGCCCGAGGTGGTGCGGATGTTCACGCCCATTTCGGCGGCAATGATGTTGGAAAGCGTGGTCTTGCCGAGGCCGGGCGGGCCGTAGAGCAGCACATGGTCGAGGCTTTCGCCGCGCATTTTTGCCGCGTCGATGCAGATCTTCAGATGCTCCTTCGCCTTGGCCTGCCCGACGTAGGCGTCCAGCGTCTTCGGGCGCAGGCTCAGCTCGGTCTCGCTGTCGGCGGGGGTGTAAGCGGAGTCGACGATGCGGTTTTCAAAGTCGGTCTCTTCGCCGAAAATACCGTCCATGTCTTTCATAGGTCCCCCTCCTTATCCTTTCATAAACTGCGCCAGCGCCGCGCGGATGATGTCGCCCGACGCCATGCCCGCCGTGTCCAGCTTCGAGAGCACGGCGTTCACCTCGGCGCGGGCATAGCCCAGCGCCGTGAGCGCCTCCGCCGCCTCGGCAAGCCCCGCGGACTTTACCGCAGGCGCGGCCGCCGCAGCCGCAGTCGGCACCTCCGCGCCGCCGCCCGCATAGGACATCTTATCTTTCAGCTCCAGCACGATGCGCGCCGCGCCCTTGGCGCCGACACCGTTGGACTTGGCAATAGCCTTGACGTCCTCGGTGCAGACCGCGCGGGCAAGCCCGTCCGGCGTAAACGCCGAGAGCACGCCCATCGCCGCCTTCGGGCCGATGCCCGAGACGCCGATCAGCTGCCGGAACGCGGTGAGCTCCTCCTCGGTGTAAAAGCCGAACAGCTCCACATCGTCCTCGCGCACCGCCATGTAGGTGAACAGCTTGACCTTACTCTCGCGCACGGCGGCGCGGTCAAGCGCGGTAAGCGTATTCTGCGATACCGTGAGCCGATAGCCCACGCCGCCGCAGTCGATCACGGCAAAGCCCGGTTCCTTGTGCGCGAGCATACCGTTTACATAGTAGAACATTTATGCGTCTCCTTTGTCGTCGTCCGGCGTATCCGGCACGGCGGTTTCGGCAGGTGTTTCCGCCGCTTCCGTTGAATCTGCGTCTCCGTCTTCCGCGCCGTCTGCGTCTGCGTCTGCGTCCGCCGCCTCCGCTGCCGCGGGTATCACGCCGATCGCGGCCGGATCCGGCGCGCGGCGGATCTTCCCGGCGCGGTCAAGCAGGATGACTGCAAGCAGCAGGAGCGCCGCCGCCGCGGTGATGCAAAGCCCGAGGTAAAGCTGGCGCGGGACATAGCGGATGACCACGGTGTGCTCACCCGGCGTCACGTCAAAGCCGACCAGCGCGTCGAGCAGCTTGCAGGTCTCGACCGCCTCGCCGTCCACCGTGACGCGCCAGTTTGCATCGTAGGGGATCGAGGTGAAGACCGTCGTGCGCGCATCGGTCGCGGTGAGCGTCCCCTCAAAGCGGGTCTCGCTCCACTTCATGATGTTGAGCTGATGCTCGCCGAGCGCCGCCGCCGTCGCGGTATAGACCGCGTCGTCCACCTGCCAGAAATACGGCTCGTCCGCGCGGATATACAGGTTCTTGTCCTTCAGCGTCAGCCCGACCGTGACCGTTTCGCCCGCGCGGAAGCTGCCGAGCGCGATCATGCGGTTGGTCTCGTTGCCCATCACCGTGCCCTTGTCCGTGCCGTCAACGGTCAGCGTGCATTCGCGCGGATAGTCGGAGGGCAGGTACATGTAGACGATGCCGTCGGCAGGGACGCTGATCGTATAGTAGAGCGTCGCCGACGCGCTCTCGTTGATGGGTGCGTATTTGGTGTGCTCGGCAATATAGGAGCTGTTCAGGTTGGTGTCGCGCGTCTCAACGTCCTCGATCGGGACGAACATGCGCCGCTCCCCCTCCTCGCCGAGCATCGCCGCCGTCATGCGGTTCATGCGCTCCGGCGGGGTGTAGGGGGCTGTGAACTTCTCGTACTTGCCGTCGGCAAGGCCGTCCTTGTAGTCGCTCGGATAGGCGAGGTGAAAGTCCTTCAGCGCGCCGTTTACCGCATAGGCAATCGAGAGCGCGTCCGGGTTTTCGTACACGCCGGTTTCCTTGCCGTCGTAGACGTGTACATAGGTGTCCGGGATGTCGTAGTCGCCGTCCACGATGACGTATTTCACGCCGAGCAGGGTGTCAAAGGGCGCGGTCGCGCCGAGGTACTTCGACCAGTGCGACTTGGAGGCAAGCCCCATGTAGCGCAAAAAGTCGATCGTCTCGCGGTTGAGCGTCGAGGTCGAGTTGGTGAAGCCGCGGATGCCGAGCGCCATCGGCGTGTCGATCAGCGCGTGCTTGGTCTTGTCAAAGCGGTAAAAGCCGTCATCGTTTTCGAGGATGTAGTTCACGCTGTCCTCGTACCGATGCTTGTTGTCAAGGTAGGATTTGCGGGTGGAGCAGACCACGTCGTCGTCGAGATAGCAGATCGAGACGACCGAGGAGAGCAGCAGCTCCGCGCAGACAATCACCGCGAGCACCGAGTGCGCCGCGTGGCGGTAGTGCCGGCTCTTGAACAGGGAGACCACCGCGGCATAGACCGCGATGAACAGGATCGAGAGCCAGATGCAGAGCAGGTCGCGGTCGAGGTCGCTCTCGTGCATGTTGTCGATCGAGAGCTTCTGCACATTGAGCGCCAGCAGAAACAGTCCGCCGCAGACGCCGCCGATCTGCGCCGCCGTGAAGCTGCGCACCTCACGGAACGCCTTCGCCGCCGCGACGATCAGGATGAAAATCAGCATGAAGCTGTAACGGTAATTGAGCCAGTTCGGCGCCTGCATACCGTGCCAGAATTTATCCACGGCGTCGATGGAGAACGAGAGCACGAAAATGCCGATGAGCGCGCCGGTGCCGACCTTTTCCCGCAAAGGGACCTTCTTCGCGATGAAGAACAGCGGCACAAACAGCAGCGTGAGCATACCGCAGTAGAGGATGGGCAGCCCCTCGGGGCGCACGGTGTCGTAGGCGTTGAGAAAGAGCTTGGCCGCAAGGTCGATGAGGTCAAACCGCGGCTGGTAGCCGTAGGTCGGGTTCGAGAAGGTCGTCTTGCCGAAGCCGAGCGAATAGTAGGTGGGCAGGATGATGCAGGCGGCAAGCCCCACGGCGATCGCCGAGAACAGCCCCATGCGGAGGAGCGCGCGCAGGAAGTGCTTCTTCTCGCCGAGCGGGTTTGTATCGATGCAGAAGTAGGCATAGAAGAAGTAGATGAAGCAGAAAATGCACATCATGTAGCCGATGTAGAAGTTGGAGAAGATCACAAGCCCCAGCGAAAGCGTGAACAGCAGGTACTTCTTCTCGGCGATCAGCTTTTCGATGCCGAGCGCGACGAGCGGGAGCAGCATCATGCAGTCAATCCACATGGTGTTGTGCTGATAGATCATGCCGTAGCCCGAGAGCGCGTAGAGCGCGCCGAAGATGATGCGCGCGGGTCTCGTGCCGATATTGTGCGCCTCGAGATAATATGCAAGCGTGAGCGAGCAGAGGCCGCACTTGAGCGTGAAGATCACGAGGAGCGCGTCGAGGATGTTGTCCGCCGGAAAGAGCGCGACGAGGAAGGAAAGCGGGCTTGCAAGATAGTAGGCGAAGATGCCGAGAAATTCGCCGCCCAGCGCCCGGGAGAACGAGTAGAAGAGGCTCGCGTCGCCGTGCAGCACGCGGCGGAGCGCGCCGAAAAAGTAGACGTACTGCGCGTTGAGGTCGAGCACGAGCACCGACTCGCCGCCGAACGGGTAGACGCCGAACGCAAAATAAGCCGCCAGCAGCACCAGCGCCGGGCAGAGAAATGCGACGGCGAGGTAGGCGTGCGGATGCTTTTTCTTGATTGTTTTCGTCGGCGCGGCGGGGGATGCGTCAACGGCGGAAAACTCTTTATCCATGGTTTCAGTCCTTTTTTTCTTGATTGTCCGGCGGCAAAATCCGCTTGACCGCCTTTTCCAGCTTGACGCGCGGCAGCGTCAGGTCGCGTCCGCAGCCGGTGCAGACGACGCGCATATCGCTCCCCACGCGCAAAACGCGCATGACGCGCGCGCCGCAGGGGTGCGGTTTTTTCATTTCCAGAAGATCGCCGAGGGCAAAATGCAGAATTTCCATGCGACTCCTCCTGTCGTATATTCCTCAAAATTATACCACAGTTTCCGCCCGGTGTAAACAAGGATTTAGATTTTATTAAATAACGAAGAAATACTTTGACTATCGGGGAAAACTGTGGTATAATACTATGCTGTATATCAATGCGCCGCGAAAGGAGAGAATCATGCGGATCCTCGGCATAGACCCCGGCTACGCCATCGTCGGCTGGGGCGTCATCGACTATGAAAACAGCCGCTTTCGCGTGGTGGACTACGGCTCGGTGCAGACAAAGGCGGGCACCGACACGGTCGAGCGGCTCGAAAAGGTCTATCAAGGCATCAACACCATCATCGAACGCTACAAGCCGGAGCACATGGCGATTGAGGAGCTGTTCTTCAACACCAATGCGACCACGGCGATCGTGGTGGCGGAGGCGCGCGGCGTCACGCTGCTTGCGGCAAGGCAGCACGGCCTTGTGATCGGCGAATATACGCCGCTTCAGGTCAAGCAGGCGGTCGTGGGCTACGGCCGCGCCGAAAAGGAGCAGGTCATCCGCATGGTCACGACCGTGCTTGGCCTCAAAAAGCCGCCGAAGCCGGACGACACGGCGGACGCGCTGGCGATTGCCATCTGCCACGGGCATTCGGCCTCCTCGCGCATCGGCGCGTACTACAATAACTGACGGAAAGAATCAAAGCTATGTTTGTAAGCGACAACTGGAAAGACTACGAGCTCATCGACGCCTCCGACGGCGAGCGGCTGGAGCGCTGGGGCAAATATATCCTCATCCGCCCGGATCCGCAGGTCATCTGGCACGGCGCGAAGGCATCGCCGCTGTGGAAGCGCGCGGATGCCTCCTACAAGCGGTCGTCGAAGGGCGGCGGTGCGTGGCAGGAGAGCCGCGTGCCCGAGAGCTGGACGATCGGCTATCGGGAGCTGACCTTTCTCATCAAGCCGATGGGCTTCAAGCACACCGGCATCTTCCCGGAGCAGGCGGCCAACTGGGACTGGATCACCGAAAAGATCCGGGGGGCAAACCGCCCAATAAAGGTGCTGAACCTCTTTGCCTACACCGGCGGCGCGACCGTCGCGGCGGCCGCCGCGGGCGCTGCGGTCTGCCATGTGGACGCGGCGCGCGGCATGGTTGCACAGGCGAAGGAGAACGCAAAACTCTCCGGACTTGCCGACGCGCCGATCCGCTATATCGTCGATGACTGCAAGAAGTTCGTCGAGCGCGAGATCCGCCGCGGCAATACCTATGACGGTATCATCATGGACCCGCCGTCCTACGGCAGAGGGCCGTCGGGCGAGGTCTGGAAGATCGAGGAATGCGTGGACGAATTCGTCACGCTGGCGGCGAAGCTGCTTTCGGACAAACCGCTGTTCTTCCTCATCAACTCCTACACCACGGGGCTGTCGCCGCTGGCGATGCAGTACATCGCCGATCTGCGCATCCGGCCGACCCACGGCGGGCACGGCGCGTCGGCGGAGACCGTGCTGCCGGTCAGCACGGCCGGCACGCTTTTGCCCGCGGGTGCAAGCATGCGCTATTCGTTCGACTGAAAAAACGAGAAAAGGATTTTACAATGGCAGAGCCTTTCATCATTGCTGAAAATTTATCCTATACCTACCGCGACGGCGAGGGCGGCGGCACGGCGGCGCTGCGCGGCGTATCCTTCCGGATCGACCGCGGCGAATATGTGGCCGTGCTCGGTCACAACGGCTCGGGCAAATCCACGCTCGCCAAGCTGATGAACGGTATCCTCATTCCCACGGGCGGCAAACTTACGGTCTGCGGCACGGAGATGCGGGAGGGGATGAGCGACGACGAGATCTTCGGCGTCCGCCGCCGTGTCGGCATGGTGTTTCAGAATCCCGACAACCAGCTGGTCGCCACCATCGTGGAGGAGGACGTCGCGTTCGGCCCCGAGAATCTCGGCGTGCCGCGCGAGGAGATCCGCCGCCGCGTGGACGACGCGCTCCGCACGGTCGGGATGTATGAATATAAGGACAGCCAGCCGCACCGCCTCTCGGGCGGGCAGAAGCAGCGCGTCGCCATCGCCGGCGTCATCGCCATGATGCCGGAATGCATCGTCTTCGACGAATCGACCGCGATGCTCGACCCGCGCGGCCGCGCCGAGGTCATGCAGACCATCGCACGGCTGAACCGCGAATGCGGCATGACCGTGCTGCACATCACGCACTACATGGACGAGGCGGTGAAGGCCGACCGCGTCATGGTTGTCAACGACGGCGAGCTGTTCGCCGACGGCACGCCGAAGGACGTGTTCCGCGACGTCGCGGCGCTCCGCCGCGTCGGGCTGGATGTCCCGCAGGGGCGCGAGCTGCTTTACACGCTCGCGCGGCACGGTGTTTCTTTTGCCGACACGCCTATCGACAACGAGGGCTGTGCGGCGCTCATTCTGGAAAGGTTTCAAAACAGGGTTCAATGACGATTTTAGAGCTTTCGGATGTGTGCTACACATACGATCCGGGGACGCCGATGGCACACGAGGCGCTTTCCCATATTGATCTGAAAATTGAAAAGGGAAGCATGACGGGTCTGATCGGCCACACCGGCTGCGGCAAGTCCACGCTGCTCCGGATGCTCAACGGACTGACAAAGCCGGACAGCGGGAAGATCCTGCTCGGCGGGCAGGACATCTGGGAGGACCCGAAGAAGATCGCCGCCGTGCGCTTCCGCGTGGGCTTGGTCATGCAGTACCCGGAGTACCAGCTCTTTGACGAGACGGTCGCCTCCGATATTGCCTACGGCCCGCGCAACATGGGGCTTTCGGCCGAGGAGATCGCCGTGCGCGTCCGGGAAGCCGCCGCTTTTGCGGGGCTTTCGGACGAGCTGCTGGAAAAGTCGCCGTTCGAGCTGTCCGGCGGGCAGAAGCGCCGCGCCGCGATCGCGGGCGTAATGGCGATGCGTCCCGAAATTCTGGTGCTGGATGAACCTGCCGCAGGGCTTGATCCGATGGGCAGGGAAGAGATTTTTACGGGGCTTGCCCGCTACCGCGCCGAGAGCGGCGCCACCGTCGTGGTCGTCAGCCACAGCATGGAGGACATGGCGCGCTACTGCGATCGGCTCGTTGTGATGAACGACGGGAAAATCATACTCCGCGGTACGCAAAGTGAGGTCTTCGGCCGCGCCGACGAGCTGCGGGGCATCGGCCTCGGTGTGCCGGACATCACGCGGCTCTGCGCGCTGCTGCGCGCGGGCGGTATGCCGCTCCCCGACGATATTTACACCGTCGAGGCGGCGACGGCCGCGCTCCTGCCCCTGCTCGGAGGTGATGTACATGCTCGGTGACATCACATTCGGCCAGTATTTCCCCGGCTGCTCGCTGCTCCACCGCGCCGACCCGCGCACCAAGCTGCTGTTTGCCGTCTTCTACGTCGTGGTGCTGTTTTTCTGCAAGAGTGCCGCGAGCTTCGCGTTTGCGCTGATTTATACGGCGGTGCTGACCGTCCTGTCCGGGCTGCCCGCCCGTGCCGTGCTCCGCTCGGTAAAGCCGCTGCTGTTCGTGATCCTGTTCACCGCGATCATCAACCTGTTCTGGACGGGCGGCGAAACGCCGCTCGTGGACTGGAAGTTCATCCACATCTACCGCGAGGGCGTGATCTTCGCCGTCTTCATGGCGGTGCGCATCGTGCTGCTCGTGGTCGGCATGAGCGTGATTCTCAGCTATACCACCACGCCGATCGCCATGACCGACGGCATCGAGGCGCTGTTTGCCCCGTTTGCGAAGATCGGACTGCCCGTGCATGACTTCGCCATGATGATGACGATCGCCATGCGCTTTATCCCGACCCTGATCGAGGAGACCGGCAAGATCATGGACGCGCAGAAGGCGCGCGGCGCGGACTTCGAGAGCGGCGGCCTTGTGAAAAAGGCCAAGGCGCTCATCCCGATCCTCGTGCCGCTGTTTGTCTCGGCGTTCAAGCGCGCCGACGACCTCGCCATCGCCATGGAGTGCCGCTGCTACCGCGGCGGAGAGGGCAGAACCAAGCTGAAGGTGCTGCGCTTCGGCACGCCCGACGCGCTTTGCGCCGTCTTTGCCGCCGTCTTCCTCTGCGGCATTCTGCTCTGCAACATTTTCTTACCGTATATTACGATCTGAGGTGCTAAGATGAAGCTGCTGCTCAGGCTGAAATTTCTCGGCACGGACTTCTGCGGCTGGCAGTACCAGCCGAACGCCCGCACCGTGCAGGGTACATTGACCGCCGCGGCGCGCGAGGTCTTCGGCACGGATTGCCGCATCACCGGGTGCAGCCGCACCGACAGCGGCGTTCATGCCAATGACTTTGCCGCCGTGCTGGAGCTGCCGGGGGCGGACTGCACGATCCCGTGCGCGCGGATCCCGGCGGCGTTCGCCATGCGGCTCCCGCCCGACGTCTCCGTGACGGCGGCGGCGCCGGCGGCGGATGATTTTCACCCGCGCTATACGATGCTTACCAAGGAATATGTTTACAAGATTCTTGTGTCGCCCGTGCCCGATCCGTTTTTGCACGGCCGCGTGTGGCACTATCCGAAGAAGCTGCTGCCCGACGCCGCAGAGCGCATGGACGCCTGCGCCGCGGAGCTCGTCGGCCGACAGGATTTCGCCTCCTTCATGGCGGCGGGCTCGAAGATCACCGACACGGTGCGCACGGTCAGCGAATGCCGCGTGTGCCGCTGCGGCGATCTCATCACGCTGACGATCGCAGCCGACGGCTTTCTCTACAACATGGTGCGGATCATCGCGGGGACGCTCCTGCTCGCCGGCGCGGGCAAGCTCGACCGCGCGGGGATGCGGCGGATCATCGACGCAAAAGACCGCGCCGCCGCCGGGGCGACCGCGCCGCCTGAGGGACTGTATCTAAGTAGGGTCACCTATCACGAATGAAAGGAGCTGCGCCATGCGCGACCGGGACAGAAACGTGCCCGCCGATGCGGCGGAGAATGCGGCAGAGCCTGCCGAGAACCCCTATTACGCGCGCATCAGCGCGCGGCTGCGGCACATAAAGTACCTCTGCGTGCTGCTCACGGTTGCGGCGGCGCTCTTCTTCCTATTTGCGTACCGCAGCAACATCACCTACGAAAACCTGCGCTATCTGCTCCGCGATGTGGACGAAGCGGGGAATGCCGGCCGCGCGGCGGACAGCTTCACCTATACGGCCGCCGACTCCAACTTTCTCCTGACCTTCCGCGGCGACCTCGCCGTCTGCTCGTCCTCCGGCGTTACGCTGTACCGCGCGGCGGGAGGGCGCACCTTTGCAGACGATCTGCGCTTTGAGAGCCCCGTGGCCGAGGCCTCCGGCAAGTACATGGTTGTCTACGACATCGGCGGCACGGCCTATTATCTCTACAACTCCGTCAGCCGCGTCTTTGACGGGAAGACCGACAGCCCGATCTACGACTGCGCCGTCGCATCCGGCGGCGGCAGCGCCGTGCTGACGCGCGCCAGGACGGGCGGATTCCGCATCCGCACCTACAGCAAAAACTTCGACCTTGTCGGCGAAATTACGCGCACGGGCTACGTCAGCGACATCGGCTATCTTGCCGACGGCCGCCTGTACATCTGCGAGAGCAGCGTGTCCGGCGCGTCGCTCGTCACCGCGCTCTCGCTCTACACGCCGGGGCGCGATACGCTCGACTGCACGGTCACGGCGGACGGCTTTGCCTACCGCTGCGGCAGCCTCGGCGGCGGCTTCTATCTGCTGACTGCGTCGTCGCTGACCTTTTTTGACAAAAACGGCGAAAAAACCTTTTCCACTTCGTTCGGTACATCGGAGATCCTGTTTGCCGACGGCACGGCGGACGGCGTCGCGGTCTATGTGGACGAGAACGTCTCGGGCGCGGACTGCGCGGTCTATGCCTTCTTCGCCGACGGCACGAGCCTGTCGTCGCCCGCCCCGCGCGGCGCGCGCAGCCTGCTGCTTGCCGGGCGGCAGGTCTGCCTGCTTGCAGAGGAGACCCTGTACGTCTATGACGGCAGAACCGCAAAGCAGATCGCCACCGCCCCGGGCGGACGGCAGCTGCTGTACCTCGGCGGCGAGGTGCTGGTCTGCTACGATGACCGCGCCGAACGCACGGCGCTGCATTAAATCCGAAAGGAAGCTGACATCATGTCTATTGCCATTGATCTTATTCTGGCGCTCATCATGGTTTCGATCGTTTTGACGGCGGTGCGCCGCGGCTTTGTCGTCTCGGTGTTCAAGCTGCTGTCTGCCGTGGCGGCGGTTGCCGTCGCCGTGCTGTTTTACAGGCAGCTCGGCAGCTTCTTCTGCGACCGCTTCGTCTATGACAAGGTCTTTACATCTTTGTACGACTGGCTGCAAAAGCTGGCGCAGAACGCGGACGGCAGCTTTGACCTCGGCGCCGCGGTCGCCGCGCTGCCGGAGGGGCTGAAGACGCTTGCCGCGGCGGCGGGGCTGGATCTTTCGGCGCTGGACGCCTCCTATGCGGGGCTGAGCGCCGCCACCGAGAGCGCGGCAAATTCGCTCTGCGCCACGCTCGCGTCTGCGCTGGCGCGGATCATGGCCGATATTCTTGCCTTTGCGGCGCTGTTTTTCGGTATGCTGATTCTGCTTTCGCTGGTCTGCCTGATTCTCGACGCGCTCTGCAAACTGCCGCTGCTCAAGGGGACAAACCGTCTGCTCGGCCTTGTCCTCGGCGTTTGTGAGGCGCTGCTTGTCGGCGCGGTCATCACGGCCATCGCGTCGGCGCTGCTTGGTGCGTACGGCGGAATGCACCCCGAATTTGCCGATGCCGACGCCATCGACCGCACCTATCTTGCCCGCTTGCTCCTGCGTTTGATCCCGCGCTGACTGCATCCGCGCTTTTTGTAACGACTTACATTCCGGAGGAACCACCCATGCAGAAACGATATATTCCCAATCTGCTGTCCGTCGTGCGTCTTTGCCTTGTGCCGCTGTTTGCGTATATTTTCTTTCTCGATTATCCGCAGCATGCGGCGGCCGCGATCCTGATCTTTTTCCTTGCCGGGGCGACCGACGTGCTGGACGGCTGGCTCGCCAGGCGCAACGGCTGGGTCAGCAATCTCGGCAAGGTGCTGGACCCGCTTGCGGATAAGCTGATGCAGTGTACGGTGCTGATCTGCTTCTATATCAAGGAGATCATCCCGATCTGGCTGATGCTGCTCTACGTCGGCAAGGAGCTGCTCGTGCTGGCGGGCTCGCTCTTCGTGTTCCGCCGCAAAAAAGTGGTCGTCAAGAGCAACTTTTTCGGCAAGCTGGCGGTCTGCGTGTTCTACGCCGCCATCGGCGCGCTGATTCTGCTGCGTCAATTTGCCTCTGCCGAAACGACAGCCGCCGCGACGCCGGTGATCTGCGTCGTCATGCTGTGCTTTGCGCTGTTGGCGCTGGTGCAGTATTTCCGCCTGTATATCCGGGCAAAAAGCGAGAGGATCTCCCACAAACCCCAAAAAGCGAGGTAAAACCGAAACATGGAAATGTGTGCAAGATGCCACAAGCGTGTGGCAGTCGTATTTATCACGAGACTGGAAAACGGCGAGACCAAGAACGAGGGCATTTGTCTCAAATGCGCCCGCGAGCTCGGGATCAAGCCGATTGACGATATTCTGAAGAAAATGGGCATCACCAACGAGGAGTTCGACCAGATGGCGGACAGTGCCGAGGACTTCATGCAAGGGATGGTGCCGAGCGAGGACGGCGAGAACCCGGAGGACGGCGGCGCGCCCGCCGTGGACTTCGGCAAGCTGATGCGTGAGAGCGGGCTCGGCGGGCAGACCGCGGGGCGGAATGCGGAAAACGGCGCGGCGCAGAAAGCGCCCGAGGGCGGCAAGTCGGCGAAGCGCAAATTCCTGGACGCCTATTGCACGAACCTCACCGACAAGGCGCGCCGCGGCGAGCTTGACCGCATCATCGGCCGCGAGCGTGAGCTTGCCCGTGTGATACAGATCCTCTGCCGCAGGCAGAAGAACAATCCCTGCCTCATCGGCGAGCCCGGCGTCGGCAAGACGGCGATCGCCGAGGCGCTCGCGCAGAGAATTGCCGCGGGCGACGTGCCGTACCGCCTGAAGGGCAGCGAGGTTTACCTCGTTGACCTCACCGCACTGGTCGCGGGGACGCAGTTCCGCGGGCAGTTTGAGTCCCGCATTCTCGGCCTCATCCGGGAGGTCAAAGAGGCGGACAATATCATCCTGGTCATCGACGAGGTTCACAACATTGTCGGCGCGGGCGACGCCGAGGGCAGCATGAATGCGGCAAATATCCTGAAGCCCGCACTCTCCCGCGGCGAGATCCAGGTCATCGGCGCGACCACGCTCAACGAATACCGCAAATACATCGAGAAGGACAGCGCGCTGGAGCGCCGCTTCCAGCCCGTGACGGTGAACGAGCCATCGGTCGCCGACAGCGTGAAGATGCTCGAGGGCATCAAGCATTATTACGAGAGCTTCCACAATATCCGCATCCCGGATTCGATCCTGTCGCTGGCTGTTACACTCTCCGAGCGGTATATCACGGATCGTTATCTGCCCGACAAGGCCATCGACCTGCTTGACGAGGCGGCGTCCTATCGCGCACTGTCAAGCAGCGAGCTCAACGAAAAGCTGGCGCTGGGCGACGAGCTGAAAACGCTGGACGCGCAGCTTTCGCAGGCGGAGAACGCGCCCGAGCGCGAAAACGACGACATGCAGGAGAAGTATCGGCAGATCGCCGACATCCGCGTCAAGGCGCTCCGCGCAAGCGAGCGGCTGAAGGAGCTGGAAGCACCCTGCGCCGCCGTGGAGCTGACTGCCGAGGATCTGGCGCGCGTGATCGAGATCTGGACGGGCATTCCCGCCACCGAGATTACCGAGAACGAGTTCTACAGGATCGACCGCCTAGCCGACCGCATGAAGGAAAAAATCATCGGGCAGGACGCGGCGGTGGACGCCGTTGCAAAGGCGATCAAACGCAACCGTGCGGGCGTCGCCTACAAGCGCAAGCCGGTCTCCTTCATCTTCGCGGGGCCGACCGGCGTCGGCAAGACCGAGCTGGTCAAGACACTGGCAAACGACCTGTTCTCCTCACCCGAGACGCTCATCCGCCTCGACATGTCCGAGTTTATGGAGAAGCACAGCGTCTCCAAGCTGATCGGCGCGCCTCCCGGCTACGTCGGCTATGACGAGGCGGGGCAGCTCACCGAGAAGATCCGCCGCCGCCCCTACAGCGTGGTGCTGTTCGATGAGATCGAGAAGGCACACCCCGATGTGCTCAATATCCTGCTGCAGGTGCTGGACGACGGCCGCATCACCGACGCGCACGGCAAGGAGGTCAACTTTGAGAATACGCTGATCGTCATGACGACCAACGCCGGGTCGGATGTGTCCTCATCGGTTTCCGGCTTTGCCGACAGCCCGGAGGTGCGCGCAAAGGAGCGCACCGAGCGTGCGCTGCTCAGCTTCCTGCGCCCCGAGTTCCTCAATCGCGTGGACGAGGTCATCACCTTCAATTCACTCACAAAGGACGACTTCGGGAAGATCGCGCGCCTGATGCTGGATCAGCTGGCCGAGGCACTTGCCGAGAAGAAGATCACGCTGACCTACACCGATGCGGCAGCCGCCCTGATCGCGGAGAAGTCCTATTCGGTCAAATACGGCGCGCGCAATATGCGCCGCTATATCCAGACCGAGGTGGAGGATACGCTGGCGGAGAAGATCATCGCCGCTTACGATCACCGCGTGACCGCGGCGCATATCGACGCCGACGGGGACAAACTCGTCATCACCTGTATGTAAAATAATATATTATGAAGCAAAAAGGAGAAGAATCATGGAAGAAAACGAATCCTGCACGCACGACTGTTCGTCGTGCGGCGCAGCCTGTTCCGCGCGCGAGCCGCAGTCGCTCATCGAACCGCAGAATAAGCTCAGCAATGTGAAGAAGGTCATCGGCGTTGTCAGCGGAAAGGGCGGCGTCGGCAAATCGCTCGTCACCTCGATGCTCGCGGTGGAAATGAGCCGCCGCGGCTACAGGACCGCAATTCTCGACGCCGACATCACCGGCCCCTCGATCCCGAAGGTGTTCGGTCTGCATGAAAAGGCGGAGGGCAGCGAAGACGGCATTTACCCGGTCAAGACGAAGACGGGCATCGAGGTCATGTCCATCAACCTGCTGCTCGATGACGAGAAAGCGCCGGTCGTCTGGCGCGGCCCGGTCATCGCGGGCACGGTCAAGCAGTTCTGGACGGACGTCGTCTGGAACGAGGTGGACTATATGTTTGTCGATATGCCTCCCGGAACCGGCGACGTGCCGCTGACCGTGTTCCAGAGCCTGCCGCTCGACGGCATCGTCATTGTCACCTCGCCGCAGGAGCTTGTTTCCATGATTGTCAGCAAGGCGGCCAAAATGGCGTCGCTGATGAACATCCGCGTGCTTGGCCTTGTCGAAAACATGAGCTATGTGCTGTGCCCCGACTGCGGCAGGCACATCGACATCTTCGGCACGGGCAAGACCGACGCGGTCGCCGCCGAATTCGGCTTTGACCTGCTCGCGCGCATTCCGCTCGATGCCCGCCTCGCCGCGCTCTGCGACAAGGGCGCGCTTGAGCTGATGGAGAACGATTATCTCAAAGCCGCCGCGGATAAAGTCGAAGCCATCGGATAAGATTTTCCAAAAGTGCAAAAAGAGACGCGCAAGCGCCCTTTTTGCACTTTTAGTTTATTTTTATAAAATCCGATGCAAAAATACGTTTGTTTTTATGTTGAATTGCAAAAATGCAGGGTATATAATTAAGATGTATAGAGGGGAGACTCTACTTTTTTACCCTTTTCTGCAGCAAAAATAATGGAAACGGAGGATTCAACATGCAAAGAAAAGGACTTGGCATTCTCCTTGTGCTTTGCCTGCTTGCCTGCGCGTTCACCCTGGCGATGAGCGCGGCGGACAGCACGGCGGCGTACACGGAGATCGGCACGCCGGAGGCGCTCATCTCACTGATGACCCGCGCAAACGGCGAGTCTTGGGCGGGCAACTACCGGCTGACCGCCGACATCACTTTGCCCGCGGGCACGGCACAAAACCCCATCGGCAATTCGACCGATAAGTTCACCGGCATTTTTGACGGCAACGGCAAGACCGTCAGCGGCGTCAATCTGGTGGATGAAGCTACGGCTTCCGGCACCAACGCCTTTATCGGCTTCTTCGGCTATGTGCAGGGCGGCGAGATCCGCAACCTCACGCTGAAGGGCACGGTTTCGACCACCGGCCGCCGCGCCGGCGGCTTTATCGGCGCCATCAACGGATCGGCGAAGGTCGAGGACTGCATCAACTATTGCAGCGTCGGCGCCTTTGCCAATGCCGGCGGTATCGTCGGCTTTGTATCCCCGTCCGCAGGCGTGACCATCAGCGGCTGTAAGAACTACGGTGCGATTACCGGCACGACTGCCGCAAACACCGGCACGGGCGGCATCATCGGTTCCACCGGCACATCTACGGCTTCGACTGCCGGCCTCACCGTCTCCGGATGTGCAAACTATGGTGCAGTGACCGGTACGCAGTTTGTCGGCGGTATCGTCGGGTATTTCTACGGTGCGGACACAAACCAGGCAACCGCACTGACCAACGCAAAGTACAAGGTGTACAACTGCATGAACGCAGGAACGGTCAAGGCGACGGCGGCAGGTCAGGCAGACCTCGGCGGTATCTTCGGTATCGCATGGCAGGTTGCCGGCATGCACAGCAACTACAACCGCGGTAAGATTATCGCGTCTGCAAACGCCACCAATGTCGGCGGCATCATCGGCAGAACCAACGGCGTTGTCAAGATGGCATACAGCTACAATGCCGTACAGCCGACGACCGAGGACGAGACCGCGCTTGCAAGCGCTACCGTGCAGGGCGTTATCGGCAAGATCGGCACACCCGCCAAAACGGTTCTGGTCAACAACTACTTTGCAGCGGGCATGGAAGATGCCGCGACCAATAATGTGGAGTACACCGACGCGGCGTTTGACAAGCTGAACACCCAGAAGTTCTGGAAGGAAACGACAAACGGCCCCGAACTGAAGGACTTCCACGAGCATACGGATGCGGATAACAACGGCGTGTGCGATACCTGTGGGGAAACGCTGGCAACACATACGCCCGATTATGTGTGGAAGTTTGACGGTACCAACTACTACTACACCTGCGCGGATGAAGGCTGCGGTGAGGTTCTGCATTCGCAGACCGAGGCGCCTACGCTCTATGTGGATGCGTATACCAAGGCCTCCGCGCTTGTCGGCAATGACAAGAACGACGGTCTCAGCAAGGAGACGGCGGTGCTGACGGTTGAAGAGGCGTTCCGACGCCTTGCCGATGTCGGCGGCACGGTCTGCTTCAGCGACCGGTACTATGTCAGCTCCAATATCAGTTTCCCGGCAAACAGCAAGAAGATCACCGTCACCTCGGACCCGAAGACCGGCTTCTATTTCGAGAAGACCAATCTGCGCGTCCGCATCAACGGCGACGTTGAATTCTGCAACATGTTCTTCTATGCGGATAAGGCTGCAAACGATGCAGCCCGCCTGGTCGTCTTTGTCTGCAACTGGCATGACGTCACCTTCGGCGAAGGCCTTGCAGCTTCCGTGAGCGCTTACATCTTCGCCGGCACCGAGAGCACGGCGGATGATACAGACGCGCAGACGCAGAACCTTGTATTCTTCGGTGTCAACCAGGTCGTTATGACCGGTACGACAGGGGACGATCTGAGTGCTGCGCGCTGCTTCTACGATAACATCGTGCTCGGCAGCCGCACCACGGCGGCGAGTGTCGCCAATGTGACGGCCAACAAGGAGATCGAGGCGCGCTTCTATGACTATACGGCAGACCCGTATGTCTTTTCCCCGAAAGTCGGGACACTGCGCTGCGCTACCACGGCACAGTCTGCAAATGCGAATGTGCAGGGCTGCGAGACGACCGTTTATCTGAACGGCGGCACCACGGTCGGAACGCTGGCGGGCGGTTACAAAAACATGACGAACGACGGCGTTGCTGCGCTGGATAAGCTGACGCTGGCGCTGAACGACAACGCAACCGTTACGGATGTGTTCACGCTCTTCAACATCAAGGCGATCGACCTCACCGTTTCCACGGGCGCCGCGCGCACCACGGCTATCCCGGTGAAGCTCATCGCTTCGTTCGGCGAGGCTTACACCGCAGACGGCACCGAGAGCCTTGTCGCATCTTACGGCACGCATTCGTTTGCAGCCGACACCGGCATGGCGGACGGACTTGTGGCAGGCATCAACTACAATGCATACTATGAGGGCCGCGTTACGGTCAACCTCACCGATGAGTGCACCTGGACGGATACCAATGCAAACGGTACTTATGCGAAGACCTGCTCCTGCGGCAGAACCGAGACGGTGGTTTCGCTGGCATTCGGCTCGACAACTGCAACGAGCACGGGCAGCACGGTCCGCTTCATCGCCGAGATGACGCTCGGCAAGGATGCAGCCGTTGAAAAGTACGGTATGCTCATCACGGCGCTGGCGGATCAGACGGCAGGCAGCGGTAGCTTCGCAGATGAAAGATTCGCATTTGCGGAGGGCACCGATGTCACGGCGGCTGTGGACGGCAAACTCCGTTTTGCGGCAGACCTTACCGGTATTCCCGCAGGCAAGGGTGATACGCCCATCTATGCATGGGCATATGTGAAGCTCGCGGGTCTGGACGATCTTGTCGTGCTGCCCTTTGATGCAGTCACGGCAAACGGGCTGAAGAAGTGAGGAGGAGAAGCAGTATGCGAAAGAATCAATATGAGCAGCCGAAGCTGCAGCTCGTTTCGCTTGCACTGAACGATGTTCTCCTTGCAAGCACGGGCAACCCGGAAGACCCGGACAATGAACTGGACACGGGTTACACGGTCAAACTCAACAGTACGACCTGGAAAGACATCTGGGGTTAAAAAATAAAAAAAGGCGGCGAAAGCCGCCTTTTTTATTTTTGTGCATAATGCTGAAAATAAATTTCGCACAAATCGCGGAATCTCAAAAAACGATTTGTAAATGTTGTATTATTCGAGCATTTGGCGCCGAAGACAGTTCAATTTATACAAATTTGTTTTTGTTAAATTGTACACTTTTGCCACGGTGCGTGGAGCAGCTTTTTTGCAGATGCAACAAAGAAGCGCAAAAAAACCAACATTTATACCTTGTATTCATTTGAATAATAGTTTACAATTAAGTACAATACTGCTTGAAATGTACAAAATTGTGCACAAACGGCAAGTTTTCGAAAGGGAGAGATTTATGAAAAGCAAAATTCTAAGCTTGTCTTTGGCGCTTTGCTTGCTGCTGGTCATGTTCCCGCTCGTGTTGGGAGCCTCCGCGCTTGCACCGGCGGCGGACGGCAAGGTCTATCTCACCGGCGCAGCGGATCTGAAAGCGCTGATGGGCGACTCGACCCTTTGGGGCAAGGATATCGTTCTTCAGAATGATATCGACATGACCGGTGAGACCGGCCAGACCCCGATCGGCAATGCCACCACTGCTTTCAAGGGCACATTCATCGGTGTCAAGAAGGCAGACGGCTCCAACCCCGAGATCAAGGGGCTCGACATCAAGACCACGGCGGCAACCAACCGTTGGGGTCTTATCGGCTATGCGACGGGCAATGTCACGGTCAAGAACATCACCGTCAGAGGTGAGATCTCGACTGCCGGCGGCGGTGTTGCGGGTATTGTCGGCGCGATGGTCGGCGGCAACCTCGTGATTGAAGACTGCGTCAACTATTGCACGGTTACCAGCACGAATGCTGACGCCAGCCGCGCAGGCGGTATTCTCGGTATCGCGCAGAACGCGGGCGTTTCCGTCAAGAACTGCGTCAACTACGGCGCTATCAGCGGCGTTGTCCATGCAGGCGGTGTCGTCGGCAGATTTGAGACGACGGCGAACAAGACCGGCTTCACGATGGAAATCGTGGACTGCATCAACAACGGTGCAGTCAGCAGTTCCGGCGCTGCAGACAAATACAAACAGGACAACGGTGTCGGCGGTATCATCGGTTCTGCGGTTGACCGCGGCGGCATCACGATGACGATTTCCCGCTGTCTCAACACGGGCGATGTCAACGGTAAAACCTGTGTTGGCGGTATTCTCGGTCAGCCGGCGAATATCAATACCCCGAATCTGTCGACCGGCGCGCATGTCATCAAGGTGGCGGACTGCATGAACACCGGCGATATTACAGCCAGCGCCACTTATGCAGGCGGTATCGTCAGCTATTTGAAAGACACTAAATATATCATTTATGTCGACCGTGTCTACAATGCGGGTGCGGTCAGCGCGGCGCAATACGGTCTGGCTGTCTTCGGCGTTCCGCGCAAATCTGTCATCAAGAATGCTTACTACAGCAACGGGCCGACTGACACGAAGGCGACTTCGGTCACGCCGGCATCTACATTTGCCGAGAACAAGGAACTCTTCCCCGGGCTTGCAAGCAGCGAGGCATGGACCGTTACAAATGCCGGCCCCGTGCTCGCATCGACGCATGAGCATGATTTTGTGGACGGCGCGTGCACGACTTGCGGTGAAAAGGATGCATGCAAGCATACGGGCTCTCTCATTTGGGAGAAGAGTGCCGAAGGCACCTATTCGCTCGTCTGCCGCAACTGCAATGAGACGCTGCTGCCTGCGCAGAGCGAGCTGCCGACGGTATATCTCAACAACACCGGCAGCGATGCAAATCTCGGCACCGAGACGGCTCCGGTTCTGACGCTTGAGGAGGCGGTCCGGCGCCTGACGGAGACGGGCGGCTCGGTCTTCCTGCAGAACCGCTACACTATCACGAAGAGCATTGTCCTGCCGGAATGGGAAGGGAAGATCACCTTCTGCAGCACGACGGACGCAGACGGCAATGCGACCAACGGCTTCTATTTCGGCTTTACCAGCACCATTGATACTTATAACCGGTTTGTAGACGAAAATGTCTGCCTGTCGCTCGGCGGCGATGCCGAATTCAACAACATCGTCTTCAAGGGCAATTCTCCGTATACGAAGAAAGACGGTGTGGTCACCGAGGGCAAGGATACGGTTCTCGGCATTGCAGCCAACTGGCACAATGTTGACTTCACCTACATCCGCTTCCATGACCGCGCCCGTGTCTTCTTCGTTGAGGGCACCCGCCTCTCGACCGAGAGCAATACCGAGGTAAAGGATGTCACGGTCAATTTCTACGGTCCCGCCGTTTCCAGCGGCAACCCGGACGGATTTGTGCCGTTCTTCCACATCGTTCTCGGCGACTGGTACGGCACCGGAGAGGCAATCGACTGCTCCAACAAGACGGTCACGCTGAATATGCGCATCGGCAAGTTCGGCAGCGGCGCGGCGGAACTGGTCTACACGATGTCTACGCATGATTATGTCGGACGCAAGGCGGGCACATCTTCCAACTGCGCGACAACCATCAACCTGTATGATGCTTCTGTCATTCAGAAGCTGCGCACCGGCTACAGAAATACAGAGGAGGCAGGCAGCACGGCGTCTCTGGATTCGCTGACGCTCAACTTCAACGACAATTCCGCCATCAGCCAGGTTGCTCTCCTCAGAAATGTCAAGAACACGGTTGTCAACATTTCCGATAAGGCGAACGGCCGCACAAAGCCGATGAGCGGTTACTTTGACTTCCGCGCACACGGTGCTTTTGCAAATGAGACCGAGCCTGCAACGGTTACGGCCACCTACGGCTCGCACAGCTTCGCCGCCGGCGTGGCGACGCCCTTTGACACGGAGACCAACGGTCAGGGTCGTTATACGCTGAACGCAACGACGAGCGTTGATTGCAGCGACTGGACTTATGTAAATGCAGACGGCACTTACACGCGCACCTGCCCGACCTGCGGCAGAACCGAGACAGTGGTTTCGCTGGCATTCGGCTCGACAACTGCAACGAGCACGGGCAGCACGGTCCGCTTCATCGCCGAGATGACGCTCGGCAAGGATGCAGCCGTTGAAAAGTACGGTATGCTCATCACGGCGCTGGCGGATCAGACGGCAGGCAGCGGTAGCTTCGCAGATGAAAGATTCGCATTTGCGGAGGGCACCGATGTCACGGCGGCTGTGGACGGCAAACTCCGTTTTGCGGCAGACCTTACCGGTATTCCCGCAGGCAAGGGTGATACGCCCATCTATGCATGGGCATATGTGAAGCTCGCGGGTCTGGACGATCTTGTCGTGCTGCCCTTTGATGCAGTCACGGCAAACGGGCTGAAGAAGTGAGGAGGAGAAGCAGTATGCGAAAGAATCAATATGAGCAGCCGAAGCTGCAGCTCGTTTCGCTTGCACCGAACGATGTTCTCCTTGCAAGCACGGGCAACCCGGAAGACCCGGACAATGAACTGGACACGGGCTACACGGTCAAACTCAACAGTACGACCTGGAAGGACATCTGGGGTTAAAAAATAAAAAAGGCGGCGAAAGCCGCCTTTTTTATTTTTGTGCATAATTGCTTTGCGGCCGGGGCGCGCTTGAGCTGATGGAGAACGATTGCCTCAAAGCCGCTGCGGATAAAGACGAAGCCATCGGCTGACAGAATCAAAAAGTGCAAAAAGAAGCCCTGCACAAACTTTTTGCACTTTTTAATTTGCGCGATGTAAAAAATTCAAGTCCGGCCTTCGTTCGGTAAAAGGCGAAGTATAGCCGAGCGTGTGTAAAAAAATACAAAACGGACGATATTGTTGTGCTTTTTTGCATTGTGCAGAATGCTGAAAAATCAAAGGCGCAGGAATAGGCTATACCCCGCAAATTCACTGTAGTAAACCTGTTTTTTCGTTAAAAACAACATTTGTTCAGACATATCAAACAAAAACACAAGTTGAATTTTGTGCAACTCCGTCACGGTAAAAGAGAGGCTGTTTTTCGCGGTGTAAAAAATGCAAGGCGTGTTTGATTTTTTATGCCTTGCTTTCAAAGGCGGCAAAGTTTACACTTATAATAATCATGCTTGTATTATGCAGAAATGTATAATCGGCAAATGTTTGAAAGGGAGAAAACTATGAAAAACAAGATTTCCATGCTTGTCCTCGCGCTCTGCATGGTCTTCGCGCTGTCGGTTTTCACGGTCGGCATTGCCGCCGCGCTGCCGGACGGCTATGAGGGCTATACCGAGATTGCGGACGAGGCGGGCCTGCGCACCCTGATGGGCAGCACGGACGCGGATGTGCTGGCAGGCAAGTATGTCCTGACGGCGAACATCACGCTCGGCGCAGATTCCCAGTCGCCGATCGGCACGGCCGACGCGCCGTTTACCGGCGTGTTCGACGGTCACAATCACACCGTCAGCGGCGTGAACCTCTCCGGCGCGGCCAACGTCGGCTTCTTCGGTGCGACAAGCGGCGCGACGGTCAAAAACCTGACGCTGGCGGGCAAAGTCACCGCAACCGGCGAAATGGTCGGCGGCTTTATCGGGCTTGCAAAGATGCCCCTTACGATTGAAAACTGTACGAACAGGGTCGAGGTCAAGGGCGCTGCAAGCGTCGGCGGCTTTGTCGGCTACGTCGAGTCCGTTGCAAGTCAGGCTCTAAGTGTGACAAGCTGCACCAACGATGCGGCAGTGACTGCAACCGCTGCCGCGGGCAGCAAAGGCGTCGGCGGCTTTACCGGACATGTCTATAACATCACTGCGGGATCGCCTGTCACGATCGTTGGATTTACCAACACGAAGAATGGCGCAATCAGCGGTGCAACGGATGTCGGCGGTCTCGCGGGACGCTTATCCTGCGGTAACAAAACTTCGGCCGCTACTGTGGTTAAACAGTGCGGGAATTACGGCGACATCACGTCAACCGGCGCATATGTCGGCGGCCTGTTCGGTTTTGTAGACAGCAATGGTATTGCTGCGAGCAATGGTATTGTTGAGAGCATAAAGACGTTCAGCGAACTTTACAATGCAGGTACGGTTTCTGCAAAGGGAAAGTATAAGGCGGGTATCATCGGTATCCTTCGCTCTTATGTAAACAATCAGTTCACGCTTTCCGATTCGATAAACGTAGGCAAGATTTCCGACACGGGCAACGTCGGTGTTATGGCCGGCATTCTCGGCGGCGGCAACCTGAAGCCCGGTGTGTATGCTATTAAGCGCGTCTACAACGGCGGCGTTATGGATACGCGTTCAACAAGCTCCGTCAGCGCTATTTGCGCGGCTTACAACAAAGGCGTGCTTACCGACGGTTACTACAGAGCGGACTGCGGTGCAAGTGATGCAAAGGCTACCAAAGTCACGCTCGCATCGACGGTCGCCGAGAACAGAGCGCTGCTGCCCGGTCTTGCCGAGAGCAAAGCATGGATCATCACCAACGGTGACCCGATCTTCGCATATCAGCATCCCGAGCACAACTATGTAAACGGCGTCTGCACGGTCTGCGGCGAAGCCGACCCGAGCGCATGCGCACATACGAATAAGCTTGATGAGATTCTCACCCCCGCAACCTGTGTTGCAACCGGCATCAAGAATGTCGTTTGCGCAAACTGCAGTGAAGTGCTTGAAAAGAATGTCGTCATTCCGATCGACGCGGACAATCATGCAAGCGCCGGTATCTGGGAAAAGAATACCGACGGCAAGTATGACTGCGTATGCCCGGATTGCGGCAAGGCGCTGATTAACGGTCAGGCAGAGCAGCCGACCATCCACATCAAGAAGGGCGGCAGCGACAAGGCGGACGGCCTCACGGCCGACACGGCTGTCGAAACGCTCCCCGAGGCAGTCAAACGCATTGCGGGGACCGGCGGCACGGTGCATTTCGATGCCCGCGTCGAGATCACGGCGGATGTTGAACTGCCCGCATATACCGAGACCATCACCTTTAAGGGTGAGCAGGATGCAAAGGGGCTCGCCATCAGCGGTATTGTCATTGTAACCACCGGCAAGTCGCTGACGCTCGGCGGACCTTCCGTCTTTGACGGCATCGTCTTCAAGGGCAACAGCACAAAGGCCGCATCGCTCATCCGCATCCTTGCAAACTGGAACGATGTCACGTTCGGCTATGTCCGCGTACACGACAACGCAACGCTTGATTTCTATGCAGGCAAGTATCTGGACGGCGCAGACAACACCGAGGCCAAGAACGTCACGATCAATCTGGACGGCGCGGCCATGTCCACGGGCAACCTCGACACCGCGGTATTCTACAGAACGATCGTGCTCGGCTCCTGGTTCGGCGCGGCTGACCAGACCGTATCCAACAAAACCGTTACGCTGAACGTCGGCAACGGCAAGGTGCACGGCCTCGCGGATGACAAAACGGTAGCTGCTTCGATCAGCACACTGTACACGATGTCCTCGACATCGAACAACGCGAACGCAACCTGCCAGACGCCGAACTGTGCGACGATCGTCAACCTGAACGGCAAAACCGTCGTCAAGACGCTGCGCACCGGCGATAGAAACGTCAATGCGGGTGCGGATTACGCAGGCACGGGCTATCTGGACAGTCTGACGCTCAACTTCAACGACAATGCAGTGCTTTCCGCAACCGGCGTTATCCGGAATGCGAAGAACACGGTTGTCAACATCTCCGGCAAGGCGGACGGTCGTACCGTGCCGCTGACCAAGGGCATTCAGTTTGCTTCCTTTGGTGCGTTTGACGAGGGAACCGAGCCTGCAATCATCACCGCGACCTACGGCTCGCACAGCTTTGCCGCCGGCGTGGCGACGCCCTTTGACACGGCTACCAACGGCAAGGATCGCTATACGCTGAACGAGAATATTGTAAACGAATGCACGTTTGTCCCCACGGTCGTCGATGGCGCATATGTCGGCATGTGCGAGTGCGGCAGACGCGGCGAGACGCTTGCTTCGCTGACGCTTGCCAACACGTCCGCGGCAATCTACTCGAACGACACCGCGGCCGTCCGCTACATCGTCAAGCTCGATGCCGCGACGGAAGTCACGGTGGAGAACTACGGCATCATGATCGCACAGACGGCGGAAACCGTCAACGCGAAGTCCGCGGTGCTGACCAATGCATTTGAGGGTACGACGACCTATGCGGTTGACCTCGTGAACATCCCGAAGGACGCATGCGACACAAGCATCTACGCATGGGCATATGTCAACCTCACGGGCGGCGTGCAGATCGTTCTGCCGATCGACGCCGTCACCGTAAACGGGCTGATTCCGCAGGCATAAGGAGGCTATCGACATGAGAAAAAATTACGAACAGCCGAAGCTGGAGCTTGTTGCAGTCGCGGCAAACGATGTTCTGCTGGCCAGCGGCGGCACGGAAGATCCGACCGTTACGGCGGGCGGTCTCACCAACACGTTTACCGGCGCGAAGACCGAACTCAGCTGGAACGAGATCTGGTCGTAAATTGACCATCCCAATCGGCAAAGCGGGGCGGAGAGCAACAGCTCTCCGCCTTTTTGCGTTTTGCGGCGGAAAGGGCTTGCGCCGCCTGCAAAACTGTGTTATACTGATTCCGACATTTGAATATGCAGCAGAGTGTCGGCCATACCGTGCGGGTACGGCCGGTGAAAAGGGAATCGGGTGAGAGTCCCGAGCGATACCAGTCGCCGTATGCCCCGAATGCGTGCGCTCCGTTGACGAAAGTCAGTCATTGGGAAACTGAGAAGGCAGGAGCGCGGGCGCCGCGCAAGCGATAGGGGACAAGTCGAAAGACCTGCTCTGATGCCGCGCCGCAACGCTTTTTTGAGAAAAAGCAGGCGCGGTATTTCGCCGCGCTTGGAAAAACGAGCTTTTCAAGGGCTTTTTTCAGTGCGGCATTCTGCAAGGCGCGGGAAAACTGCCGCGGTGATCTTCGGGTCGCCGCGCTTTTTATATAGATGACAGAAAATGAAAGGATAGATCCCATGAAAAACAGACTTCTCTCCGCTATCGGGCTTCTTCTGGTTCTGGCGATGCTCTGCACGGTCTCGGCATTTGCCGCGGACGATACGGTGCGCATCGGCGGTGCGGCGGAGCTCGCCGCGCTCGGCGGCAAGGAGCTCACCGGCAAGATTGAGCTGACGCAGGACATTGATATGACCGGCGTCACGATGGAGCCGATCGCCTCTTTTGCCGGTGAATTCAACGGCAACGGCTACACGATCAAAAATCTGACCATCTCGGCGGAGTTAGCCGAAAACTATACCACGAAGGGCGCGGCGCTGTTCGCGACTTTCTCGGGTAAGGCGCATGACGTTGTCTTCGAGAATCCGTCGATCACTCTGACAAAGGGGCAGAATGTCGGCACGGCTGTGCTTTGCGGCATGGTCGGCGAGGACGGCGCAACGATCGAAAACGTCGGCATTGTCGGCGGCAGCATTGCGTCGGAAGCGGCGAAGACCACCTATGCGGGCGGCCTTGTCGGTTACGCCGTGAATACGTCGCTCACGGTGAAGAACTGCTTCACCGAGGCGAATATCGCCTACACCGGCAGCGCGAAGCCGAGCTACAACTACTTCGGCGGTATGCTCGGGTATATGATGAATGTCAACCTCTCGTTTGAAAACTGCGCGGTGCTCGGCGATGTGGCGGCGCATACCGGCTATAACGTCGGCAATGCAGGCGGCTTTGTCGGCATCATCAACGGCTCAAACGCAGGGCGCACCATCGACTTCACCAACTGCTACTTCGGCGGCAAAGTGACGGGCGCCAATGCCTACGGCTTTGCCTACAGCGGCAGCCGCGCATATCCGGCGATCACGGTCACGGGCTGCTATTACGACAACGAAAAGAACAAGAGCGCATCCAGCTGGTCGCCGTTTAACTGCTTCGGCGCGGGTGCTAAAGTCACCGGCAAGGTCACGGGCATTGCCACGGCGGACTTTGCAACGCTTTCGATTGACGGCTTCACGGTCAAGGACGGCTACCCTTATCCCGCATGGTTTGTCGCACCCGCGGGCCCTGTGACCCTCACGATCACGGTTGACCCGGCGGATGCCGCGGTCACCCTGACCGACGGCGCGGGTAAGGAGATCACGCTGACGGCGGGCGACGCGGGCAGCTACACGGTCATGCTCGATGCAGGCAGCTACACCCTCATGGTCACGCCCGCCGCGGGCGATACCGAGCATACCGCATCGGTGCAGACCGTGCAGATCGGCAAGCAGGATCGCACGGTTGAGGTTGCTCTCGTGGCAAAGACCTATACCGTCGCATTTGATCTGACGCCCGCCACGGCAGAGCTTGCGCTTTACCGCGAAAGTGCCGAGGGCGCGCTGCTCGCACCGACGGCAGGCACGACCTACACGCTCACGAAGGGCGACTATTTCTACACGGTCTCCGACTTCGGCTATGTGACGAAGTCCGGCACGCTGACCGTGACCGAGGATACGGCAGTCCCGCTCACGCTGGATGAGAGCGAGCGCTATCCGCTGGTCTTCACGGTGTTCCCGCGCTATGCGGACGCCACGGTCACGCTGACCCGCGCGGACGGCGACAAGCGCGAAATGACCGGCACGGACGGTACATACAGCCTGCCCGCCGGTTCGTATGATTACAAGATCACGGCAGACGGCTGCAAGACGAAGAGCGGCGCGGTTCTCGTACCCGAGACCGATACGCTGACCTTCACGCTCGTCTCCGGCGAAAGCTGGGACGGCAGCGTCGCAAAGGGACTCTCCGGCACGGGCACGGCGGACGAGCCCTACCGCATCACGAATGCGGCGGAGCTTGCCTACCTCTCCGAGGTGCTGCGCGACACCGTCGGCAGCCCCTACAAGACGGCATACTACACGCTCGAGGCGGACATCGACCTCGGCGGCCTCCCCTGGTCGCCGATCGGCAAGACCTCGGTCTCGCCTTTCGCAGGGTACTTTGACGGCAAGGGTCACACGATAAGCGGCATTTCCGTTTCGGAGGAGAGCGATGTCTATGCATACTACGGTCTGTTCGGCTGTCTCTCCGACGCAACGGTCCGGAATCTGACGGTTGCGGGCGAGATCTTCTGCACCGAGCGCACGGCGCTGGTCGGCGGTCTCGCGGGCGCGGCCGTCGGCAACACGACGATTGAAAACTGCGCGACAAACGTGCTGATCTCGGCAGAGGCGGGCGCATCGGTCGGCGGCATGGTCGGGTTCTGCCGCAAGAGCGACGACATCGGCTATGCATGGATCGACAACACGGTTCGCCTCGTCGGCTGCGTCAACGTCGGCGCGATCGTGCAGAACGGCGAAGACAAGGATCCCTTCTCGCAGGGCAGAGTCGGCGGCCTCGTCGGCTACAGCAAGAACTGCGTGCAGTTTGAAAACTGCGTCAACCTCGGCAATATCTACGGTGCAAATGTCGCCGCCGGCATCTGCGGCAACACAGGCTCGTCGCAGGGCGACGGCTGTCACCCGTATCTGAAGGCCTGCTACAACGCGGGCGAAATCGACGGCGTCCTCGGCGCATATGCGATCTACGGCAAGGGCAGCATGGGCGCGGCCTATGTCACCGACTGCTACACGGCGGCGGGCGGCGCGGAGAATGCGCATGTCTACACCCGCACCGCGGCGGAAATGCGCACCGACGCCTTCGCGGCACTGCTCGGCGATGCTTTCGTGCGCGCCGATGGCGCAAACGGCGGCTATCCGTACCCCGCAGGCACGGTCGTCCCCGCCAAGGATGAAAGCCTGTCCATTGAGGCGGACAAGTACGTCGGCATCCTCGCCGTCCCGGCGACGGCAGATGTCGGTGACCGCTTCAGCTTCTTAAAAGACGGCGAAACGCCGAGCGCGGACATCCGCGTCAGCTGCGTGCAGACTGCGGGCGAGAGCTATCTCACCCGCCTGGCAAACGGCAGCATCGTCCTTGCAAAGGCAAATGACACCGGCGTCGCCGTCACCGAGACGGTCACGCTCTGCTTTGTCGGCGACGCAGGAAAACTGCGCCGCACGGTCACGGTGGTGATCGCGCCGGAGAAGGCTTCGCGCCGCGCGCTGGCCGATACGCTGGCCAAGATCTATGCATCCAAGGTTTCGCCCGACGAGTGGGTCGTCTTCGACATGGCGGCATACGCCATCCTCACCGACGGTGAGAGCGGTTCGCCCCGCGTCTCCGCTGACGCCGTGCAGAACTACGTCAACCTCGCCATCGACGGGCTGAACAAGTCCTATACGCTCCCGAAGGATCGCGCCAAGGCGGAGATCATCATGGGCGTTTGCGGCATCGACACGACGGCGCTCTATCCGGTCAACAGCGCGACGGCCATTGACAATGCGGCGGCACTCCGCGCCGAAAATATCGGCAGCGACTATACCGCCGCGGTCTGGGCGCTGCTCGCCGACATGCAGGGCAGAGTCCAGTATACCGATGCGCAGACAAGGTCGCTGGTCGGCACACTCCTGCGCAACCAGCGCGAGAACGGCATGTTCAGCTACACCTACGGGCTGAACACCTACACCGATGCAGACACCACCGGCTGGGCGCTGGCGGCGCTGGCCCGCTTCGCGGCGGACACGCGCGACGCCTACGGCGTCCGCGCGGATGCACAGAAGTTCATTGACGCCGCACTCGCGGGTCTTTCCGACGAGCTCGGCGCAAACGGCTCGTACGGCAACATCAATACCGATGCGGCGGTCATCACCGGCCTGCTCGCGCTCGGCATCGACCCCGCGACCGACGCGCGCTTTATCAGAAACGGCTGCACGCTGGCCGATGCGCCGATGCTCTATGTCAACGCAGCGAAAAACGGCTTTGTGACTGCGTATGCGGACGGCGACGCCGGCATCAAGGCGGAGGCGCTCGCCACCGAGCAGGGCTTCCGCGCGCTCGTCGCCCTCGAGATCTTCGAGGCGAGAGGCAAGCAGCCCTACAACATCTTTGCCTGCAACCGGATCGCTGCGGATGACGCCGAGGTCACGCTGACCTTTGCCCCCGCCCGCGCAACCGGTATAGGCACGATGGAGCTGCCCGCCGAGCCGGACAAGGATGCGGACACCATCACCGTCACCTTTACGATCACGGGCTTGAACAAGAAGGTCTGGGCTTCCGGCGAGCTTGCCGTCAAGGAAGGCTCGACGGTTTACCACCTGCTCCGCGATGCGGCAAAGGCAAACGACATCACCGTCGTCGGGCTGGAAAAGGGCTATGTGTCCGCGATGACCCATGACGGCGAGACGCTGGCCGAGTTCGATCACGGCAAGTCCAGCGGCTGGCTCTACTATGTGAACGGCGAGCTGCCCAAGGTCGGCATCACCGACTGCACGCTGAAGGCGGGCGACAAGGTCGAGTGGCTGTACACCTCCGACTACAAGCAGGAGAGCGGCGGCGGCAGTATGGGCGGCGGCAGCAGCCGCCGTGAGCCGGACACGAAGACGGACGAGAAGACCGAAGAGACGCCTGCGGCGTGGGTCAACCCCTACACCGATGTGAAGGAGGGCGACTGGTACTTCGACGCGGTTCGCTTCGTTTCGGAAGAGAAGCTGTTCAGCGGCATGACCGCGACCGAGTTCGCGCCCGGCGTGTCGCTCAGCCGCGCGATGCTCGTCACGGTGCTCTTCCGCCGCGAGGGAGAGCCCGCGGCGGCTGCGGCGGACTTTGCGGACGTACCTGCGGATGCATGGTATGCAAAGGCGGTTGCCTGGGCGGCGGCAAACGGCATTGTCAAGGGTGTCGCCGACACCGAATTTGCGCCCGACGCGCCGATCACGCGCGAGCAGCTCGCGACGCTGATCTACCGCTACGCAGACTATAAGAAGTACGCGGCAAAGGACGGCGGCAAGCTGACCTTTACCGATACCGACCGCGTGTCGGCCTACGCCGTACCTGCGCTCTCGTGGGCGACGGCAAACAGCGTTGTCACGGGGCGTGACGACGGCAGCGTCGATCCGCAGGGCGGCGCGACCCGCGCCGAGTGTGCGGTCGTGATGCTGCGTCTCCTCGCACTTGTAAAATAAAAAAGCTGTCTGCACAATGTGCAGACAGCTTTTTTATGCATCGTCAAGCATGGCGTTTGCCAGATGACAATAGGAATAGCCATTTTCCGTGTAGGTTTCGAATTCGCCGACAACCGTGATTTCGCTGCCAAGTTCCGGGTAATCATCCGGGTAGATATATGCACCTGCAAGCGTGAATTCAATGCCTTGCGAGCAGCAGGCGGTGGCATCCGCAATGATGCAGGCAAAATACAGATTGCCTGTTTGCGGATCCTCATAGTAAGCAAAAGGACCTTTCATGCGGACGGTTTTTCCGATGTAGTCATCCGGTGAAACCAGCATATTATAGACTTCGGCATAGACCATCGTGCTGCTGAGTGTTGTCAGGTCTACATCGATATCGGGTATTTCCGGGAGAGCGGTTGTTTCCGGCAAGGCTTCGGATACCGGAATGCTTTGGGAAGTGGTTGCTTCAGGCACTTCCGCAGTTGTAGATACTGCCTCCGGCAAATCTGTTGCCTCAGTTGCTGCTTCGGAAATATCCGAACTAACAGCTGTTATTTCCGAAACAGCGGTTTCGGCAAGCGCGGTTTCAGTGTATGTATGTTCATCGGTGGATTCAGCCGGAAGCGATTCTGATTTTGCTGAGCTTTCTTTTTTAGAAGCAGCTACTGTTGCATCCGGAAAAGCTGTATCACCGCGCAGATTCGCACAAGCAGAAACTGCAACCAGCACTGTGGCGGCAGACAACAGGGCAAGTATAATGTTAAATGTTTGTTTCATCTTCTCACACCTCCAAGTATCGTGCCTGCCAACCAGGACAGACCGAAAGCGGCGATCTGCACGGCGACGATTGTCGAGCCTACCGGCGTACCGGCGAGAATTGATATCAGAATGCCGAACAGCGCACAGAAAACCGAGAGAATTGACGCACAGAACGTCACGCCGCGGTAACTCTTGCATATTCGCATGACAGACAAAGCCGGAAAAATAACCAAGGCAGAAATCAACAGAGAGCCGACAAGGTTCATTGCCAGAACAATGATAATTGCAACGATGACAGCAATCAGCAGATTATAAAGCCCGGCTTTTGTCCCGGTCGCTCTTGCAAAGCTTTCGTCGAAGGTTACAGCAAATATTTTATTGTAGAACAAGATGAATATCGCCACGACCAGCACAGACATTCCAACGCAAAGCCACACTTCCGCAGGGGACAGTGTCAGGATGGAAGTGGAGCCGAACAGCGTACTGCACACGTCACCGGAAAGATTCGATGAGGTGGAGAATATGTTCATCAGCAGATAACCGATCGCCAGTGCGCCAACCGAGATCATGGCGACTGCTGCATCGCCCTTGATCTTCGTGTTTTGCCCGGTACGCAGAACCAGTACGGCGGTGATGATCGTGATAGCCATCACGAACGGCATTTCGTTGGTGATTTGCAGCACAGCGGCGATCGCCATTGCGCCGAATGCCACATGGGAAAGACCGTCGCCGATAAAGGAAAACCGTTTCAGCACCAGCGTTACGCCCAGCAGCGAAGAGCAAAGCGCAATCAGCACACCGACAATGAGCGCATAGCGGACAAAAGGATATGCCCAGTATGTGGAGAGCTTTTCAAAGAGCACCGTCATCCTGCATCACTTCCTCTCGCTGCGGCAAAAGCCAGTCCCTGCGGACTTTGCAGATATTGCTCTTTTGTTCCGAAGAAAACGGTGCTGCCAATGTGTAGAATATGATCGGCATATTTGACTGCTGCCGCAATATCGTGCGAGATCATGATGACGGTGATGCCGTCTTCCCGATTCAGCTTTTCGATGAGCGAATACATTTCTTCCGTGACCTTAGGGTCAAGGCCGGAAGTCGGCTCGTCGAGCAGCAGCATTTTTTTCGTGGCGCACAAAGCACGGGCAAGCAGCACACGCTGCTGCTGCCCGCCGGAAAGTTCTCTGTAGCATCGCTTTGCAAGATGTTCTACATGCATCTTTTCCATTGCGCCTGCGGCAATGGCTTGATCTTCAAAGCTGTAGAAAGGACGGCTTCCGCAGTGACCCTGACACCCGGAAAGAACGATTTCTCTCACGGATGCCGGAAAGTCTTTTTGTACGATAGTCTGCTGCGGCAGATAGCCGATCTCATTTTTTCTCAGCCCGTCACCAGCCAGAATTCTGCCGCTGATGGGCGGCTGCAAGCCGAGAATTGTTTTCATAAGTGTACTCTTGCCGGAGCCATTTTCCCCTACAATGCAGAGGTAGTTGCCTGCAAAGACCTTTAAATTCAGGTCTTGCAGAACAATCTTCCCATCATAGCCGACGCAGAGATTCTGACAAGTGAGTTGAGCCATTGGTTTCCCTCCTTAATGCAGAGCTGCTTTCAATACGGAAAGGTTCTTTTCCATAATAGAGAGGTATGTCGTGCCGTTTGCCACATCCTTGGATGTGGTGGACTGCATGGAATCCATGGTCAGTACCTTTTGGTTTTTCGCAGTCGTGTTCTTTACAATGGTTTCGGCAATCTTATGCTGCGTCCCCTCAATGGTCAGGACACAGGGCAGATTCAGCTCATCCGCCTTCTTTGCAAGGAACGAAATCGTCTCAAAGCTGGCTTCGGTTTCAGCGGAGCAGCCCACAAAAGCGGCGTAGTAGTCAAGACCGTAATCGTCCACCAGGTAACGGAACGGGAAGCGGTCGCCAAACAGGACGGTCTTATAGGTTGCGCCGTCCACGGCAGCCTGATAGTCTGCGTCAAGAGCGGACAGCTTTTTCACATACGCATCGGAATTGGCGGCATAGGTGTCTTTGTTGTCGGGGTCAAGTTCCTGCAAAGACTTGGAAATGGCATTTACAAGCACCTTTGCGTTCTTTAAAGACAGCCAGACGTGTTCGTCACTTTCTTCCTCGTGCTCATGACCCATCAGTTCATCAAGGATTTCATCAACAGAAAGCGTATTTTTAACAAAGAACGGATTGTTTTTTGAGTCCATCAATGTGTCAAAGCTGTCACTGCCAAAGTAAATATGAAAATGTTCGGCTTCGCCCGGCTCATGGCCGTGGTCGTTAAACTGTACATATTTGGGCGCATCGGCATCGACTGTCTCAAACTGATAACGGACGCTGCTGATCTTGCCTTCGTCATTCAGCTTCGGCTGATAACCGGCATAGGAGTACTCGGCGGAAACGATTTTCCCGTCTGCAAAAGTAAATGTAATCGTTTCCCCGTTAATCGAAATTCTGTCGGCGTCACACTGCCACGAAGCTTTATACTTCTCCAGATAGGTGTCTTTTGTGGTTGAGCTGTCCTCATCCTCTTCCGCTTTGTGTTCGCAGTATTCGTCCAGATCACCGTTCAACAGATAAGGGTATAGGGACTTCCATTCACCGGCGAAGTCCGAGAGGGTACGGTCTTCGATGTCGCCCTTTGTGATTTCTTCATCGTGACCGTGGTCATGGTCGTGTTCTTCCTCCTGCATGCCCTCAACGGTTTCTTCCGCTTTTACGCTGCCGCCGAGGACATCCAGCAGGTTGATGACCTTCATATTCTTGTTGGTGGCATTTTTCAACGCATCGTACACCCAGCCGTCGGACTCGCCGCCCACATAGATGAACAGGTCGCAATCGGAGATTTTGACAATATCATCGGCGGTAGGCTGATAGCTGTGCAAATCAACGCCGTTGTCCAGCAGCATGGTGATCTCTGCACGGTCAGCCTTATCACCTAAAATCTCATGCACCCAGTCGTATTCGGGAAAAATGGTGGTGACAATTTTGAGAGACTTCTCATCGGGCTTGTCATTGTCAGCGGAAGGTTGTTTGGTCGATGCTGTTGTATCGGTGATGTCATTGTCTGCATCTGTTTTATTGCAACCGGCAAGAACGCCGACGAGCATCAAAAGCGCAAGCAGCAGCGCGGTCATTTTTTTCATTGGGATTACCTCCGGATATAATAAAAACTTGAAAAAGGACGCAAAAATACAAGGGTGACGGCAAAAGCCGCAAGGCCTGCCGAAATGGCAGACCGCACCCTTGTATCCGATTTCAATTTAATCCGAGAGCTTCACCTTGAGCGTAACCGGCGAGCTTTTCCACGTGAAAAACCTGCTGCAAGACAGAATCTTTCTGAAAGCTGACACAAGCACAGCAGAAAAAGCCGCAGCGCAGATTGCAAGAGAAAGGTTTTTCAACGCATTTTGGCAAAGGCAGATCAGTGTGCAAACCCGGCAATCCTCGCCAGTGCAGTCGTGATGCACTTCTGCAGCGATGTAAAGCGCAGAAAAGAGCATGATGAACAAAACCGCTGCTGCCACCAGCAACGCCGCAAGCCGCTTTTGCTTTGTCATGATGCTCACCGCCTTTCCCATGTTTGACAAACCGTTCTTGCCAACCAGTATACATTGCCTTTTCGGATTTGTCAATACGCGAATTCTACGCAATTGTAATTTTTTTGTGCAGGTTTTGTGTTTATCGGATAATCTTCCACGCATCAATCAGCCGCTCGAGCGGCCACGCGGCGTTGGCGGGGCTGGTCGAGGGCAGACGCACGGCGGGAATGCCGGTTGCGGGGAGCTGTCGGCGCGTGTAAAGCGCGTCGGCGGTCGCACCGTTGGTGAAAATGCGCGTGATCTTTGAGCCTGCAAGGAGCGGCGCGAGATCGTTCGGCTGTGCATTTCGGATGCTTGCGTCGGACGAGCCGTCGATGTCGCAGGACGCGATGACGTCCCACAGGGCAACATGGTTTTGCAGCAGAAACGCGCGCTTTTCCGGGATTGTCGCAGGTACGGGACAGCCGAAAACGGCGGCGGTCACGCGCCAGAAGCGGTTTTGCACATGCCCGTAGAAAAAGCCGCTCTCCCGCGACTTCACCGAGGGAAACGAGCCGAGGATCAGTACGGTTGAATCCGCGTCGAAGACAGGCGGAATGGGATGAAGCTGCTGCATGGCGTACCTCCGAAAAAGAATTGACATTCCGAGAAGATTATAGTATACTGAAACCGTAAAATCAAGCAGAGCGGAGGACTTTGGTATGAGATTCTGCGAAAACTGCGGCACGCAGCAGGAAGACGGCGCACGCTTCTGCCCGAATTGCGGCGCGCCGATCGCACAGGCGGCGCAAGCGCAGCCCGACACGCAAACGACGACGCAAACGGCGCAGCCGGAGACGGCGGCGCAGCCGGAGGCCGCGCCTGCGGTGAACACGGCGAAATACACGGAACAGCCGCACGAGCCGCTGCACACGACGGTCGTTATGCCGGCGCCCGCACCGAAAACCAACGGCTTTGCCGTTGCCGGCTTTGTGCTCGGCATCTGCTCGATCCTGTTCGGCTGGATCTGCTGCTTCAACATCACCTCGGTGCTCGGCATCATCTTCTCCGTCATCGGCCTGTGCCAGACCTCCGGCAAAAAGGGAAGCGGCAAGGGGCTTGCCGTTGCCGGGCTTGTGCTCAGCATTCTGTCGATCCTGCTGCTGGTCGGCCTCGGCCTGCTCACGCAGGCGTTTGAAGGCTACTTCAACCCGAACGGCGACTTTTACCGCATTTACGGCGACATTCTTTCCGAGATCTGAATCCGAACCCCGGCTGCCAAAGCAGCCGGGGTTTTCACATTTTACCGCGTGCGCGCATATCCTGTATCTGAAAAAACATCGGAGGTGCGCTATGCTGATTCACATTGCCGAGCCGGGGGAGACCGCCTACGGCATCGCCGCACGCTACGGCGTTTCGCCCGCGCGGCTGCTTGCGGACAACGGACTGTCCGCGTCCGATACGCTCGTCGTGGGGCAGGCGCTGCTTGTGCTGATCCCCGCCGGGGTCTACACCGTGCAGCCGGGCGATACGCTCTATTCGATCGCGAATGCCGCCGGTACAAGCGTGCTTGCGCTGGTGCAGAACAACCCGTATCTCACGGCCGCCGATACGCTGCGGCCCGGCGAGGAGCTGGTGCTGCGCTACACGGGCGGCAAGCGGCGCACCGTCTGCACGACCGGCTATGCCTATCCGTCCATCAACCGGCATGTGCTGTACCGCGCACTGCCGTATCTCAGCCGCCTCACCGTCTTCGGCTACGGCTTTACCGAGGACGGTGCGCTGATCGGCATCGACGATGTGCCGCTGATTGAAGCCGCCCGCGCGTTCGGCGCGGCGCCCGTCATGCTGTTGTCCTCCATCACCGAGAGCGGCAATTTCAACAGCGCGCGTGCAAGCCGCCTGTTCAACGATGCGCCCTTGCAGGCGACGGTGCTGGACAATGTGCTTGCCGCCATGCGGGAAAAGGGCTATGCGGGGCTGGACATCGACTTTGAATATATCGACCCCGCCGACAGGGAAGCGTTTGTCGCCTTTGTTGCGGCGGCGGTCGAAAAACTCTCACCCTACGGTTATTTTGTCAACACCGACCTTGCGCCGAAGACCTCAGCCGCGCAGGCCGGGCTGCTCTACGAGGCGCACGACTACGCCGCGCTTGGCGCGGCGTCGGATACGCTCTTTCTCATGACCTACGAATGGGGGTATACCTACGGGCCGCCGATGGCGGTTGCGCCGATTGACCGGGTGCGCCGCGTGGTGGACTACGCCGTCTCCGAGATTGACCCCGCAAAGCTGCTGCTCGGCATCCCGAATTACGGCTACGACTGGAAGCTCCCCTATGAAAAGGGCGTCACGGCGGCGCGCTCGCTCGGCAACGAGGAGGCGGTCGCGCTGGCGGCGCGTTATGGCGCGGAAATCGAATACGACGCCGCCTCCGCCGCGCCGTATTTCTACTATACCGACACCGAGGGGAACGCGCACGTCGTTTGGTTTGAGGATGTGCGCAGTATGCTGGCGTCCTATGACTTGATGGACGCCTTGAACCTGCGCGGCGCGGGGTATTGGAACGTGATGCGCCCCTTTGCGCAGAACTATGCCCTGCTTGCGTCACTCTACGACATCGAAAAGCCGGGATTCTGACCAAAACGCGAAAAGAGCCGCAAAAGCTGTGCTTTTGCGGCTCTTTTCTATGCGTTTTATTTCTTCTTTTCGCGGACGAGCGGCATCTCGGTCATGCGCAGCTTGGCGCAGCCGTAGGGATACAGCGTGGCATCCTCGGGCGCGCTGAGCGCCACGGCGCTCTTCGGCGCACGGTCGGCAACCGAGTCGTAGCCGTCGGCATAGTCCCAGTCGACGCGGCTGAGCTTGGTGCGCAGGGTGAGGCGCGGCGCCTTGGAGGAGAAGGGAATATCGTCGCCTTTTTCTTCCACGACTTCGAAATCCTTGTCGGCAAAGCCGTAGCGCCACTCGCTGTGCGGCAGCAGCTCATAGTCGCAGTAGGGGAACTTGCGTACAACGCCGTCGCGCTCGTATTCGCGCTTGCGGTACTCGGTTTCAATCGGCAGCGAGAAGACCAGCGGGCCGTATTCCACGGCCTTCAACCCGAACGGGCGGCTGACCGTATGCGGTGTGTCGTCGAAGGCAAGGGTCAGCGTCTCCTCGCCGCTCCACTTGCGCATCAGGGTGATGTGCCCGCGCGCGGCAAGCGGCTGGCCGCAGAGCGTGACGTGCTTGGCAAAGGACGGGATGCGGATGCTGAGCGCAAAGCGCACCGGCGCGTCGGTCTTGATGCGGAAGGTCGCGCTGTGGCGGAACGGGTATTCGGTGTCGCAGCTGACCGTCACGCCGACACCGCCGATCGTCGTTTGCAGGGTAGCGGGCAGCAGGAGGGCAACGTGGATGCCGCGTGCGCTGCGCAGGAAGGTGTGCAGCGCCAGCTTCGGCCAGCCCTGGTTGAAGTTGGCCGTGCAGCAGCCGAAGTGCGGTTCAAGTCCGAAGAGATGCGCGCCCGAGCCGTTGGTGCGGAAGAAGGTTTTCCCGGGAAATATCTTGCAGGCAATCTGGTTTGTCTGCTGGTCGTACTGGTGCGCCCACATGTCGTCCGTGATGGTGGCGGGCAGGGCGTTGAACGCCGCCTTCTCCAGCCGATCCGCCCAGATGCGTTTGCCGGTCAGCATGTAGAGCACCTCGCAGGAGTACATCAGCTCCACCACGCTGCAAAGCTCGGTGCCGCGGTTGGAGTCAATGCCGGACAGGCATTCGTCGCCGGTGATCGTGCCGACCGCCGTGCCGTTGTACTTCGTCAGCAGCTTCCAGTAGGCCTCGGCGTTGTCGTCGGTGGGGACTTTGCCGAGCATACGGGCGGTCACGGCCTCGTATTTCAGCATCATGCAGAGGTTGACCGCATGGGTGTACATTGTCCACTTGTTCAGGGGGCGCTCCCACGTCTCGGTATACTTGCCGTAGTCCTCGCCCTCGTCCTCCAGCAGCTGTGCCAGCTCGCGCAGCCATTCCTCCGGCTCGCGGTCGTAGAGGAACGAAAGCGGGATCATGCACTCATACCAGCGGAACTTGCCCCACTTGGCAAGGGCAATGCGCCCGCTCTTCAATTCCTCATAGAGGCACTTCATCGCGCGGTAAAGCGCGTCAAACGCGCGGGTGTAGCGCGTGCCTTCGGCAAACTCGCAGTAGAGCGCCAGCACCTTGCCGATGAGGAAGAAGGCCCAGACGTCGTAGCCTGCGCGTTCCTCGTCCTTGCAGGGGCAGATCCAGCCGTCCGGCTTCTGCCGCTCGAGAATGGCGTCAATGTACTTGTCGGCGCGCGCGATCAGGTCCGCGTCGTCCAGCAGATGGGCCAGCGGAATGAAGCCGTCCAGCCAGTAGGGCACGCGCTCCCAGCCCTCGCGGTCGCCGCCGATCCATGCGCTGTCGCGCACGTCCGGCCAGATTCTATCGAGGTTGCCCGACAGGCCTGCTGCCTGGATTTCCAGCTGACGGCGGAGCCAGCCCTCGGGCTTGATCTCACGGAAATTAAAATGCTGATACATGAGAGTCTCCTTTGCATCTTCGGTTTTGTGCTTTCATCTTACCACAACCGCAGGCGCGGAAACAATGCATAAATGTATGCAAAACCTTGCAATTATCACGACAATTTGCTTTCATCCCCCTTGAAACTGCACGGTATATCTGCTAAAATGAATTTATAAAATCAAAGCGGAGGTGCATCGTATGCTCAGCATGGACAGCTTGCCTGCCTATCGGTTTTCGTCTTTTCGGTACTTCGATCCCGGGGAACGGCATATTCACCGCACGTTCCGCGAGGACGTGCTGCTACTGGTGATGGACGGCGTGCTGCGCTTTGAGGAGGACGGCAGCGCGGTCGAGGTCGGCAGCGGCGAATACTATATTCAGCGGCGCGGCCTTGAACAGACCGGCGCGGCGGCGAGCAGCACGCCGAAATATTTCTACATTCATTTTGTCGGCGACTTCACGCCGACGGCGCATATGCTGCCCATCCGCGGGCGCGCGGATATGGCGGCGCTCTTTCCGCTGATGCAGCAGCTCGAGACGCTGCGCGTCTCCGGCGCGCCGGCCGTGCAGAAAAATGCGGTCTTTTATCAGATTTTGTCGGAACTCTACAACACCGCCAACTCCTCGCCCGCGCGCGAGCTGACGATGAAGGTGCTTGCAATCGTCTCGCGGGACATGCGCTGTGCGCTCACGCTGGACGATCTTGCGGCGGCGTGCGGCTACAGCCGCAACCATATCATCCACGCCTTCAAGCGGGAGACCGGCATGACGCCCTACGCCTATATCCTCACGCTGCGGCTGGAGGCGGCCAAGGATCTTCTGCGCAATTCACAGCTCCCCGTCGAGCAGGTGGCCGCCGCCTGCGGCTTCGGCAGCTACATCAATCTGTATAAGGAATTCAAAAAGCGCGAGCATTGTTCCCCGGCCAAATGGCGGGGCGCAAATCCGTGATGCGGCGAAAATGCTTGCTTTATGCGTGCTGTGCGCAAAGAAAGGGGATATGAAATATGAAAATGAAGCTTTGGAGGCTCCTCCTTGCCGCGGCCGCGGCGCTCGCGCTTGCGGCGGCACTCTGCACGGCCGCAGCTGCGGCGGACACGGTCTATTATCTGAAGGACGGCGGCACGGGAAGCGGCCTGTCGGCAGACGCGCCGGGCGGCTCGCTGGCCGACGCCTATGCGGCGCTGCCGAACGGCGGCACCGTGGTCGTCTGCGGCTCGTTTTCGCTCAGCAAGGCGTTCATCGCACCGTCGCACGCAAAGCCGATCATCATTACAAGCGTGTACGGCGGCAAAGACTATGCCGCCGACGGCGCGCGCATGGTCCTCAAAGGCAACTTCTACTGTGGCGGCGACACGAAATTTGAGCATATCACGCTGTCGGCGATCGGCACATATCTTTCGATCTTCGGCAACAACCATGCGCTCACGCTCGGCGAGGGCATCACCTCGGTGAAAAGCGGGAACAGCCAGTATCTTTCGCTCATGGGCGGCTCGCGCAGTACCTACAGCGGCGCCGCGTCGAACCTCACCGTCCAAAGCGGGACGTGGCAGCGCGTGCGCGGCGGTACGGCGGCGTCCGGCAGCCGGAATTACCGCATTCGCCTGACGATCGAGGGTGGCACGTTTGTCGAGCGGGTCACGCTCGGCGACAGCGGCTCGCACGACGGCGACATCACGGCGGAGATTCACGGCGGCACGTTCCGGCAGGGCATCTTTGCCGCCACGCTTTCCTCGGCGGCCGAGACCTTCTCCGGCAAGGTTTCGCTGCATATCGACGGCGGCGTTTTCTACGGCCGCATCGCGCCCGCCGCATCGACCGCGGGCAGTTATGGCGGCAGCTTTGACGTGACTGTGGACGGCGGCGAATTTGCGCATCTGGTCGAGCTTTCGGGCAGTAAAGGGCTTAGCGGCGGCATGACCTCGTCGCTGCAAAGCAGCATCGACATGACCGAGAAGGAGACCGGCATCTACACGTTTGAGAACTATGTCCGCGCCGACGGCGCAGACCCGTGGCTCTTCTACAAGGACGGCTACTATTATTACACCTCCACCACGGGCAGCGCGGAGTTAAAACTCGTCCGCGTGGCCAACATCGGCGACCTCATCTATTCGGGCGGCACCACCATCTACAAGCCCGAGGCGGGCAAGCCGTGGTCGGACAGCTCCTGGTCGCCCGAGATCCACTATTATACCGACGAAGAGATCGGCACGGGCAACGGCGGCTGGTACTGCTACCTTGCGGGTACGGATAAGACCGCAACCTCGGCGGATGGCATCGCCACGCACCGCATGTATGTCATCAAGTGCCTCGACGGCGACAATCTGCTCGGCCGCTGGGGCAATCCGCTGACCGGGGAGGTCAATGTGCCGCTCCGCGTCACCGCGCCGGACATCCCCGGCTTTGACGATGTGTGGGCGGCGGGCATGACCGACATCCGCATCGGCGGCAAGGTGTACACCATGTATGTCACGGTGGCGGATGACGGCGGCGGAAAGAAGCACCAGACCATCAACATCCTGCCGATGACCAATCCGTGGACGCTCTCCGGCACCTCCAAGGTCATCTGCGAGCCGGAATACGACTGGGAGATCGGCAACCACAAAAAGCTTTACATCGTGGAGTGCGGCACGCCGGTCTATGCGGCGGACGGCAGCATCTTTATTGTTTATTCCGCCTGCGGCTATTCCACCCCGGACTATAAGCTCGGGCAGATGCAGTATCTCGGCGGCGACCCGACCGAGAAGTCGAGCTGGAAGAAGTGGGACGCGCCGATCCTGTCGAAATCCGCGCAGATTAGCGGCTGCGGCAGCGCCTGCTATGTTACCGATACGGCGGGGCAGGGCTGGATCTGCTACAACGCCTATCTCGGCGCGAACGCGGTCGGCGCACGACATGCTTTTGTCGAGCCGTATACCGCCACGGCGGCGGGCGGCGTGGTGATCGGCAGCGGCACGAAGCATCCCGCCGATATCGACACGGTCTATACGGCGGCGCTCAACCCGATGCCGCTTGCGGACAAGACCGTCGGCTTTGACCGCGTGACAAACGGCACGGAAAAGAATTGTTTCCCGTCCGTCCGCGACTATAACGGCTTTGCGGATGTGCAAAGCGGTGACTGGTTTTACACCTATGTGCGCGATGCGTACCGCATCGGGCTTGCCAACGGCACGAGCGCGGCGAAGTTCTCGCCCGACGGCAGCTTCACGGTTGCACAGGCGCTGACCGCGGCAGCCAACATTCACACAATCTATTATGGTAAGACAATCGACACCGCAGGCGCGAAGAACTGGTACGATCCCTACGCGGATTACTGCGTCGCAAACGGCATTGTCAAAGCAGGGCAGTTCAAGGATTACAACGCGCCGATCACGCGCGGCGATATGGCGATCGTCTTTGCGGGTATCCTGCCCGAGGGCGAATATGCGGCGGTTCGGGACGGCTCGAACCCGGACGTGACAAGCAACCTCGCTTGCTATGCGGCGGTGCAGAAGCTCTATAGCGCAGGTATCATCAGCGGCGACGTCGGAACGGGCAACTACCGCCCGAATGACGGCATCAGGCGCTCCGAGGCCTGCGTCATCTTCCTGCGCCTTGCCCGCGCATCCGCCCGCGCCGGGAAGTAAAATGAAAAGTCCGCCTGCGGGCGGACTTTTTGCACCCTGTGATTGACTTTTGGCGCCTTTCTTAGTATAATGGAGAAAAATGCGCGCGGAGGAATCCAATGAAAACTGTCATGCTGGTCTTCGGGACACGCCCCGAAGCAATCAAAATGTGCCCGCTCGTCAACGAGCTGAAAAAACGCCCCGGGATCCGGACGGTGGTCTGCGTCTCGGGTCAGCACCGCGAGATGCTGGACGCCGTGCTGCGCGCGTTTAACGTCGTGCCGGACTACGATCTCGCGATCATGAAGGACAGGCAGACGCTCTTTGACATCACGGTCAATATTCTCGAGCGCATCCGCGCCGTGCTGGAAGAGGTCAAGCCCGATGTCGTGCTGGTGCACGGCGACACCTCCACCACCTTTGTCACCGCGCTGGCCTGCTTCTATATGCAGATCCCGGTCGGGCATGTTGAGGCGGGGCTTCGCACCTACAACATCTATTCGCCCTATCCCGAGGAGTTCAACCGCCAGGCGGTCAGCGTCATTGCCAAGTACAATTTCGCTCCCACCGAGCTGTCGCGGGAAAACCTGCTCCGCGAGGGCAGAAAGCCGGAGAGCATCTATGTCACCGGCAATACCGCGATCGACGCGCTGAAGACCACAGTGCGCGCCGACTATACGCACCCCGAGCTGGAATGGGCGGCGGGCAGCCGTCTCATCATGATTACGGCGCATCGCCGCGAAAATCTCGGCGAGCCGATGCACCGCATGTTCCGCGCCATCCGCCGCATCATTGAGGAGCATCCCGATGTGCGCGCCATCTATCCGATCCACATGAACCCGGTCGTCCGCGAGGAGGCCAACGCCGAGCTCGGCGGCTGCGACCGTATCCGCATCATCGAGCCGCTCGACGTGCTCGACTTCCACAACTTCCTCTCCCGCTCGTACCTGATCCTCACCGATAGCGGCGGCATTCAGGAGGAGGCGCCCTCGCTCGGCAAGCCGGTGCTGGTCATGCGTGACACCACCGAGCGCCCCGAGGGCATCGCCGCAGGCACGCTGCGCCTGGTCGGCACCGAGGAGGAGACCATCTATAAGAATTTCAAGGAGCTGCTTGAAGACCGCGCCGCCTATGACAGGATGGCGCACGCGTCCAATCCGTACGGCGACGGCTTTGCCTCCGTGCGCATCGCCGATGCCCTTTGCCGGGAGTAAACGCCATGACGGTCATTGAAGTGCTGGACAAGTCTTCGGTCGAAAACCTGTACGCGCCGCTCAGCTACTCCGCGCGGCGCGTCATTTACATCGGCCGCGACGCAAAGGAGACTGAGCGTGAGTGCCGCGTTTACCGCGCGTTGTTCGCCGCGCGCGGCATGAAGACCGAGGTCGAGGCCGTCACGGTCACGCCCGGCAGCGGGCGGGAGCTTGAGATGCTGACGGCGCTGTTTGCGAGACCGGACAGCTATCTTGTTGACCTCGTCGGCGGCGATGAGACGCTGCTGTTTCTGCTCGGACGCGCCATCGAGATTGCAAAGCCGCAGCACGCCCTGGTACACTACGGCAGCATGACCACGCATCGTTTCCTGCCCGCCGGGCAGGCACCGACGGCACTGCCGCGCGGGCATCGTCCCTACCTCACGGTCGCCGAAACGGTGGCGCTACACGGCGGCCGTGTTGCCGGCTGCACCGATGTCGGCGCAAGCAAGCGCGGACATGACGAGATCCGCGCACTGGCGGCCGATCTTGACGCGATGTGGGAGATCAGCCGCGGCGATTCCGCCGCATGGAACCGGAATGCGGACGGGCTTGCCGCCTTTGAGGCGCTCGGCTGTCGGCGCGGCATGTCCTTCTCGGTCTCGCAGACGTTTGCCAGGGAGAAAAAGCGCGCAGACGCCTATATCCGCCTGCACAGCTTCCTGCCGCGCCTTGCGGCGGCCGGGCTTGTCGAGAATCCGGTCATGCAGCGGGGCAGAGTGTCCTTCCGCTATAAGAACAGGTTCGTTCACACCTGTCTTTGCCGCGCAGGGCTTTTGCTGGAGCTGAAGATTTACCTGTCCGCCCTGCTGACGCGCGGGTCGGACGGCAAGCCGCTGTTTGACGACGCGATGACCGGCGTTGTTCTGGACTGGGATCGCCGCACGCGCGAGGCCGCCTCGGTCAATGAGATCGACGTGCTGCTCACGCGCGGCATGATCCCGATCTTCATTTCCTGCAAGAACGGCGGGTACGGCGAGGAAGAGCTGTACAAGCTCGCCGCCGTCGCCGCGCGGTTCGGCGGGCGCTTTGCCAAAAAAGCGCTTGTCGCCGCCGGCACGTCCGGCAGCCCTGCGCGCGACGCCTATTTCGCCCGCCGCGCCGCCGATCTCGGCATCTGCCTGATTCCCGGCGTACACACGCTTTCGCAGGCGGAGATCTGCAAAGCGCTTGCGGCGTTGTGACGTTTTGCAGCCTTCCCGCGGCAAACAAAAAAACGGCGTTTGTCGGGCTTTGAACGGAGAAACAAAAATGCTGATATAAACGCCGTGCGGCGCGGAATGACGCTTTGCACGGCGTTTTTTCTTCATTTACCATTATTAAATCAAAATGGATATAAATAAATTATACAGGGCGTCTGATGGTTGAAAAAACGGATCTAATTGTTTATTTATGCGAACGTATGTCCCCGGAAATCGCATAACTGCGTCGTTTTTTGCGTTCGACACCTATTTTTATCACGCATGATTTTTAGATTTTTGCATGTTGCACAAAATCGACGCAAAACTGCGCAGGAAAAGGGGGGGCGGAAGCCGACTTGAAAAAAACCGAAAAAGCAAGGCGGCACAAGGCTTTGCGGGTTTCCGAGGCGCGTGCTGAACTTTGTGAAGAAAATAACATTTCGTCACTTTTGACAAACATTTTGTCGGTTACTTGACACCGAAATGTGCAGGTGATACAATGAAATCATCAAGGAGAGCAATTCAGTTGCTCTGCGATCGAACGGAAGACAAAATTGTAAAATCAGAAAGGAGTAAATTCATTATGAAATTTACGAAATTCCTCGCGATTGCACTTTCGCTCCTGATGGTATTCGGCATGCTTGCATCCTGCGGCAAGACCGAGAATCCCCCGGTGACGACGGATCCTGCCGGCACTTCGGGCAGTCAGGCTACCGAAAAGACCGATACACCCGCAACCAAGCCCGTCACCCTGAAGTGGGCATCCTGGGCGCTTGCGGAAGAAAAACTCTATCCGACCTATGCCGCAATGGCAAACACCTTTATGGAAGCCAACAAGGACATCACGATTGAGATGGACGGCTCCCAGGCATACTCCACCTACCTCGATCAGCTGATCGTCTCCGCGATCGGCGGCACGGCGCCGAACGTTGCGCACATCAAGGCAGAGTGGCTGCCGCAGCTGCTGGAGACCGGCGCGGTCAAGGCAGTGGTCGGTATCTCCGATGCAGTCATGAAGGACTACTCCGCAGGCGCGATCAGCGGCGTCACGATCGACGGCGAGATGGTTGCAATGCCCTGGTTTGCAAACACCGAGGCGCTGTTCTACAACAAGGCGCTGCTCGAGCGTGCAGGCGTCAAGGCGGAGGACATCAAGTCCTGGGATGATCTGCTTGCAGCTGCCGAAAAGGTCAGCGCGCTCGGCGCCGACATCTACGGCCTCGCATTCCCCGACAGTGAAGTTGAGCCCGGCGAGGGCTACAACATCCTTCCCGCACTCTGGGCAAACGGCGGCGAATTCATGAAGGACGGCAAGGTCACGCTCGATACCGATGCAGGCATCAAGACCTACACGCAGCTTCAGGAGATCTTTAAGAAGGGTCTTTCGCCGAAGGGCGCAACCCTGAAGGACCTCCGCAACATGTTCGGTCAGGGCAAGATCGGCTTCTACTATGATCTCCAGGCTGTCATTTCCACCTGTGCATCCGCAGCGGCCAATGAGGAAGAGTTCTACAAGAACTTCGGCTGCATGGTCATTCCGGGCGCTGATGCAAACGGCTCCGGCTATCTCGTGACCCACCTGCTTGTCGTCTTCGACACGACCACCGATGAGCAGATGCCCGCAATGGCGAAGTTCCTTGAACATATGTCCAGCGATGTCGTCATCAACATCCTGTACGAAGCAGGCCAGGGCAAGATGTCCAGCCGCGCCAGCGTCAATGAGAAGGTCTTTGCAAATGCCGATGAGACCACGCAGGTCTATGTTAAGGCGATGGAGACTGCAAAGGATCTCCCCGGCACGCAGATCAGCCTCAGCGAGGCGGACACCATCATGGTCAAGGGCCTTTCGAGAATTGCAAACGGTGAGGACGTCAAGACCGTCGTCTCCGCAATGCAGACCGAGCTCCAGGCTCTTGCAGACAAGTAATATCGTATGACTTGCGCCCCCTTCGGCAGGGCCGCCGAAGGGGGCGCATTTTAGAAAAACGGAGGTTAGAGATGGCGATTCAAACGAAAAGTATGCCGAAAAAGCAGAACAGACTCATCGCTGCGTTCTTCCGCCGCGATGTCGAGGGCAAATATCATATGAGTGACGGTTTCTTCGGCTTTTTGCTGACCGTTCCCGCCATTCTCGTGCTGCTCACCGTCATCGCCGCGCCGATCCTCAAGGGGATTTACATGAGCTTCATGAAATACGGTCTGCGCGAGGTCAGCGGTAAGACGGCGCCTGTCTGGAACAACTTCAAAAACTATACCGAGCTGTTTCGTTCGGGCGGCATCAACGGCAATGTGGTCGATTATTTTCTGACGACATTGAACTTCGTATTCTGGGCGGTGCTTGTGCAGTTTGTGATCGGCCTTGCGCTTGCGCTTCTGCTCAACACCAAGCTGCGCGGGCGCGGCGTGTTCCGCGGCCTCTTTCTCGTCCCGTGGACGATCCCCTCGGTCGTCGTCGCGCTCCTGTGGCGTCTGATGCTCAACAACAGCTACGGGATCATCAACTGGATTCTCAACAAGCTCGGCTTTATTCCGACCACCGCGTTCGACTGGCTCAACAGCCCGAATCTTGCGCTGCCCGCGGTCGTCATCGCGGCTGTATGGCGGCAGCTCCCCTATATGATGGTCATGCTGCTTGCAGGTCTTCAGTCGGTGGATAAGTCGCAGCTGGAGGCGGCGCGCATCGACGGCGCGACCTTCATGCAGACCCTGCGCCATGTGACGCTCCCCACGATCCGCCCCGTCGTGCTTTCGTCGGTGTGGATCGCGATCATGAACAATTTCCAGATGTACACCATCATCAATCTGATGACCGGCGGCGGACCGAGCGAGGCCACCTACACGCTCTCGATTGCGGCTTATGAAAAGGCGTTCACCGACTACAACTTCGGGCAGGGCGCGGCAATCGGCGTGATGTGGCTGGTCTTCCTCACCATCGTCACCGTTATCATCAACAAGATCAGCGCCAAGAGCGCAGAAAATCTGTAAGGAGGGAAGTGCCATGACACAAGCCGGAAAAACCAAGAAAACTGCCGTGCAGGTCGTGAAGTACCTCGTGATTGCACTTCTCGTCTGCATCCTGTTGTTCCCGATCTGGTGGATGCTGGTCGGCTCGCTCCGCCCGTATTACACGCTCATCAGTCTGGACGATGTTGCGTTCTGGCCGAAGGACTTCACGGTCGAGAACTACGTCAAGATCTTCTCGCAGGCAAAATATCTGCGGTATTTCGCCAACAGCTTCATCGTGTCGGGCGGCACAGTGCTCGTCACGCTGCTGATCGCCATCCCCGCCGCGTATTCTTTCTCGCGTTTCAGGTTCGGCGGCAAGAGCGCGGTGCTCAGCGCCGTGCAGTCGGTGCAGATGTTCCCGATCGTGGTCATCCTGATCTCGTTGTATACCTTCTATAAGCAGTGGGGTATGCTGGATACTTATCGCGGCGTTATCTTGGCGGATGTGACCTTTGCCTTGCCGCTGTCCATCACGCTGCTCAAATCCTTCTTCGACACCGTGCCGAACGCGCTGGATGAGTCGGCGAAGATCGACGGCGCGGGCAGAATGCGCACCATGGTGCAGGTCATCCTGCCGCTGGTGCTGCCGGGCCTCGTGGCCGTCGCCATCTACACCTTCCTCACCGCGTGGGACGATTATCTGATGTCCCTCACGATCATCCGCATCGACGAGAAGCGCACGCTGGCCGTCGGCCTTGCACAGAGCTTCATGGGCGAGTATTCCAACGACTACGGCGCGCTGATGGCGTTCTCGGTCGCGGGCAGTCTCCCCATCGTCCTCTTGTTCATCTTCTTCCAGAAGTACATGGTGGAGGGTCTGACCGCAGGCGCAGTCAAGGGCTGAAGCATGGGCAAAATCAAGAACTTTGTGCAGAAGCTGACCTTCGGCGACCGCACGGAGGATGCCGCCGAAATTCCGAAGAGCGGCACGGGGCTGTTCTGGTTCGTGCTGAAAAATCACTGGATGCGGCTCATCCTCTTAAACCTGCTGTTCTGCGTCTGTTCGATCCCGGTCGTGACGCTCCCCGCCGCTTACGGCGCACTGATCGCCGTCACGATGCAGTGGGCGCGCCGCACACCGGATGTCGAACCGTTCCGTGTCTATTTTGCGGCATGGAAACCGCATTTTATCGCCAAGACCGCCGTCGCGCTGCTGCTTTGCATCGCGCCGGCATCGGTCGCGGGATATGTCTACATGTTTTCGAATAACGCGGCGGCGTTTTACGCGCTGCTGTTCGTGTTCGGGCTTGTCTCCTTCCTCGTGCAGGCCTACTTCTTCGCGCAGCTTGCCGTTTTGGACATCGGCGTCGGCAGCGCGCTGAAAAATGCGTTTCTCCTGCTCGGGGTGGAATGGAAGTGTACACTGAAGCTGCTGGCCACGGGCGGTTTGCTGCTCGTGCTGTCGGTGGTGTTCACGACCTACATGATCCCGTTTCTGGCGCTCTGCGTCTTTTCGCTGACAGCGCTCTCGGTCGCGGCCGAGGTGTCGGATGTGATCGACCGCAGACTGACAAAGCAATAGTTCCTCTCCATAACCTCCATAAGCGCAAAAAAGACCCCGAAAGGGGTCTTTTTTGCATGCGTTTCATTGAACAAGCTGCATCTAACCAAGCCTCCTCCTGACGGGGGAGGTGGCACGCGAAGCGTGACGGAGGGAGAGAGATGATAAAAGAAGAAGAAGCGTACAAATGTTACTGCGCGTTATCTCTCCCTCAGTCGGCTACGCCGACAGCTCCCTCGTCAGAGGGAGCCTTGCATTGCATCGGTTTTTCATTCCCCGAAAGACCTCTTCGGAGGTCTTTTTTCATGCAAAAAACACATAACGTTTAGGTTGCTTTTAGGAAGGAACTGTATGCTATACCATAAGCAATACGAACACACAAGCCTGCGGGCGGATATTTTGCGCGCTTTTCGCATTGTCCGCCTCGGAATATTGACATATTCCGTCGTTGTCCGCAGCAAAAATCATCACAAAATCTCTCGCCCGCAGGTGCTTTGCAGTTTTGACCGAGCGGATTTTTGCCCGGGCGAGAAAAAAGACGCAGGGAATACGCCGGTATTCCCAAGTCTTTTGACGATGCACGAGCGGAAAGACGCCGGTCAAAACCTTGCGCGTTCGTATCGCTTATGGTATACCCATACCGAGGAGGTGAAACACGGATATGCAGGAACAAAACCGCTATCGGCACGAGTATAAATACGAGATCACCTACGCCGATTACTGCGAACTGCGTGCGCGTCTCGGCTGCCTGATGCAGCGCGACCCGCATGTCGGGGCGGACGGCAAGTACCGCATCCACAGCCTGTATTTCGACAACTGCAACGACACGGCGCTGCGCGAGAAGCTGGACGGGGTGGCGAAGCGCGAGAAATTCCGCATCCGTTACTACGGAGACGCGCCGACGCAGCTGTCATTGGAGAAAAAGCAGAAGGTGAACGGCCTGTGTCTGAAGGTCGCCGCGCCGATCGGGCGGGACGTGTGCGAAGCGCTGATCCGCGGCGATCCGCTCGCACTTGCCGCGTCTGCGCCGCCGCTCGTGCAGGAGCTGGACTTCAAAATGAAGAGCCGCCTGCTGCGTCCACGCCGCGTGGTCAGCTATACGCGCGAACCGTATGTCTTCGCGCCGGGCAACGTGCGCGTCACCTTCGACACGGAGATCGGCGGCGCGCCGCCCGCGGATTTCTTTTCGCCGACGCCGCTTTCCGCTCTGCGGCGCGATCACATGATCCTCGAGGTCAAATACGACGCATTTCTGCCGTCGGTCATCGCCGATGCCTTGCAGCTCGGCGAGATCCGCGTCGGCGCATTTTCCAAATACGCGGCCTGCCGCGAATATGAGTAAGAGAGGACTTTTGCAATGACCTTCAACGATATTTTCAAATCCGGCTTTCTCGAGAGCGTATCCTCCTTTTCGGTCACGGATACCATCATCGGGCTTCTGTTTTCGCTCGTCGTCGGGCTGTTCATCTTTGTGATCTACAAGAAAACGCTCACCGGTGTGATGTATTCCACCGGGTTTGCGCTCACGCTCGTCGGCATGTCCATGGTCACCACGCTCGTCATCATGGCGGTCACCTCCAACGTCGTGCTGTCGCTCGGCATGGTCGGCGCGCTGTCCATCGTCCGTTTCCGCACCGCCATCAAGGAGCCGATGGAGATCGTCTTCCTGTTCTGGTCGCTCGCGGTCGGCATCGTCATCGGCGCGGGCATGATCCCGCTCGCCGTCATCGGCTCGGTCATCATCGGCGGTGTGCTTCTTGTGCTGGCCAACCGCAAGACGCATGACAAACCCTACATGCTGGTGATCCGCTGCGCCGATCCGGCAAGCGAGGCCGCCGCCATGGCGATTGCCGGCAAGCTGCACGACAAGCCGCGCGTCAAGGCCAAGACCGTGACGAAGGGCGGCGTGGAGATCACCGCCGAGGTGCGCCTGCGCGATGCTTCGACGGATTTTGTCGGCGAGATCTCGGCGCTGGAGGGCGTGGAGAGCGCCGCGCTCGTCAGCTACAACGGCGAGTATATGGGTTGAAAGGAGGTGCGGTCATGCTGGCACACCGGCATTTTGCAAAATTTGCGGCGGTGCTGACTGCCGCCGCAGTCTGCCTCTCGCTGCTGGCCGCCGCCGCGGGCGACTTCTTGGTCGAGGCGCTCGGCGGCAAGGGCGTGACGATGGAATATGAGTCGGTGCTCTTCGACACCGACACGGTGCTCGACATCAACATCCGCATGGATGCAGATGCCTTTCAGAACATGCTTGACAATGCCATAAGCGAGGAATACGTCTCCTGTGACGTGGAGATCGGCGGCAAGACCTTCACCGATGTCGGCATCCGTCCGAAGGGCAACACCAGCCTGTCCTCGATCGTGAACGACCCGGATTCGGATCGCTACAGCTTCAAGCTGGAGTTTGACAAATACATCGAGGGGCAGACCTGCTTCGGCCTCGACAAGCTGGTGCTCAACAACAATTACGCCGACGCAACCAATATGAAGGAGGCAATCGTCTACGATATGTACCGCTTCCTCGGCGCGGACGCAAGCCTGTATAACTACGCAAGGCTTTCGGTCAACGGCGAATACTTCGGCGTCTATCTTGCGCTCGAAGCCGTGGAGGAGAGCTTCATGCTCCGCAACTATGGTGCGGCAAACGGCGCGCTCTACAAGCCGGAGGGGATGAACCTCGGCGGAGGCGGCAAAGGCGGCAAAGGCGGCGATGGCGGCGATGGCGGCGATGGCGGCGGGCGCGGCGCCGCGCCCGACTTCGGCAACATGCCCGACATGGGGCAAATGCCCGCCTTCGGCGGCGGGGAAGAGGACGCCGCCCCTGCCATCGGCGATACGCCGCCCGCTTTGCCGACGGACAGCGGTGATACCGAAAACGGCAGGCCGGATTTCGACAATTTCGGCGGCTTCGGCAGCATGGGCGGCAGCGGCGGCGCGGACCTGAACTACACGGACGACGACCTCGACAGCTATGAGACCATCTGGGAGGGCGAGGTCACCGACACCGGAAAGCAGGACCACAAGCGCGTGGTCGCCGCGCTGAAAGCCGTCAGCGAGGGGAAGGACCTCGAGACTTATCTCGACGTGGACAACATTCTCCGCTACATGGCGGTTCATACCTTCGTCGTCAACGCGGACAGCCTGTCCGGCAACATGGCGCACAATTATTACCTCTATGAGAGCGGCGGCCGACTGAATATCCTGCCCTGGGACTATAACCTGTCCTTCGGCGGCATGAACGGCGGCGACGCCTCGTCCGTCGTCAACGACGCGATCGACACGCCGTTTTCGGGGACGCAGTTCTTTGATGCGCTGCTCGAAAACGAGGAATACCGCAAGCAGTATCACGCCTATCTCTCAACGCTCGTCGAAGAATACGTGTTCGGCGGCGGCTTCGATGCGGCGTACACCCGTATCCGCGCACAGATTGATACCCTGGTCGAGACCGACCCGAACGCGCTCTACACCTATGCGGCGTACACCGCCGCGGCGGAAATACTGTACGAAACAGTTCGCCTGCGCGCCGAAAGCGTGCGCGGACAGCTGGACGGCAGCATTCCGTCCACCGATGCGGGGCAGCGAACGGATTCGAGCGCCCTTGTCGATGCGTCATCCATTGATCTTTCGGTGATGGGAACGATGACGGGCGGCGGGCGCGGCGGCGACAAGCCGGCGTTCGGCGGCGGTAACCGCGGCGGCAGCACAAACGGTGACAGCGACAGCAGCGGCGCGGACAGCACCGAAACGCCGCCGGCGCGCCCGGACGGAGACACCGCGGATGATGCAGCCGATGCCGACACGGATGCGGCGGGGCAGAACCGACCAAGCGGCGGCAAACGCCCGCCGGGCGCGCCGACCGCGCCCGGCGGCGATGCGCAGAGCACATCGACCGCGTCTGCCACGATGCAGAACCTGCTCTGGTACGGCGGTATGCTGCTCCTCGCCCTTGTCGGCCTCGGCGCGGCGGTACTTTACAAAAGAAAATAAAAACAGCGGGAACGCCGAGGCGTTCCCGCTGTTTTTATAAGACAACCGTAAAGGTCAGCAGCCCGTCTGCATCCTGCGCGGCGGTGATTTTGCCGCCGTGCGCGCGGACGATGGCGGCGGCGATGGAAAGCCCCAGGCCAAAACCGCCGTCCCCGCTGCGGGCTTCGTCCGCGCGGTAGAAGCGGTCAAACAGGCGCGCAAGCTGCGCTTTGCCGAGCGGCGCACAGCGGTTGGCACAGGTCAGCACGGCTTTTTCGCCCTTTTTGCGCAGGGTAACGGCGATCGTGTCGCCGCTTGTGTACCTGACGGCATTGTCCAGCAGGACGGAGCAGAGCGTATCGAGCTTTATGCCGTCGCCCTGCACGATGACGCCGTCCGCGATGTCGGCGCAGAGGGTCAGCTCTGCCAGTGCCGCGCGTTCCTCGCAGGCGGCGACGGCGCGGCGGACACAGGCCGAAAAGTCCACGGCGGTCATGGATTTTCTCGTCTCCTCATCCTCGCGGGAGAGCATCGTCAACTCACCGGCAAGGCGGATCAGTCGTTCGGACTGCGCGCGGATGTTGCGCGTCCATTTGCTTTCCCCCTCGGTCAGCTCGATGACCTCCACATTGGATTGGATGATCGCGATCGGCGTTTTCAGCTCGTGGCTTGCGCCCGTGACAAACTCCTTCTGCCGTGCGAGATTCAGGACAAACGGGCGGATGGCCGCGCCGGAGAGGGCGAAGGAGAGAAGCGTCACCAAAAAAATGCTGAGCACCGAGATCAGCACGCAGGTGCGGGCGAGCGTGCGCATCGCGGCAAGCTCCACCTCGCAGTTGAGAAAGACGACTACGCGGCGCGTACCGTCCTCGGCGTCGGGCGCGATGCGGTAGTAATATACGTCGGCTCGGCCGTCGTTCTTTCCGCTCGCCAGCGCCGCCGTGACATAGGCGCGCGCCTCCGCCTCGGAGAGCGAGGCGAGGTTGTCGGTGTTCAGACGCAGAATGTTGCCGTCCGTGTCCGCCGCGGCCATGAAAAAGCGAGTGCGGAACGGGGTCTCCGGGGAGCGGATAGGCGATTTATCCCTGCGCGGCGCCGGGGGTGCGGGCTTCGCGGTGTCCGCGTCCTGTGTGCTGTCGGACGGTGCGTCCCCATTCGGCGCGTTCGGAAAGCGCCCCTCGTTCTGCGCAAGCAGGGACAGCATCCCGTCGATGTTTTGCAGCGTCTGCCGTCTGTTGGTGAGCAGAATGCCGCAGGATACGGCGATGATGACGATGGCGGCCGAGAGCGTCGCCACCGCGATGAAGCGAATGCGCAGCTTGCGGATCATAGCGTTTCCTCCAGGATATAGCCCGCGCCGCGCACCGAGCGAATGCCGACGTGCGCGCCGATCTCGGCAAATTTTTTGCGCAGGTTGGAGATGTTCACCCACACGACGTTGATCTCCACGTCGGCGTCATAGCCCCAGATCTTCGTGAGCAGCTGCTCGGGTGAGAGCAGCTGACGCGGGTTGGACAAAAACAGCTCGCAGATTTGAAATTCCTTGCCGACCAACTGGACAGTGCCGCGCGGTGCGGACAGGGTGAAATTCGTGCGATTCAGTGTGAGGTCGCCGAACTGCAGGGTGGAGTGCCGGTATTCGCCCTGCCGCCTGGTCAGCGCGCGCACGCGCGCCAGCAGCTCCGCCATGACAAAGGGCTTCGGCAGGTAATCGTCCGCGCCGAGGTTCAGCCCGGCCACGCGGTCTTCCACCTCGCTTTTGGCGGTCAGCAGCAGCACGGGGGTCTGCACCCCGGCGGCGCGCAGCTTTTGCAGGACGGTGAGACCGTCCGCCTTCGGCATCATGATGTCGAGCAGAATGCCGTCGTAGTTGGCGGAGAGCCCGTAGGCATAGGCGTCCTCGCCGTCATAGACGGCGTCCACGGTGTAGTTGTTGTGTTCGAGGATGGCGCAGAGCGCATCCGAAAATGCGCGCTCATCCTCACAGAGCAGCAGTCGCATGAAACCACCTCCGGAGCTCTATCTTACCCGCACAGCCTAAATTCAGCCTAAAGTCAGTTCCGCAGTCCATAGGGGCTGTAGAGCGATGCGGTCTTGACGGTGCAGCCGTGCAGCGCGCCGTCCCGCCCGACGGTGTAGACCACCTCGTGCGACTTGAAGAAGCTGTTGCAGTCGGCAAAGAACTGCACAGTCACATCGGTACTGTCGCCGCTTGTCTGCACATCGGTGACGATATAGTTATAGAGCATGTTCGGCTGCGCGTCCTCGGCGATGACAAAGAGCTTGCCGTCCCGCACATCCAGGCTGCCGCCGATGTCCGCCTCAGTCAGCGTCACGCCGAACTTCTCGGCGGCAAGGGTGCGCAGGGTGTCAAACGGCAGCGCGCCGTCCTCGCCGTAGACGGCAAGCAGATCGGCAACAACGTCGGCGGCATCTGCCGTGCCGAAATCCGGCACCGACCAGCGCAGGCGGCTTTCGATCCAGCCGCGCACGGCATTTGCCGCAGGATCATCGGCAAATGCACTGTCGTCCTTCGGCGCGGCGCCGTCCAGCACGAGGAAGCAGTCCACCGTGTCGGTGAGCAGCGCTGTATGCGCGCCCACCGGCAGCGCCTCGATTTCGGAGGCGGTCACGGTAAACTCGACATACAGGCAGGGCAGCCCGTAGGCCTTTTCGTCGCGGGTGAGCTTATAGTCGCTCACACGGAGGGTCTGAAATCCGGTGAAGTCGGATTCGCCCTCAAACAGAGCGCGCAGGAACGCGTGGCAGTTATCCGAGAAGTTGCCGTCGCAGTCGAATTCGTCCCAGTCGGCAAGCGAGGTGATCGACCAGCGCGAACCGTCCTTTTGCAGCGTGCCGCCGCCCGCCGCGGGCGCGGATGAAGCTGTCGTCGAGACGGTCTCGCCGGGGCGGATGACATCCTCCTTTTCGCCGCAGGCGGAGAAGAGCAGCGCGGCGGAGAGGGCAAGCGATATATACAGCATCGGTTTTTTCATGATGACCTCCGAAATTGATTCTGCACCCATTTTAGCACAGAACACCCGCAAAGTAAAGAAGAAAGCCGTGGATCACACCTGCATACAATCTTACTCTTGGCAGAGGATGCTGATTTTTACCGATAATACCATGTGTATCTAACTAGGCCTCCACCTGACGGGGGAGGTGGCACGGCAACGCCGTGACGGAGGGAGAGACATTGCAGAAGCGTGAATAGCGCACAATTGTTACTGTGCGTTATCTCTCCTTCAGTCGCCGTTCGGCGACAGCTCCCTCGTCAGAGGGAGCCTGGATTGATGCCAATTTCCGAATGCTGCTTTATCATTACAGAAAAGAAAGAAAGCCGCTCCGCAGAGTGGCTTTCTTCTTTGAGGTCTGCGCTGTTTTCTTCGCTCCTATTTCTGTCGGTATTCCGGCGCGGCAATGCGCGTGAAGATCACGCAAGCCTCCGCGCGGGAAATGCTGTCGCCGGGGCGGTACTTGCCGCTGCCCGCGTCGCCGCCGACAATGCCCGCATTGTACAGCTTCATGACGGCCGCATAGCAGCCGAGACCGTTTGTCACATCGGGGATCGAGCCGTCGCGCGTCGCCTTGTATTCCGCGTCGGGGAGAATGTTTGCAAAGACGATTGCCATGTCGCCGCGCGAGATCAGCGCGTTCATGTCCGCAAACTGCCCTTCCTTGATGATGCCGTTTGCCGTGCAGTAGTTCACATAGGGTCTGTACCACAGGCCGCCGACCGAGGTGTCGATGCTGTTTCCGTAGTATGCCTTGTGGATATTTGCCGCCGCAGTCAGCGCCTGCGCGACGGTGAACTTGCCGTCGGGCGAGAAGGTCGTCGCGCTCGTGCCGTTGGCCAGCGTGTACGCATAGGCGGTCTTCACATAGGGGGCAAACCACTTGTCCGCGGTGACGTCCTTGAAGTTGTCGTTGTAGGTGCGGGTGGCGGAAAGCCCGGACTTGCTCGCCGTGAAGCCGGAGACGCGCGCGGAGACGGGCATGGGGTTTACCGTGTAGGTCATGACCGTATCTGTCGCAGGCGGTGCGCCGAGGTAGGGAACACCGTCGCGGTAGCCGAGCTTCTGGAGGAAGATCGAGCGGTTGTATTGGTTGTTTGCATGGAGCTTTGCATGATAGACCGCATAGATTTCCTTGCCGTCGGGCGTGGGCACAAAGATCGCCGCGCCGGGGGCGAAAATCTCGTTTTTGTCGTCGCGGCGCTGCATCGGCTGTGCCTGCTTCTCCCATGAGGCGGCGGCAAGCAGATTCGTCTTGTCGGTCAGCTTGAGAAGACCCGTGCAGTAGTCGTCGCCGTCCGCATAGTTTGCGGCATAGGCGATGTAGAGCGTGCCGTCCTCACCGTAGACCGGGAACGGCCCCTCGATGATGTCATAGCCTTCCCAGGACTTATCCGGGGTGGCAATGGCGACGACGCCGCCCTCGAAGGCGGTGGGGGACTTCAGCTTGCCGATGACCAGCGTCTGCTTGTGGCGCTTGGCCGTGTTGTCGGCTGCCGCCGCAAAGACGCTGCTGATGTAGTAGCGTGTGCCTTCGTATTCAAAGATACGCGGGCTGAGCCAGGACCAGACGGATGCATCCAGTCCTTCGAGCGTGCCGATGTAGGTGAATGCGCTCTCGGGCACGGCATCGGCGGACTTCAGCACGATGGGGCGGCGCTTGGCCGAAGCCGAGGTCGAGTCCGCGACCGACGTGTAGAGATACCATGCGCCGTCAAAGCGGTAGAGCTGCGGCGCCCAGATGCTCTTGACATCGGCGGTCGCCGTCCAGACGACGGTTGCCGTCGTATTGCCGATGTCGGCGAGGTTGGCCGCGCGGGAGATCAGGATGCAGGGCGTCGTGCCGACGGCCGACGCACGGACGTAGTAGTACCAGCCGTCGGCGTAGCAGACGCTCGGGTCTGCGCCGTAGCCGATGATGGGATTCTGAAATTCGGCGCTGCCGCTGACCGCTGCCGCAAGATCGACCGTGGCGTTCAGCGTGGCGCTGCTCTTGCCGGGGACGCTTGCGTTGCCGCAGATGTCGCCGACCGTGCGGAGGTCGCCGCCGGTGATGTTCAGCGTGTATGTGCCGTTAAACTCGTTCTTTTCGGTGTTCTGTGCCAGGCGGATGTCGCCGTGGAAGCTGCCGCCCGAGATATTCAGCGTGATATTGCCGCTTACCGTATTGATATCTTTGTCCACATTGGCGGGTGTCGCCATGCCGTAGATGCTGCCGTAGAAGCTGCCGCCCGAGATGGTCATGGTGATGCTGCCGTCGTGGCTGTTCTTGCCCGTACCGCAGACGTCGCCGTGGAAGCTGCCGCCCGTGATCGTGATGCGGCTCTCACCGACCGTCTCGCGGAGCGTGGAGCTGCCGCCGCTTGCACGGTCGTTGCCCGCCCGCAAAAACGCCCATGCGCCGCTCCTTACCGTGATGTCGGCGGGCGCTTTGCCGAGTGCGCGATCGGTGGAGGGCAGCAGACGGTCGCCGGTATAGATACCGATGTAGGTGGTCACGCCGCCGTCCATGTTGCGGCGGCCGTCGATGTCGTCGCCGAAAACCACCTTGTTGCCGCCGCAGAAGATGGCGGCGGCAAGACTGCGGCTCTCCATCGCGACATGCTCAAACAGCGTTTCGCCGCCGAGTGTGAGAATGCCGGAGAGCTTGATTTCCGCGCCGTATTTGCGGAAGTCCTCGCCGCCGTAGACCGAGGTGACCGTCACCTTGCCCTCCGTCTCGGGCAGCGTGGTGTCACCCATGCGCAGCGGCGCGCAGACGACGACGGTGCCGCCGTCCCGGCCGAGCGCGCGGACCGCGCTTTCCAGCGAATCAAACGCCTTTTTCGACGACGAACCGTCGCCGGGGGTCTTGCCGCCCGCAAAAACGACGCCGCTTTCTGCCTTCACGTCGGGCATCTGCGCCTTTGCGGGAAGCTCGGCGCTGTCGGTGCGGTCAAAGTCGGCCGCCACGATTCTTTGCGCGTACTTGCTCTCGACCTCGCAGGTCGCCGTGCCGCGCACGCGGGGTGCGGCGATGGAGGAGAGCGCCGTGAAGTTTGCGCCCGCGATCTCCAGCGCGTAGTTGCCGCCGATGTAGGAAGCGGTCTCGGACTGGACGGTCGAGACGGTTGCGCCGCGCAGCTCGCCGCCGTTTATGACGATTTTGACATCGCCGTCATAGTAGGCGGTGTAGCGGCCGCTGTTGCCGCCCGGGCGGGCAATGCCGTAGATCGGGCAGTTGAAGATACCGCCGTTGATCTCGAGGTAGTAGTCGCCGTCCTGCGAGGCAAAGCCGCCGACCGCGATCATCGCGTCCGCCTGATTGGCCGCCTTGCCGGTGAACGAGCCGCCGTTGATAATGATGCTGACGTTGCCGGTCGCACCCATCGCGCTCTCATTGGAGGTGCGCTTGTTTGAGCCGTAGACGCCGTACCACAGGCCGCTGTTTACGGTGATGGTGTAGTCATAGAAGCTGACGTCCGCCGCGGTCATGCTGTTTGAATTTATATACATGCCGCCGAGGATCGTGATGTACTCGCCGCTGTCCTTCGTGCAGACCACGCCGTTTCCGATCGTCAGGTTGTGGCCGCCGCAGATCAGCTGGTTGAAATAGAAGCTGCTCGAATCGTTGATCTTGATGTTCTCGAAGACGGTGTCGCCGCCGAGATAGGTGTAGCCGCCGAGGTTCAGCACGGCGCCGCCCTGCTTGGTGTAGTCCGTGCCGCCAAAGACGGACGTGATCGTAACGATGCCGCTGCTTTGCGGCAGGTGCAGCGCATTGCCGGAGAGGGTCAGCGGGCCGCAGACGACGACCGTGCCGCCCTTGCCGACCGTGTCATAGGCCGCCGCCAGCGTCTTCAGCGGCGCCGCATCGCTCGTGCCGGCCGCCGTGTCGCTGCCCGCGTCCGAGACGTAAACCACCGCATCCGCGGCGCTCACGGCAAGTGCGAGCGCGCAGAGCAGAACTGCCGAAAGGAGCCAGATAAATGCTTTTTTCAAGTTCGTATCCTCCGATTTTTATTTTTCAATGACGGAAAAATCGCCGCCGAGCTCGGTCTGAATGCGGTAGAGCGTCGTCATGCGGAAGGCGGCGGGCCAGCCGACAAACATGTCGTTGAGATGCCCGCGCTCCTCGCGGTTTCTGCGGTAGCGTGTCCAGCGGGCAATGAAGAACGCCTCGCTTTGCAGCCCCTCGGGACGGTCGTGGCCGTGGAGGGAGATGCCGCCCTTCGGCGTGATGCAGAGCATCGCATTGCACCAGAGCGCCCGCGCCCGCGAAAGCCAGCGCCCATCACCGGTGGCCTTGGCAAGCCGCATGTATTCGGGGATGACGATGACGCCCCACGGGTCAATGGCCGGGTGCTGCGTCGAGACCGACGTGCCGCCGTGCGTGTAGTAGCCGAGCCTTGCAAATTCGCTGTCGGCGGGATAGATCGCGTCGTAGTAATACATCCAGGACTGGAAGTAATAGGCCGCCTTTTCGGCCGTGACGAGGTATTCCGGCTTTCCCGTGATGTCGTAGAGATCCAGTGCGCTCTTGATGAACGGGTAGGCGGTCTCCTTGTCGATGCAGGCGCAGTCGATCGCGCCCGCCGTGATGCAGAAGTCGTCCACATCCCGCGCCGTGTAGAGCGCCATGGCGCGCTCGGCGCAGCTAAGATACGCGGTATTGCCGGTCACCCTGAAGAGCGAGAGCAGCCCCATGATCATAAAGCCGCCGATCGAACCACCGTCCGCCGCTTTTGTGCCGTCGGGATTCCACTTCAGCCCGAACCCGGTCTTCTTGTCGTAGTGGGTGACAAAGAACCCGCCGAGCCTTACGGCAAAGTCAAGCAGCGCGGGGCGATCGATGCCGTGCGACTTCAGCAGCGCGTAGGACTCCGCCATCTCCGACACCGCCCAGCCGTAGTTGCAGACGTCGCAGGCGATGTACTTCTTGTTCAAGTGCCGCGCGTAGTTCGTCGGGAACAGCCCGTTTGCAAACTGCGAGGCCGCCCAGGCTTCAAGGCTTCGGATCATGTCGTCGCGAAGCGCCGTGTCGCCTGTGCGCAGTGCCTCGACAAGCTCCATGCGCGCCTGCTTGAGCGCCTGTCCCGACCAGCCCGCCTCGTAGACCTCGTAGGGCATGTAGATGCCGCGGCTGCACGGATCGTTGCGCATCGCGTTGCGGAACATTTTCACGCCGCCGACCTCGGTCATGAGAAAGTTTGACTGCTTCAGGCTGTTTTCCCACGCTGCACGGACGTCCATGACCGGCTCGCGCGTGAACGGAAAAATGTCCTCGATGCGGTCGAGCAGCGTCGCCGTGCCGTAGTTCTTCCACTTCGGCGTACCGACGAACAGATAAAATTCAACCGTGAAGGTCTCGTCCGTGCCGAGCGTGATATAGGTGTCGTAGCGCGGCGTCAGCACATCGTGGTCGGTGTAGGAGCGGGGCGCCTCGGTCACGGGGTAGTAGATGCGGTGGGCAAGGCAGCCGCCCGCGCCGCGCACGAGCGCGCAGGACGAAACAAGGCTGTCGGCGTCCGCGTCGGATGCAAACAGCGCGCAGACGGCGTCGGCCGTCTCGGTCAGCGTGCAGGACGGGATACTCTCGCGGTCGTAGGCGAAGATCCACGGTTTTCCGCCGTCGCAGAGGCCGTGCGGCTCCTTGCCCATGGAGCGGACATTGCCCGAGAAGGAGACGCAGGGGATGAGATAGCGGTCGGCTGCAAAGGTGTCGCGCGCCTCGACGATCCACTTGCCCGTGCGCGCACCGACGCCTGTGTTTGTCACGCTGCGGCGCACACGGAAGAGTCCGTCGCCGAGCGCCTCGACCGTGTCTTTGGCCGTAAAGCCCTCGGCCGTGTATGCATCGCCCGTGGCGGTGAAAGGGATTTCTTCGCCGTTCGATTCAAAGATCGGCGGCATGAGGCAGAGCAGGGCGTCCGGCGTCTGCTCTGCCGCAGCATTCGTTTTGGTGAAAAATATCATTTGTATGCCTCGTTTCCGTCGGCGGAAACACGGACATCGGCCGTGCTTGCCGCGCAAAGCGGTTTGAATATCGCGAGAAAGATGCAGGGCGCGGAGCTGCGTTTTCTTTGCCTGCTTCAGTCTCCCGTTCTTTTCTGCGGGCATTGCGCCGCAGGGCCTTTATAAACTGCCGATCCGATAAACCGGACCGGCAGTCTGCTTCTTTTTATCTGTCAGCGGGGTCAATAAGCGGTTTTCGCTTCGATCATTGCTTTTCCGCGCTGTCAAACGCTGCGGAAACCGTTTCAAAGTTTGCATCGCTCATGACCGTCTCTGCGTACACCAGCTTGACACCCTCGGTGACGATGAGCGGCTTGGCCTCGTCGTTGCGTCTTGCAACCTGACCGATCGTACCGCCCAGCCAGTTTACGGTTATGCTGTTGCTCGTACCGCCGTCCACGGCATCCTGTATTGCCAGAACGCTTGCATTGTCCGTAATATTCACCGTGGTGTTTCCGCTTGTAAACGCACCGTTTACCGGCACCGGATAGAGCTTGCTTACAACAGCGTCGCCGCCGATATTGATGGTTGCATTGCCGGTGTAATTTGCCTCTTTGATGCCGCGCGAATATGCGCCGATACAGATGTTGTGGCCGCTCTTGACCGTGATATTCACATCAAGATCGCCGTCGGGCGCAGGCTCTTCGCCGCCTGCAACGACAGGCTGTCCCGCCTGATAGCCGCCTGCAATGCTGAAGGCACTTGCAAATCCGCCGCCGTTAAAGCCGTCGCCCATGCCGGAGATGCCGACACCGGTATCCAGCGTAAAGGGATAGTGGTTTGCGACGAAGTAGTAGAAATTCCCGACAAGATTGAAATCAATATCGCGGAAAATGTATTCGCCCGAGCAAACGAAGCGAACCGCCGAAACCGTATAGGTCGCGCCGTTTGCACGGTAGTCTACACCGCCGTAATTCGAGGTTACCGTGACGGTCCCCTCAAAGGTATCGGTATAGACAAAGGTTTCGTTCTGAATATAATTGCCGCAGACGACAACGGTGCAGTCCTTGGAGAGATCCAGGCAGTCCAGCGCCGCGCTCATCGTATTCACCGCGCTGTCCGCATTGGAGCCGTTGCCCTTGCCGCTTGATGCAAGGTAAACAACGGTGGCGTTCTCGTACGGCGAGGTATCCACTTCCACCTTTTCCGTTGTCTCCACGTTCGTATTCTCGCCTGTATAAACGACATTGCTGTTCTTTGCAAAAGATTCGTTGATTTTCTGAATCTTGCTTTCCGCAACGGGTTTGTAGGTGTCATAGATCGTGGCAAGCGACGCTCTGGTTACAAAGCGATTGCCGATTGCATTGAAATAGCCGCCGATGTCGTAGTAAATACCGATGTCGAATACATGCGATGCAAAAATAATATCCAGCATTTCAGCGCTTTCCGGGTCGCGGATGTACTTGCCGTAGAGCGTCTTTTCATAATAAGCGGGGGTAAGATATACCTTGCCGTAATGCGCCAGCAGCTCGGCTACCGCACCGGAGCGAACCGGGCTTGCAGTCATAGGGATGCAGAAAAACTGCGTATGGAAGCCGCTGACCAGATGACCGTAATCCTCCTGCTGCGCATCAAATTTCGGGTAGGGAAGTATGCCGAAATCGACCTCGCTGTCACGGTGGCTCTCAACCAGAGAGAGCGCGCCGAAATTGAAGACGGTGCGGTTTTCATTGAATACGGCAAAGCGGTTGGTATCCCATGTGCCGATGTTGGCTGCCTTGCCGGTGACATTATCGTACTGATAATTGTATACATGCGCCTGGTCAAACACGATGCTGTCCAGCGTGTCGTAAAGGTCTACGACACGTTCGCTGTACAGGGTCAGCTCGATCTCGCCGCGGTCGTTGACAGTTGCAATCTTTTCACCGGCGCCTGCCAGCATGGCGACCAGCGGGTCGTTCCAGATCATGAGCCCGTAACTGTCATGCTCATCGTAGATACCGTTGTTGTCCACATCTTCGCCGACCTGCTTGACAAGCTCGCCGAGCTTCTCGACGGTCCATTCATTGTTTCGCACAAGCTCATACGGATTTTCCAGGCCGTATGAGGCAACAAGGTCCTTGTTGAAGAGCAGGGCATGGGTGTAGATGTTGTCCACAACGCTGATATCGCCGGTCGTATAGAACATTTTGCCGGCAACCGCGAGGTCCTTATTGGCTTTTTGGTCCCAATAGTCCTTGGTCAGATCTATGTGCGGCAGGCTGGAAAGATCCCAGAGCGTACCCATCTGCGCAAGGTTGGCGACATCTCCGGTGCCGATCATGGCGGCGTCGTAGGTAGAATTGCCCGCCATGTAGTCGGTGTAGATCTTCTGAAAACCGTTGCCGTTGCCGTTTGTCGTTCCGTAGCCCAAAAACGCATCATTGATGATATTCAGACCGTAATACTCGCGAAGCCACTCGTTGCGCTGATAGATCGCATATTCAACGGTGGTTGAAGCGTCGCTGTCCGCCTCAAAATCATTTCCTTTATATCCGGCGACAAGAATACGGAAGTCGCCCGAGACATCCAGCGTGGCGGGAATGATTTCATTGTTCTTCGGGTCGTTGTTGACGGTCACTTCGGGGGGAACCTCCGGCTCACGGCCGCAGGAAATCAGCATCAGTGCCGTCACAACCAAAACGAGAAGCAGCGCTATTCTTTTTTTCATATGTTTTCTCCTTTTTTCAAGTCCTATTTCACAAGCGTTGCGGTATCGGTGGAGGCGTCCCAGGCGATATTGTCATTGGAAACGCCGAGTGCGTTTGCAATCGCGCGTACCGGGAGATAGGTGCGGTTGCTTTCGATAACGGCGGGGGAGTCGAGTGCGACCGCCTTGCCGTTTACATACATTTCCTTTTTACCGATGGTAACCACGATGGTCACTTCGCCGTCGGTGAGCGTGGCGGTCCGGGTCGCCGCCTCCCACTTGATGCCCTCGTTTGACACACCGAATGCATTCGCAAGGAAACGCACGGGGAGCATGGTGCGGTTGTTGCGGTTGATCGGTGCCGCGTCGAGCACATGCGCCCTTCCGTTGACATAAGCGGCAGCGGAGCCGATGGTGAGCCGAACCTCTGTTGTCTCCGCAGGAATATCGTTTGCGACGGTATCAAACCACTTCAGCATTGTATCGGCAGGTTCGACGCCACGATAGTTCAGAACATACTTTGTATTCTCGAAAAGCGCAAGCTTTTCCCGATTGACCTGCCCCTGAAACTCGCAGTTGTTGCAGACAAACTCATCAATCTTGCCGCCCGTCCAGTTCACGGTGACGGTGTCCAGCACATTTCGCATGTCAAGCTGCCTGACATAGCCGCTCTTCATGCGGATAACGGCATTTTTGGAATAGATGGATGCGTCGCCGCCGACCTGAATGAAGTCGTTGATGCTGCAGCCGTCAATATGGATGACGACCCTGTCGCCGACGCTGGAATCGATCGGCCCGCCGTATACACGGTCCACCGAGCCGCCGAGGAGGTTCAGCGTTTGGGAGCCGGTAAACTCGTGGATATAGCCGCTGGTTTCGTTGCCTCTGGTATAGCCGATGACCGCATAGTAGTTTCCGCTTTCGATCGTCACATGCTTGTCTGCATGGTGGGGAACCTGACTGTCGGTGTCATAAAGCTGATATCCGCCGAGAACATATGTTTTTGCCACGTCGGTTGCCGGCGTAGTCAAACCGGTGCCGAAGGTGATATCGTGAAATCTGCCGACAAAGAGAAGGGTGTTTTCAAAGTCGATTTTTGTGTTCTCCAGCGTCGTGTTGCCGCTGAAAAAGAAGCGCCTGTATTTGTCAAACCTGAGTCCGCCGTCAAAATATCTTTCGCCGTCGAAAGAGGTTATGACAATGTGATTGTCATGCGCAGGCTCGATGAAATTGGCGTTCAGCGCAACGGTGTTGACCAGCACAATCGTTCCGTCAACGCCCGAGAGCATCTCGTATGCCTGCGTCAGGCTGCTGATCGGGCTGTCGGGCGAAAAGCCGGTTCCGTCGCCGACATCCGCAACATAGACCTTCGCGGGATACACCGTGGACTTTTCGGCTTTTTTGTCGAGGACGGTATACGCGGCAACATCCACATCTGCTGCACCCGAAATCGCAGAGCCGTCCTCGTATGCCGCATTGTCGAATCCATCCAGGAGGGACTGCACCCGCAGACCCTTGCGCGCGACAAGCTCGATTTTGCCGTCGGTGATAAAGTCCTTGATGTCGCCATGCATCGTCCGTGAAACCATGTCTATTCTGCCGCCGAGAAACCGGACGGCGGTGTGACCCATAACATTGTTCAGGATCAGCGCATTGACGGTACCGCCGTTGACGGTCACGGTGGAATCGCCGTTCAGCCGTCGGCTGCCTTCACCCGCCGTGTAAAGCGAATTGACCGTGCCGCCGTTTACCGTGACGATGGAGGAACCCGAATAAGAGCCGAGTATGGAGGCGCCGTAAACGCTCTTGACCGTGCCGCCGTTCACCGTAATATGGGAGGTTCCGGTATAGCTTGCAGTGCCGCCGCCGCGCGAAAAGCCTACAACGGCGTGCCAACTGCCGCTTTCCACCACGACGGAAGAATCTCTGTAGGCAACATGCCTGTATTCCTTTTCCGTTGCGGGAAGCTGATAGCCGCCGAGCACATAAACCATCAGTGCCGACGGCACCGTGATGCCTTCGCCGAGCACAAGCGGATTGAAGCCCGCCACGATCATCGCCGTTTTGGAGGTGTTGTTTGCCCCCACCGCGAACGTAATGTTCTCAAAGGTCGTGGGACCTGCAAGATAAAAACGGTTGACCGTGGGGTGGTCGGTCACGATCGTGCCGCCGCTTATGGTAATGTTCTCATTGTGTGCCGGTGCATAGAAGGGCTGTTTTACGGTGTATGTATCGGTAATGACCACCTTGCCGCCGCCATGCGCAAGCGCCTCAAACGCAGCCTCCAGCGAGCCTACGGGCGCGTCGGCGCTGCGTCCCGTTCCGCTGCCGCCATCGTTCAGATATACGGTTTCCGCCGCCGACGCGCCAAGCGCCAGAAGCGCCGTCATCAAAACGATGAAAGCCATCAACAAACTCTTTTTCACAAATGCTCTCCTTCAATTCAATTTAGTCAAGCACGACTTCGGGCCACCCGGCTGTATGGAATGCGGCGACATTTGTAAGCGTATCGCAGATCGCGCCGGTGCCGTCCTGGTTGACAAGGGCGGGGCTCAGCTTAAACGATGCCGCATTTGTCAGCTTGACAAGGGACTTGGGGATGGAAATCTCGATCACCGCCCCCTCGTCGATATCGCTGTTGTCATCGACCGTGCCGTAGATTTTCACCGCCGCGGTGCCGCCGCCGACTTCGGTTGCGGTTCCGTTGTCGATATAGAGGATGGAAACGCTGCCGTCGAGCTTTGCGGTGACGCGGTAATACTGCTTTTCGCCGACGCCGATACTGAGCATGACCTCGTCGCCGCTTCTGAGGTAGTTGTCAAGGCGGTTCACGAGGAAGTAAACATTGCCTGCATCGTGCGCGGTCTGCACGGTGATCTGCGCCTGCGATTTGTCGCCCACGAAAAGCGCATCCGTATTGTTTGCCCAGTCTGCGGCAAGGCCGTCCACCTTTGCCGTCATCTTCCCCGCATTCGTGCGATGGTTGAGATAGGAGTGGCCGATCTGAATGCCGTATCTGTCGCCGTATTTGACCTGACATGCGGTGATGACTTCGTGGCTGCCGACAAGCAGATTTGAGCACCAGATGCCGCCCGTCCCCGGGAGCGCTCTCGCTTCCTTGCCCCATGCGGTTCCGTCGGGGCTGAGCATACGGAAGTAGGCGCTCGTGCCCTGGTGGTATGTGAGATAGACTTCACCCGAGGGGAACGTGGCAAGGTAAGGCCCCATGCCGTCGCAGATCGAGTGGATGATGGTGTCTGGTCCTTCTTCTTCAAAGTTCAGCGCGCGCCACTTGCCGCCTTCTTCACTTGTCGCAAGAGAAATGTCAAATCCCTTTGTAAAGGTACTGACCTCGACGGCGAGAAGCGATTTGCCGTTGCAGAGCGTGGTCACCGCGGGCATCTGTCCACCCCAGTATGGAATCGCCTCTGTGTATTCCTTGTCTCTTACTTTCGGGATCCTGTTGCCGATAAACTCTTTGTAGACACGGAGGGCAACAAAATTGTTCTTGTCTCCCTCTTTGACCTCGGGCGTCCAGGTGTAGCCGCCGTCCTTCGACTCGATCATCATGATATAGGTGGAGCGGTGCTCGAGATCGTAGCCGTAGCGGGAGTGGTACTCGGCGTTTGCCGACCAGAAGACCTGCAGGGTGCCGTCCTTGGTCTGATGGATATACGGCTCCCACCCCATGCCGGTGTAGATCTTTTTGTGCTCGCCCCAGACGACCTTGTCGTTTTCATCCAGCTTGCCGCGCACCATGAAAATGCCGTTCATGTCCCAATAGGGTGCATAGTTCAGCGCATAGGCGGCATTCGGGCGCTCGTAGTAGACGCAGAGGATATCGCCGTTGTCGAGAATGATCGCATCGGCGTTGCAGCCGATGATGCGGTCTTTTTGTCCCGCGAGCGGCCCTTCGGTGTGGACAAAGTTCTTGTCCGCATCGTTGGAGTTGTGGAAGGGCTCGGGATTGTCCCAGGTGATACCGTCCTTGGAAAGTGTCCAATAGAGGTAAGGCCCCGTCCGTCCGCCCATGAAAAACAGGATGTACAAATCGTCGCGGAGCTTTTTGATACGCGGATAGTATGCGTTGTCATATCGCGTATAGGTTGTTTTGGCAGAGTTGAGATTGACCGTCTCTCTGTAGTTCAGCTCAACGGTCGATGTGCGGAAATCATCCGAAACATGACTGCCTTCGGTGGAGGTCGTATTGAGGTCTTTGATGGACAGGACATTCTTTTCCGCCCCCATTGCCGTCATGGATAAGAGGGAGGAAAGCGCTATTGTCGCTGCCATACAGCCGAAAAATTTCTTCACGGAAAATCCTCCATGTTTCACAAATTTAATGCCGATTTGACGCCTGCTTTATTATATTTTGCCACATATGCAAAGGAGAAGCAAGACAAATTTCTACCTTATTATATACATTAGTTTAATACCTCGCAGCATAAATGCTGCGAGGCATTCAGCATAATTCGGTATTTTACTGCTTTTTAGCCTGTCTCTTGGCAAAACGCGCGTCTGCAAGGTCTGCAAACTGCTGGATGATCTGCACTTCCTTTGCAATGTAAGGTCTGCCGTTGAAACGATAGAGGTCATGCTGGAACTTTGTCAAATCATGCGGACCTGTGTAATTGGGGTCCTCGATTTCCTTATTGTAATTGCCCCACGGCTCGTAGGTCTGCGAGAAGCCCTGGATCAGCCCCCAGTGGTAAGAACCGACCTCTTCAAGATAGAAGAGCGGGAAAATCTCATCCACATTATTGTGGGTGATGCGGTTGAGCCATTCGTTGTTGATCACCGGCCTGCCATAGTCCTCCTTGAGCTTTTCGATGAGGCGAACCATGGTCTGGAACGAGCCGTAGTAGTGGAAGGTGATAATGTCCGAAAGCTCAAGTGCGCGCTTCTGCGCATGGCTGGTGGGCTCAAGGGTCTCGGGATCGTACGCCCAGACATCGGCCGTCAGCGGCTGAATCGGATCGTGCGAGCGGATGATCTCGAAGCACTTCTCCATCATGGGAAGCGAGAGGTCGCCGCGTCTGCCGCCGGAGATCTCGTTCCAGACATCCCAGATCTGAAGGCGCGCGTCCTTTGCATACTTTGCAGCGAGCTCATCCACCATCTCATAGAAATGCGGCTGCATATCGGGCTCATCGGGAAGCATATAGCCGTGCGAGGTGTAACCGCCTGCGTGCGGGCCGCGGCAAATGCCGCTGTGGTAACCCCAGTCCACATGCTGTTCGCCGAACTTCACGGGAACGAACAGCTCCTTCGGAACCGTACAGTCGTTGCCGATGGTCAGCATGACTTTAATGCCGTACTTATCTGCAAGCGTCAGGTATTCCTCAAGATTGGACATAAAGCTGTCGTGCTCGTAATACCATACTTCAAACTGAATGATGGCGCGGACGGCGTTGAGCCCGGTCTTCTGCGCGAGCGCAAACTCGTATTCGATCTGCTTGAATACTTCATCATGTTTATACTGCTGCCACATGGCAATTCTGTTTACACAGTTTGACGGGTAACCGTTGAAGCCGCGAATCCAGGGCTGATTGCGATACCATTCCCGGGCCTGCTCCTTCGTCCATTGCTTTAACATAGTGTCCTCCTCTTCATTTCGCATAAATGTCATTTGTTTCGGTGAAGCATCATTTATGCGGCTCGTTTTCCAGCGCGGCGTTGCAGGCGGCGATGGTCTCCTCGATCAGCGCTTCGCTGCAATCCGGGTTGTGGTAGAATGCCTGCCTGAGTACATAGTGCATCCGGCGCCGCACGGCGGGATTCTCTGCCGTGATGCCGAGCGCCTCGTTTTCGGGCGTGCGTTCCGCCCGGGGCAGCATTGCCGCGGCAAAGATGTCACGCGCGGGCGCATAGCGGTCATCGAGGACCACATCACGGAAATAGGTGTTGCGGTGGACGCGCACAGGCTTCGGCGCATCGCCGTGTACGCGGACGACGATCTCTGCGCGGATGTCCGCGCTGCCGGCGCCGACGGAGAGCGTGTAGTCGCCGCCGCGCGTGCAGAAGTCGCCGCGCGCTTCGTCATAGAAGCTGTAGACGCGCCGCTCAATCGGGATGGTCACGCGCTTTTCTTCGCCGGGTGCGAGGGCAACCTTGGCGTAGCCGCACAGCTCCTTCGGCGGGCGGGAAACATAGGGCGCGTTGTCGTGCATGTAGACCTGCACGATTTCGCTGCCCGCGCGCTTTCCGGTGTTCTTTACGGTCAGCGTGACCGCGTTTTCATCGCCGGAAAGGTCGCTGTAGGCAAACGTGGTGTAGGACAGCCCGTGCCCGAACGGGAAGCGCACGGGAATCTTCTTCTTTTCGTAATAGCGGTAGCCGATGTAGATGCCCTCGGCGTAGTTGCAGTTGTCAAACGTGCCGGGGAAGTTGAAGTAGGACGGCGTGTCCTCGAGGCGCACGGGGAAGGTCTCGGCGAGCTTGCCGGACGGGTTCGTCTCGCCGAAGAGGATCTCGGCCGCCGCCTCGGCGGTCGCCTCACCGCAGAGATAGGTCAATAACATGGCGTCGGTGCGGTCGGCGAACGGCAGTTCCACCGGCGCGCCGCAGGTCAGCACGACCACCGACTGCGCCGCGGCGGCAAGCACCGCATCTGCAAGCTCAAGCTGCTCCTTCGGCAGCGCCATCGTCTTGCGGTCCGCGCCCTCAAATTCGGCGGACTCCGGCAGGCCGAGGAACAGGACGACCTTATCGCACGCCTTTGCCGCCTCCACGGCGGCGTCGATGCCGTCCGCAAAGGGCACATAGGTGATGCTGTCGGTATACTTCTTCATTTCGGCGAGCGCATCGGTCGCGGCGCTTTCCACAACGACCTTGCTCGAGCCGCTGCCCTGATAGCGCAGATGCTCGGCATCGCCGATCACGGCAAGGCGTTCGCCCTTGGCAAGCGGCAGTGCGTCTTTCTCGTTTTTCAGCAGCACCATGCATTCGCGCGCGCAGGCCAGCGCGGCGGCATGCTGTGCCGCACGGTCGATCGGCACGGGCGCGGGGCGCTCTTTTGTCGCAAGCGCCAGTACGCGGCGCGCCGAGCGGTCGAGCAGGCTCTCGTCGATTCTGCCGTCCGCGAGCGCGGCGAGGATGTAGTCTCTGCCGCCGCCGTGACTGGACGGCATTTCAAGATCCAGTCCGGCCTCCAGCGAGGCAACGCGGTCGTTGACCGCCTCCCAGTCGCTCATGACCACACCTTCAAAGCCCCATTTTTTGCGAAGCAGATCGTCGAGCAGCCAGCGGCTCTCGGCGGCGTGCTTTCCGTTGATGCGGTTGTAGGACTCCATGATCGCCTCCGGCTTCGCGGCCTGAACGGCAATTTCAAAGGCGCGCAGATAGGTTTCGTGCAGCGGCCGAGCGGCAACATCGGCGGAAACCGTGAAACGGCGCGTCTCCTGGTTGTTGACGGCAAAATGCTTGATGCAGCTGCCCACGCCGTTTTGCTGCATGGCGCTGATATAGGCGGCGGCAAAATCCCCTGCAAAATACGGGTCCTCCGAGAAGTACTCGAAGTTTCTGCCGCAGAGCGGGGAGCGCTTCATGTTCACGCCGGGGCCGAGCACCACGGCAACGCCTTCCGCAATCGCGTCTTTGGCGATGGTGTTTGCCGCGAGTGCGGCGACCTTACGGTTCCAGGAGGCGGCGAGCGCCGACGCCGTAGGCATACAGGTGGCGTGTACCGTTGTCCACTCGCCGTTGATCTGCGTGCGCTTGCGCAGTCCGTGCGGCCCGTCGGTCAGCATCGCGCCGGGAATGCCGAGGCGCTCGACGCCGTGCGTGTGCCACGAGCCCTCGCCGTCGCACAGGTTTGCTTTTTCCGGGGTCGTCATTTTGTCTAATATTGCTTCGGTAGGTAAATGCTTCATTCTCGTGCTCCTTATTGCCGATGGATATTGTTTTTTCACTTTACATTATAAAGAACGCATGGTAAAATACAAGACAGAGATAAGATTTTTTTCGGACAAAAATCACAACGATTTTTGTTTTTGCTCATTCTGCACAAAAAAGGAGACGGCGCTTTGGACATTTCGTATGAGAACCGCGTGGACAAGCTGCATATCTGGACGCGGCGCACCCTGCAATGGATACCGCACTTTCATGACAGCATCGAGATGGTCTGCCTGCTGTCCGGCAGCGCGGACATCATGATCGGCGGGGAAAACTATACGCTCACGGCGGGGGATTTTGCCATCGCTCTGCCGAATGTGCTGCACGGCTACTATCGGGAGGAGAATGTGGACGCCTTTCTTCTGATCGTACCGCGCCGCTACTGCGATGCTTATGCGGCAATCCTGGAGACACATACGGTGCAGACGCCGGTCATCCGTGCCGCACAGCACGACGGCGTCCTGACCGAGCGCATCCGGGAGCTGCTCCGCGTCCGCAAATCGGCCTCGCCGTTCCGGCGGGAAATTATCGACGGCTGTTTTACCGTCCTGTTCGGCGAGATCTTTTCCTACACGGGCATGACCGAGAGCCGCAAGGCGCCCGAGGAGACCGAGCGGCGGCTGATTGCTTTTTGCCTTGAGCATTACGCGGAGGAAATCAGCTTGGATCTGCTGGCCGATCGGCTGCACGTCAGCCGCAGCTACATTTCCTACATCTTTTCCAATAAGTTGCACGTCAGCCTGCCGGACTTCATCGGCTCGCTCCGCATCGCCGAGGCCAAGCGGCAGATTGAGCGCGGCGCGGGCATTACGGAGGCGGCGTTCGGCGCAGGCTTTTCCTCGATCCGCACGTTCAACCGCCGCTTCGCCAAGGAGAGCGGCATGACCCCGCGCGAATTCAGGCAGCACATCGTCGAGGAAAACGTCGCGCCGGACGGCCCGAAACCCGCATGAATACAGGGCTGGCAAAGAATTTCCGGATTTCGCGAAAATCTTTGCGTTGCGGCTGTTTCGGCCTTATGCTAAAATAAAAGCACAGCTTAAAAGTTGTTGAGAGGAGAATCGAATGATGCAAAAAACGGACAAAAAATTCAGTCTCCGGTTCCTGTCCGCACTGGTGACGGCGTGCATGCTGTTCACCTGTGCGACGGTGTTTTCCGGCGTTTCGGCGGCGGGCGATACCGAGTATTTCTATGTGAACTCGGAAACCGGCGATGACGGCGCAAACGGCAGAAGTGCCGCGGCCGCAGTCAAGACGTTCACGCGTGCGTGCAACCTTGCGCGCAGGGAAGGCGGTACGATCGTCATCACCAACGCATACGAAATGCCGAAAACGGTCTACGAGGTCGAACATGAGGATGCACCTTTTGTCATCACGACCAAGGACGCAACGACCGATTACGGCGCATCGGGCGCAAAGCTGATCTTTGGCAAGGCGCTCCGCTATGTCATGAAGGGCGATACGACCTTCGAGAACATCACGATCGAGTTTGCAAACACGCTCAACGTGGTTGCTAACTACAATCATATCACGTTCGGTGACGGCGTCACCACGACCAACATCGGTTCCGGCTCCGAGGGCGTTTACGTCGTCGGCGGCTATCAGAGCCCCGAGGACACGGTGGACGCGTCGCTGGATTCGCACATCACCATCAGGAGCGGCAAGTTCCACATCGTTGCGGGCGGCTCGCGCCAGAAGGGTTCGGGCGCGGCAGGCGGCATTGTTTACACCGGTACGCATTATATCGAAGTCAGCGGCGGCGAGATCACCCGTCTGTACGGCGGTTCGATCCAGCATCAGATCGCGACGAATACCAATATCACCGTCACCGGCGGCGAGATCCACGATCTCTACACCGCAGGCGACCTCACCCGCCGTCTCGAGGGCAACGCGACCCTCAGCCTCACCGGCGGTAAGATCGGCAGCCTGAGCATCAACAACGTTGTCGGCGGCGCGGATGTCACGCTCGCGGGTACGGAGATTGAGACGGCTTCGGTTGCCTATGCCAACGACACCATCGCCAAGATGGCGACCAAGGCCAACAAGGCGAAGACGCTGTACTACGACGCGCATTTCTACACCGCGGAGCAGATTGCGGCTTATGCGGACGGCTTTACCAAGGCGGAGAACATCACCAGCATCTACGCCAAGGAGGGGGCAACCGGCGGCGGCCTGAGCGCGGCTGATCCGGCGTCCTTTGAAAACGCGATCAAGATCGCGGCCGAAACGCAGGGCAACGTCCTCGTGCTCGGCACGGTCAATGTCAAGGATCTGACCGAGACGGCGCATGCCGCGAAGATCGTCGTCAAGGGCGGCGACAGCGGCGCTCGGCTGAACGTCACCGGCACCTATACGCTCGGCGGCGAAACCGTGTTTGAGTCGCTCACCGTTGCGGCGGACAAGGCGATCTTCAATGCGGACAAGGGTCTGCTCACGATCGCCGAGGACGTGAAGCTGAGCGGCAAGCCCGACGTCGTCGGTTCGGCAACGCTGTATGCGGGTGCGTTCGGCACGATCAAGGGCGGCGCGGCCGATATGCGGGTCATCGTCGGCGGCGCAGAGGTCGATTCGATCGTCGGCGGCACGACGGCGGCCAAGATCGAGATCAACGGCGGCAAGGTCGGCGCGGTCAAGTCCACCGAGACCGCGATTGCAAGCTTCGAGCTGGCCGTCAACGACGGCACGGTCGGCAGCGTCACGTTCAAGGATGTCACCGACAAGCTGAGCTATCTCCTGTACGGCGGCAAGGTCGGGACTTATGCGGTTGAGGGCAGCAATGCAAAGGGTACGCTCAGCCTGGATGAGAGCCGGTTCAAGACGTCGGATCTCGGCACGGCGGCGGCACTCTTCACGGTCTCTGCCGACAAGGTCTACTACCTCAGCGACAGCGGAAAGGGCAACGGCACCAGCTTCAGCGCGGCGGGCAACTCCATGGTCGAGGCCTACAAGACGCTGGCGGGCGGCGGTACGCTCGTTGTCTGCGGTACATATACCCTTAAGGACGCATTCATCAACCAGTACAACACCGGCAAGATCACGATCACCTCGGTCTACGGCGGCGTGGATTACCGCGCGACCAATGACGCGAAGCTGGTCTTCAAGGCAAACTTCTACTGCGGCGGCGAGACCGAGTTCAACAACATCAGCCTCCTCAATCAGAAGAGCTACGGCGGCATCTATGCCAACATCAACAAGCTCGTGATCGGCACGGGCGTGGAGTGCTCCTATGCGGCGTCGGTCACCACGACCTACCCCAGCATCCAGGGCGGCACCAACCTCGACATCGAGCTCACCGAGGCGGAGAAGCAGCAGACCTCGGATGTCACCATCTCGAGCGGTACCTGGCAGCGTGTCCGCGGCGGCAGCGCCACCGGCGGGCATAACAGTTTCAACGTCAGGATGACCATCAACGGCGGCGAGTTCCGCGAAAAGCTGGTTCTCGTCTCCGCCAACTCGCACATCGGCAGCGCCGATGTCACCATCAACGGCGGTACTTTCCTCGGCGGTATCTACGGCTCGACCATCGACAAGGCCGAGCAGATTGTGGACGGCAATATCAAGCTGACGTTCAACGGTGGCACGCCTTACGGCACGATTGCCGCTTCGCTCAACAACATCGGTACGCTGAAGGGCAGCTTTGATGTTGTGATGAACGGCGGCAACTTCGGCCACATCACCGACATCATCGGCACGGAGGGCGTGGACGGCTGGACGATGACCAGCTCGCTGCACGCAGGCGACGGTGTTTCGCTGGATGCCAATGTCACCGGCACGATGTCGTTCCAAAACCCGGTTCGTTCCAACGGTGCGGACCCGTGGCTGTTCTTCCATGACGGCAACTACTACTACATCGCAACGCATGGATCGAGACTTGACCTGTATAAAGCGGCCAACATCGGCGATCTGCCGAACGCATCCTATAAGACCATTTACAAGCCGGAGGAAGGCAAGGCGTGGTCGAAGAACCTCTGGTCGCCCGAGATCCATCACTATACGGATGAGGAAGTCGGCGCGGGCAACGGCGGCTGGTACTGCTACATCGCATGTGACGACGGCGCCAACACCAATCACCGCATGTATGTCATCAAGTGCCTGGACGGCGATAATCTGCTCGGCAGATGGGGCAACCCGGTCACCGGCGAGGTCAATGTCCCGCAGCGAATCGAGGCCAAGGACATTCCCGGCTTTGATGACACCTGGGCGGCGGGGCAGACCGACATCAAGATTAACGGTCAACTTTATATGATGTACGTCACCGAAGGCGGGCGCGATACTGCCGACTTCTATCAGACCATCAACATCATCAAGATGACCAATCCCTGGACGCTGGTCGGCCAGTCCTCCGTCATCTGCAAGCCCGATTATGAATGGGAGATGGGCGGTGCAGCCTACAATCCGACCACGGGCAAGGCTTATCCGAAGGTTGTCGAGGGCGGCACGGCGGTCTACGGCTCGGACGGCTCGATCTTCATCGTCTACTCCGGCAGCGGCTACTGGACGACCGAATATAAGCTCGGACAGATGAAATACCTCGGCGGCGATCCGCTGCTGATGAGCAGCTGGGAGAAGCTCCCCACGCCGATCCTCTCCAAGTCGGATAAGATCAACGGCTGCGGCCACGCATCCTACGTCACCGACACCGACGGGCAGGGCTGGATCTGCTATCATGCCTACAAGGGCAGGGATACGCAGGGCGGCAGATTTGCCTATGTCGAGCCCTACACGGCCACCAAGGACGGTGTTGTGATCGGCAGCGGCACGAAGCATCCCGCAGATCCCGATACGGTCTACACCGTCAACCTCAACACCACGCCGATCCGCGAGAAGATTCACGCATTCGGCACGGTCGATCAGGCCGAGAGCAAGTTCTCGTTCACGCGCGACTACAAGGATAATTTCACCGATGTACCGGCAAATGCATGGTTCTACACCTATGTGCGCGATGCATACCGCGTCGGCCTTGCCAACGGTACGAGCGCGACGAAGTTCTCGCCCGATATGACCTTCACCGTGGCGCAGGCACTGACTGCGGCGGCCAATATCCACACCATCTACACCGGCAATAAGATCGACACCGCAGGCGCAAAGACCTGGTATGATCCTTATGTCAACTACTGCATCGCAAACGGCATTATCAAGGCGGATCAGTTCAAGGATTATAACGCGAATATCACGCGCGGCGATATGGCGATCGTCTTTGCCAACATCCTCCCCGCAGAGGAATATGCGGCAGTCCGCACTGGCTCCAACCCCGACGTCACAAGCGATCTCGCTTGCTACGCGGCGGTGCAGAAGCTCTTCTGCGCGGGCATCGTCGGCGGCGATGCCGGAACCGGCAACTACCGCCCGAATGACAGCATCAAGCGTTCCGAGGCGTGCGTCATCTTTACGCGCATCGCCCTCAAGAGCGCAAGAGCAAAATAATCGTTCTCCTATCAAGAAAAAGCGGCACGCATGCGCGTGCCGCTTTTTCTGTGCAAACAGAAGAGCCGCGCCTTTAGCGCGGCTCTTCTGTTCTATGGTCTGCGGTGGTATCCGATGTGGCAGCTTTTTTCTTTACCGCCGCTTCTCGCCATTGCTTCATTTTTGACGCTGCATACGCATCGTCAAGCCATTGCAGACTCTTTTGCCTTTGAATGCAAAAATAAATGCCGCCGGATGCAAGTATCGCAAGTGCAATCAGGCAAATCGTCAAAGCGGTATCCGAGCCGTCCGTGACGCCCGAAAACCACCCGACCACGATACCGATTGACGCAATCACAATGAGCCAAATATTAGTTTTGAAATTTGAGCGGATTGCCCGCTTCTTTTGCTCGTATTCGTCCTCGCTCATGTAATATGCATCGTCATGCCGCGTCGCCGGTGTAATTGTCGGCGGCGGCAAATCATAGCGGTCGTCCGTGTGTCCCGCCGTGTCATCATCAAACGCGCCTTTCGCCGCAAGAAAGCTCTCGAGCGTTGCCATCTCGTCGTCGGAAGTGTGACCGAGCCCCATGGAAAGCCCGATTGCTTTCCATTTGTCAACTTTGCCGTTTTCGTCGCGGCTTGCTTCCACTGCGTTTTTGATTTCAATTGTGTTGACCATGTCTTCGACCAACCAGTCAAAGTAACCCTGTTCGTCTTTTTTCATGTGTCCTCCTTTTATGCGATGCTTTTCAGCACAGACTGAAAGGTGAGCTCCAGCTGAATTGTTCCGTCGGTTCTCGGATAGATTTCAAAGTTGTCAGCTTTGGAAACCATCCGGACAAACTGCGGGATGTTGTCTACCGTCAGATCGGTTAGTCGGGCTGTGACGGAACCGAGATTGAACTGATTGCAGATTTCAATGTCCACCTGCCCCGTTGCATCATGTTCGGCAAGGATTTGCCTGAGTTCCGCGGCGGTTTGCAGCATGGTCGTATACCGCACAAAGTCGATGACTTTGATGGGGCTTTGGGGCAGCTGCTTCAAAAGCTCCATGATGCCTTCAAGTTCCGCGTCTTCTTCCAATTCTTCGAGTTCGTCAAATCTGTCTTTCATACCTGTTCTCCTTGTGGTAAAAAATTTTGCAGACACCGCGCAGGCGGTATCGTTGCACCCTATACCGCAAAGGGGGTCTCCCATGCGAAGATCAGCTTCTGTACTGCAAAGGCAACTCCCTTAGCAGAATCATTTATAGAAATAAACAAGGGGGCATTTAGGTATGGCAGGATGGGATTCGAGACCCGCCGGCGGCGGAAGGCGCCGCCATATCCATTGCTGCGGGGTGGAGGCGTGTTCGAATCGGCTACCCATCTCGAAAATATAAAGGTCGCACAAAAGTGCGACCTTTATATTTTGGCGGAGAGGGCGGGATTCGAACCCGCGTGTCCGTTAAGACAAACTGATTTCGAGTCAGCCCCGTTATGACCACTTCGATACCTCTCCGTATGCGGTTGTATGCGGCGCGTTTTGCGCTCACTTGGTTATTATAGCACAAAGTTTTTTCCAATGCAACAGCTTTTGCAAAAAATCCGCCCATGCGGGCGGATTTTTTTCAGTTGTGCTTGCGGAGGAGCAGCGGCGGATTTTTCAGCCAGGTGCGTGGGGAGAACAGGATCAGCATCGGGAACAGCTCAAGCCGTCCTGCGAGCATGTCAAAGATGAGGACATACTTCGTGAAGTCGGAGAAGAACCCGAAATTCCGTGTCGGGCCTACGCCGGAAAGGCCGGGGCCGATGTTGTTAAAGGTTGCGGCAACTGCGGTGAAGCAGGTTTCGAGGTCGTGCCCCTCGATCGAAACGAGCAGGGTAGAGACTGCAAAAATGAAAACGTAAACGATCAGAAATGCGCTGGTGGTGTGAATGACCTCGCGGTCGAGAATCTTCTTTTCCAGACGGATCTTGGTGACGCTGCCCTGGAAGATGAACTTGTGCAGCTCTTCGCCCGCGCGCTTGATGAGGATCAGCACGCGCGAGACCTTGATGCCGCCGCCGGTGCTGCCCGCGCACGCGCCGACCAGCATGAGCAGAACCAGCACACACTTGGACAGAGAAGGCCACAGGTCGAAGTCACAGGTGGCAAACCCGGTGGTCGTAATGATGGAGGACACCTGAAAAAAAGCATGCCGCACGGTGTCGCCGAGGCGCATACCCGCTGTGCGCGTGTTCAGCACGATGCACAGTGTCGCGGCGGCGATCACGCCGAGATAGGTGCGCAGCTCTTCGCTCCTCAGCGCCTGCCTGCCGCGCCCGATCAGCACGAGAAAATACAGATTGAAGTTGATGCCGAACAGCATCATGAAGACGGCGACGACCCATTGAATATAGGGCGAAAAATCCGCCATGCTGCTGTTCCGGATGCCGAAGCCGCCCGTACCCGCCGTGGCAAAGGTCGTGTTGACCGCGTCAAAGGCGGACATGCCGCCGCAGAGCAGCAGGATGAATTCAACGACCGACAGCAGAATATAGAGCGCGTACAGAATCAGCGCGGTGTGCCGCGTCTTGGGCACCAGCTTGCCGACCGACGGGCCGGGGCTTTCCGCCTGCATCAGGTACATCTGCGAGCCGCCGGCAAGCGGCAGGATCGCAAGCAGGAACACGAGCACACCCATGCCGCCGATCCAGTGCGTGAAGCTGCGCCAGAACAGCGTGCAGTGCGAGAGCGCCTCAACGTCGGAGACGACGCTTGCACCCGTTGTGGTAAAGCCGGAGACGGTCTCAAACAGCGCGTCCGTAAAATGCGGGATCTCGCCGGAAAAGACGAAGGGCAGGGCGCCGAAAATACTGAATACAATCCAGCAGAGGGCGACCGTGACAAAGCCCTCTTTCATGAAGAACGTCATCCGCCGCGGCTTTCTGACGACGGCGGGGATGCCGAGTGCGGCGCAGATCAGCGCGGCGTACAGAAACGAGAGCGCGGTGCGCTCGCCGTACAGGCCGCCGACCGCCGCCGAGACGGAGAGAAACAGGGCTTCAAGGCTGAGCACCCAGCCGAGGATATACGAAATCACACGATAATTCATAAAACGCCTCAGACAAGAATGTCGTCAATGTCGCCAAAACCGCTGTGCTGCGTCATGACGACGACCGCGTCGCCGCCGCGCAGCTCGTCGTGGCCGCTGGGAATGAAGACCTTGCCGTCGCGGTAGACGCAGGCGAGCAGCAGATCGCGCTTCAGCGGCAGCTGCATGATCGGCCGCCCGACGACCGCGTTGTCGGGGGCGACGCGGAACTCGATCGCCTCTGCACGGTTGTCAAACAGGTGATACAACGTCTCGATGTTGCTGCCGATCGAGTTCTGCCGCGCGCGGGCATAAGTGATGATCGACTCGGTCGTGATGTAGCGCGGGTAGACCACGCTGTCCATCTCGAGGCCGGTAATGACCTCGTGAAAGTTGGTGCGGTTGATCTTGGTGATGACCTTGGCGTCGGTCTTGCGCTTGGCATAGAGCGTGAGCAGGATGTTTTCCTCGTCGATATTGGTCAGCGGGACAAAAGCGTCGGCCTGCATGAAGCCGCATTCCGCGAGGAAGCGCTCGTCCGTGCCGTCGCCGCAGAAGATGAGTGCGCCGTCCAGCTTTTCGGCAAGCTCGGCACAGCGGGCAGGATCTTTTTCAAGAATGCGGACGTGAATCCCCGCGTCGAGCAGCTGCTTTGCAAGGTAAAAGGCGATCTTGCCGCCGCCGACAATCATGGCGTCGGATGCCGCCGCCGTCTCAATGTTGATTCTTTTGAAGAAACGCTGCGCGTTTTTCGGCGCGGCGATGAAGGACACGATGTCGCCCTCCGCGAAGACAAAGGAGCCGTTCGGAATGTGCAGTTCGCTCACGCGCTCGACCGCACAGATCAGCACATTGGCAAGCAGCTCGGAGAGCTGCATGATGGAGCGGCCGACCAGCGGCGAGTCTCCGGTCAGGCGGAATTTGATCAGCTCCGCATGGCTGCGGGCAAAGGAATTGATGCTGAGCGCGCCCGGCAGGCGGAGCAGCCGCGCGATCTCACGCGCCGCCTCCAGCTCCGGATTGATGATCATGGACAGCCCGAGCTTCTGCCGGATGTAGCCCAGCTCGTCGCTGTAATCCGGCGTGCGCACGCGCGCGATTGACGCGCAGTTGCCCACCTTTTTCGCCATCGTGCAGCAGAGCAGGTTCAGCTCGTCGCTGGCGGTGACGGCAATGAGCAGATCGGCGGTTTCAATGCCCGCCTCGATCTGCACCTTGTAGCTCGAACCGTTGCCGACGATGCCGAGCACGTCGTAGGTGGCGGAGATATGCTTGACGATCTCGGGGTCGCGGTCGATGACCGTGATGTGATGCCCCTCGCGGCTGAGCTGCTCGGTGATCGTCGCGCCGACGTTGCCGCAGCCGACAATGATGATGTTCAGAAACCGTTTTTCGGACTTGTTGTTCTCAAACAAAATGTGATGCTCCTTCCGTGAAAGCCGTCGGTTCAGGCATTCTTTTCAAAGACGCAGACAACCATTTTCGTAAAGAATTCGCGCGCCGGACGCATGTGGCAGAGCGGACGCACAAACGGACGCAGCGGCACGGTGTGCCGATAGACCGGCGTGATGCCGAGCGATTTCAGAATGCGGTCAAACCGCTTGATCGTCATATGGTTGATATAGGAGAAATACTCGGTGCCGTCCGGGCGCTTCGAGATGCGGAACGCGATGCGGTCATCGCCGTCGTGGACGGTCTTGCACAGTGCCTTGTACGCCTCGATCTGCGTCTTCTCCGAGAAGAGCAGATGCACCCACGGGATGTAGATGAGGTCGTGCAGGTGTGCGCCGAACGGATGATGAATCGGCGGAAAGTTGAGGAACAGCCGCCCGCCGGGGGCGAGCACGCGCATACACTCGGCGAGGACCGCCTCGGGGCGTGCGACATGCTCCATCGCGTCGTTCATGATGATGGTGTCGATGCTGCCCGAATCAAAGGGAAGCGCGGCGGCGTCCGCGCAGACAAAGCGGAAGCGCTCCGCGTGCCCGAGTTCCGCGGCCAGCGCCGCCGACTCCGCACGGTATTTTTCGAGAATATCGACGCCGATGACCTCTTTCGCGCCGCGCGACGCATAGTAGAGCGACTTGCCGCCCGCGCCGCAGCCGATGTCCAGCACGGTCTTGTCCTTGAACATGTCGTCCTCGGAATAGGCCTCGAGGTAGTAGCGGATGGTCTCCGCGCCCTTCTTGTACTGCCACATCGCGTAGGACATGACGCCCTCGTCCTGCAGATTGAGCGGGTGTACGGGCGCTTTGAACAGCTTGTTGAGCGCGAGCAGAATTTTTGCGGAAAATCTCATGTTTATCTGAATCCTTTTGGTTTATCGAATCCGAATCAGCGCGGAAAGCCCCGCGCCGAGCGCCGCACAGAGCGCGTCAAGGTCTTCCTTCGAGTTGGTGTGTGCAAGGCTTACGCGGATCGTGCAGTCGGCGGCGCGGTCGGAGAGCCCGTAGGCGGCCAGCGCACGGCTGATTTTTTTTGCATGGGAGGCGCAGGCCGAGCCGCTGGAGACGCAGATGCCCCTGCCCGAGAGGAAGTGCAGCATCGTCTCGCTTTTGATGTCCGGCATGGTCAGGCTGATGATATGCGGCACGGCGCTTGCCGGGCGGTTGACGTGAATTTCCCGCAGGGCCTCGTCCGCCGCAAGGCGGTCGAGCAGGTATGCACCGAGCATGTCCAGCGTTTCGCGGTCGGCGGCAAAGTGCGCCGCGCCGACGGCGGCCGCCGCACCGAAGCCTGCGATGCCGATCACGTTCTCCGTCCCGGCGCGCAGCCCGTTTTCCTGCTGCCCGCCGTGGATCAGCGGGACGAGCGCACGGCGCTTCAGCACTTCGGGGGAAACATAGAGTGCCGCCGCCCCCTTCGGCCCGTGGATCTTGTGCGCGCTGACCGTGATGAGGTCTGCGCCGAGCGCGCGCGGCGAGACCGGGACTTTCAGAAAGCCCTGTACCGCGTCGCAGTGGCAGATCACGTCCGGGCATTTTGCCTTTGCCAGACGGAACAGGTCGGCGACGGGGTAGAGCGCGCCGGTCTCGTTGTTGACCAGCATCGACGAGACAAGCACCGTGTTTTCGGTGAGCGCGGCGGCCGCCTCGTCCATGTCGAGCGCGCCGTCCTTCGCGGACAAACGCACCACATCTGCGCCGAGCGACGCGAGGTATTCCGCCGCCGCCTCGACGGAGGAATGCTCGCCCGCCGTGAGGATCACGCGCGCACCCGCGCGGCGGCGCTTGGCCGTATATGTGCCGATGAGCGCAAGGTTGTTCGCCTCGCTGCCGCTGCCGCAGAAGATGAGCTGCCGCCCCTCGCCGCGCACGCCGAGCGCCGCGAGCACGTCGCTGCGCGCCGCGGTGACGATTTTTTCGGCTTCAAGGCCGACCGCGTGCAGGGAAGACGGGTTGCCGTAGATATCCTCCATCACCTGCCGCATCGCGGCAATCGCCTCGGGGCAGAGCGCGGTGGTCGCGCTGTTGTCAAGGTAGATCATGCGTTCCACGGCTCACACCATGAATTTGAACTGCGCGATGGTCTCCTGCACCTCGTCGGCGTGGCGGTCGTAGTTGGCCGCGGTCGATGCGTAGGTCAGGATGTAGGCCATGCCGTTTCGCGTGCAGACGACCTGGCGGAATTTGTATTCGGTCTCACCGAGCTTTGCGGTGAAGACGTACTGCATGGCTTCCTTGCCGTCGAGCAGGAGGTTGCTTGCCTCCACGGCTTCGGGGTCGCCGAAGATGTCGCCGAACTGCTTTTTGAAGAATGCCCAGTAGCTCTCCGCATCGCTCACGTCTTTGCTGAGGCCGTAGGCGGAAACCGTGATGCTCGACGGGTCGTCCGTCGAATAGTAGGCGCTCGTCGCGCCGGTCGCCATCTCGACCGTCCACTTCGAGGGGACAAAGAGGTAGTAGTCCACGACCGACGGGTCGGAGGCGAGCTGCATCCCGTAGGGGACGTCCACATCGCCGGACTTGCCGCAGGAGACGAGTGCGGTGAGCAGCAGGAGCGCTGCCAGAAGTGCGCAAACAAGTTTTTTCATGCTGTTTCCTTTCAGAGCTTGAGGATCTCTTCGGCGGCGCGGAGAATGCCGATCTTGCCGCTTTCATAGGTCAGGCCGCCCTGCAAGAAGGCGGTGTAGGGCGGGCGGATCGGACCGTCGGCGGACAGCTCGATCGACGAGCCGCCGACAAACGTACCCGCCGCCATGATGACGGGGTCGCTGTAGCCGGGCATGTCCCACGGCTCGGGTGTGACGAAGGAATCGACCGGCGAACCTGCCTGAATGCCCTTGCAGAAGGCGATCAGCTTCTCGGGCGCGCCGAACCGAAGCGTCTGGATGATGTCGCTGCGGCGCTCGTCCCACCTCGGGAAGGCTTCAAAGCCGAGTGCCTCGAAGACGTAGGCCGCAAAGTGCATGGTCTTCAGCGCCTGCGCCACGGTGTGCGGCGCGTAGAAAAACCCGCGGTACATACCCTTGGTCTGCCCGAGGGACGCGCCGATCTCGGTGCCCACGCCGACGGCCGTCAGCCGGTAGCCCGCCAGCTCCACGGCGCGCGCCGTCCCGGCGATGTAGCCGCCGGATTCCGCCATGCCGCCGCCCGGATTCTTGATGAGCGAGCCGATGATCATGTCCGCGCCGACGGCGGTCGGCTCGTGGTCTTCGGTAAATTCGCCGTAGCAGTTGTCCACCACGACATAGGCATTTGACACAGCGTGTACCATCTCGCACAGTTCGCCGATCTCGGCGACCGTCAGCGTCGGGCGGTTGAGATACCCTTTGGAGCGCTGCACGAAGACCACCTTGATGCGGTCGCCGTACTTCTCAAGGTTCGCCTTGATCTCGGCAAGATTCAGCTTGCCATCCTCAAGGTCGCTCTGCATGTATTCCACGCCGAAGTCGCGCAGCGAGCCGCGGCTCGCCTCGCCGACGTTGCCGATGACCTCGTCGAGCGTGTCATAGGGCTTGTCCGCGACCGAGTAGAGGATGTCACCGGGGCGGAGCAGGGCATACAGTCCGATGGCGAGCGCATGCGTACCGCTGGCGATGCTGTGGCGCACGAAGGCCGCCTCCGCACCGAACACATCCGCGTAGATGCGGTCGAGCGTGTCGCGCCCCTTGTCGTCATAGCCGTAGCCGCTGCTCGGCGCGAAATGCGCGTCGCTCACGCGGTGGTCGCGGAAGGCGTCCAGCACGCGCGCGGTGTTCTGCATCGAGACGGCGTCGATGTCGGCAAAAATGCCGGCGAGCGCCGCCTCGGCTTCGTTTGCGATCTGCAACAGTTTTTCAGTCATTTTATCAGTCCTCAAATGAATTTACAATGTTTTTGAAGGTCTTGCCGCGCGCCTCAAAATTCTTGAATGCGTCAAAAGAAGTGCAGGCGGGGGAGAGCAGCACGATGTCGCCCGCCTCTGCCAGGTCGTGCGCCGTGCGCACGGCGTCGGCAAAGTCGTCCGTCACGCGGATGGGAAAGTCTTCGCGGTAATGCGCCGCGCCTTTGACGGCGGCGAGGATCTGCTCTTTGGCTTCGCCGGTCAGCACCAGCGCCTTGGCATGGGTGAGAATCGTCTCGGCCAGCCCGTCGAACGGCACATGCTTGTCGCGCCCGCCGCAGATGAGAATGGGCGCCTTCGGATAGGCGGAGAGCGCCGCTGTCGTGCGCGAGGGCGAGGAGTCGATGGAGGAATTGTAATACCGCACGCCGCGCACCTCACGGACAAACTCGTTGCGGTGCTCCACGCCGCCGAAGGTTTTGGCAAGCGACGTGACCGTCTCCGAGGAGACGAAGCCGCGCGTCATGCCGACGGCGCACATGTAGTTTGCGACATTGAAGCGGCCGGGGATACGGATGTCTGCGATGCGCAGCACTTTTTCGCCGTCCATGCAGATAAAGCCGTCTTCTTCATAGATTTTTACATCGCCGTCCATGTCGGCGGGGCGCCTGTCAAGCGAGAAGACGATTTTTTCCGCACCCGCCGGCACGGGAGCACCCGCGCTCAGCGCGTTGTCGGCATTCAGCACGGCGCGGTGCGTGCCCGCACCGAGTACGCGGTATTTCGCAGCGGTGTATTCGTCCATGTCGGTGTGCCAGTTTAAGTGGTTCGGCGAGATGTTGGTGATCGCCGCCGCCCACGCCGCCCTCGGCATGGTCATGAGTTGAAAGCTCGACAGCTCCACCACCGCGAAGTCGTCCGCGCGTATATCGGCGAGGCGGGGGAGCAGAGGCGCACCGATATTGCCGCCGACGAAGACGCGCTGTCCGCGACCCGCCTTTGCCGCCTCGGCTTCCAGCAGCTTGCAGGTCAGCGTCGTGGTCGTGGTCTTGCCGTCCGAGCCGGTCACGGCGAAGATCTTCGCCGGGCAGAGGGCGAAGAACAGCTCCATCTCGGAGGTCAGCACCGCGCCCGCCTGCACAGCGGCCTGAATGCCGTCAAGGTCGGGGCGGATGCCGGGAGAGCGGAACACATAGTCCGCACGGATGCCGTCGAGATAGCCGTCACCGGTGACGAATTCCACGCCGCGCGCCCGCCATGCCGCGATGCGCGGGTCGGCCTCGTCCACGCCCTTTTGGTCGCGCACCGAGACCGCCGCGCCGCGGTCCAAGAGAAAATCAATCAAAGGCAGGTTGGAGATGCCGAGCCCCAGCACGGCGCACCGCTTGCCTGTAAAGTCAAATTGCAAAAAATTCACCTCGCAGAGAAATTCGGGCATACACACTTATTATATGATTATTTATATATAAAAGCAATAGATACGGCGAAAAAAAGAGACCGACGGCATTTGCCGTCGGTCTGCAACACGAGTTTGTAAGCCGAGTTCTGTGCGCGGAAACCCGCGCCGCAATCATCTATCTGCGCAGCCCGTTGCCGGAACTGCTTGCGCATATGCGCTGCCACCCGGGGACATCTGTCGGGCCGACACGCCTTGCGGCGTCCCCATGCGGTGTTGCTTCGGATAGGGTTTACATTTGCACGCAGTTGCCTGCCGTGCCGGTGAGCTCTTACCTCGCCTTTCCATCCTTACCGCTTGCGCGGCGGTCTATTTCTGTTGCACTTTCCCGGAGGTCACCCTCGGCGGACGTTATCCGTTATCCTGCCCTCTGAAGCTCGGACTTTCCTCACGATAATACCTTTCGGCAACATATCGCGCGATTGCGCCGCTCGGTTGCGGAAATATTATATACCCCGCGGCTTATTTTGTCAAGCCCATCAGCTTCCGAATCGGCTTTGCGCGCAGAAGCAGCACGGCGGCAACCAGCGTCAGGATGGTTTCCGGCAGCATGTACTGACCGTTGTAGAGCAGGGAATAGAGCGCTTTTGCCATGCCCTCGGGCGCCCACTGACCCCAGATGAACACGCCGGTGATGTAGTGGCAGAGGAAGCGGATGAAGCAGACCGCGACGATGCCGACATACACGCCGACCGTGCCGAACTTTTTCTTGCCGACGGCGGCAAAGCCGAGCACCGTGAAAGGCACGATGTAGTCAAACGCCACACAGAGGATGACGATGGCGAGCGTCTGGCAGTAGGGGAAGACGTTGCCGCTCATCACGCCCTGCAGCAGCTGAAACAGCGAGAAGACAAACGCCGTACCGACGCCCCAACCGGTACCGTTCTTGACGGCAATCAGCATGATCGGCAGCATGGAGAGCAGGGTGACCGAGCCGCCCATCGGCATATCCCAGATTTTGACGAAAGACAGCGCAATCGCCAGCGCGAGCATGACTGCCGCCTCGGCGAGCAGTCTGACTTTTGTGTTTCTCATTCGAAACACCTCCGAAAAAAATAAAATTCCGCACAGACGATATGCCCGTGCGGAAACAAATCTTGCTTTGTTCTCCCTACGACGGCATTATCCGTATCAGGTAAAGGGTTCGGGAGAGTCCCGTCTCAGCCAAATAGCACCCCTGACATATTCTGTTCGGTCGTATGCATTATAAACCGCCCGCGGCGGCTTTGTCAATGCCTATTTGATATTTTTCGCGATTTCGAGAATCTCGTGCGGCGTGTTCGCGATAAACTCTGCGCCGTTTTCACGCAGTACCTCTACCGGTTTGTAGCCGTAGGAGACGCCGATCGGGTGCATGCCCGCATTTCTGCCCGTCTGCATGTCGATGTGCGAGTCGCCGACAAAGCAGATCTCGTCCGGCGCACAGCCGAACAGCTTTGCGATCTCCAGCGCCGCATCGGGAGAGGGCTTGAGCGGCTTGTCCGTCACACCCCGGATGGGATCGAATACACCTTTACCGAAGATCTGCTTCACCAGCAGCACGGCGGCGGTATTTGCCTTGTTGGTCAGCACGGCGGTGCGGCAGCCGAGGGCGTGCATCTCGGCGACGGTCTCCTGCATGCCGTCAAATGCGGTTTTCGTCTCCATGTAATACTGCTCGTAGTCGCGGATGTAAAATTCGGTCGCGCGGTCGACGGTCTCTTCATCCGTACCTTCCGGAAAGGTGCGCTCCACAAAGGCGCGCGGGCCGTCGTTGATACCGCGCAGCACCTCGGTGCGCCCGATCGGCGCAAGCCCGAAGCGGCTGCGTGTAACGTTCATCGCGTGGTTCAGCGCGGGCAGCGTGTCGGCCAGCGTACCGTCCAGGTCGAAAATAAAGCCTTTGATTTTCATCGGTTTTCACCTCTCGTATTCTGCTTCAATTATAGGTTTTGCCGCCCGACTTGTCAATATGAGGGCGTATTTTCGGCAGATTGCCATAAAATGTCCGCGCACGGACAAAAAATTTGTCAAATCAACTGTTTTCATTTCGAAAAGACTGTGGTATAATATAAATTCGTGAGTTTTCGGAAACTGAAAAACAGAGGTTACAAACAGTGGTAAGAGAAGATTTGAGAAACATTGCGATTATCGCGCACGTTGACCACGGCAAGACCACGCTGGTGGACGAGATGCTCCGTCAGGGCGGCATCTACCGCGAGAATCAGGCGACCACCGAGCGCGTCATGGACTCGGGCGACCTCGAGCGCGAACGCGGCATCACGATTCTGGCCAAGAATACGGCGGTGCACTATAACGGCGTGAAGATCAATATCGTCGATACCCCCGGCCACGCGGACTTCGGCGGTGAGGTCGAGCGCATCCTGAAGATGGTCAACGGCGTTCTGCTGCTGGTGGACGCGGCCGAGGGCCCGATGCCCCAGACCCGCTTCGTGCTGGAGCGTGCTTTGCAGCTGAACCATCGCGTCATCGTCGTCATCAATAAGATCGACAAGCCGGACGCCCGCATCAAAGAGGTGGAGGACGAGGTTCTCGAGCTGTTCATGGAGCTGAACGCAAACGACGAGCAGCTGGACAGCCCGATGGTCTTCTGCTCGGGCAGAGCGGGTACGGCCTCGCTCGATCCGGATGTACCCGGCACCGATCTGCGCCCCCTGTTTGATAAGATTCTGGAATATATGCCTGCGCCCGAGGGAGACGAAAACGGCGAGCTGCAGATGCTCGTCTCCTCCATCGACTACAACGATTATGTCGGCCGTATCGGTATCGGCCGTGTCGAGCGCGGCGTCATCCGGCAGAATCAGGATATCATGATCTCCAATTACCATACGCCGGGCGAGCAGCGCCGCGCCAAGATCGTCAGCATCTATCAGATCGACGGACTGACGCGCGTCCCCGTTGAGAGCGCCAAGGTCGGTGACATCATCTGCTTCAGCGGCGCCGAGGGTATCAACATCGGCGATACCGTCACCTCGCTCACCTGCGTTGAGCCGTTGGAATTTGTCAAGGTCAGCGAGCCGACGATGGAGATGACCTTCTCGGTCAATAAGAGCCCCTTTGCCGGCAAGGAAGGCAAATTCGTCACCTCGCGCCACCTGCGTGAGAGACTGTATAAAGAATTGCTCAAGGACGTTTCGCTCCGCGTCAGCGACGGCGACACCACCGAGAGCTTCAAGGTCGCGGGCCGCGGCGAAATGCACCTCTCCATCCTCATCGAGACGATGCGCCGCGAGGGCTACGAGATGGCGTGCAGCACGCCGAAGGTGCTGTTCCACGAGATCGACGGCAAGAAGTGCGAGCCGATTGAGCGCGTCATCATCGACTGCCCCGATATTTACAACGGCGCCGTCATGGAGAAGCTCGGTTCGCGCAAGGGCGAGCTTGTCACCATGGAGCCGCGCGGCACATCGCGCACGCGCCTCGAATACCTCGTCCCCACCCGCTGCCTGTTCGGCTACAGAAGCGAATTTATGACCGATACGCACGGCGAGGGGATTATCAATACCATCTTTGATTCCTATCAGCCGTACAAGGGCGACGTCACCACCCGCTTCACGGGTTCGCTGGTCGCATCCGAGGCAGGTGAGTCCACCTCCTACGGTATCTTCAACGCGCAGGATCGCGGGCAGATGTTCATCGGCGCACAGTGCCCGGTCTACGAGGGCATGATCGTCGGCTCCAACCCCAAGCAGGGCGACATCGCGGTCAACGTCTGCAAGAAGAAGCACCTCACGGCGATCCGCAGCGCGGGTGCGGACGAAGCGCTTCGCCTGGTCACGCCGAAGATCATGAGTCTCGAGGAGGCGATCGAGTACATCGCCGACGACGAGCTGATCGAGGTCACGCCGAAGAGCCTGCGCCTCCGCAAGCGCATCCTGAATACGGAGCTTCGCCTCAAGGAAGAAGCCAAGCTGAAAAAGCAGAACTGAACAGAAAAAGACCTGCTCGCATGAGCAGGTCTTTTTGTCTAACAAAGCCTCCCCGGTAAAGGGAGGTGTCGGCGAAGCCGACGGAGGGATTGTTACAGAGCCAAGGAACAACCCCTCAGTCAACTCCGTTGACAGCTCCCCTTGCACAGGGGAGCCGAAAGGCACGCACTTATCTGTAGGGACCGGCGTCCTCGACGGTCCGTTTTCGCTTTGGTTGGGGCGGACCGTCGAGGACGCCGGTCCCTACAAAGCCTTCCCCAGTGGGGGAAGGTGGCACGGCGCAACGCCGCCGTGACGGATGAGGTGTTCTTGCGCAAAGGTTTCTTACCGTTTTATTCACATCTGTGCGACGCCTTGTAGGCGTCCATCGCCTCGCCGAGCTTGTCGAGAAAGGCCTCCTCGCCCAGCGTGTTGATCTTGAAGAACATCGCCTGCGAGCCGCCCGAGGTAATGGCGCACAGATGCACCACGCCGTCTCCGGCGTCGGTCAGCGTCACGGCGAGGCTCACGCGGTTGCCGCCCATGTAGCTGTAGCGTTCGTATACATTAAAAATGACGCGCATGCTGCCGACGGTGTAATCCGTGCCGTCCTCATAGCTTGCGGAGATGCTGCCGTTCAGGAGCGCGCTGTGCAGATAATCGGCAAGCGCACCGATGCCCGTCCTGATTTCGCATTCGTATTTTGCCATGGATGTTTCCCCCTTTTGCAGGTGATAACTCCAGTATAACAGAATTTTCGCGGCGGGGCAACCTTTTTACGACGACAGCTCGCGGCGCAGAAACTCGATCAGCTTCTTTTCCTCGCGGGAGACCTTCACCTGCGACAGTCCGAGAATCTCCGCCGTGGACTGCTGGGACAGATCCTTGAAATAGCGGAGCAGCACGATGCGCCGCCACAGCTCGGGCAGCTTGCCGAGCGCCTCGCCGAGCGTGATCTTTTCGAGCATTTTCTCATTTTCGTCTTCCTTGCACAGGGTGTTTTCCAGCGTGAAGCCTTCGCCGTCGCCGCCGAGCGGCTCGGAGAGCGACATGGCGGGGGAAACGGCCGAAAGTGCCGCCGCGGCTTCCTCGGCCGAGACGCCGCAGGCGGCCGCAATCTCGCCGATGCGCGGCGACGTGCCGTTTTTCGCGAGATATTCCTCCTTGGCGCGCATCAGCATCGCGCCGAGCTTCTTTTGCGGGCGGCAGACCTTGATGAGTCCGTCGTCCCGCAAAAAGCGCCGGATCTCGCCGAAGATCAGCGGCACGGCGTAGGTGGAGAACGCACAGCCGCGCGCCGCGTCAAAGCTGCGGATCGCCTTGAGCATACCGATGCTGCCGATCTGCACGAGGTCTTCAAACTCCGTGCCGCGGCCGCAGAATTTGACGGCGATGCTCTGCACCAGCCCTGCGTTCCGACGGAGCAGCGCCTCCGTGGCGGCCTCGTCGCCTGTCTGCGAGCGCTCGATCAGCAAAAGGTTTTCCGCGTATTTTGCATCCGCTTCGATAGCCATTCAGATTTCCACGGGCGAGAGCACCTTTGTCAGCGTGACCTTGGTGTATTTGCCGACGACCGAGCGAAGCACGAGCTTGTCCATGAAGCTCTCCATCACGGCAAAGCCCATGCCGCTCCGCTCTCCGCTGCCGTCGGTGGTGTAGAGCGGCGTTTTCGCCAGCTCCACGTCCTCGATGCCGCAGCCCTTGTCCTTTATCTCGATTTTGATTTTCCGCGTGTCATAGATCCTGACCGCTATGTAGATGTCGCCGGGGCGGCTTCTGTAGGCGTGGACGATGCAGTTGGTCACCGCCTCGGAGACGGCGCATTTGATGTCGGCCAGCTCCTCGATGGTGGGGTTGAGCTGCGCACAGAAGGCGGACACCATCGCGCGCGCCGCGCCCTCGTTGACCGAGAGGGCGGGGAAGACGAGATTCAGTCGGTTGACGCAGATGTTACGCATGTTCTTTTCCTCCGCTTTGTGTCGTTTCAATCGGGATGATGCGGGAGAGCCCCGCAAGCTCAATGATGCGCGCGACCCGCCGCGACGGATCGGCCAGCGCAAAGGCGGCGCCCAGCTTGTCCGCGAAGGCGCGCCGCCCCATGATGATGCCGAGCCCCGAGCTGTCCATGAAATCGACGGCGGAGAGGTCGAGGACGACCTTTTTCGGCTGCTCGGCGAGAATGGCGTCGTCTATGGCGTCGCGCAGATCCTTTGCGCCGTGGTGATCCACTTCGCCGAGGATCTTTGCGCGCAGCACGCCGCCCTCCGTCGTGCAGACAACGCTTGTTTGCTTGCCTATCATGCTTTTCTTCCTTTCTTTTGCTGTTTTCTGCTCTTACTATAGCGCGCCGTGCCGTCGAAACTTGTAAAAGTCGCGGGAATGCGCATTTTCTGTTGAAATTTTTTTCTGTTTATGCTAAAATAGCCGCAGACGAATTTCTGCGACCGTAATAGAAAAGGAATGCATATGAAAAAACTTTTACCGCTGCTTCTGCTTCTGTGCCTGCTGCTTTCCGCCTGCGGCGAAACCCTGCCGTCGGTCACGACCGACGCTTCCTCCGCGGCGAGGACCGAGGACACGCTCGCGCCGCTCACCATCGACACCGAGCCGGTTCCGACCCCCACCGAGACGCGCATTCATGTTGCCGCCGTCGGGGACAACATCGGCCATGACTCGGTGGACGCCACCGCCGCGGCGCTGGCGACCGGAGGCAAAAAATACGACTTCACCGAGATTTATGCCGGCATCGCCGGGCGCGCCGGGGCGGCGGACATCGCGTTTGTCAATCAGGAGGCGCCGGTCGGCGGTGAGGAGCTGGGCATCTCGGGCTATCCCAACTTCAATGCGCCGCATGAGGCGGTCGAGGGGTTGATGGGTGCGGGCTTTGACGTGTTCAACATCGCCAACAACCACATGCTCGATAAGGGCGCAAAGGGATATATCAACACGATCGCGTATTTCAACACGCTGCCCGTCACGATGATTGGCGGGTATACGAAAAGCGACTATGACAGCATCCGCACGCTGGAATGCAAAGGCGTGAAGATCGCGTTCCTGTCCTACACGACCTTTGTCAATTCCGGACATGCGGGGGACCTTCCCGCATCGAGCGAATATATCATCCCCTACGCCAAAGAAGCGGACATCCGCAGGCAGGTCGCCCTTGCCCGGGAAAGTGCCGATGTTGTGATCGCCTCTTTCCACTGGGGGACGGAGGATGCCTTTAAGGCAACCGCGGAGCAGATCAAATACGCCAAGCTCTGTGCCGATCTCGGCGTGGATGTCGTGCTCGGTCACCATTCGCACGTCGTCGGCGACGTGGAATACCTGACGGGCGAGAGCGGGAACAAGACGCTCGTCGCCTATTCGCTCGGCAACTTCTGCGGCACGATGCTGAACATCCGCAACAATGTCGGGCTGATGCTCGAATTTGACATCGTCAAGGATGCGGACGGCATCATCACCGTGGAAAATGCCGTCGTCGAGCCGACGGTCAGCCATTACAAGACCGACACCTCGAAGACCGACCGGCAGAACCTTGCCGTGCGCTACGATTCGCGCGTATATCTTCTGCGCGACTACACAGAGGCGCTTGCAAACGAGCACGGCGCGCACAACTGGGACAAGTTCACCTTCGCCGATATGAAGAAGCTCGTCACCGACCATGTAAACGCCGAATTTCTTCCGGACTTTCTGAAATAAAAAACGGCTGCATCCGATGCAATTTGCATCGGATGCAGCCGTTTTGATTGTTTTCGCGGGCTTCCCCCTCGGGGAAGGCTTGATTTCGCCCGGATCAGTTCTGCTTTTGTACGCTCTTGTACTCGTTGTAAAAACGGAAATAGGGGCAGCTCCTTGCGCCGTCGCGGCAGCGCCGGGCAAGCTCGTCCTCGTCGAGAGACTGCGTGCAGATGTAGTCGTCGTAGTCCTCGTCAAAGTCAAAAAAGACGCAATCCTCGCATTGTGCGGTGATTCTGTTTGCCATGCATATCCCTCCTCTCCGTCTCCATTCTATCACAAAGCGGCTGTGCGGTCAAGTCCTTGCCGTTTGCGGGCGCTTTCTTGCCGCTTGACGAATGCTGCTTGACCCGCAGCTGCCGTTATGGTATACTGTAACCCGAAAAAACGGAGGTTGTTATGCAGGAGCTTTTGTATTTTGACCGCGATCTCGCCGTGCTTGTCAAGCCGGTCGGATTGATCAGCGAGGATGGGGCTGCGGGCGAGAGCGTGATCCCGGCCGCCGCGGCGGCGCTTGCTGCTGCGGGCGAGAGCGTGATCCCGGCCGCCGCGGCGGCGCTTGCTGCTGCGGGCGAGCACGAGACCGCGCTGTATCCCATCCATCGCCTCGACCGCGGCGTCGGCGGCGTGATGGTCTATGCGCGCACAAAACAGGCGTCGGCGAGCCTGTCCGCCGCCGTGCGGGACGGCCGCCTCGTGAAGGTATATCTTGCGCTCATCCACGGCGCACCTGCCGCGCCATGCGGCACATACCGCGACCTTTTGTACAAGGACGCGCGAAAAAACAAAACCTACGTCGTTTCGAGAATGCGAAAGGGCGTGCGCGAGGCCGTGCTCGACTACGAAACGCTTGCGGCGGTCGGCGATCGCACCCTTGTGCGGGTGCGGCTGCACACCGGACGCTCGCACCAGATCCGCGTGCAGTTCGCCTCGCGAAAGATGCCGCTGGTCGGCGACGGAAAATACGGCGCGCAGGATCACGAAAAGACGCTTGGCCTGTTTTCGCACCGGCTGACCTTCCCGCATCCGCAAAGCGGCCGCACGATGACTTTTTCCGCGCTGCCGAAAGAGGCGCTCTTTGCCGATGCGCTCTCGGCGGCGGGCCCGGCCTTGTGAGAATTTCGCCAGTTTTTCCGCGCACGTCACAAGGCGGTCACATTTTCGGTGTATAATGACATTGTTCAAAATTGAAATATCGGAGGATACACGGTTGGACAGCGAGAAGCAGGGCGCCGATCTCGGCGCAAAAAAGAAAAATATGAAGAAAAAGAAGATTTGGAAGAAGATCATTACGGTGCTGGTCGTCGTGCTGCTGATCGGCGGCGCGGTTTACGCCTGTATGCCGAAGGGCGCGGCAGGCATGGGCACATCGGTGTATAAAAACGACGTGTACACGGCGGCGCGCGGCGATGTCTATGACACCATCAGCGCGACCGGCCTGATCGAGAGCAGCGAGGACACCACGGCAAAGGTGCATTCCACGCTGACCTACAAGATCGGCACGGTCAACGTCGCGCTCGGCGACAAGGTGAATGCGGGCGATGTGCTCTGCGTGTACGACACCGAGACGCTCGAGCGGCAGATCCGCGAGCGCGAGCTTTCGATGACCACGTCGGAGCGCTCGGCGGCGCTGAACCTTGCTAACGCCAAGCTGACCTACGAGAGCTGCCTCGCCGGGATGAACGCGGGGACAAACGCCTCGCTCGTCAGCGCCGAGAGCAGCTACGCGTCCGCGGCGGAGGCGCTGGAGCGCGCACAGGACGACTACGACAAGTACGCCGCAAAGCTGGCGGATTCGGCGGTCATCACGCTGAATCAGGCCAAGCGGAATCTGGACGAGGCGCAGAAGAACTACGATGACCTGAAGGCGGACATCGAAAACAAGACGCACACGCAGATCCGCAATGCGCAGCGTACACTGGACAACGCAAAAAAGACCTACGAGGACTACAAGTCGGACTACGAGAACGACAAGACCTCTGCGCTCTATTCCGCCGATCAGGCTTATGAAAACGCGCGCAAGGCGTGGGAGGCTGCCAAGGACGCTCTGCGCGACCTGCGCAACCGGTGGAACGAGACCGACGACGAGGTCGAGCAGGCCAAGCTTGCCGCGCAGATCGCGGTGCAGGAGGCCAATGCGGATACCCTGTACGCCAACTACAGAGCGGCGGAGGACGCCTATGACCTCGCCGCCACCGAGGGCAACCGTATGCTGGATACATACAAGCAGCAGTACGACAACGCCGCCGATGCCTATGCCGATGTGATCGACTCGCTGAACAAGACGCTGGACTCCTACGAGACGGCGCTGGCCAACGCGAAGGACAGCTACCGGAACGCGCTGGACGGCACGGACGATACGCTGAAGAACTACGAGACCGCGCTGACGAATGCCAAGCGGCAGGCGCACGACGCCGGGATCAATCTGGAAAACACGAAGATCGCGGCGGACAACCAGCTGGAGGGCTACCGCATCGCCTACGAAAATGCGAAGAACGCGGCCAACACCGCGCTGTCCGACTATCAGCTGGCCAACCTCTACGAGGATCTCGGCAAGGCGACCGTCACCGCGCCCATCGCGGGTACGGTCACCATGGTGAACGCCACCGAGGGCGAGACGGCAAGCGGCGTGCTCTTCGTCATCGAGGATACCGACACGCTGGTCGTCACGGCGTCGGTCAAGGCGTATGACCTCGAACGCGTCCATGAGGGTATGCGCGTGACCATCGAGAGCGACACCACGGGCGACGCCGTATATGAAGGTGTGCTGGAATCGGTCGCTCCCACCGCAAAGAAGGATGCGACCGGCTCGATCGTCTCGACCAACGACGCGGAATTTGAGACGGTCATCCGCGTCAAGGATACGGATACCGGCCTGAAGATCGGCGTCAGCGCGCGCATCGCGTATGTCGCCGAGGAGGCCGAGGACGCGCTCTGCATTCCCGAGAGTGCCGTACTCACCGAGGACGGCGAGAGCTATGTGCTGCGCCTTGTCGACAAGGCCGGGGACGGCACGTTCACGCTGGAGCGCGTACCGGTCACGGTCGGTGTCAGCGACGGCGTCATCGTGTCGGTGAGCGGCATTGCGGAGGGAGACGAGATCGCGGACAATGCGGAGCAGTATCTCGCCATGGTCGGCGCAAGACTGACGCTGTCCGAGAACAGCGCGCTCGTCGGCTCGATGGCGGCGATGATGGCAATGGGCGGTATGCCTGCCGGAAACTGAGGCGCGGCATGAGCGAAAACAGACAAAATGTCATCGAGATGCACGGCATCCGCAAGAGCTTCTATGTCGGCGAGCCGAATGAGCTGGAGATCCTGCACGGCGTCGATCTGACCGTCCGCAAGGGCGAATTCGTGTCGATCGTCGGCGCGTCCGGCAGCGGCAAGTCCACGCTGATGAACATCATCGGCGTGCTGGACCGCGCCACGGCGGGCAGCTATCTGCTTGACGGTGAGCCGGTGGAGGACGCGGACGATGACGAGCTTTCCGCCATCCGCAACCGCAAGATCGGCTTCGTTTTTCAGACCTTCAATCTGATCCCCCGCACCAATGCGCAGCTCAACGTGGAGCTGCCGATGATGTATGCGGGGATGTCCAAGCGGGAGCGCAGCGCCCGCGCACGGGAACTGCTTGACCTTGTCGAGATGGGCGACCGCGCGCGGCATCTGCCGAACGAGCTGTCCGGCGGGCAGAAGCAGCGCGTGTCGATCGCGCGCGCCATGGCGAACGATCCGGCCATCCTGCTGGCCGATGAGCCGACGGGCGCACTGGACTCCAAGACGGGCAGACTCGTGATGAACATTTTTCACAGGCTGCACAAGGAGCAGGGCAAGACGATTGTGCTCATCACGCACAACAACGAGCTTGCCGCAGAGACCGACCGCATCTTTACGATGCGTGACGGCGTGCTCACGGGCGGGGAGGTGCGCGTATGAACCTCGGCGAAAACATCCGCCTTGCGTGGGAGGGGCTTCGCGCGGGCAAAATGCGCGCGTTTCTCACCATGCTCGGCATCATCATCGGCATTGGCTCGGTCATCGGCATTCTCACGGTGGGCAGCGGACTGACCGACTCGATCAACAGCGAGATGAGTACGCTCGGCGCCAACAACATCATCGTGATGCTGCAATCCAAGTCCAATCAGCAGAGCGGCCTCGTGCGCGGCTATGCGGACAAGGATCTGATGACCGACGATATGATCGAGGCGCTCCGCGCCCGCTATCCGGACGCCATCCGGTATGTCAGCCTGACCTCCACGCTGGCAAACGGCACGGCGAAGGACGGCAAAAAGACCGCCAACCTGTCGCTCGACGGCGTCAACACCGATTATTTTGACGCAAACGACGTCAAGATGCTGGCGGGCAGCACGATCACCGGGAGCGACATCGACAGCCACAAGATGAAGGCGGTCGTCTCCGACAAGCTGGTGAACAATCTGTTCGGCGGCGATGTGCAGGCGGCGCTCGGCAAGAAGATGTCGGTCTATACGGACTTCGAGATCTATACCTTCACGATTGTCGGCGTGTACAAGTACGAACAGAACATGATGAACATGTCCTTTGCGGCCGCGGAGGACATCACCACCGCGGCGTATATCCCGATCACCGTCGCACAGAAGCTGTCCGGCGCGGCCGAGGGGTATGCAAGCATCACCATCATGACGACGAGCGCGGTCAGCAGCGCCAATTTCGCCGCCGTTGCAGAGCATTTTCTCAACAGGTATTATCAGAACAACGAGAACTATCAGGTCGCGGCGATGAGCATGGAGAGCATCCTCTCCACGGTCGATTCCATGATGGGGACGGTCAACATCGCCATTGCGGCCATCGCGGCGATTTCGCTGCTGGTCGGTGGTATCGGCGTGATGAACATCATGCTGGTCTCGGTCACCGAGCGGACGCGCGAGATCGGCACGCGCAAGGCGATCGGCGCGACCAACGGCAACATCCGGATGCAGTTTGTCGTCGAGAGCGTCATCATCTGTGCCGTCGGCGGCGTGCTGGGCATTTTGTTCGGCGGCCTGCTTGGCTATGTCGGGTCAACGCTGATCGGAGCGCCCGCCGTGCCGAAGCTGTCCTACATCCTGCTTGCCGTCGGTTTCAGCATGGCCATCGGCATTTTCTTCGGGTATTATCCCGCCAACAAAGCGGCCAGGATGGACCCGGTCGAAGCCCTGCGGTATGAATAAAATAAAAGGCCGGTGTGCACCGGCCTTTTTCTTATTTTAGCTTATCCGTGAACTTGAATCGGGATTCGAAGGTAAAATGCTTGTCCAGCCATTTGCCGAACAGGGTGATGAGAGGCGCGTCGATGAACGCGGCCAGCACCGTGCCGACGCCGATGCCGTTCCACCGCTTGAGAACTGCGACCAGCACGGCGGCGACAGCCAGCATCGCAAGGTCGTAGCAGAACTTCGCCTTGTTCGTGTCCCAGCCGAACACACGGGAGGATTCGGAGACGACCAGCTCGCAGATCTGGGGCGGCAGCGTCGTGCGGAAGAAGACCGCGACCGCGAAGGCGATCAGCAGGCAGCCGAGGAGGAATACGGCGATGCGCAGCGGCATGGACGCATAGGTGTCCCCGCCGCCGAGGCAGAACAGCCAGAAGTCGATTGCGTACCCCGAGATGACGGCGGTGAGAAAGCTGAGCAGATACTTCGCGCGGAAGCTGCGGATGGCGATGCAGAGGATAATGAGCTGCAAGCCCTGCCAGATATATTCCGACGTTCCCTGCGAATACCACGGAAAGATGTCGCGCATGTAGAGGTGAATGACGTAGCCGGGGGAGGCCACCATGGAAAGCCCGAAGCCGGACTTGGTGCAGAGCGAAACCCCGAGCGCGCAGAGCAGCACGGCGATCGCCCAGCCGAGCTCGTTCATTTTTCCGATCTTTTTCATGTGCGGATGCCTCTTTTCTTTCTTTCGGCGGTCCGGATGCAGGAAAAGCGCGTCTGCCGCAGGGCGCGGCGCGGTTTTTCGTGCTTTCCGAGGCCAACGCACCCAGTATACCACATCTGCGCTCCGTTGTCGATATGCATTTTATTTCATATACTGCCGTAGAGAGGGGGCGACTTTATGCTTGTTGAACGAAGATACGACCGTGACCGTGCGCTGGCCTATGCCCGGGAGTGGGCCATGTCGCGCAATCCCTTGTTCATTGACTATACGGGCTTCGGCGGCGATTGTACCAATTTTGTTTCACAGTGCCTGTTTGCGGGCAGCTGCCGGATGAATTTCACGCCGATGTTCGGCTGGTACTACCTCGACGCGGATTCGCGCACCGCATCCTGGACGGGCGTGCGGTATTTTTATAATTTTCTCACGGATAACCGCGGCGAGGGGCCGTTCGGCGTCGAGACCGACGAGGCCGCTCTGCGCGCCGGCGACGTGGTGCAGCTGCAAAACAAGGACGGCACGTTCTACCACACGCTGCTTGTCAGCGGCATCGACCCGGACGAGGGCATTCTTGTCGCCGCACATTCCGACGATGCATTCGACCGCCCGCTGTCCACCTATACCTATGCCGCCGCGCGCTTTTTGCAGGTTTCGGGCGTGCGGGTGGAGCTGGATGTTTCTGCGGGCAGCTGCTTTTACGATCTGATCGGCGGAATTGCGATCAAACCGTAAGTGCGCATTGACAGAAACGGCCGACTGTGCTAAAATAGTCCCGTATCTGCGGGACTATTTTATCTATAGGAAGTAACCATGATCGACTTGCTTGAAATGCACAAAATGTTTATCCGCGCACATCTGTCCGAGGGCGGTATCGCCGCCGACTTTACAATGGGAAACGGCAACGACACCGAGTTTCTCTGCCGCACGGTCGGGGAGAGCGGGCATGTCTACGCCTTTGACATCCAGGAGGACGCGATAAACGCCACGCGGGCGCGGCTTGAAAAGTGCGGCTTTTCCAACTATACGCTCATCTGCGACAGCCACGCCAATCTGAAGGAATACATCAAAACGCCGATCAAGGCGGGCATGTTCAATCTCGGCTATCTGCCGGGACATGGGCATCATGAGGTGACCACCAAGCGGGAGAGTACGCTCGCCGCCGTCAAGGCCGCCATTGAGATGCTGGACAGCGACGGTGTGCTGCTTGTTGCCGTTTATCCGGGGCACGAGGAGGGAACGCTGGAGGGAGAGATGCTGACCGAGTACCTCGCAACGCTCAGCCGCTATAAGCTCTGCGCCACCAAGGTGCGCATCGTCAATTCGCCGACGTCGCCCTATTTCTTTGTGATCGAATCCAAATAGGAAAGGAAACCGCCATGCAAAATCAGAACATGCCGCGCCGTGCAGCGCGGAAAGCGCAGAAAAAGGGAAGCGCAGCGCCGCTTTTCTTCATTATTTTCTTCGTGCTTCTTCTGCTCGCCGCCGCGCTGTTTATGTTTGACTTCTTCGGGGGCAGCCGCCGCTCCGCGGTGGAATACACCATCGGGAATACGACCTACAAGCTCTCCGCCGGGGAGGCCTATGCGGACAACACGCTCTTGGTCTGCTTTGACGACGTGGCCGCGCTCTGCGGGATGACCGACGTCGGCGGCAGCGATGCGCGCAGTTATTTTGCCGAGAACTCCGAGGAGAACATCACCTTTACGGCGGGCAGCAAAACCGCGGTGCTCAACGGTAAGGAGATCGACATGTCGACGGAGGCGGTGCTGCGCGACGGCAAAATGTATGTCCCGCTCGAGCTGCTCACGCAGTATATGGGCGGCATCGCGGTCACGGAGACGGCAGACAGCGTGAAGATCGAGCGCGGCACATATAATGCCAGCACCAAGGACACGCCGCTCTATTCGGACGCTTCGTTTGCAGCGGCGACCGACGAGCCGCTTGTGCAGCCCGATGTCAAGGACGAAAAAATCGCGCCGACCTACTCCTTTCGGACCGATCTTTCGGCCTATGAGCCCTACATGTGCCCCGAGGACGTGGACGGCTATCTGATCCTCGTCAACAAGACGACCACCATTGATGCCTCCTATGTGCCGTCGAATATCGTCAACATCGTCGATTCGCGTTCCGACCGTACCGAGCGCATGGTGGAGACGGCCGAGAAGGCGCTCGAGGCCATGTTCATCGAGCTGCGCGCCGCAGGCTATACCGACGTTTCGGTCACCAGCGGCTATCGCACCTATGAAAAGCAGGAGTACCTCTACAACCTCTACACCGAGCGCGAAATGAAGGCGGGCATCAGCCGTGCCGAGGCGCAGAAGATCGTCGATACCTATTCGGCAAAGCCGGGGACGAGTGAACATCAGACCGGACTCTGCTGCGACATGCACAACCTGCCGAGCGCCGACCAGCGCTTTGCCAAGCAGGATGCGTACAAGTGGCTGCTGGAAAACTGCTATAAATTCGGCTTTATCCTCCGCTTCCCCGAGGACAAGGAGGACATCACGGGCTACAGCTTTGAGCCGTGGCATTACCGCTTTGTCGGCAGATACCATGCGTCCGAAATGCACCGTCTCGGCATGTGCCTCGAGGAATACGTCGCCTATCTGGAGACGGCAGAGTGAGAACGGGCACATTGAGGCGCGTTTGCTGTCTGCTGACCGTCCTTGCGCTGCTGTTCGCGGTGACGGCCTGCGGCGGACCGACGCCCGCACCGATGCCGACGGAATCAACGGCGGTTTCAGATGTGCCGCCGTCGGCGGACACGGCTGCCCTGACGGACGCAGCGGCGTATATCTTGCGCACGGTACCCGAGCCGCAGTGCGGCCCGGTCGGCGGCGAATGGGCGGTGATCGGCCTTGCCCGCAGCGGCTGCGGCAGCACCGCATGGTTTGAAGCTTATTTTGACAGCCTCGCGGCACTTGTGCGCGCGCAGGACGGCGTGCTGCACGCCCGCAAATACACCGAATATGCCCGCGTCGTGCTGGCGCTCACCGCCATCGGCAAGGATCCGCGGGACGTCGGCGGCTACGACTTGCTGGCCCCGCTCGGCGACTTCGACCGCGTGACCTTCCAGGGGCTGAACGGCGCGGTCTTCGCGCTGCTTGCGCTGGACGCGGGCGGCTATGCCGTGCCGGATGCGCCGGACGGGGAGACGCAGGCGACGCGTGAAAGCTACCTTGCGGAAATCCTCGCTTATCAGACGCTGTCCGGCGGCTTCTCGCTGGACGCGGACGGCGGTGATGCGGATGTCGATATCACGGCGATGGCGCTCTGTGCGCTTGCGCCGTACTGCAATGACGCCGCCGCTGCGGACGCCGCGCGCGCCGCGCTGCTGTGGCTTTCGGACGCGCAGGGGGCGAACGGCGACTACGGCTCGGCCGAGAGCAACGCGCAGGTGCTGATTGCGCTTGCGGCCTGCGGCATCGCGCCGGAGGATGCCCGCTTTGTGAAAAACGGATGCAGCGCACTGGACGCGCTGCTCGCTTACGCCGCGCCGGGCGGCGGTTACCGCCACACGGCCGAGGAGGCCGTGGCAAACCCCATGGCGTCCGAGCAGGCGCTGCTTGCCCTCGCCGCCGTCGCGCGGCAGCGGGCGGGCGAGAGCAGTCTCTACGGGATGACAAGCGATGCGGCCGCACCGCATCCGATCCTTGATGCCGTTATCGGCGCAAACGAAAAGCAGTAAAGGCAGGTGAAGAACATGTATCGCAGAATTTCGGTTTTGCTCGTGCTGGTTCTTTGCCTTTCTTTTTTGTCCTGCGGCAGGACAGAGGCGGGCGACCGCAGCTGCACGCTTTCGGTGCGCTGCGACAATGCGGTTGCCGCCGCCGATACGCTCGCGCCGGAGACGGCGGCGATTCTGCCCGCGGACGGTGTGCTGCTGGCCGATACGGCGGTCGCGTTTGCGGACGGCGAGTCGGTGTTTGACGTGCTGCTTCGCGCGGCGCGCACGGCCGGATTGCATTTGGAATTTGAAAAAACGCCGCTCTACGGCGGCGTGTATATCGAAGGCATCGGCAATCTCTATGCCTTCGACGGCGGCGATCTGTCCGGCTGGGTCTATGCCGTGAACGGCGTCTTCCCGAAGGTCTCCGCCTCGGCATATGTGCTGGCGGACGGCGACACGGTGGAATGGATCTACACCTGTGACCTCGGCCGGGACGCGATCAGCCGCTTTGCGGCGGGGGAGGGGAGCGACGGATGAAACGCTTTGCATCCTGCCACCCTGCGGCGGCATTTTTGTTTTTTGCGGCGGTCATCGGCACGACAATGTTTTGCCTGCACCCGGTGCTGACGCCGCTTTCGCTCCTGTTTGCACTCGGCACGGCGGCCGTGCTCTGTCCGCGCCGCATCGCGTCGCAGTGCGTTGCGCTCGCGCTTGCTCTGCCGCCGCTTTCGGCGGCGCTCAATGCGCTTTTCAGCCATGCCGGTGTCACGATCCTTTTGTACCTGCCGTCCGGCAATCCGCTCACGCGCGAGGCACTGGTGTACGGCGCGTTCGCAGGCGGGATGCTTGCGGCGGCGCTTGTCTGGTTTGCCGTATTCCGCGCCGTCATGACGTCGGACAAGCTGCTGTGGCTGTTTTCGCGGCTTGCCCCCGCGCTCGCGCTGCTGCTTTCCATGACGCTGCGCTTCGTGCCGCGCTTTCGGACGCAGTTTGCCGAGACGGCGGCGGCGCAGCGCGCCGTCGGGCGCGGCGGCGCAAATGAGAGCCGCCTGCGCCGCGTGCAAAACGGCGCGGCGGTGTTTGCCGCCATGACCACACGGTCGCTGGAGGGCAGTATCGACACGGCGGATGCCATGCGCGCGCGCGGCTACGGTCTGCCGCACCGCACGGCGTTCTCGATTTTCCGACTGCGCGCCGCGGATACAGTGCTGCTTTGCGCCGTCCTTCTGCTTTCGGCAAGCCTTGTCGGTTTTTCGTCATTCGGCGCGCTTGGGGCATCGTTTTATCCCGTGTTTACGGTCGCGCACGGCGCGGCGGCGCGGATGGCCTATGCGGCGTATGCGCTCCTTTGCGCGCTGCCGATCCTTTTCGGACTTTCGGAGGTGAAAACATGGAGATCGTAAGGTTTTCGCACTTCACCTTTACCTATCCGGGCGCATCCGCACCGACGCTTTCCGATATAACGCTTGCGGTCGGGGCCGGTCAGTTTGTCACGCTCTGCGGCGGGTCCGGCAGCGGCAAGACCACCGTGCTCCGCTGCATCAAGCCGACGCTTGCGCCGCACGGTGCGGCTGCGGGCGAGATCTGCTTTGCCGGACAGCCGACCGCTGCGCTTACACAGCGCGCGGACTGCACCGAGATCGGCTTTGTCATGCAGGAGCCGGACGCGCAGATCGTCACCGACAAGGTGTGGCACGAGCTTGCATTCGGGCTTGAAAACCTCGGACTGCCGAACGCCGAGATCCGCGCCCGCGTTGCCGAGACGGCGGCCTTTTTCGGGATCGAGAGCTGGTTTGACCGCGATGTGTCCACGCTCTCCGGCGGACAGAAGCAGCTTTTGAACCTCGCCGCCGTGATGACGATGCGGCCGTCGCTCCTGCTGCTCGACGAGCCGACCAGCCGCCTGGATCCGATCGCCGCCGAACGCTTTTTCGACGTGCTTGTGCGCATCAACCGCGAAACGGGAACGACCGTGATCCTGTCGGAGCATCGGCTGGACGCGGCATTTGCCGTGTCGGATCGCGTACTTCTGCTGGACGGCGGGCGCGTGCTGACAGACGGCACACCCGCGGAGATCGGCGCATTCCTGCGCGCGCACCCGCATCCGACGGCGCTCGCCATGCCCGCGCCGATGCGGGTTTATGCCGCGGCGGGCGGCGCACCCGTCTGCCCGGTCACCGTGCGCGAGGGACGTGACTATCTGGCCGCCCGCACGGCGGAGACCCCGCTTCTGCCTTTGCCGCCCGAAAAAGCCGCCCCCGCGGGCGATGTTGTGCTTGATATGCGCGGCGTCTGTTTCCGCTACGCCAAGGACGCCCCCGACGTGTTGCACGGGCTGTCGCTCCGTGTGCGTGCCGGGGAATTGCTGGCGCTTGTCGGCGGCAACGGCGCGGGCAAATCCACCGCGCTCTCGCTGATCGCCGGGGAAAACGCGCCGCAGAGCGGCAAAATTCTGCGCTTCGGCGCGCGTGCGCGCGGGTACGATGCGCGGATCGCATGGCTCGTGCAGGATGTCCGCGCACTGTTTATGAAGCAGACGGTCGAGGACGACCTCTGCGACTTTTTCGACGGCAAGAAGCTGCCCGACGCGGAAAAACGCGCGCGTGTCGGGCGCGTGATCCGGCTTTGCGGGCTGGAAACGCTGCGGGACCGCCATCCCTACGATCTGTCGGGCGGGGAGATGCAGCGTGCCGCGCTGGCCAAGGTGCTGCTCGCAGAGCCGCGGCTGCTTCTGCTCGACGAGCCGACCAAGGGGCTGGATGCGGCGTTCAAGGCACAGCTTGCGGACATCCTTGCAAAGCTGCGGCAGGACGGCGTGGCGATCGTGATGGTCACACACGACCTGGATTTTTGCGCCGCCCATGCCGACCGCTGTGCGTTGGTCTTCGACGGCGCTGCCGCAAGCGAGGGCACACCGCGCGCCTTCTTCGCGGACAAGCGGTTCTACACCACGGCAGCCAACCGCATGGCGCGCGGCATTTGCGGCGGTGCGGTCACGGTGTCCGATATCCTCGCGATGCTCGGCTGTCGGGAACCGCAGCCGCCGATGCCGGAAGCGCCTGCACCGCGGGAGGACGCGCCCGCGTCATCGACGCCCGCGCCTGCCAAAGCTGCGCCGCACCGCGCAGCCGCGCGGACATTTGCCGTGGCCGCACTCTTTCTCCTGCTGATTCCGCTCACCGTGCTGCTCGGCCTGCATACGCTCGGAGACCGCAAGTACATGGCCGTCAGTCTGCTCGTGCTTGTCGAGGGGATGCTGCCGTTTTTCCTGCTTTTTGAGCGGCGTCACCCGCAGGCACGGGAGCTTGTGACGCTCGGCGTGCTCTGCGCGCTCGGCGTCGCCGGGCGCATCGCGTTTGCCGCGCTGCCGCAGGTCAAACCGATGGCGGCGGTCGTCATTCTCAGCGGCGTCGCCCTCGGCGGGGAAGCGGGCTTTCTCGTCGGCGCAGTCACCGCGCTCGTGTCCAATTTCTATTTCGGGCAGGGGCCGTGGACGCCCTATCAGATGTTCGCGCTCGGCCTGCTCGGCTTTTTTGCGGGGCTGCTGTTTTACAGGCGGCGGCAGCCGCCGCGCACGGTTCTGTGTCTGTACGGCTTTCTGTCCGTGCTGCTTGTCTATGGCGGCATCATGAATCCTGCCGCCGTGCTGATGGCGCAGTCTGCGCCGACACTCCCCATGCTTGCCGCCGCTTATGCGGCAGGACTGCCGATGGATCTCGTCCACGCACTGTCTACGGCGGCATTTCTGGTCTTCGCGGCGCGTCCGATGCTGTCTCGGCTTGAGCGCGTCAAACAAAAATACGGCTTGACTTTCGTCTGACGGAGCGTTTATGGAAGATTTGTATCGTTATTTTGAGGCAGGGTATACCTGCACGATTTTGCAGGACGGCGCGCCGGTCTATCAGAGCCGCGAGCGCGGCGTGCGGCCCCTGCTTGCCCTGATCGACGCGGGTATCGACGTGCGCGGCTGCACCGCGGCAGACAGCATCGTGGGGCGTGCCGCCGCGCTGCTCTATGTGTATCTTGGCGTCGCCGCGGTCACGGCGGACGTGATGAGCGTCGGCGCGCGCGAGCTGCTGACCGCGCACGGCATCGCAACCGCCGCGCGGACGGCTGCCGATCATATCATCAATCGCCGCGGCGACGGCCCTTGCCCGATGGAGGCGGCCACCGCAGGTGTCACCGACCCCGCCGAAGCGCTCGCCGTGATCCGCGAGACCGCCGCTGCACTCCGCGCCGCTGCACAGAAGTAAAGAATCCCCGCGGATGCATTGCATCCGCGGGGATTCTTTATGCTTTCTTTCGATTGTTGTAAAAATACATCCCGATGCCTGCGCCGCAGATGAGGGCATAGCCGAGAATGCTGAGCGCATCCGGCTTGTCGCCGAAGACGACAAACCCGAGCATCGCCGCAAACAGCACCTGCGTGTAGTCATAGACCGAAATCTCCTTGGCGGGCGCGCAGACATACGCCTTGGTGATGCCGATCTGACCGATGCAGGCAAAAACGCCCGCCAGCATCAGGTACAGCAGCTGCTTTGCGCTCATCGGCGCATAGGTGAACAGCAGAAACGGCAGGCAGAGCAGGCAGGAAAACGCCGAAAACCAGAAGATGATGCGTCGGCTGTCCTCGCCCTTCATACCGAGGCGGCGGACAAAGGTGTAGGCGATGCCCGCGCCCATACCGCCGAGCATACCCGCGAGGGCGGGAAGCATCGCCGGGTTCTGAAAGCTCGGCTTGATGATGCACACGCTGCCGAGGAAGGCGATACACACGCCGCCGATCTGCACCAAGTTCGGCTTCTCGCCGAGCAGAAAGACCGAAAACAGAATTGCGAAAAACGGGGACAGCTTGTTGAGCATATTCGCGTCCGAGAGATTCAGCTTGCCGATGGCGTAGAAATTGCAGAGCAGACCGACCGAGCCGAAGAAGGAACGCCCGAGCAGATCGGGGATGTTCTTCTTCACCGGGATCGGGCTGATGCGGTCGCGCGCCATCATCGCGGCGATGAAGAGCAGGGCGACGAAGTTGCGAAAAAACGACTTCTGGAACGCGGGCAGATCGCCCGCCAGCTTGACAAACAGCGTCATCACCGAGAAGCCGAATGCCGCCGTCAGAATATAGAGTATGCCTTGCGTTTTTTTGCTGATGGATGCCATGTATGCGCCTTTCGGATAGAAGAATATCCATATTATATGCGAAAAAGTCGATCCTGTCAAGCAGAGAAACAAACCGAAAACGCACATTGACTTTTACACCCGGCGGTGCTATACTGATCTATGTATTTGATAGATTGTATCATACGGAGGTTCAAGCATATGATGTTACAGGGAAAAGTTGCAATCGTAACGGGCGGTACGCGCGGCATCGGCCTCGCGATCGTGCGCACCTATCTGCAAAATGGCGCAAAGGTCGCGCTGTTCGGCAGTCGGGAGGAGACGGTAAACAAGGCGCTCGACGAGCTGAAAGCCGAGAACGCGGACTGGGAGGTCATCGGCATGGCGCCCGACCTGACCGACTACGAAGCGGTGAAGGCGGCGGTTGACGATGTCGCGCATCATTTCGGCAAGGTGGATATTCTCGTGAACAACGCAGGCATTTCGGCGCGTGAACCGCTCGAGATGTATGAACCCGAATCCTTCAAGCGCATCATGGATCTGAACGTGACTGCGCTGTTCAACGGCTGCAAGGCAGTTGAACTCATCATGAAGGAGCAGGGCGGCGGCTGCATCATCAACACCAGCTCGATGGTCAGCCTGTACGGCCAGCCCAGCGGCGTCGGCTATCCGACGAGCAAGTTCGCCGTCAACGGCATGACGAAGAGCCTCGCCCGCGAGCTCGGCCGTGTCGGCATCCGCGTCAATGCCGTTGCCCCCGGCGTCACCCGCACCGACATGGTTGCGGCGCTGCCGCCCGAGATTGTCGAGCGCATTTCCGCGCCCATCCCGCTCGGCCGCATCGGCGAGCCGGAGGAAGTGGCCAATGTGTTCCTGTTCCTCGCAAGTGATCTTGCAAGCTACGTCACCGGCGCCGTGATCTCGGTAGACGGTGCGGCACAGACCTGATCGGCAAACCGTAAAGAAAAAGCCATGCGAAAGCATGGCTTTTTCTTTACAGCGCGTTCTTCGGGCAGTGCTTGGCGCATTCTAGACAGAGGATGCATTCCGTGCCGTTCTTGCGTCTGCGGGAATTGTCGGTGACGTCCACGTCCATCGGGCACACGCGGCGGCATGCACCGCAGGAGATACACTTTTTCTTGTCGCAGGTGACGCGGACAAGAGAAAAATAACTCATCGGCTTCAGAAAGACCGTGATCGGGCAGAGGTATTTGCAGAAGGCGCGGTTGTCCTTAAAGGCAAATGCAAGCGAAATTCCGGCGGCGTAATAGACGATGTTGCCGACGATGAACGCCCAGAACATGATGCGCTCGATATGCCCGACGCGGGCGAGAAACAGGGAGGCCACAAAAATGAGCGACGCGGCAAAGGTGACATAGCGAAGCGCCCCGAGCTTTTTTCGCGGCGCTGCCGGAACCTTGTAGGGCAGAAAGTCAAGCACCATCGCCGTCCAGCAGGCATAGCCGCACCAGCCGCGCCCGAACAGCAGCGGGCCGAAGATTTTCGCCACCGCGTAGTGGATGGTCGCCGCCTCGAAGACGCCGGTGAACAGGTAGTACCAAAAGCCCTCGATCTGCATGTTTTCGCCGCAGATCAGCCCGAGATAGACCAGCATGTAGGAGCCGACGAGCAGCTGCACGATGCGCCGCGCGTATTTGTGCTTTTGCAGCAGCAGAAGAAGGCCGAGCGCGACCGAGATGCCGATGTAGCTGAAATTGAACAGATAAAAGATATTGTCCTTGGTCAGCCAGAGCGTGACGGCGATGGCTTCAAATATCGCCAGCATGGCAAGCGGCGGGGCATATTTTTTCACGAGCGGATCACCTCACTTGTTTTCTCGGGATGATTATAGCATGTCGCAGCGGGCATTGCAACGCTGTGTGTGTAAAATTTGCGCATGGATTGCGCGCGAAAAGCGGGCGGCATTTGCCGCCCGCTTTTCGGATTTATTTGCTTAGCAGTAGTATTCCATCGGGTAGGTGAGGTATTCGTTCGGCTCCAGCTGGTCGGCGGTGACATAGCCGGCCGGTGCGCGGAGCAGGGCGGGCAGACGGTTGACGACCGTTGCACAGGTGTGCTCGACCGTCGCGGGCTTGACCACGTGGAACTCGGTGTTCGGCTCGCCGGTGATCAGCCAGTCGCACATATCGCCGTCGTCCGGTCCGTAGACCTTGCCGATCGTCTCTTCTTCGACGGTGATACCCTGCATGGTCTCGATGGTGACGACCGCGGACATGCCGATGCAGTGACCCGCCTTGATGATCTTGCCGAGCGTCTCGGAGTAGATGTCGCGGTCAATGATGCAGGGAACATGCTTCTGATCAATCGACTTGATCGTCAGGCCGAGCTTGTTGCAGATCGCTTCGCTGGCGTTCCATGCATAAGACGGCTCAAATTCCGCCGGATGCGCGATCTTCTGTTCAAATTCCGCGGGCGTCAGGTCACAGCCGTGCGCTTCGGCAAGCGCCAGGCCGTATTCGTCTACGTTGTAGCTGTATGCGCCCTTGATCTTCGTGATCTTGTGGCAGCCGCCCGCGACCAGGCCGACCATGTTGATCCAGAAAATGTCCTGCATACCGCTGCCGGTGATGGTGCAGTTGTTTTCCTTGGCCAGCGCGTCCAGGCGGTTGATCTGTGCAGCCGCGGTCGTCCAGGGGTAGATCGCTTCTTCACAGGTCGTGATGACGTTGATGCCGCGCAAAACGCATTTTTCCACGTGGTCATAGATGTCGCTGATGAAGCTGAACAGCGTCACGATCGCAACATCCGCATCGCACTCGTCGAGGACCTTGTCCGCGTCGTTCGAGATCAGCACGCCGGTCTTGACGCCGAGACCTGCAAAGTCGCCGACATCCTGCCCGACAACGGCGGGGTTGACGTCGATTGCGCCGACGATCTGTGCGCCGTGCTCATGCAGATAGCGGAGAATGTACTTGCTCATTTTGCCGCAGCCATACTGTACAACCTTGATCTTTTCCATAAGAAGTTCCTCCCAAGTCATAAAGATGAATTTGTTTGCGGGACGCCCCGCATGTCTCTACTCTTAGTATAAACTCTCATCTTGGTTTAGAGTCAAGAGAAAATTGATAAAAATTTATTTATCGAACGCCACCGGCACCTGCAGGCGCAGAAACATGCTTCGCCGACTGTCGTCAAACACGTTGAATTCGGTCAGAATTTCGCAGAAATAGTCGCCGCAGATTGTCCAGCCCTGCGCCCTGCAATGCGCAAGCAGCCGCGCGGCGCAGTCCCGCTCGTCATCAAAGCTGTCCAGGTATACGCAGGCGTACATGCCGCTGTCCGCCACGGTCACGTCCGGCAGGCGCTGCCGATCCCGGTAACCGACAAAGACGAATGTGTCCTGCGGGACGAAACGCCCGGCGATAAAGTCTTCTTTTTTGATGGAGGTGCCGACGTTGTAGGACAGCACCTGTGAAAAGCCGCGTTTCAGCAGCGCCTGCCGCAGGGCAGACTGCTCCTGCTCAAACGCGCGGATGCCCGATTCATAGAAGTTGTCGGTGCAGGGGATCCCCCACAGATAACGGCAGTCGATGTATTCAAGCACGATCGTTCCCTGCACGGGGGATTTGCGGTAGCGCTCAATGGAGGCAATCGCGCGTTCCACCGCGTCGTGCTGGGCGCGCAGCGCGCGCATCTGGTGATGCAGCTGCTCGTTTTTCTGCGCGAGGATCGTCTCGATGAGCACGATGTCCTCCTTGCGCAGCACGTCGCCGATCTCGCCGAGGCTCATGCCGAGCTCCTTCATGTACGCGATCATGTCGAGCCGCGCGTTCTGTGCGACATCGTAGTAGCGGTAGCCGGTTTCCGGGTCTTTGTACTTCGGCTTCAGCAGCCCGAGCTCGTCGTACAGCCGCAGCGCCGCCACGCTGAGCCTGCTCATTTCCGCCATTTTTCCAATAGAAATCAGCCCGTTCTCCATCCTTCGACCTCCGAAAAACTCTGTTCTTACTTTAGAGTTTAGCAGAGAATCCCGAAAATGTCAAGCGGCGGGAGAAGCGGGGGATAACGATAAACACGATACCAAGCCGCGCAAGCGACGCGCGGCGCTGTTGCGTCCGTTTCCGGCGAGGCGGGCACATGCTCCGGCGCCGCATCGGCGCAAAAAAAGAAGGCGCACAAAGAGCGACCTTCTTTCATTGCGGCGAAGAAGAGCAACGATGTCCGCTGCGGTATTCGGTATCGGACGAGGGCGACGAGACCGTCAGCCCCTGTCCCATGGTGACAATGTTGTTGTCCGCAGTGAGGACAACTTCGTTTGCCGAGATGCCGATGCTGTTCCATTCCGTCTCGCCGCTGAAATGGAAGTGCTCGATGCCGGTGAGATTAAGTGCGCCGTTTGCGTCAGGCGCGCTCGTCACCGTAATCTTTGCGCTGTGCGTCGGCTCAATGTAGCAGTCGCCGCTTGTCGCCGTGACCGACACGGTGTCGGCAAGCAGCACTGTGCCGCCGTCTGTGCCGAGCAGGGTGTATGCCTGCGTCAGCGTTGCGACCGGCGCATCCGCCGTACCGGCGGCGGTGTCGTCGCCGTCAGCGGAAACATAGATATCCACCGCGCTTGCCGTACAAAGCAGCGCGACTATCGCGAGAAAGATGCAGAGTGCAAATTTGAATTTCCTTTGCATTTTTCAGTCTCCTGTTATTCAGTTTTGTTGGTTGCTGACGATGAAAGCCAAACTTTATCCCATTTCGGGCAGATGCAGCGCCTTCATCGTCTCTTTTTGAATCTGCCCAAGCGTGGTCTCCGCCTCTGACGGGGCGGCTATCAGCTGCTCAAGCACCTGCTGCTCGGTTGTGCATATACTACCGTTTGCAGGGTTCCGTAGTATGGAAAGCAGCTTTTTGTAGCAGCTTAGTCCTTTTTTGCATTCCCGCAATAAAATCGGCATACAGTATAGGGTTATTGTAGCAGTATGCATACAGATTCAGGCTCAGCGGGTCGGAGGTGTTCATGAACGCCCAGGCATCCTGCTGGGTGAACCGACCATTTGCGGGATTATAGTACCTTGCACGCAAATAGTAGGTCTGCGTTTCTGCGTCGTAGTACTCGCCGCAATAAAGGAACGGGTTGTCGCTTTCCCCAATCTGCGAGGTCAGATTGCCGAAGGCATCATAGGTGTAGCTTGCGACAACGGCGTTGTCACAGACCAGCTGCACCACATCGCCGTGGGCGTTGTAGACATAAATCTCGCCCTTGCTGTTATGCGTGTGATTCAGCCCGTAAAAGAAATCTGTATATTCTGCGCCCTCTTCCTCATACTCGACCGCAATATTCATGCCGTTGTAGACAAAGCATTTTGTCCTATTGCCAGCCGTCTTTACACTGCGAAGACCGTTCGGGTTATAGATGTAGGATGCGAGCGCTGCGTCGTCTATCATCTCTACAGAATCGAATATACCTGTCTGCTGTCCGCGTACATTGTAGGCGTAGAATTTATCAGCATGTTGCCATTGGCATCGTAGGTGTAGGCAAATGGCAACAACATTAAAGTGAAGAATACTATCTCATATTGCAAATTATTATTCTAATCATTGGGAAGATCGGTTTTTGGTAATTTTGATCCATATTCTCCGTTATAAAACTCTTGCAATGACATAATTGAAGTCGTCAACTCGATTCCACATCTTGAAAAACATTTCATCGTTTGCGGGGAAATGGAAAAATGAATTTGTGCATTCTCTGGATATACAGATACCCAAAGGAAAGAACGAAATTTTTGAGACCAATCGATCAGTTTTTCCCTACATCCATAACATATCTGAGCATATTCATTCAACTTTGTCTCAATTTCTTTGTCAGAATTAATCACTTCTTGAAAAGCGATTCCGTCTTCCTTGTATGTCACATTACCATACTTAGTTTCTTTGGTTTCTCCCTCATGATAAAGAAATGTTGGTTTTTTATTAATTGCAATTTCGATATCAGTGAATGGAAGATTATGTCCAGTTAGCTTTAATGTAATAAAATGCATGTTAAATAGACCTCACTTGTTTCGGTACATTTCCTTTACGGTTTCGGCCAAAGCAACCAGGATTTCCCACGGCAGATTGTAGTTTGGCGGCATTCCGTTTTCTTGTTTCCAATCTTCAATTTCTCGTTGGAACATACCTTTTTGATAGGAGGACATTCCTTTTTCTAAGTCTCGCGGTCTTGATTTCCCTTTGGCAAATACGCATATGCAACCAACAGCTATTATTGCAACCGCTACTACATCTCCTGGTCCTGGTGCGGGTGTATCAATTTGGGATGCTATACCGGCAGCTGCAAAAACAGTCGTGTAGTCCAATTGATGCTTTCCGCTTGAAAAACTTGTGTATGCCTCATGCTGAAAATCAATCATTTTTTGTTTATCGACTTTAGTATGCCCATTGCAGTCAGTAAACTCATACGGCATTCGATATGCGGATCTGTATTTCTCTGCAATTTTGCGATACTGCGCTTGCTCAAGCGGAGATGCATTTGCCCACTTGTCTGTCATGTCTTGCAAATGCGATAACTCTTCTTCGGACAAATGTCGTTTATCCCATTCTGTTACCGCGTGTCCGCTCGGATCCACATACATGACCGGGTTGTTGCAGCAGTACGCATACAGATTCAGGCTCAAGGGATCGCTTGCATCCATATATGCCCATGCGTCCTGCTGGGTGAACCGACCGTTTGCGGGGTTGTAGTACCGTGCTCGCAGATAGTAGGTCTGCGTTTCAGCGTCGTAGTATTCACCGCAGTAGAGGAACGGGTTGTCGCTCTCGCCGATCTGCGAAGTCAGGTTGCCGAAGGCATCGTAGGTGTAGCTTGCGACAACGGCGTTGTTTTTGACGAGCTGCACCACGTCGCCGTGGGCATTGTAGAGATAAATCTCACCCTCGCTGTTGTGCGTGCGGTTCAGCCCGTAGAAGTAGGCGACACCGTCTGCGACACTCTCGGTGTACTCGTACACAATGTTCATGCCATTGTAGACAAAGTACTTTGTCGAGCCGCCGACCGTCTTCACATTCCGCAGTCCGCTTGGGTTGTAGGCGTAGGCTGCGGCAGTTGTACCGTTGCTGTACCCGGTCTGCTGCCCGCGGGTATTGTAGGTGTAAGTCTTATCCCCGGCGGTCAGTGTGTTGCCGTTTGCGTCGTAGGTGTAAGCGGTAGCGGTATCGCCGACAGTTTCGCTAAGTAGGCGGTTGTTCGCATCATAGGCATAGGTGGTGACTGTGCCGTTTTGGCTCATCCCGATGCGGTTGCCGTTTGCATCATAGGTATAGGCAATGCTGTCTTCGCCCTTGGTTTCAGAGGTCAGTCTGCCAAGCCCGTCATAGACATAGGTCGTGGTGACCGGATCACCGCCGAGCAGGGTCTCGGTCTTGGTATGCTGGTTGCCGTCGGCATAGTAGGTATAGGCAAATGCACTGGGGACGACCGCTTCACCCGATGCGTTGGTCAGCGTATTCGTCAGGCTCGTGACGAGGTTGGCGTCATTGTATGTATACGCGACAGAAACCTCGCCGGTGGTTTGACTTGCCCGGTTGCCGTTGGCATCATAGGTATAGGTGGTGGTGACGCCGCCCTCGGTAACGGAAACCAGACGGTTCAGGTCGTCATAAGCGTAGGCTGCCGTGCTGATTTCCGTATCGTCGACCGTCAGTGCATAGCCGCTCTTGCGTCCGCGGCTGTCATAGGTGTATGTGCGGGTCGCCGTCTCGTCGCTCTCGGTCAGCACATTGCCATGCGTATCGTAGGTATACTGCACCGCGCTGCCGTCTTCCGTGACTGTGTGGGTCAGTCCGTTTTTATAGTAGGTATAGACGGTTTGCGCGGCAGGGGCATCGGCGGCAGCGCTTGCATAGATTGCTTCCGTCAGCGGTTTGCCGAGCCCGGTGTAGGTATAGCGTGTGACCTTGCCGTCGCGTCCGGTGGCTTCGATGAGATAGCCGAGCGCGTCATAGACATAGGTTTCGGTCTGCCCGAGCGCGTCGGTCAGGCTTGTCGCCTTGCCGCGGTTGTTGTAGACGTAGCGCGTATGGCTGTAGGTCTCCGGGTTGACCGCCAGCGACCACTTCATCGACAGCCCGGTGTAGATGTCGGTGAGGTCGCCCGCCTCGTTGTAGGCATAGTGCGTCCAGACCTTGTGTGTCTCATCTGCGGTCTGCGCAATGTCGGTGACGCGGTTGCTGTCATCATAGACATACTCGACGGTGCGCCATGCGGGCGTCTCTGCGCCAACGGCTTCGGCAGACTGCATCTGCCGTGTCACGTTTCCGGCGCTGTCGTATGTATATTTTACCACGGAACGCGCCTCGCCGTCAAGGGGTGCGGAAGAAATAAGCAGTCGCCCTGCGGCGTCGTAGGCATAGGTGGTTGCATTGCCTTTGAAGTCGCTCTCGGCGATCTTTCTGCCGATGGCATCATAGGTGACTGTGCGGGTATTGCCGAGCGCATTTGTCTCGGTCAGCACATTGCCGCGGAAGTCGTAGGTGCCGGAGGCGGAGATGGTTCTGCCATCCTTGGTGTAGGAGGTGCGGGCGCGATTGCCGACAAAGTCATAGGCATAGTCGGTGACCATGCCGCCGACATCCTCGCGGACGGTCTCGCCGTAGGCATTGATATAGGTTTTGGCAACCGTACTTGGTGCGCCGTCCTCGCCGTGTACCGTCTTGGTGACGAGCGACTGCGTCTCGGTCAGGGCATCGTCATAGGCGGTGTTTTCACGGTAAAGCTCAACGCCGTCCTTGTCGCAGATGCGCTTTTCGATCAGGCGGTCGAGCGGGTCATAGGTGTAGTAGACCGTATTGGCTGCGCTCGAGCCGCGCCCGGTCGCCTCGATGACCAGTCTGCCTGCGGTATCGTAGTAGTACTCCTTTTGCAGGTCGCCCGAGGGGTAATAGACCGCCTGCTTTTGTCCGATGCTGTCAAAATCGACGACGATGTCCTCTCTGCCGGGCTGCGAAACGGTGGTATCGTTGGCGGTGAGGTCATAGGTGTATGCGGTGACGCTGCCGTCCGGCGCGGTGGTTGTGAGCAGTCTGCCGCGCACATCGTAGGTATTGGTCGTGGTGCGCCCCGCGGCGTCGGTCGCAGTGAGCAGCCTGCCCATGGCGTCATAGGTGTAAGTTGTTGTCAGGTCGGGCAAGGCGTTGCCGTCCGCATCGGTCATACCGGTGATTGTCTCGGTGGCGAGGTTTGCGCCATCGTAGGTGTAAACCGTCGTCACGCCGGCCTTTGCCGCGAGGTCGAGACAGTCTGTCTTCGCGGTCACCTGCCCGCGCGCGTTGTAGGTATAGGTGGTCAGCGCGGTGAGGGTGTTGTTCACATAGGTTGCGGTCTCGGCGATGCTTTTCTTGTCTGCTGTGAGGGTGTTGATAATTTTGATAGTTGTTGCGGCGTCCTGCTTATACTCCACCGTCAGCGGCAGGTTGTACGTGCTGTCGTAGGTATAAGTGGTGCGATACTCGGTATTGCTTGCACTGCCGTCCGCCTTCGGAGAGATGTAGGTGAGCAGGTTGCCGAACTTGTCATAGGTATACAATTCGCTCGATGACAGCGTGCTTGAACCATATATGCTTGTGACTGTCTTGTTTGGCAGCTCATAGCTGTCATAGGTCGTTTCAACTTTCTGCTTCAGTTCGCTGTCCACCTTGGTTTCCTGCTTGGTGCAAAGGTGGTCTTTGCTGAAGGTATACTCTGTTGAAACAGTCTGGCCGTTTTTGGTTTCCGTAATCTTGGTCTTGTATTCGGACTTTCTGCTGTAGTCCCCGGTATAGGTGTATGCGGCACGGTCAATGCGCTGCATGTCATCTGTGCCGTTTGTCGTATAGCGCTCGGTCAGGCGATAAGTGTTCAGATGCCCGCTGCCAAGATTGACATCCTGCATTTCATACGCATAATGCAACTTTGCACCGGTGTCATAAGCGACCCGATTCAGCAAGGCATATTGAATGTCGGGGCCGCCGCTCGACCCGGTAAAGCTGTATGTTCCGTTTTCCATCGTATAGTCGAAAGAAACGGTTTCGCCGTCCGGGCAGACGATTTTTTCAAGCACGGAATTATTCTCGCCGTAGGTTTCGCTGTCCAGCGCTTTGATGTACAAAACGGTGGCGTTACCGTCCGGCGCGGTAATTGTTACGGTTTTTCCGAAGCCGGTCGCAGTATACACAATGGTTGTGCTGTTTCCGTCCGCATCGATGATTTCGGACGGATGGTAGTCGCCGTTCACCTGTGCATACTTGAATGTGACCGTGGTGCCGAACTCGTCCACCATGGCAAGTAACAGCCCATTACTGTTGAAGTAGTAAGCAGTTCCGTCGGCAAAGGTCAGCTTCTGCGTCGAATCAAACTGGCCGTTGTTATAACTTTTGTCCGAGGTCAGCTTCATGTCCGAACGCTTATAGTCTTTGATTGTATTCCCACTCAGCGCATAGGTGCCGATTCCGGGAAGGATCAGCCTCTCGCCGTGAGAGTCTCTGTCGATGGACGGAATGCCAAGCGACCATCCGGCGCCGAGATCATAGCGGGACTCGTTGTAGGTTTGCTCTTTTGTGTTGTTGTATGCCGAAGAATAGGAATATTCGACAACGGACAAAGAAACATAAACCAAACTACCCTCGGTGACTTTTTTTCGGACAGTTCCGCTGAACGTTGCTTCCCAAATCGTTTTTTGATAATAGCAGATTCGATCACCGTCTGTCTTTTTGACAGTGGTTCCATTGTCATAGACTTTTTTCGTTTTCGTTCTTGGGAGGGTTCCTTTATACCCACCCGAAGAATACGCATAAGAAGACGGTGCGGGATTGGACTGCCTATCATAGAGTAATTCATACGGATTGGTCCACCATGATTTTTCGCATGTATTCCGTATGACTTTTGTTGCGGTTTTGCTTGCAACAAAGGGGGTTGTCAATTCGCAGGGAATTTCTTTATCCTGCATTTCCAAGAGGGCTTCATTTGCCGCTTTTGCAGAAGTATATCCTTTATAAACCACCGATCGCGCTGTATCTTCAAACAGACGCCCTTCGGCCATCTCTACCTGCGTTCCTACGATTGCATATCTTGTCTGGGTGGATCTTCGATAATCGTACTTTTCAAGGGCGCTTTCATCCGAGCCGTATTGAAGCTGCAGGTCAATATTCTTCCCATTTACGCCGGGCAAGCTTGCGATTGACTCCCGGTATTCCAATGCGCCGGTGTTGATGCGGACATTCTCATGGCTGTCAATATGAATATCAATTGGTTGCCGGATGCTTTCAATTACGGGATCATCCTCGACTTCGTCCGGTACACTATACAAGGCTACTCCAACGGATGTGACAGCTTCCATGACTTGCGAAATTTCCGACTTCGCTGCATCGCTTGCATCAATTCGGGAGATTTCTGCCTCGCTCTTGAAATCAACAGCAGAGCTTTGCAAATCTGTTGAACGCATCAGTTCTTGTACGGCAGCAACATTTACCGGATATACAGCAAAGAAGCATTGCTCTTCTTCGGATAAAGTTGATGGCGCTTTTTCGCGATCAATCAGAAGATCTTCCGGCGCAAGGTTATAGGTTGCGGCTACAGAGTATGCTGCACGGATTTCCTGCGCTGAATATCCCTGCAAGAACATATCCTTCGCTTTCCGGAAAGCGGCGGGACTGACATATTCCGCTTTTTGCTCTCTCAGCATTGCGTGCCGAATGGTTAGCGGATCAGCGGCTTGCATCGCGCTTTCATCAATGCGCTCCGTGCCAAGGAAGGCCTTTGAAAACTCTTTGAAGCCAAGCACATTCTTCTCACGTTCGACGCGGCTGTCATACAACCTGAAAATCTGCAGGCTTTCCTCAGCATCAAAAAGCTGATCGACCATGATTTCAGCTGCTAACGCGCTCTCATATATATCAAGCCCTTCCTTCTCAAAATAGCGAAATGCTTCGTCGATATTGTCCGGAAAAGCAGAATACTGCAGAACGAGTGTCTGTTCATACGCATTCAAGTCGGAAAAGGTTCTGTTTGCGCTTTGAAATTCCAAAACCTTGTTTTCATAGCGAAACTTTTCTGGCATGGACGCAATTTCCTCTTGAATACGCTGTTGATCGTCAAAAGCCTTCTGCAATTCTTCCTCATCGGGCGCCATGTGGAAGAATGCCTGAACCATTCGCTTTTCTTCATCGGTGAATGTATCGTATTCCTGAGATCGCAGCAGAAGAGCCATCAGCTCGGGCGTCATCTCGTCGCTCTCGTCAGCAGGAACATTGCCTTCCGCAAATTCCGAAAGGTTGTCCATTGCTTCTGCTTCTTCGGTTGCTGCTTTTTCCTCATTGCTAACCGTGAGCGGTGTATCTGTGGTATCGATTTCCGCATACGCAGTTATTTCTTCCGCAAAGACGGAAAATGTCGGCGTGGTCATGAGCATTGCAGCAGTCAACAAAAGGCTGACAGCTCTGGATAATGGTTTGTACCTATGCTTCATATCTTTCTCCTTAATATAGATTGAAATGGGCTGCTGGGGTAGTCACTAAGAAGAGTTCATATTTTCCTCCTTTGCATAGAATTTCTTAGGGTAAGTATATCTCAGAATTCGCAAGTATCGTTTGCACTGACCGTCGAATGTCGAATTTTGTCCGCGAATCGACAGTGAAGTGAGCAATAGCAGGGAAGTTTGATGTGGCTGTTCGATCATGAACGCGCAAACAACAAAGCACCTCACCACGGAAAATCCAACGGCGAGGTGCTTTATTGATGCGGAGAAGCAACAATTTAACGAATACCCTTAAAATTTAACGATTACCCATAAGTTTAACGATTACTTCGGCTCAAACTGCCTCAAAATCCGAAAAATGCAGAAAACCCCGCCACAGAGCGATTCTGCGGCGGGGTTCGTTTGTGCTCTGAAACCGCGGATCCCTTGATTTTATGCGGTTTTTGGGCATAGAAAAAGTCCACCGTAATTCTATCAAAATTACAGTGGACTTATGGTGGAGGCGGCGGGAATCGAACCCGCGTCCGAAAAGCCTTTGACAGAACTTTCTCCGGGTGCAGGGCACCTACTGAATTTCCCCGGTCTTACCGCCGATGCGCGGGCTGCATGATCGGGTAGCTTTTTTGTTTATGACCGCTTCAAAAGCAAACGGGCGGTGCACATTTACCACTGAATGACGCCTGAACCGAAGCCGTGGTCCTCAACGGTCAGACGGGCTGCTCAAAAGCAGCGGCGCAGCTTACGCTGCCAGTGCTACGTTATCGTTAGCGTTTAATTTTAAGTTTGGACTTTTTAAGAGGTTTCCTCCCTCTACCCGCTTATCCTGCCTCAAACTCCCCGTCGAAACCTTTACGCCCCCGTATAGGCTTGCAGCACCTTTGTGCAGAGCGCCACCGCGTCTGCAACAAAGCTGTCGGCTTCGTTTTCAGCCAGGTAAAAATAGTCTGTCCGCGAAAGATTGCATTGCCGCGTCTTGTAGAAGGCGTCAATCGACTCCAGCTTCTCATTGATGAGCTTTGGCGGATAGAAGGGGAGATAATCCCCATCGAAATGCCCGAGCCTCGTGAGAATCGCATACGCATGAAAATCCGGATGCCGCGAAAGGTACAGCGAATCGAGATCGTACCAGTCGCGCTTGACCGCCTTGACGAACGACGCCTTGTCGGGAAAATCCTTGCCGTAACGCGCATAGGAAGGCTCGAAAATCGTCTCGCCCCACAGCTTGTCGGCGACAAGATGCGCAAGGTAGCCGAAGAGAAAGGCGCGCGCCTTTGGGTCTTCTTCCTTTTGGATATAGGCGTCGTAGAACCCCTCGTAGTCGATGGACGCATTGGTGCCGTCCGGCGTGCAGTGCGAGACCGCCTTGGACGGCGTGTAGGTCAGCCCGTCCGGGTTCTGCCTGCCGCAGTCGGGCGCGATGCTGCCGACGATGAAGGAAGCGGCGTCAAGCGGAAACGTCTCGAGCAGCTTGTCGGCAATCCGAAGATGAACAATCCAGCTCGCCATGTCAGCCCCGATTCTTCATTGCGCGGTCGATGTCGCGGGCGGACTGCCGCTTGGCATCGCTGTCGCGCTTGTCGTAGAGCTTTTTGCCCTTGCAGAGGCCGACCTCGACCTTGACCCGCGAGTCCTTGAAGTACAGGGACAGCGGAACCAGGGCAAGCCCATCCTCCTTGACCTTGCCGAGCAGGCGGAAGATCTCCCGCTTGTGCATCAGCAGCCGCTTGACGCGGAGAGGATCGCGGTTGTAGATGTTGCCTTTTTCGTAGGGGCTGATGTGCATACCGCGGACGAGCAGTTCGCCGTCTTTGATCTCACAATAGGCGTCCTTGAGGTTGACCGCGCCCTGGCGGAGCGACTTGACTTCCGTGCCGAACAGTTCGATCCCGGCCTCGTATTTGTCAAGGACAAAATACTCGTGATAGGCTTTCTTGTTCTGCGCGATGATCTTGCGGCCCTCCATGGCGGACACCTCCTTTCCGAATCGGCAACCTACATTATATAACGGAATGCCGTCGAAAGCAAGCGAAAGCGGAAAACTGTAATCATATTGTAAGATACCGATTGCAAAACGGCGACGGATATGCTATAATTGCCACAATAGGTTTGCGCGGCGGCGCATAAGGGGATTCTATGAAAAAACAGTATCTGGAGTGCGGCAAGATTGCCAACACGCACGGCGTGCGCGGCGCGGTTCTGATCGAGTCGTGGTGCGACAGCCCGGCGGTGCTTGCGGCGCTGAAAAACGTATATATCGAAAAAAGCGGCGCATTTGTGCCGATGCGCGTGCTGAGCGCCGCGGAATACAAGGGCAGGGTGCTGGCCGCACTTGAAGGGCTGACCACGCTTGAGGACGCTGCGGCGATGAAAAACCGCATTCTGTTTGCCGCGCGCGGGGATATTCCGTGCGGCGAGGGTGACTTCTTCGTGCAGGATCTGCTCGGCCTGCCGGTGATCGACGCGGATAGCGGCAGAGTATACGGCAAGCTCAGCGATGTGGTGACCGGCGCCGCGTCCGACCTCTACGAGGTGGACACCGGGAACGGCAAGGCGCTGGTTCCCGCCGTCGGCGAATTTATAAAGGAGATCGACCCCGAGCGCGGCATTTTCATCCGCGCGATCGAGGGGCTGTTTGCATGATGCGGTTTGACATTATGACCCTGTTCCCGGCGCTGGTGGACGGCATCCTCGCCGAGAGCATTATCGGCAGAGCCCGAAAAAGCGGCGCGATCGAGGTCGCCGTGCACAATATCCGTGATTATTCCGCGGATAAGCACCGCCGCGTGGACGACACGCCCTACGGCGGCGGCATGGGGATGCTGATGGCGGCGCCGCCGATCGTCAGCTGCTTTGAGGCGATCTGTGCGATGCAGCCGGACGATGTGCGGCGGCATGTGATTTATCTCTCGCCGCGCGGACAGGTGTTCAACCACGCGATGGCGAAGCGCTTTGCCGCATATGACAACCTTGCGCTGCTCTGCGGGCACTATGAAGGCATTGACGCGCGCGCGCTCGATGTCCTCGCGGCCGAGGAAGTCTCCATCGGCGATTTTGTGCTCACGGGCGGGGAATTGCCCGCCTGCATCGTGACCGATGCGGTCGCAAGACTTTGCCCGGGCGTGCTGTCGGATGACGAATGCTACGAAAACGAGAGCATCGCAGGCGGCTTGCTCGAATACCCGCAGTACACCCGCCCGTTTGACTTTCGCGGGCTGACCGTGCCCGACGTGCTGATCTCCGGGCATCACGAAAACATTGACAAGTGGCGGCTGGAGCAGTCGGCCGCCTTGACGCGCGAGCGGCGCCCGGATCTGTATGAAGCGTGGCTCGCGGAACATCCGGACGACGGGAAGGGAGGGAAGAAACGTTGAAAAACGGCTTTGCCGCATGGTTTTCTTCATTTATAGAAGGCAGTGCGATCTGCCGCGGCTTCGGCAGACTCGGCAGCTTCCTCTATAAAAAGATCGGCAGCGGTCTTTACAGCTTCCTGTTCGGCTCGTATGACGAGATGTGCGATACCTTTGACAGGAGCCGCATCGGCAGCGCGCTCGGCGGGAAGAACCGCGCCGCGCGTTACCTTGCCTCCAACATCGAGGAGAGCGTCTACGTCTCGGCGGTCGCCGCCATGATGCGCTATCTCAGTTGCCTCTCGCTCCGTGTGATCGGCGTTTTCCTCATGTCCTGCGGCTTTTATTCGCTGCTCGGACAGGCCGTGCTGTTTCTGATCGACGCCGATCCTGCACGCATTTTGTCTGCGGCGGTCTCCGTGTTGCTGATCGTCCTCGGCATTCCGCTGCTGTTCTCGGGCAAGCCGCTTTGTACGGCCATCCGCGACAGCACGGCATGGAATGCGTTTTTCACCCGCTTTTGCGGCTTTCATGAGCGGTCGTATGCAGCGCCGGACGGCGCGACGGGGCGCAAAGGGGCGGCGTTTATCCTCGGGCTGCCGTTCGGCATCCTGACCTGCTTTGTGCATCCGCTTTGGCTGATCGTGGGCTGCTTTGCCGCCATCGCGGCGTACATTGTGCTCATCAACCCGGAATGCGGGCTGTATGCGGCGATTTTCCTCATGCCGTTCTTCGTCATCCTGCCGCGCCCGAGCATTTTTTTGGCGCTGCTCGTGATTTATACGGCGTTTGCACTCGGCGTCAAGCTGCTGCGCGGCAAGCGCTACTTCCGTGCAGAGCCGCTCGACATTTTTGTGTTCTGTTTTATGGCGGCGATGCTGCTCGGCGGCCTTGTCTCCTACGGCGGCGGACAGTCGATCCGCGCGGCGGCGATCTACGCCGCGCTGATGCTCGGCTATTATCTGACCGTCGGTCTTGTGAACACCAAAGAAAAGCTCGTGCGCGCGGCCATGATGCTGTGCGTGTCGCTCCTCCTGGTTTCGCTCTACGGCATTTATCAGGATGTCTCCGGCAATATCTCCGCCGAGTGGATCGACACCGAGATGTTTGACAATATCGGCGGCCGCGTCGTCTCCACCTTTGAAAATCCGAACATGCTCGGCGAGTACCTGATTCTGCTGCTCCCGATCGTTGCGGCCGTTTTCTTCGGGGATCGGCGGCTTTCGACCAAGCCGGCAAGTCTCGCCGCCTTTGCGGCGGGCTGCCTGTGCCTGATCTATACCTGGGCGCGCGGCGCGTGGCTCGGCTTCCTGCTCGCCGCCGTGCTGTTCGTCCTGATGTGGAGCCGCCGCTCGGTGGCGCTGATCGCGGCGGGCGTCTGCCTCTTGCCGCTGGCCGTTCCGTATCTGCCGGCCAACATCGTTTCCCGCTTTTCCAGCATCGGCGATCTGACCGACACATCCACCAACTACCGCGTCTTCATCTGGCGCGGGAGCGCGCGCATGGCAGCCGACTATGCGCTGACCGGTGTCGGCGTCGGTGAGCAGGCGTTTAACCGCATTTACCCGTTCTATTCCTTTGCGGGGATCGAAAAAGCGCCGCATTCGCACAACCTGTTTTTGCAGATTTTCATTGAGCTCGGCATTCTCGGCTTTGTTCTGTTCATCGCCATGCTGATCTGCTTTTTGCAGAGCGGATTTTCACTGGCCAAGCGCGGCGAAGACAGGACCGTGCGGCTGATCGGCTGCGGTGCGATGTGCGGCGTGCTGGCCGCGCTGCTTCAGGGCATGACCGACTATGTCTGGTACAATTACCGCGTGTTCTTCCTGTTCTGGATCGTCTTCGGCCTTTGCTCGGCCGCACGGCGGATCGACGCGGCGAGCCGCAGACAGAAGCGCGCAACGGTCAGCGAGACCTGCGCGGACATCACGATAGATTAACGGAGGGATCATCATGGAAAAGAAAGCGACACGCGAATTCCGCGTCAATTTTGTCGATATTCTGATCACGGTCATCATCGCGGGCGTGATCACGTTCGGCGCATTCATGATCGCCAGCGCATTCGGCGTGGAAACGGCGGAGAAAACGGATTACACCGTGCTTTACACCTTGCAGTTCCGCGGCATTGAACCCGAATATGCAAACAAGATCGCCGTCGGCGACACGGTCGTCGAGGCAGCCAAGCGCTTCAACCTCGGCACGGTCACGGCGGTTATGACAGAGCCGTATGTCAAGGATGTATATGACGAGGCGACCGGCACAATGGTTGCCGCCACGCATCCGGACAACATTACGATGAGTGTGACGCTGGCGGCGGACGGCTACTATGCGGACGGCTCTTACTATATCAACGGTTCGCGCGTGGCGGTCGGCGTCGGCGTTTCGATCCACGCCAAGAATTTTGCGGGCACGGGCTATGTCAGCGCCATGCGCCTGAAGTGAGAAGAGGGGGACACGGACATGGAAAAACGCAGATTCAAGGTCAATGTGCTGGACTTTCTCATTCTCGCATTGGTCGCCATTGTGATTGTCGGCGCGGTTTTGCGCACCAATGCCAAGCAAAAGGACCCCAAGCTCGAGACGCAGACGGCCGTCATTTCGTTCAAGATCAGCAATGTGCAGGCGGCGTCCGTCAAGTATTTCAAGGACGGCGACCCGATCCGGAGCGAATCGCTCGGCTGTGCGCTCGGTACGCTGATCGGTGACAGCGTCACCGCGACGCCTGCGGTCACCTATGTGGAGCGCGGCGGCGCAATCATCAAGACCACCTCGGCGCTGAACCGTGTGGATATTTACGGCCAGGCGGCCTGCGAGGGACAGATGAGCGAGAGCGGATTTCTGCTCGGCGGGACGCAGTATATCGCGCCCGGCATGACGACGTATGCCTGCCTGCCCGAGATCAATGCCAATATTCTGATTACGGACGTTCGGGTCAAATAATGCCGAAAAATTAAAAATGCAAAAAATACTTGCATTTGCAGCGCAGATTTGCTATACTAATGAAAGATAACGATGCAAAGTGCATTTTCACCCGGAAAAAGGAGCGTATTTTCTGATGATGACCCAAGATGTTACAATTAAAAACAGCGTAGGTCTCCATGCAAGACCTGCGACTTTCTTCATTCAGAAAGCCAATTCCTATAAGAGTTCCATTTGGGTCGAGAAGGACGATCGCAGCGTGAATGCGAAGAGTCTGCTCGGCGTTCTGTCTCTCGGTATCGTCAACGGTATGACGATCACGCTGGTGGCGGATGGTCCCGATGAGCGCGAGGCACTCGACGGACTGAAGGAACTGATTGAGAACGGCTTCAACGAGTAAGCACGCATATTGAGAAATGTTGATGGGCGGGCACAGCGGTTTTGCGCTGTGGTCGCCTATTCCTTTAGAAATCGGAAGGAGCAACCGCATGGAAGACAGGGAAGCGACCCGCGCGCGCCTCTTGGACAAGGCAAACTCGCTGCCGCTGCGCCCCGGTGTTTACATCATGAAAAACAATGCCGGCACGGTCATCTATGTCGGCAAATCCGCCAAGCTGAAAAACCGCGTTTCGCAGTATTTTCAAAACAGCAAAAAGAACATCAAGACCGAGAAGATGGTCGGCGCGGTACACGACTTCGACTTCTATCTCTGCGACACCGAGATGGAAGCACTCACGCTGGAAAACGTGCTGATCAAGGAGTATAACCCGCGCTACAACATTCTCCTGAAGGATGCAAAATCCTATCCGTATATCAAAGTGACGACCGGGGAGGAATATCCCCGCCTGGTCATGACGCGGACGCGCGCTGCCGACCGCGCAAAATATTTCGGCCCGTATTCCGGCGCCGGCATCGTGTACAATATCATCGACACCCTGGAAAAATCGCTGGGGATTCCGGGCTGCAAGCGGCAGTTTCCGGCCGACATCGGCAAGGGGCGCCCCTGCATCTATTACCAGATCGGCCAGTGTATGGGCACATGCCGGAAAGGCTCCTCCAAGGAGGACTACGACGCCGCGATCGGCGCGGCGCTCCGTGTGCTGGGCGGCGACTTTGATCTCGCCAAGGACGAGCTGACCGCGCGCATGTACCGGCTGGCCGAGCACGAGAACTTTGAGGCGGCGGCCAAGTGCCGGGACAGCATTGCGGCACTGGACAAGATCAGCGAGCGGCAGAAGGTCGTTTCCTCGCCGAAGGCGGATCAGGACGTCGTCGCCCTCTACAGCGACGAGAAGTGCAGCGTGATCTCGGTCTTCTATATCCGCGGCGGGATGCTGGTGGATAAGGACGAGTTTGTTTATTCCGCCGACGAGATTGTCGAGGCGGACGAGCTGCCGACCTTCCTGTGCGGCCTGTACGCCGCCCGCGCCTATATTCCGCGTGAGGTGCTGCTGGCCGATGCGGTGGATGCCGACAGCATGGCGGCGCTCGCCGAGCTGCTCAGCGAAAAGGCGGGGCGGCGCGTGAGCGTGCATATGCCGCAGCGCGGCGAGCTGCGTGCGCTTTGCGACATGGTGCGCGACAACGCCGAAGAAAAGGCCGGAAAGTTTGCCGAAGCGAGCGCGCGCGACAACAAAATGCTGCAAAAGCTCGCCGCACTTCTGCGGCTTGACGCGCCGCCGATGCGGATTGAAGCCTACGACATTTCCAACCTCGGCACGGAGCATATTACGGCGGGGATGATCGTTGCCGAAAACGGCAAGCTGAAAAAGAAGGACTACCGCTCGTTCTCCATCCGCACGACCGAAGGCATCGACGACTACGGCGCCATGCGGGAGGCGCTGCGCCGCAGATTGTCGCATCTGGCGGACGCGGACGGCAGCTTTGCCAAGCGCCCCGACCTGATCCTGCTGGACGGCGGCGCGGGGCATGTCGGCGTGGTGCGCGCGCTGCTGGCGGAGCTGGGGATTGACATTCCCACCTACGGCATGGTCAAGGACGAGCATCACAAGACCCGCGCGCTGACCGACGGCACGCACGACATCAGCATCGCGCGCGAGCAGAGCGTGTTTGTCTTCGTCTACGGCTTGCAGGAGGAGGTGCATCGCTATTCGGTCGGCCGCATGAGCGGCGCAAAGCGGAAGACGCTGACGCATTCCGTGCTCGAAAATGTCAAGGGCATCGGCGCGGCTAAGGCGAAAAAATATCTGAAAGCGGCGGGCAGCCTCGCCAAGCTGAAGACGGCCTCGGCCGGAGAACTGGCGGAGTTTGGCATTCCGCCGAAGGACGCGGCGGCGATCGCCGCCTACTTTGCCGAACGGGCGGAGAGGAAAGGAAACTGATATGCGGATCATTACGGGAAGCGCAAAGGGCGTGAGCCTGCAAACGCTGGAGGGAGACACGACGCGGCCGACCTCGGCGCGGGCAAAGGAAGCGCTGTTTTCCATGCTGCAATTTGATATTGAGGGGCGGCGCGTGCTGGATCTGTTCGGCGGCTCGGGGCAGCTCGGGCTGGAGGCACTCAGCCGCGGTGCGGCGTCCTGCACGTTTGTGGACGCTGCGCCGGAGGCGGTCGCCGTGATCAGAAAGAACATTGAGAAGACCGGCTTCGCCGACCGCGCGCGGGTGCAGAATGCCGACTACCGGAATTTCCTGCGCAAGTGCAGGGACGACGGCTTTGACCTCGTGTTCCTTGACCCGCCGTATGCGTCGGACGCGCTGGCCGACGCGCTGCTGCGCCTTGCCGACAGCGGGCTTCTGCATCGCGGCTGTCTGCTTGTCTGCGAGAGCGAAACCGGCGGCGCGGCAACGGGGGACGTGCGTATCGCGGCCGCCTATACGGTGCTGAAAAGCAGCCGTTACGGCCGGGTACACATCGAGCTTCTGACGCCGACGGCGGCACAGGTGTGAAAAACGGTAATTTCCGTGTAATTTTCTTCTGGTTTTTGTATTGACGAAACCGACGTCCTGCCGTATAATATTTGTACAAAAGGCACAAATTGTGCGAAATATTTCGGAGGGAATTATGACAAAAAGAATTATTGCGATTGCAATGGCGGCTATGCTGGTGATCCTCGGCAGTATCAGCGCATTTGCGGCAACCGAACCCAAGGTCACCTCGGATACGATCTGCTACATCAGCTATCAGACCGGCAACAACGACTATGACGGACAGTCGATGGACACAGCGAAGAAGCAGTTCCTCACCGTTGAAGACAACGGCTGCATCAGCGTACTGGCTGACGGCGGCACGCTGATTGTCTGCGGCAAGGCATTCATCGGCGGCGACTACGTCATGCCCGAGCTCGGTTCGACGCTGAAGATCACGTCGAACGACGGCAAGGCAAACTACAAGAACGGTATGCCTTTCGAGAATCCCGCCTGCGCCATGAAGATGAGAAGCGGCGTAACGCTGACGCTTCAGCAGGACACCATCATTGATGACATCATTCTGTTCCAGGAGAGCGCGATGAACACGATCATCGTGGCCAACAACTCCACGCTGGTCATCGGCGACAAGGTTGAGTGCATGAGCAACATCGCGGCGGCCAACCCCTGCTACATGGCGATCGAAGTTGAAAAGGGCTCGACCGTCATTCTGAACGGCGGTACATTTGAACAGGTGACCGGCGACGGTACGATCGTCAACAACGGTGCAACCATCGTCGGCGAAAAAACGGACGCACCCGTCACCTCGGAGACCACCAAGGCAACAGAAGCGCCTGTAACGTCCGAGCCCGCCAAGACGACCACGCCCGCTAAGACATCCGAGCCTGCTGCTACGAGCGGCAAGGAATCGGCGGACACCACGGCATCCGCTGCTTCCACCGATGCAGTTGTCACCGAGGATACGGCAGGCACGACTGCGGCAACCGAGAAGACGACTGCAAAAGAGAGTGCAAGCACAACCGAAAAGAAGGAGACGGCACCCGCATCTTCGGCAGTCACCACTGCGGCGACCGAGCAGGCACCCGCTTCTGAGGGCGGTCTCGGCACCGGCGCAATTATCGGTATCGTTGCGGCTGTTGTCGTCGTGATCGCGGTCGTTGCCTTGATTATCGTCAAGAAAAAGAAATAAATCAAACCGACAGTATAAAAAGGGGTTGCTTGCAGCCCCTTTTTTGCTGCCTTGATTTTTTGTACAAATTCGCCGATAATATACATTTACTGTACCGCAGTTTTATAGTATATTGGACATACCGGCAGTGCCGGAGGAGGTTCGGAATGAAAAAAATTCGCTGTTTTGTTCTTTGCGCGGCGCTGCTCGTCTGCGCGCTGGCGCTTTCGGCCTTTGCTGCCGACTATGTTTACTATGAGAACGACTTTTCGGATGTGACCACGCTGTCCGATTTCACGCAGTATCGCGGGAAGTGGGAGATCGTGGACGGCCAGCTCACGCTGACCGGGCTCGGCGACCTGCAAATGAACGATCAGGCGTTTCTGCTGTTCACCAAGGATGCGGGCGTTGCCAATCTGACCGACTATACGCTTGAGGTGGATATGATGAACATCCAGTCGCAGGCGGGGCCGCTGTTCCGCTGCGACCCGGCCAAGGTGAGCGGCGAGACCAACAACAGCTTCTACGGCTATCAGGCGTTCATCAGCTTCACGGGCGAGCGCGGCGCGCTGGGGCGCGGCAATCTGCTCGGCGATTACGCGGGCAACATCAAGGTCAGCGATGTGATCCTGTCCCCCGGCATGAACATCCATCTGCGGGTGGATGCCGTGGGCAAGTCGATCACCTATGTGATCTCCGACCTCGATACGGGGAACGAGCTGTGGAACTACACCACGGAGAACGACGAGTGGGCAATGGGGTCGTTCGGCTTCCGCGCCTGCGTCATGCACGACGGACTGACCAACCTCGCCATGCTCGGCTTTGACAACCTGAAGATCACGGCGCACGGCGAAGTCGGCGACCATCTCGCCGCTGGCAAGAAGCTGGCAGACTACAAGCCGAAGGTCGAATCTGCGGCGATCCTGCCGGAGGTCACGCCCGCGATCGAAGTGAAAGTCCCTGCCGTAGCCGAGGTTAAGGCCTCCGAGCTGGATCTTTCCGTGAAGGACTATGTCTTTTACGAAAATGACTTTTCCAATGCCAAGTCGCTCTCGGACTTCACGCAGTATCGCGGCAAGTGGGAGATCAAAAACGGCGCGCTGTACTATACGACGCTGACCGAGGGCTTCAAGGAGGCGACCAACTTCTCCTTTCTCCTGTATTCGGCCAACCACGATGCAAACCTGCTGACCGATTATACGGTCGATGTCGATCTTATCAATTCGCAGACGGCGGCGGGCGTGATTACACATGCCAATCTGGCCGAAGCGGACAGCGACGGCGTGAATGCGTTCTACGGCTATCTGTCCTTCATCAGCAATGACGGGCAGAAGGGCGCGGTCGGCTACGGCAACGCCGAGGGCGGCTGGGGCGGAAACCTCAACGTCGGCGAGGCGACGGTCGCGGTCGGCGGTACTTATCACATGCGGGTGGAACATAAGGAAGGCATGCTGACCTACACGCTCACAAATGCCGAGGGCGATGTGCTGTACAGCTTTTCGACTGCGGCAATGGACTGGCCGAGCGGCTCGTTCGGCTTCCGCGCCCGCGCCATGACGGATACGCTGAGCAACCTCGGTACGATGGCGTTTGACAATCTCAAGGTCACCGTACACGGCACGCAGGCAGCACTCCTTGCGGCGGGTCATCATCCGAACGCAAAGATCATCGAGGACGTTCCCGGTGCATCGACCGATGCGGTCGCGACCGAATCTGCCGCCGCGACCGCCGATATGACGGCGGACACGACCGACGCGGCGACGGGCGATGCTTCGTCGGATGCGGCAGGCACCTCCGCCCCGGCCGCAGAGAGCAAAACGCCGGACGGCACGACAGCACCCGCAGGACAGACCGACGCTTCGACGGCCTCCTCCGCGACGAGCGCACCTGTGCCGACCGATGCGGACGGCGTAAATGTCGGCGTGCTCATCGGTGTCGTAGCGGCCGCGCTGGTTGTTATCGCGGTGATTGCCTTCATCGTGGTCAAAAAGAAAAAGAAATAAGCGTTTCCGAAAAGGGGCTGCATGCAGCTCCTTTTCTTTTGCGAAACGGTTTACAGACGCCGAAAAGTATGGTAAAATCAAGGCAGAATCTACTTCGGAGGTGCAGACATGGCAAAGGAACGGCAGCCCGGACTTGACCTTGTGCGCGCGGCGGCGATTTTTCTTGTCGTCTGCCTGCACGGCCTCACCATGCGCGGCGCGCTCGGCAACGCGGCCGTCACGCCCGTCTGGTGCATCAAGGTGTTTGCACGCTATCTTTCGCTCAGCGCCGTGCCGCTCTTTCTGATGCTCAGCGGGTATTTGCAGGCGGGGAAGCGCGTGTCCAAGGCCTACTACCGCGGCATTCTGCCGCTGTATCTCTCCTATTTCGTGATCGCGGCGCTCTGCATGGCCGCGCAAGCCTATAGCGCCTATGTCGGCGGCGGAACGCTGCCGTCTGTTTGGACGGCGCTCTATAAAATCCTCGATTTTTCCGCCGACGGCTACGCCTGGTATTTTGAAATGTACATCGGGCTGTTTTTGCTGATCCCGTTTCTGAATCTCGCCTATGCGTATATTCCGACGCGGGCAGGGAAGCGCGCGCTGCTCGGTTCGCTGATCTTTCTGACGCTGCTTCCCGAGACACTGGTCAGCTTTGCGCCCTATTACGGCGGCGGCAGTCTCAGTCTGCGCATTCTGCCCGACTTTTTCGAGAGCCTGTACCCGGTCACCTTCTACTTGGTCGGCAGCTATATCGGTGAGTTTCGTCCGAGGCTGCGCATGGGGCAGCGCCCGCTTCTCGTGCTGTTCGCCGCCGCGCTGCCGGCTGCACTCTGCATCGGCTATACCGCGGCGCGCGGCGAATATGCGTGGTATATGATGAACGGCTTCTCCACGTTGACCGCGCTCGGCACGGCGGCGGCGGTTTTTCTCGCGCTGTACGACCTGCCGGTTCGCGCGCCCGCCGTGCGCCGCGCGGCGGCCGCCGTGTCGCGATGCACGTTTGAGATGTATCTCGTGTCCTACCTGTGGGATCAGCTGCTGTACAACCGACTGTCCCTGCCGCTGTCGGTGACGGTGCCGCTCGTGTTTGCCGCCTCCTTTTGCAGCGCATGGCTGCTGCGGCTCGCCCTGCGTCCCGCCGCGCGCGGCCTTTCCGCGCTGTATGACAAGCTGCTGAAAACCGCATAAGTGGGGGTATATCCCACGGATTTGATTTCCCGCCGCACGCCGCGGCGGGATTTTTTTGCGTTTTTCGGGCAAAAGGCAGTCGAAAGACAGTCCAATCCCATAAAATGAATCGCCGGATGCGGCGATTCGGACGGCACGGCGCACGCGCCGTGCTTTTTCTTTGCAAAAAAATATACAAATTCTTCAAAACCTCTTGCATTTTGTTTTTTAATTCGATATAATAAGAACGATGGTGGGGGAAAGTGGTGGCTTTTCACATCAAAGTGCATCAAAAAGGGGGAAACGATATGGAAATCAAACAGACCTTTGTCGGTGAATATCGTCACACCCTGGATGCGAAAAACCGCCTGTTTATCCCTGCAAAGTTCCGGGAGCTGCTCGGCGAGAACTTCGCAATCTCCCGCATAAACGAAAAATGTCTGCTCCTGTTCTCGGAGGAGGGCTGGATGCAGTATACGGACGCGCTGCTCAACGGCGTGCCCGCCGACACCAAGCGCATCGCGCGCAAGGTGTTCTCCAAAACGACGTACGCCACGCCGGACGCGCAGGGCAGAGTCATCATCCCGGCCAAGCTCTGCGAGCTGGCCGAGCTGAAAAAGAATGCTGTGATCGTCGGCGTCGGCAATCATGCCGAGATCTGGTCCGAGGACAACTGGGACAAGATTGAGGATGAAATGAGCGACGAAGCGCTTGAAGCAACCTTCAGCGCGCTCGGCTTCTGAGGCGCAAAATGGAAGAAATCAAGTTTTCGCACGTTTCGGTCCTCTTACGCGAGTGCATCGAAGCGCTGAACATCAAGCCGGACGGCATCTACGTAGACTGCACCGCAGGCGGCGGCGGCCATTCGCTGGAGATCGTTAAACGTCTGACCGCCGGCGGCAGACTGATCGCCATTGACCGCGACGAGGACGCGCTCCGCGCGGCGGGCGCACGGCTGGCCGACTATGCCGATCGCGTGACCTTTGTCCACAGCAATTACGCCATGCTGCAAAGCGTGCTGGCCGACCTCGGCATTCCGAAGGCGGATGGCGTGCTGGCCGACCTCGGCGTTTCCTCCTATCAGCTGGATACGGCCGAGCGCGGGTTCTCTTACATGCAGGATGCGCCGCTGGACATGCGGATGGACAGGGAGCAGCCGCTCAGCGCCTGCGACGTGGTCAACACCTATTCCGAAGAAGAGCTTCGCCGCATTCTCTACGACTACGGCGAGGAGAAATTCGCGCGCAATATCGCGGCGAACATTGTTAAACGGCGAAGCGAACGCCCGATCGAGACGACGCTGGAGCTGGCCGAGCTGGTCAAGGGCTCCATGCCGAAGGCGGCGCGCGAGGGCGGTCATCATCCGGCCAAGCGCACGTTTCAGGCGATCCGCATCGAGGTGAACGCCGAGCTTTCCTCGATACCGCCCGCGCTGGATGCGGCAGTGCACGCGCTGAATCCGGGCGGCCGGGCCGCCGTGATCACCTTTCATTCGCTGGAGGACAGGCTGGTCAAGCAGAAGTTTGCCGCGCTGTCGAGCGGATGCACCTGCCCGCGGGAATTTCCCGTGTGCGTCTGCGGCAAAAAGCCGGTGGTGCGCGTCATCACCAAGAAGCCCGTGACGGCGGGCGAAGATGAACTGGAAGTGAATCCGCGCTCGCGCAGCGCCAAGCTGCGCGTGGCGGAGAAAATATAACGGGGGACGGAAAAACATGAGCGTACAGATTGCAAGAACGACTTCGATGGCAGGCAGAAATGTCCGCGTAAAGGAAGTACTGATCGCAAAGGCGATCCGCAGCGGCTACAATCCGTATTGCCGCAGCACCGATGCCGACGCGCGCCGTGTAACCGAGGCCATGCGGCAAAGCGCCATGCAGGTGGATTTGCCTGCGGCACGCCCGGCAAAGCCCGCGGCGAAGAAGCCTCCCGTCCGCGAGGTCAAACCCTCGAATGCGAACCGCACAGGGCTGCCCGCACCGCGCCACGAGGTGATCGCGCTGGAAAACTTCGAGCTTGTCAAGCGCAAGCCGGCGCGTATTTCTTTTGCGAGGCTTGCGTCGTTCATGGCCTGTGCGCTGATCCTGACGGCGATTGTGTACGGCGGCTCGCTCATCAATGAGGAAGCACGCCGCTATACCGAGCTGAATGCAGGGCTGGAAGCCCTGCAAAAGGAGAATCAGACGCTTGAGCTTGCGCTGAAGGAAAAGAACGATCTCACCGTGATCGAGGATATGGCAAAGAACGATCTCGGCATGATCAAGGTCTCCTCGGCGGAGCAGCGATATCTGGCGCTTTCGGGTGAGGACGGAATCGAGACTTATGCGGAAGAGGATAAGAATACGGGCTTCGGCATGAATCTGCTGAACGCGTTCGGCGAAAAGATCACGGACTTTCTGGCATATCTCGACTGACACCGAATATGATTTAGAGAAGATGCCCGCTTGCTAAAAGGAGAGAAACCGACATGGCGCAAAAGATGATGAACAGTGTGACTGCACACCGCAGTTTTGTGCTGCTCGGTATTTTTGCGCTTTTTTCTCTTTTGCTGGCGGGCGTCGTTTTCAGGATGCAGGTATTCGAATACGATCGGTATCAGGAAGAGGTGCTGAATCAGATCACTGTGGAGAATACCGTTGCCGCCAAGCGCGGCACGATTTATGATCGGAATATGAACATTATCGCCACCAATCAGACGACGTGGCGCGTTTTCATTTCTCCGGTCGATATTCAGAGCGCGGTGTATTCCTCTGCAATCAAGCGCGCCATTCATCGCGTGCGCTACGGCGAAGATGCCGCCGCCGCGGCGGCGAGCGACCGACAGGATGAGCTGATTGCGTCCGGCCTTTCCGAGATTCTCGGGGTGGATTATGACTTCATTCTGAAAAAAGCGGCCATGTCCGGCCGCCGCGACGAGACCATCAAGAAGAATGTTGACAAGGAGACGGCCGACCGTGTGCTCGCCTTTATCGAGGACAACGGGCTGAAAAGCCAGGTGCATCTCGAGGCGACCAACAAGCGTTACTATCCGTCCGGCAGCATGGCGGCGCAGACCATCGGGTTTACCGGCGCCGACGGGCAGGGGCTTTACGGCCTCGAATACTACTACAACGAAGAGCTGACCGGTGTGCCGGGCAGGTACATCATCGCGCAGGACGCGCGCGGCAACGAGATGGCGTACAATTACGAGAGCTACGTCGAGCCGATTAACGGCTATCATATGGTGACCACCATTGACCCGCAGATCCAGCATGAATTGGATGTACAGGTCGAGGCGACGCTGCACAACTCGGCGGCGCAGAACCGCGTCTGCGGCATCGCGATGAACCCGAAGACCGGCGAGATCCTGGCCGTTTCGGTCAAGCCGGACTTTGATCTCAACGCGCCCTATGTGCTTGACGAGCTGTCCGAGCTGCTGCTCGGCGAATCCGGCTTTGAAGAAGACAGCGAAGAATACAACAAGCGGCTGGCCGAGCTTCGGCAGGTGATGTGGAGCAACAAGGCGATCACGGAGCTGTACGAACCGGGTTCGACGTTCAAAATCATCACATCGTCCATGGCGCTTGAGGAGAAGGTCGTCAGCCCGACCGAGATCTTCACCTGTACGGGAGTGCTGGAGGTCGGCGGGTTCAAGATTCACTGCCACAAGCGCGCAGGGCACGGCACCGTGACCTTTGCGCGCGGCTTGCAGCAGTCCTGCAACCCGATCCTGATGACCATCGCGGCGCGCGTCGGCAGCGAAAAGTTTTATTCCTACTTTGAGGCCTTCGGCTATCTCGATAAGACCGGGATCGACCTGCCCGGCGAGGCGCGCACCATCTTCCATCAGAAGGGCTCACTCGGCACGACCGAGCTTGCGACCGCTTCCTTCGGGCAGCGCTTCAAGGTCAGCCCCATTTCGCAGCTTACGGCAATCTGCGCTGTGGCAAACGGCGGTTATCTGGTCACGCCGCACCTGCTTGACCGCTTCGTGGACGATGATGGCGTGACGATCAGAGAATACGGCACGACGGTCAGACGGCAGGTTATCAGCACCGAGACGGCGCGCACGCTCACACAGATCCTGGAGGCGGGCGTCTCCGGCGACGGCGGCGCAAAAAACGCCTATGTCAAGGGGTACAAGGTCGCCGCGAAGACCGGCACGTCGGAGAAGTTTGACGAGCCGGAAAAAGAACTGCGCATCGGCTCCTGCGTGGCCTATGCCCCTGCGGACGATCCGCAGATCGCCGTGCTCATCATGGTCGATGAGCCGACCGGCGGCAGCGTGTACGGCAGCATTGTCGCCGCGCCCTACGTCTCAGCATTCCTCACCAATGTCCTCCCCTATATGGGCATCGAGCCGGAATACTCCGAGGAGGAACTCGCGCGGATGCAGGTCGGCGTCGGCCGCTACATCGGCAGCAGCGTGGAGGACGCCAAAGCGAAGATCAAAGAGCTCGGCGTGACCGCCGAGGTGATCGGCGGCGGCGACACCGTGACGGGGCAGATCCCGGCGCGCGGCAGCAAGATCGAAAAGGAAAACGGCAAGATCATTCTCTATACCAACGATGCAGACCCGAATGCAAAGACGGTCAAAGTGCCGAACGTGCTCGGCCTTACGGCGGCGCAGGCCAATGAAAAAATCATTGCTGCCGGGCTGAATATTGAGATCAAAGGCTCGCAAAACTATCATTCGGGCGGCGGTGCGACGGTGACCTCGCAATCCTATGCGGGCGGCACGGATGTGCCGTACGGCACGGTCGTCACCATCGAGGTGCTGCACACCGATGTGACGGATTGAACCAAAACTGCGGAATACCATAAAACCGGAATGCGAAACACATCCATTCGGAGGTATTTATGGTACTCGGAAAGCTACTGGCAGGTACGGGCGCACAGCTTGACGCTGCCGCGGCGTCGCTTGAGATCGCGGGGATCACCCACGATTCCAGGCGTGTAAGACCGTCGTATGCGTTTTTCGCGCTCTCGGGCAAAACCACGGACGGCCACGGTTATGCGGCCGACGCCATGCGGCACGGCGCCGCCGTCTGCATCTGCGAACGGCGCATCGAAGGACTGCCGCTCCCGCAGATCGTCCTGCCGAACACCCGGCGCGCGCTTTCGTTTGCCGCGTCGAATTTCTACGGCAATCCCGAGCGACGCATGAAGCTCGTCGGCGTGACGGGCACCAACGGCAAGACCTCGACGGCCTATATGCTGAAGACGATTTTCAGCCACAGCGGCTACAAAACCGCGCTGCTCGGCACGGCAAAGGGGAGCATCGGCGATGCTTCGTATACGCCGCCGCTCGAGGGGGCGGAGGCGGACGAATACGCAACCATGACGACGCCCGACCCGGAGGTTCTCTATCGCACCCTGGCCGATCTGGCCGATCGCGGCGTTGAGATCACGGTGATGGAGGCGTCCTCCCACGCGCTTGCACTCGACAAGCTCGCACCGATCGAATTTGCGGTCGGCATCTTCACCAATCTGTCGCAAGAGCATCTCGACTTTCACGGCACGATGGAGAACTATCTTGCCGCCAAGGCAAAGCTGTTTGAGCGCTGCCGCACGGGGCTGTTTAATACGGACGATCCGGCCGGCCGGGCGCTTTTACAAGGCGCAAAATGCCGCGCGGTCAGCTATGGGCTGACGCCGCCCTGCGACTGCCTCGCGGAGGAAATCGAGCGCAGCGGCGTGCGCGGCAGCTCCTATATCCTGCACACGCGAAATGCGCGTTTCCGCATCAAGACGCAGATCCCCGGCGACTTTACGCTGTACAATACGCTGGCCGCGGCTGCGGCGGCGCGGGAATGCGGCGTCGATCTCATCTGTATCCAAAACGCGCTTTACGCGCTGCGCGGCATTGCGGGCAGGCTGGAAAAAGTCAGCCTCGGCTTCACGGGCAGTGCATTTACGGTGTTCATCGACTACGCGCACACGCCGTTTGCCCTGGAAAATCTGCTGCGATGCGTCCGCGCATTCCGCGGCACGGGGCAGCGGATCGTGACGCTGCTTGGCTGCGGCGGTGACCGCGACCGCGGGAAACGCCCCGAGATGGGGCGGATTGCGACGGCAATGAGCGACTTTGTCATTCTGACGTCCGACAATCCGCGCAGCGAAGAGCCGCAGGCGATCCTCCGGGATATGCTCGGCGGCGTCGGTGCGGCAGACAACTATATCGTGATCGAAGATCGCCGCGAGGCGATTGAATATGCGGTCGCCAATGCCCTTGCGGGCGACATTATCCTGCTTGTGGGCAAGGGGCATGAACAATATGAAATCGACAAAGACGGGCTGCATCCTTTCTCGGAGACCGAGATCGTGCAGAATGCAGCCGAAAAATACGGAAGATAACGAAAAGGAGGCGCGGCAATGAAGACGGAACTGAAGCTCGGCGCAATCACGGCGGCGGAAGCCGCGGCCATGATGCAGGCAGAGCTGCATACGCTGTCAGCCGATGCGCCGACGCGCGAGATCGGCAATTTCACAGACAAGATCGGCGAGATCGCGCGCGGAACGATGTTTCTCATCGGCGAAGACAATTCGCTTGCCGAGATGATGGCGGCCGCAAAGAACGGCGCGCTGACGGTGCTCTGCACAAGAGCGCCTGCCTCTTTAGAGCGCATCCCGGATACGGCCGTGCTGGTCTGCGATTCAATTGACGCGGCGCTTGCACGGCTGGCCAAGGCCTACACGGCGCGCGGCCGGCACAAGACCATCGCGCTCACGGGTGCGAACGGCAAAACGAAGACCGGCGAGTTCGTCTACTCGGTGCTTGAAGAAATGTACAAGGTTCACAAGGCGACCGACGTCAAGGGCGGCGCGTCAAACGACGCACAGATGCTGTTTGACATTCCGGCCGACGCCGACTTCTTCCTCGCGGAGCTGAAGCTCCGCGATAAGCGCGACATTGCGCGGCTGGCCAATCTGATCGACTGCGACGTCGGCATCGTCACCGCACTGAAAAGCGAGATCGACGCGCGCGCCAATGTGGATGTTCTGTCCGGGCTGAAGGCCGGCGGTGAGCTGGCACTCAGCGCCGAGGACGATGCGCTCTCCCTGATCTGCGAGAGCGGCGCGGATCGGCAGTACATCTCGGTGCGAGGGGCGGACGGCGCGCTTTGCGCGGTCAACATCCGGGAGCTGCCGGATCGCATCCGCTTTGATATTGCGGGCGGGAGCGTGCTGATCCCCGATGTGGAGATTCACACCTGCGGCATGGAGAACGTGTACAGCGCGCTTTTTGCGGCGCTGGTCGGCCTGAAATACGGCGTCCCCGCCGAGAAGATCCGCACGGGGCTGAAAAACTTTCATTCCTCGGCGCTCGGCGTCGGTATCTACACGGTCGGCGGCGTAACCTTTATCGAGGACAGCTCCTCGGCGACACCGGAGAGCGTGCGAAGCGGCATTGACACCCTGTGCAGCATCGCAGGTCTGCATGACGGCTCGCGCACGGTCGCGGTACTCGGCGATCTGCGCAGCTTCGGGCAGGAAATGCGCGAGCTGCACGAGGCGATGGGCGCTTACGTCGTGGGAAAGAAGATCGACAAGCTGTTCACCTTCGGCGTAGCTGCCGAACAGATCGGCGTCGGCGCGCGCCGCGCCGGTATGCCGGCGGACGATGTCTGCGGCAATCTCGAAATCTTTTCACCGCTCAAAACCGCCGAGGCGGTGGCGAAAGAGCTGCGCGCGGGCGACGTGCTGCTTGTGCGGATCGGCAGGCCGAATGCCGCGGCGGAAATCATCCGCTGTCTGCGTGCGCATCTTGAAAAATAAACGAAAGAGACGGTTGAAATCATGGGATACCTTTATGCGGGATGTGCCGCACTCGTGCTTGTGCTCACGGTCGCGACGCTGCGGCTGTTGATTCCGAAACTGCGCAGCATGAAAATGGGGCAGAAGATACTCGACATCGGCCCACGCTGGCATAAATCCAAAGAGGGAACACCGACCATGGGCGGACTTGCATTTGCCGTGCCGGTGACAGTCGTGACGGCCGCCGCCATTGCGGTTGCCCCGGCACTCGGAATTGACATCCCCGTCGCCCCGGTGCTGCTCACGCTGCTGCTCGCCGTCGGCAACGGCGTCATCGGCGTCATTGACGACCTGACCAAGTTTAAGAAGAAGCAGAACGAGGGGCTGACCGCGCCGCAGAAGTACGCGCTGCAGCTTGCCATGGCGGGCGCATTCCTTGCGCTGCTGCGCCTGTACGGCACGCCGGATACGGCGGTTTCCATCCCGTTTACGGACATCCGTCTGGAGCTCGGCTGGTTTTATTATGTGTTTGCGCTGGTTTTCATCACCGGCATCATTAACAGCGTCAACCTCACCGACGGCATCGACGGACTGGCGAGCTCGGTGACATTGGTCGTCGCCGTGTTTCTCTCGGTGCTCGGCTTTACATACGCCAAGTATGACGCGGCGCTGCTCGGCGGCGTGACCGTCGGCGCAACGCTCGGTTTTCTTGTATACAACTTTTACCCGGCGCGCATTTTCATGGGCGATACGGGATCGCTGTTCCTCGGCGGCATCGTCGCCGGCGCGGCGTTTGTCATTGATTCGCCGCTCTGCATGGCCATCGCGGGAATCATCTACATCTGCGAGGCGCTGTCCGACATCATTCAGGTCGGCGTTTACAAGCTGACGCATAAGCGCGTGTTCAAAATGGCACCGATCCATCATCATTTTGAAAAGTGCGGCTGGAGCGAGAAAAAAATCGTTTTTGCTTTCTCGGCAGTCACGCTGATTGCATCGGCGATCGCTTATCTCGGCTATTGATTTTTTGACGGAGGCGGCCAATGAAACGGAATATCCAAAATACGCGCGCCGCCGTACCGGCAAGCGTACAAAACGGCGCAGGCGTGGTGGACAGCAGCCGAGCCTATGCGCAGATCAATCCGGATGAATACCGTGTGGTAAAGAGCGGGGTGGACAGCTTCCTGCTGTTTACCGTACTGGCCCTGCTTGTGTTCGGGCTTGTCATGGTGTTCAGCGCCAGCTATGCCGATGCGCAGGCGCGCTACGGCGACAGCTATTATTTCATCAAGCGGCAGAGCGTGATGGTGTGCATCGGTCTTGTTTTCATGATCGTCGCATCCCGCATCCCGCTCCGCATGTACAGATGGGCGGCCGTGCCCGCTTACGTCGTTTCGGCACTCCTGCTTGTCGCCGTGCTGTTCATGGGCGATGAGGGCGGTGGCGCACAGCGCTGGATCAAGCTCGGCAGTCTGCGGTTTCAGCCGTCCGAGATCGCAAAATATGCCCTGATTCTCACGTTGGCATGGTATTATCAGAAGTACGAGGCAAAGGCGTTTGACTTCAAAAACAAGCGGAATTCCAATCTGTACGGCACGATTTTTCCGCTGTGTATCATCGGGCTTGTCTGCGGGCTCGTTATGCTGGAAAAGCACCTGTCCGGCATTATCATCATCGGCGCGATCGGCCTTATGGTCATGTTTGCCTCCGGCATCCGGCTGAAGCTGCTCGGCCTTTTCGGCGTGGCTGCGGGTGCCGGCGTCACCGCCATCGCGCTGCTCACCGACTACACCAAGCGCCGCATCGACATCTGGCTCAATCCCGCGGCACACCCGCAGGACGGCGGCTGGCAGACCTTGCAGGGGATGCGCGCCATCGGCTCGGGCGGATTTTTCGGTCTCGGCCTCGGCAACAGCCGACAGAAATTCAGCTATGTATCGCAGCCACAGAACGACTTCATCTACACCATCGTCTGTGAGGAACTCGGTTATATCGGCGCAGTCGCCGTCATCGTTTTGTTTGGTTTGTTGGTCTGGCGAGGCTATGTCATCGCAATGCGTGCACCGGATCGTTTCGCGCAGTTGACGGCCATCGGCATCAGTAGCAAGATTGCCCTGCAGGTGCTGTTGAACATTGCGGTCGTCACCAACAGCATTCCCAATACGGGCATTTCACTGCCGTTCTTCAGCTACGGCGGAACGGCGATGGTGGTGCAGCTGATCGAGGTCGGAACGCTGCTTGCCATATCCCGCTACACGGTCGAAAAGAAGTAGCTTTCCATCCTTTATATTATATATAGGCAGCTTCATGCAAAATCCATCGAATTGACAGGCTTAAAGTCAGGAAAGGTCAAATAATATGCGCGTACTTATGACAGGCGGCGGCACAGGTGGGCATGTCAATCCCGCACTTGCCATTGCGTCCGTAATCAGGAATAACGACCCGACATCCGAGATTGCATTCGTCGGCACACCGAAAGGTATCGAGAACAAACTGGTCGGCGCGGCAGGGTACAGGATGTATCATGTTGAGGTCAAGGGCTTCCGCCGGAAGCTCTCGGCCGAAAACCTGCGCGCCCTCGCGCTGGCGCTGACTTCGCCGATCAAGGCAAGGCATATCATCTCAGACTTCAAGCCGGATGTTGTCATCGGCACGGGCGGCTATGTGTCCTGGCCAATCCTTGAGGCGGCTGCCGAGATGCACATCCCCTGCGCCGTACATGAGTCCAATGCCGTTCCCGGCATGACCGTGCGCCGACTGGCCAAACGTGTAGATCGCGTTTACGTCAATTATGAGGAGAGCATCGCAAAGCTCCCCGATCCCCAAAAGGCGCTGCGCGTGGGCTGTCCCCTCCGTCCGGACTTTGAAGCGGTGGACAAAAAGACGGCGCGCGAAAGGCTCGGCATTCCGCAGGATCAAAAAGTGCTGCTGTCCTTCGGTGGTTCGCTCGGCGCCGAGCAAGTCAACTTCGCCATGCTGGACTTCATGGAAGACTACGTGAAGCTGCATCCCGAAGTGCTGCATATTCATGCGACCGGCTCGATCGAGTGGGAGATTGCCACGGGCATCTACAGGGATCGCGGGCTTGACCGGTGTCCGAACATTCAGTTCGTCGAATACATCAACGACATGCCGCTGAAGATGGCGGCAGCGGATGTGGTGGTCTGCCGCGCCGGGGCCAACACGGTCTCCGAGCTTGCGCTGATGAAGAAGGCTGCGATCTTCATTCCGTCGCCCAACGTCACCGACAACCAGCAGTTCAAGAACGCCGAGGTTATCGCTGCCCGCGGCGGCGCGCTTGTCATTGAAGAAAAAGATATCACGCGCGAGAAGCTCGGCGGCATGATTGCCTCTCTGCTCGACAGTGAAGAGAAGCGCCGCGGGATGGGCGAGAAGATCTACGGCTTCGCCGTGCCGGATGCCAATCGCCGGATCTATGAAGATATTCTGCGGCTGATTGAAAGCAAAAAGTCAAAGAAGGTCAAATAATTTTCGCTGCAAACGGTTTGACCGAAAATGAGGAAAGGAGGACGTATCCGTGGCCGATGAACGAGATCCGCGCCGCAGCCCGCGCATGCAGGCAAACGGGCGAACCGCACGGGAACGTGCGCGGCAGGACGGTGCGCCCGCCTTTTCCGTACAGGATGAGCTCCGCCGTGACCGCAGTCTGCGCCGCGCCGGCCGCTATCGCCGTGCCAAGCGCCGCACCGCGCCGCTTGCGGCCATCCTTGCCAGCCTCCTTCTGTGTTTTGCGCTGCTCGGCGGCGCAGCCGCTTTGCTGCTGCGGGTCGGGACCGTGACGATCGAGGGCAACGTCCGTTATACCGATGCGGAGATCCTGAGGGCCTCCGGCGTCAAGGTCGGAGACTCCATGCTGCTCATCGGCCGGGACAAGCTGCTTCGCAAAATCACGGCGGCCTGTCCGCATGTCGAGCAAATTGAACTGACGAAGGCCTATCCCGCCGCGCTGACGATCCGCGTGACCGAAATCGGAGCCGTATATTTCACGCAGGTGCGCGACCGCGTCTGCACGCTGGATGCCTCACTGCGCGTGATCGAATGCGCCGATGCGGCAGACGGACTCATCGAGCTGCGCCTGCCGGAAATCAAGTCCGCCATCGAGGGCAGTACGCTCGTTTTTGCGGACGCCGAGGATGATGCGCGCGTCCGCGCCTCGCTCGGTGTACTCGGCGGCGCGGACGACGTTCTCTCCTTCGACTGCATCGACCTGCGTGACCGTTACAACATCACGGCCTACGCGGCCGGGCGTGCGGAGGTCCTGTTCGGTGACGACGCTGATCTTGCGGTCAAATTCCGCATTGCGAAGCAGATCTATGCCGACGCGATGAACGAAAGCTCGAGCGGCACGCGCATGGATGTTTCCGAGCCGTCGCGCGTCAGCGTCAGCTACGATCAAGTAATAAATTATAGCAAAGATTAAATATTTAATAAATAATTTGCCGAAAAGCCTTGCAAATTTGATAAGCATGGTATATGATATAGACATATCGTCTCAATTTGCTTAATTTTTTTAATTTGACCATACATGCAGGAGGACTTACAAATGGGTTTTGAACTGGACGAGGCAATGGACAGCGGTGTCTGCCTGAAAGTAGTCGGCGTCGGCGGCGGCGGCAACAACGCAGTCAACAGAATGGTTGCATCCGACATCCGCGGCGTGGAGTTTATTTGCATCAACACGGATAAGCAGGTGCTTGTCAACTCTGCGGCAACGCAGAAGGTCACCATCGGCGAAAAAATCACGCGCGGCCACGGCGCAGGCGCGAACCCCGAGGTCGGCAAGCGCGCAGCCGAAGAAAGCATCGACGACATCAAGAATGCGCTCGCAGGCGCGGACATGGTGTTTATTACCGCCGGCATGGGCGGCGGCACCGGCACGGGTGCGGCACCGATCGTTGCACGTATTGCCCGCGAGATGAACATTCTCACGGTCGGCATCGTGACCAAGCCCTTCGGCTTTGAAGGCAAGAGAAGAATGGATCAGGCGGAGGTCGGTATCGAGTCTCTGCGTGAGTTTGTGGACTCGCTGATCGTCATTCCGAATGAGAGACTCAAGCAGGTTACCGATGAGCGTATCACGCTCGCCAATGCATTCTGCATCGCGGACGACGTTCTGCGTCGCGGTGTGCAGAGCATTTCCGAGCTTATCAGCGTGCCGCAGTTCATCAACCTGGACTTTGCGGACGTTACGGCTGTCATGAAGGACGCCGGCAACGCACATATGGGCGTCGGCAGCGCAACCGGCAAGGACAAGGCCGTTCTCGCGGCAAAGGCTGCAATTTCCAGCCCGCTGCTTGAGACGTCGATCGAGGGCGCAACCGGCATTCTGATCTGCATCACCGCATCGCCGGACATCGGTCTGGAAGATGTCGATATCGCATCGCAGATGGTTGCCAACGAAGCACATCCCGACGCGAACATCATCTGGGGCGCGGCGCTTGACCCGAGCCTCGAGGATGAGATGCGCGTGACGATCGTTGCCACCGGCTTCCAGAAGGATAAGGCGGAGAAGACGCACGGCAATCCGAAGCCCCAGAATGCGCCCGCGCCGAAGGTGCAGGACGTTCCCGTGACCGAAGAGGCCGCTCCCGCCAAGAAGGATGACGACGATGAGATCGAAGACCTCATCAAGATGCTCGGCGGCCACAGATAAGCTGTACATACGCAAAGGGGAATCCGCCGGATTCCCCTTAAACTTTCTTTTGTTCACCGAAAGGAGCAGCTCATGAAAAAACTGTGGATCCTTGCATGCGTACTGCTGGTGCTCAGCCTTGCGGCATGCGGCAAAGTACCGGGCGATGTGACTACCGATGCTTCGACTGACGCAGACGATACATCGGCAAGTGCCGAAACCGATGCATCCTTTTCGACGGATGCGCCGACTGCAGAGGGGCTTTCCTATGCCGACCTCTCTGATTTGACTTTCACCTTTTCCAGCGGCGTCGGCGGCTGGCAGACTATCATGTACATGCAGGCGGACGGCTCGTTCACCGGCGAGTACTTTGACTCCGATATGGGCGTTACCGGCGAAGGCTACCCGGACGGCACGGTCTATGTCTGTACCTTCAGCGGGCAGTTTGCGCCGCTTTCGCGGGTGGACGACCTGACCTACACCACAAAGGTCGAATCCATTTCCTATGTACAACCGGCAGATACTGAAGAGATACAGGACGGCGTGCGCTATGTCTATACAACTGCATACGGACTTGACGATGCGCAAACGCTGTATTTCTATCTGCCCGGCACCGAGACGGCAAATCTGAGCGAAGCGTGCATGAGTTGGGTCTCGATTTACCTGTGGACCGGCGTGGAAGGCGAGCATGCAAAAGAACTTCCGTTTGTTGTCCTCTTTAATGAGAATGCCGGGACTGCCTTTGCCGGAGAATTTCTATACAACTGCATACGGACTTGACGATGCGCAAACGCTGTATTTCTATCTGCCCGGCACCGAGACGGCAAATCTGAGCGAAGCGTGCATGAGTTGGGTCTCGATTTACCTGTGGACCGGCGTGGAAGGCGAGCATGCAAAAGAACTTCCGTTTGTTGTCCTCTTTAATGAGAATGCCGGGACTGCCTTTGCCGGAGAAGTCGAAGGCTGATTGCGCAAATTTTGTTTTACATCTATAATAACCTATCATAAGCAAACCCGCTGATTTCCTATCGGCGGGCTTCTTTTTTGGAACCCCGCACTCGCATTTTTCATAAGATGTCATCGAGGGGGTTGATGCTTTGCATGGTTGAAACTGTGAAAATCGGCATACTCGGCGGCGACATGCGTCAGACCGCATTGGCACGACGCCTCTCGGAAATGGGCTTTGAGACCGCGACCTGGGGACTTCCGGCAGAGAGCGATCTCGGCGGTGCGGTCCGCTGCGGCGACTGGCACGGCGCTGCTTCGGGCAGCCGGGCGGTGATCCTGCCGCTTCCGGCGTCCGTCGACGGCGTGCGGGTCAACGCCCCGTTTGCGGACGGCTATGATTTACGCATGTCGCATTTGATGAACGAGCTTCCCGCCGATACGCTGCTTGTCGGCGGTAAATTTGATTTTGGTATAAAAGAAGCCGCAAAGGAAAACAATATTCCTTTGCTTGATTATTTTGAGTGTGAGGAGCTGCAAATCAAAAATGCGGTTCCCACGGCGGAGGGCGCGGTCGAAATCGCCATGCGCGAGCTGCCGATCACGCTGTTCGGCGCGAAGACGCTGGTCTGCGGCTACGGCAGGATCGGCAAGGTGCTCGGCAGATTGCTCCGCGGCATCGGCGCGGAGGTCTCCGTTTCCGCTCGCCGCCCGGAGGACCTTGCAACGGCAACGGTCAACGGGCTTTCGCCGGTTCGTTTCGGCAGCGACGCTTTCCGCCGCGCCGCGGCGGATGCGGATGTGATCTTTAATACCGTCCCGGCAAAAATCATCGATAAAACGCTGTTGGATGGACTGGAACATTGCCGCCTTGTCATCGACCTTGCATCCGGCAAAGGCGGAGTAGACTTCACGGCGGCATCCGCGCGCGGCATTAAGGCGATCCATGCGCTGTCGCTGCCCGGCAAGGTAGCGCCGTTCACGGCCGGGCAGATCATCTGCGACTGCGTGATAGAGCTACTGGTACGCGAGGGGGTGATCGCAAGACCATGATCGGATACGCTTTCTGCGGCTCTTTCTGCACGCTGAAAAAGTCTTTCGCCGCCTTTTGTGAGATGGCGGAGAGCGGGGAAGAACTGCTGCCCATCGTCAGCGAAAACGTTTGGGCGACCGATACGCGATTCCAGACGGCAAAGGACTTTTGCGATCGCCTTGCCGCCGCCAGCGGGCGCGAGGTTATCCACACGATCGTGGGCGCAGAACCGCTCGGCCCGCGCGTTGCTCTGGATATGCTCATCATCAGTCCGTGTACCGGCAATACGCTCGCCAAGATCGCGGCGGGCATTACCGACACGGCGGTGACCATGGCGGCCAAAGCGCATCTGCGCGCAGACCGCACACTGGTGATTGCGCTTGCGTCCAACGACGCGCTTTCCGCCAATCTGAAAAATATCGCAACGCTGCTGGAACGCAAGAACGTGTTCTTCGTTCCGATGCTTCAGGATGATCCGGTCGGCAAGCCGCATTCACTTGTCGCCGACTTCTCACGGTTGACCGAGACTTGCGCATTTGCAAAGAACAAAAAACAGATTCAGAAGATTTTCATCTGAGCTTGGGAAAAAATGCAGCGAAAAAGTGCTTAAATTGCCATTCATAAGAGATTTACGCGCGTCCATAATAATACCAGAGGACGCGACAGCGGACTCAATCATATAGATATCTTAAACGTAAAAAGAGGAGAACTGAAATGGCAAGCAACAAGGCACTTGTTCCTGAAGCTAAGGCTGCTCTTGACAAGTTCAAGATGGAAGCCGCAAGCGAGGTCGGCGTTACGCTGAACCAGGGCTATAACGGCGAGCTCACTTCCAAGCAGGCAGGCTCTATCGGCGGCCAGATGGTCAAGAAGATGGTAGAGAAGTACGAGAACGAGATCAAAACCAAATAACGAACGCTTTCGTTAAACCGTTTTGAGGCGCCCGAAGCCGATGCTTCGGGCGCTTTTTCGCCGTTCAGGACCGCTTTTTGAGTGGTGCGCGGCTTACCCGAAAAAAACTTCAGAAAAAAGCGAAAAAGGTGTTGACAAAGCGGGTGAAATGATGTATACTGTAAAAGTCGCCGCGAG
>CAKSLQ010000007.1 GCA_934467415.1 uncultured Eubacteriales bacterium
TATTTGTTCAGTTTTGAGTGAACATTCACCATGTGAGGCAGGTACGCAAGTGCCTGCTTTTGCAGATTCTGCAAGGAATTTCCTTCGAACCGTAGGTTCGTAATGCACCTTTAGCTCAGTTGGTAGAGCAACTGACTCTTAATCAGTGGGTCCCGGGTTCGAATCCCTGAAGGTGCACCAAAAGAAAGACCTCCATCATTGATGGAGGTCTTTCTTTTGGTATCATAGTTCCCGATTCGAACCCCTCCAAAGCCTTTAGGCTTTGGACATGCTTTGCGCTCCGCCGCAGATCCGCATTCGCGCCTCATCCCGGCGCAAAGCGGGTTCTGAATCCCTGATACGACAAGCCGCTTTCTTCTGCATTCATCTAAACTAACGGCGGGAGCAAGCCGGCGCCCTACCGTTTGTGCGTACCTTTTGCACATTGCGCGCGGGTCGTCGAGGGATGTTTTTCGGTTTCGCTCTGCGAAATCGTCGGTGTTCAGCCGACGAAGAAAAACTCCTTAGGAACACATCGTGTTCCGGGGGTCATGACCCCTACCGTTTGTGCGTACCTTTTACATGGTGCGCACGGGTCTCCGGGGAGTTTTTCAAACATCAAACAGCGTGTTCATATCCACGCCGAGCACGGCGGCGACGGCGCGCAGCTCATAATCGGTGATCTGCCGCCGACACGAACGGAAATGCACCGCGAACCTACAGTTCGCGGTGCACACAAAGAAAAAAGAGAGCCGCGGCTCTCTTTTTTTGATGTAATGGTTCAGTTTATGCCGATGGCAACTGCGGAAGAACCGGGGGCTGCGTCTGCACAGCACGCCGCCTGCATTTCCACGGTGTCTTCGGCGCGGCGGTTGACCTCCTCGGGGTCACGGTAGGTCGGGATAATCTCCTTTAAGAGGTGCTTGACCCCTTCGGATTCGATCGGCTTTTCGCCCGTGCACAGCGCGGTAAAGCGGCGGATGTCTTCGTCGATGACAGACCGGCTTCTGGGGGTGTCATGCTCAATGAAAATGAGGTCGTTGTCTGTCTTTGTCAGCTTCTCGGTTTTGATGAGCAGCTCCTCATAGAGCTTCTCGCCGGGACGAAGGCCGATCTCTTCGATGTCGATGTCCACATAGGGGGTCAGGCCGGACAGACGAATCATATTTTCCGCCAGATCCAGGATCTTGACGGGCTTGCCCATGTCGAGCACGAACAGCTCGCCGCACCTGGCCATTGTGCCCGCCTGCATCACGAGCTGCGCCGCCTCCGGGATCGTCATGAAATAACGGATGATGCGCTTATCCGTGATCGTGACCGGGCCGCCGGCCTCGATCTGCCGACGGAAGAGCGGAATGACCGAGCCGTTGGAACCGAGCACGTTGCCGAAGCGCACCGCAGCAAAGGTGGTCTTGCTCTCGGTGCGGCACTGTACGATCATCTCGCACATGCGCTTGCTGGCGCCCATGATGTTGGTGGGATTGACGGCCTTGTCGGTCGAGATCAGAATGAACTTTTCCGCTCCGAATTTTTCGGCGGCGTTTGCTGTATTGTATGTACCGAGCACGTTATTCTTGATCGCTTCGCCGCCGCTGTGCTCCATCAGAGGCACATGCTTGTGCGCCGCGGCGTGGAAAACGACCTGCGGGCGGTATTTGTCAAACACCTCCTCCAGCCGCGCAACGTCGCGCACGGAGCCGATCTCGACGGCGAGATCCAGCGTATCGCCGTAAAAATGCACCAGCTCCTGTTGGAGGTCATAGGCGTTGTTTTCGTAAATATCAAAGACAATCAGCTTCTTCGGGTGCTGCTTGGCCACCTGGCGGCAGAGTTCGCTGCCGATCGAACCGCCGCCGCCCGTGATGAGGACGACCTTGTCGCGGTAGAAGGACTGTGTGGCGGTGGTGGTAAAGCGGAGCGCATCGCGGAACAAAAGCTCCTCGGTTTTCAGCTCGCGGAGCCGGGGCTTCGCGTTGCTGCCCTCGCGCAGGGCAAAGTCGTAGAATTTGATTTTGCAGCCCGTGGGACGGTATTTCTCAGCCAGCGCCTGTGATTTCTGCGCGTCGAGGTCGGGGATGGCGACGAATATCTCCTGTACGGGAAGGTTTTTCAGCTTTTCCACAATCCCGTCGTCGCCGGGCAGGATCTTCAGCCCGCAGACCTTGCCGCCGATCTTCTCGGGGTTGACGTCGATGAAGCAGATCGGCTTGTAGTGGGAGGCGGAATTGCAGAGCATGTCCTCGGCGAGCATCGCGCCGGTATGCCCCGCGCCGACGATGGCCACATTGATCTTGTTCAGCGTGGCGAGGCTCATATTGAGATGCTGGTAGTGCTGCTGATAGACAAAGCGCGAGGCCAGCGTGAGAAGTGCAAAGCCGGAAAGCGCCGTCACGATGTGCCAGATGCCGATGTGCCGGTCGGCAATATAGCCGATGGCCGCGCCGATGAGGCCGCCGACGGTGTCGGCAATCAGCATGGACAGGTAGGCGCGGGAGTTTGCGTAGCGCCACACGTTGTTATAGACACGGGCGGCAAGCCGTATGCCGAACACCGTGCAGTACAGAAGAATGCCGGAAAACAGGTAATTCTCCATCGACACGGTCTGGATCGTCGAGGTCTGAAACGCGGTCAGCACGGTCAGACAATAGACGGCAGCAAAAATAAAGGTGTCGATCAGAATCAGAGTATATTTGCGCTGGATGGCTAAACGCATGGGAAAACTCCTTGTCTGTGTCGGTTTGGAAAACGCCGGGGCTGCCGCGGGCAAAGACGCGCGCGGCGGAAGCGTACATGAATGTACACAATATATATGATAGCAGACTTTGGGACGGATTGCAAGACCGTATCAAAGATTTTCCGCATTTTCCTGCGGCAATCCGGCGAGCAGATGCACCATTTTTCGCAGCACGTCGTTTGAAGTTATACCCGCCGTGCGTCGAATGGACTCATTCTGTGTCGGAATGACGAAATTGTCGTCAATCGCCACAATATCCGCATGTTTGTTGTGCATCAGCTTTTCATGCCGCGCGTGCAGCATATCCAGCAGCAGCATACCCGCGCCGCCGCTGCGGATGCCCTCCTCCAGGAAGACAATCGCGGCCGGGGCGGCGGGCAGGAGCTGCGCCACACGGTCGGCGGCGACCTCGTAGGGCTTGAGTGTTTCCAGCAGGATCACGCCGCAGGCGATGCCGCGCGCACGCAGCTTTTCGGCGGCGTCCAGCGCCTCCGTGACGATCCGGCCGTAGGTGATGATGACGGCGCGGTTGGCCGCGGGATCGGCGAAGTCGGCGCGCGCAACGGTCTCGCGCGATTCGTCGGCAAAGAACGCTTTGTTGATGCGTTCGTCCTCGGACATGTTGGGATAGCGGATGGCGATCGGCAAGGCCGCGGACGCCGAAGCACGCAGAAAACGATCCAGCGACGCGAAGGTCGCGGGGGCAAAGATGCAGAGATTCGGGATCGCGGAGAGAAACGACACGTCGAAGATGCCGTGATGCGTTGCGCCGTCGCCTGCCGCCAGCGCCGCACGATCCACGATGATGCGCACCGGCAGCTTTTGCAGCGCGATATCGTGCAGAATGCTGTCATAGCCGCGCTGGAGGAAGGTGGAGTAGATGGCGACATAGGGCTTCATGCCCGCCGCGGCCAGCCCGGCGCCGAAGGTCAGCGCGTGCGCCTCGGCGATGCCGACATCGAAGAAGCGGTCGGGGTACGCTTTGGCAAAGCCGGACAGCCCGACGCCGTCCTGCATGGCGGCGGTAATGGCGCAGATGCGCTCGTCGGCTTTCGCCATTTCGCACAGTGTCTTGCCGAAATGCTCGGAAAAGTTGCCCGCGTAGCTGCCGCCGACCAGATGATAGGCGCTCGGGTTCTCCTCGGCGGGGGCGTAGCCCTTGCCCTTGACCGTGCGCAGATGAAGGATGACGCTGGTGTCCCGCCGCTTGGCCTCCTTCAGGAGGTATTCGACGGTTTCGAGGTCGTTGCCGTCGGCAGGGCCGAGGTATTTCAGGCCGATGTCCTCGAAATAGACGCCGCCGTAGAAGGCGTTCTTGACATAACGCTTGCAGGTGCGCAGCGCCTTGAGCATCGGCGCGCCGATCAGCGGGATGCGGGAGAAAATGCGCGTGGTCACGCGCTTGAAGCGGAAGTACTTCTTGGAGGTGCGCATGTGCGCGATGTGGTTGGCAAACGCGCCCGCGTTCTTCGAGATGGACATCTCGTTTTCGTTGAGGATGATGATGAGCCGCAGATCCTTTTTCAGGTTGTTGAGAGCCTCGTGAACCATGCCGCCCGTGAACGCGCCGTCGCCGAGGACGACGACCGTGTAATTGTCGCGCCCCATGAGCTTGTCCGCCTCGGCATAGCCGAGCGCGGCGGAGACCGACGTGGAGGCGTGTCCCGTGCCGAAGGCATCGTATTCGCTCTCGTCCATTTTTTCAAAGCCGGAGAGCCCGCCGGGCCGGCGCAGGGTATCAAAATCGCGGCGCCCGCTTAAGATTTTATGTACATAGCTCTGATGCCCGACGTCAAAGATCACGCGGTCGTGCGGCAGGTCAAAGACCCGATGCACGGCGACCGAGATTTCGACGGCGCCGAGATTGGAGGCGAGATGTCCGCCGCTCTTGGACACCTTGTCCACGAGAAAGCGGCGCAGCTCGGCGCAGAGCGCCTTGGTGTCTTCGACGGACAGCGCTTTCAGCGCGTCGCCGGAGCAGACCTTGTCCAGATACGGATACTTGTTTTCTTCCACGGTACTTGTCCTTTATCAAATTGCACAGTTTTGCTCCCGAATATTCTACAAATCGGGCAGCGCGTAGAAATTTCGACTTTTGCGCATATTCTCGCGCAAAAAGTTTTCCACAATTAAAATGTGTGAAATGTGCATAACCGAATACCCGCAAGCCCCGATTTTACGGGAAATATACATGCGAAAGGGAAAATATGCAGAGTTATCCACATTTTCCACAGGCTTTTTCGGTGAGAATTGTGGAAAACCAGATTTGTGCGGCTTGCACAAACTTCTGCGGCAGACGCACGGATCAGGCTTCCAGAAAATACTTTTTATCCAGCGAACGGAGCATGATCGCCTCGGAAATGTGCTTGTCGGTGATGACGTCCGCGCCGTCGAGGTCGGCAATCGTGCGCCCGAGGCGCAGGATGCGGTCATAGCCGCGCGCCGACATGCCGAGCGCGTCAAAGGCGACCCGGAGAAGGTCGCGCGCACTGTCGGAGAGGGCGCAGTAGCGCTCGGTCTGCCTTGCGGAGAGATCGGCGTTGCAGCGGATGGCCTCACCGTCTCCGGCGTAGCGCGCGTGCGCAAACTGCCGCGCCCGGTTGACGCGCGCCCGGATCGCCGCCGAGGTCTCGCCCGCCGAGGCCTGCACTTGCAGGTCGGCAAAGTCCACCGGCGCGACCTCGACCTGAATGTCGATGCGGTCGAGCAGCGGGCCGCTGATGCGGGAGATGTACTTCTGCACGTCGCCCTTCTTGCAGGTGCAGGGACGGGTCGGATGCGAGAAGTAACCGCAGCGGCAGGGATTCATCGCGCAGACCAGCATGAAGTTTGCGGGGTAGGTGACCTTGCCCGCCGCGCGGGTAATGGTCACGCGGCCGTCTTCCAGGGGCTGGCGCAGGGATTCCATCGCGTTTTTGCTGAATTCGGGCAGCTCGTCGAGAAACAGCACGCCATTGTGCGCGAGCGAAATCTCACCCGGCTTCGGATTCGCGCCGCCGCCGACGAGGCTGACGGCGGACAGGGTGTGATGCGGCGCGCGGAACGGCCGGTTGACGATCAGCGGCGTGTCGGCGGGGAGCATCCCCGCGATCGAATGAATCTTGGTCGTCTCGATTGCCTCGTCAAAGCTCATCTCGGGCAGAATGGTGGGAAACCGCTTGGCCAGCATGGATTTGCCCGTGCCGGGCGGACCGATCAGCAGGATGTTGTGCCCGCCTGCGGCCGCAATCTCCAGCGCGCGCTTGGCCAGCTCCTGCCCCTTGACGTCCGAGAAGTCGAGCGGAAAGTTCTCGCGGCCGCGTGTGAAGATCGTCTCGTCAAAGACGACGGGCGTAATCGCGGCTTCGCCGCGCAGATGGCGCACAAGCTCCAAAAGGTCGTGCACCGGGTAGATCCGCACATCCGGCACGGCGGACGCCTCGGCGGCGTTGGCGGCCGGGACAAAGATCTCGGTGCGCCCGTGCGCCTTGGCCGCGAGGCAGAGGCAGAGCGCGCCGTCGATGCCGCGCACCTCGCCCGAGAGCGAAAGCTCGCCGATGAAAGCCATTTTCGAAAAGTCAAGTTCGGCGGGGATCGTGCCGCCGCAGACCAGCACACCGCAGAGCATCGCCAGATCAAAGGAGGAGCCCTCCTTGCGGCGGTTGGCGGGCGCAAGGTTCAGGATGATCTCGAGGTTCGGGAAGCGGATGCCGCTGTTTTCGGCGGCGGCGCGGATGCGCTCCTTCGCTTCCTTGACGGCGGTGTCGGCAAGGCCGATGATTTCAAGGCCGGGCAGCTTCTTGTGCGCGCTGCATTCCACCGTGACCTCAAAGCCGTCGATGCCGCAGAGCGCGGCTGTATAAATGGTTGAGAGCAAACCGACACCTCCATTGTTTCCTGTCGTTTTTTGCATAACGCAGGACATACAAAAAATATTATATCATATAAAGAAGAGAAATGCAAGAATCTGCAACCCGTCGTCAAAAAAACACCCGCCGTGCGGCGGGTGCTTTGCAATTTGCGGGAAATCAGATTCTGGCGACGCCGGTCTCCTTCGCCGCCTTGACGACGGCGGCGGCAACGACCTTGGCCACATCCTTGTTGAGCGCGGAGGGGATGATGTTGTCCTCGCGCAGCTCGTCCTCGGGAATCAGCGAAGCGATTGCATACGAGGTGGCGACCTTCATCTCCTCGTTGATCTGCGAGGCGCGGCAGTCCAGCGCGCCGCGGAAGATGCCGGGGAAGGCAAGGACATTGTTGATCTGGTTGGGGAAGTCGCTGCGGCCCGTGCCGACGACGCGCGCGCCTGCGGCCAGCGCCTCGTCGGGCATGATCTCGGGCGTGGGATTGGCCATCGGGAAGACGATCGCGTCCTTCGCCATCGAGGCGACCATTTCGCGCGAAACGATGCCGGGAGCGCTGACGCCGATGAACACGTCTGCGCCCTTCATCGCGTCGGCAAGCGTGCCCTTTTCCATCGCGCGGTTGGTGATCTTCGCCATCTCCTCCTGCGCGGGGTTGTTCTCGGGCTTGCCCTCGTAGATCGCGCCGAAGCGATCCACCATGACGAGGTTCTTCAGGCCGAGGTTTAAGAGGTGACGGCCGATCGAGATGCCTGCGCTGCCTGCGCCGTTGATGACGAGCTTGATGTCGCCGATCTTCTTGCCGACGACCTTAAGCGCATTGATGAGCGCCGCCGCACAGACGATCGCCGTGCCGTGCTGGTCATCGTGGAAGACCGGGATGTCGCAGATCTCCTTCAGACGTCTCTCAATCTCGAAGCAGCGGGGGGCGCTGATGTCCTCGAGGTTGATGCCGCCGAACGAGCCGGAGATGAGGTAGATCGTGCGGATCAGCTCCTCGGTGTCTTTCGTGCGGATGCAGAGCGGGAAGGCGTCTACGTCGGCAAACTCCTTGAAGAGTGCGCACTTGCCCTCCATGACGGGCATACCCGCCTCGGGGCCGATGTCGCCGAGGCCGAGCACGGCGGTGCCGTCGGTGATGACCGCGACAAGGTTGGAGCGGCGGGTCAGCTCAAAGGACTTGTTGTAGTCCTTCTGGATTTCAAGGCAGGGCTGTGCAACGCCGGGGGTGTAGGCAATCGACAGGTCGTGGCGGTCGTTGACGCGGCAGCGCGAAATAACCTCGATCTTGCCTTTCCAGTTGTAATGTGCCTGGAGAGATTCCTGTTTGATGTCCATAGTTGTATCCTTTCTCGCAGTGACGCGATCGTATTCGCAATCATTATAGCATTTCTGCATGTCCTGTGCAAGTTCGGTGTGCAAAAATGCAGATTATTTTTCACTTCTTTGCCGTGCGCGCACGCGGCGGCGGATGTCGGCGAGGTCGTGCAGCATCTTGAAGCTGTCGGAGAAGACGTGTACCTTGGAGGCGCGGTGGTTGACGATCCGCACGGGAATTTCGCCGATGGAATAACCGAGCGAGACGGCGGTCATGATCGCCTCAAAGTCGAAGGCGAAGCCGTCGGTCTCGCAGCGGGAGAAGACCGCCTCGGCGGCCGCCGCCGAAAAGGCCTTGAAGCCGCACTGCGAGTCGCTGAGCCTGAAGCCGCCGACGGTGCAGAGCAGCTTGATATAGGCCTTGGAGGCCAGACGGCGCAGCGGGGTATACCCGGCGTAGCCGTCTTCGCCGATGCGGCGCGAGCCGATGATGACGTCGTAGTGATTTGACACGAACATGTCGTACAGACGGCGGATCACGTCGGTGCCGTAGGCGAGGTCACAGTCGGTGAACAGGCGCACATCGCCCGCCGCCGCGAGCATCCCCTGCCGCACGGCGCAGCCCTTGCCGCGGTTCTTCGCATAGGAAATCACGCGCACATGCGGCAGGCCGCAGGTCTCGACGATCTCGCGCGAGCGGTCGGTCGAGCCGTCGTCCGAGAAGAGGATCTCGTAGTCATCGAAGTGCGTCTGCATGTAGGCGTGCAGGGTCGCCAGCGTGGCGGGGAGGATGGCCTCCTCGTTGTACATCGGAATAATCAGACTGAACATTTAGCCTTCCTTTTTGTATACACGAAGTTCAAAGTCGAGCGTGACGGTCAGCGCATCGAGTGCGCCGAGGCGCGCGGCGCGCTCCTTTTGTGTCCGGTAGAAATAGGGTGTCATCGTAAAGAGCGGGTAGATGTCGCTTTTTGCGAGTTCGACGGTAAAGCGCAGATTCTCGGTGCGCAGCAGCGCGAGATTTTCCGGGTAGTCGCGGCGCGTGTCGTTCGGGATCACCGTATCGTAGAGCACGGACTTCAGCTCGGTGAGGTGGTCGCGCCCGGCGGCCGCCGTCAGGAGGATGCCGCCCGGTTTCAGCACGCGGAAGGTCTCCTCCGCGGCGATCGGGGCAAACACGCTCACCACGCAGTCGCAGGTGCCGCTCCCGAGCGGCAGGGCATAGACGCTCGCCGCCGTGTAGAGCAGCTTTTGCGCAAGGCCTGCGCGCTTTGCGCTCTTGCCCGCGAGGGCGAGCGCGTGTTTGGAGAGGTCGGCGCCGAGTACGGCGGCAAACCTTTCGCCGACGGCCTCGGTGTAATAGCCCTCGCCGCAGCCCGCATCGCACAGCAGGTCGAAGGAGGGCGCATAGGCCGCGGCCGAGCGCGTCAGTGCGGCGGCCAGCGGCGCGTAGCTGCCGCGCCGCAGAAATGCCTGCCGCGCCGCCGCCATTTCCGCGGTGTCGCCGCTCTGCGGAAGATGGGTGTTCAGGTTGACGTAGCCGGCGCGCGCCATGTCGTAGGTGTGCCGCCTTGCGCCCGCGCAGACGAGCGAATTGCCGCAGACGGCAAGCGCCTCGCCGCACAGGGGGCAGCGCAGCGCCGCGCCGAGCAGGTCATTCACGAAAACCCCTCCTTTCCGCATGAAAATCCACATACCATCCTATTATTATACATATCTTTAGGCAGCAATACAAGACTTTTTCGGAAAAGAGTGACGAAATATGCGCATATCCGAGCTTTTGCGCGGCGACCGATGCCGTATTGCCGCGCTGCCGTCCGACGCCGCGCGCCGTCGGTATCTTGAGAGCCTCGGCCTCGTGCGCGGCGCGTCGGTCGAGGTGGTTTTTGCCGCGCGGTACGGGTGCGTCGTGCGCGTGTCCGGCGTGCGGATCGCAATGAGCCGCCGCGCGGCGGCAGGAGTGGAGGTGAGCGGGACTGACAGAGCTGATTCTGTGCGGCAATCCCAATTCGGGCAAAAGCACGCTGTTTAACCGCCTGTGCGGCGCGCATCGGCGCACGGGCAACTTCGCCGGGGTGAGCGTCGATGCGGCGGCGGGGCGGTTCGCGCACGGCGGGGAAGTCTATACGGCGGTCGATCTGCCCGGCCTGTATGCGCTCACGCCGCACAGCGCGGACGAGCGCGCCGCCGTCGAGGCGCTGATGCGGAGCGGCGGCGTGATCGTGCAGGTCGCGGAGGCCGCCGCGCTTGAGCGCAGCCTGCACCTTGCGGCCGAGCTGGCGGCGCTCCGCCGCCCGATGGTGCTGGCGCTGAACATGGCGGATGAGCTGGAAAAGCGCGGTGTGCGGATCGACCTTTGCGCACTCACGCGCACAACCGGCATCCCCGCCGTTTTGATCTCGGCACGGCGCGGAGAGGGCATTGACGCCCTGCTTGCCGCCGCACGGCACGCGCCGATCCCGCAGGGCGGGTTCAATCCGCGCGCGGCTGCCGCCGCGGCGATCGTCTCGACGCGGAAAGAGAGCCGGGACGACCGGATCGACCGCATTGTCCTGCGCCCCGCCGTCGGGCTTCCGCTTGCGTTTTTACTGGTTGCCGCCCTGCTGCTTCTGTCGTTCGGCGGCGTCGGCGCCCGGCTGAAAGCGGGATTTGACGCGCTGCTCGATGCCTGCATCCGCGCGCCGCTCGCGGTATGCTGTGCGCGCTTTGCGGTGCAGCCGATGCTCGCCTCCTTTTTGCTGGACGGTGTGTGCGCGGGTGTGCTCGGTGTGCTCGGCTTTTTGCCGCAGGTCGCGCTCTTGTTTCTCAGTCTGTCGATATTCGAAGACAGCGGACTCGCCGCGCGCATGGCTTTTCTCTGCGATCCGCTGCTTGCGCGCTTCGGCCTTTCGGGGCGGGCGTTCTTCCCGCTCTGCGTCGGCTTCGGCTGCACCGTCCCCGCCGTGATGGCGGCGCGCATCGCTTCGCCGCGGGAGCGGCGCATCCTGTATTTTTGCCTGCCGTTTGTCTGCTGCCCGGCGCGCGTGCCCGTTTTCGCACTCATCACGGCCGCGCTCTTTCCCGCGGCGGGCTTTTTCCCGATCTTCCTCCTCTATACGGGCGGCTTTGCGGCGGCGCTGCTCGGCGCCGCGCTGCTGTCGCGCGCCGGTGCGGATGCACCCGACGCCTTTGCCCTGGAGCTGCCGCCCTACCGTCTGCCGCATCTGCGCACACTGCTTGCCGCCGTGGGGGAAAAATGCCGCGACTTCACCGTCCGCGCCGGGACGCTGATTTTTCTCGCTTCGGCGGCGGTCTGGCTGCTGGAGCATCTCGGCTTCGGCGGCTTTACGACCGTCCCGGAGGACAGCCTGCTGTACGGGATCGGCCGTCTGCTTGCAAGGGTGTTTGCGCCGCTCGGCTTCGGCAATGCGACGGCGGCGTCCGCGCTGCTGCTCGGCTTCTTCGCCAAGGAGACCATTCTTTCCACGTTCGGCGTGCTGGCCGGCGGCCTTTCGGCAGACGGCGCGGTGCGCGCGCTGTTCACGCCCGCCTCGGCGGCGGCATTTCTGGTCTTCTCGCTGCTGTATACGCCCTGCGCCGCCACGGTCGCGGTACTCCGCCGTGAATGCGGTGCACGGCGGACGGCCGCCGTCATCGGCTTTGACCTCGCCGTCGCCTACGCCGCCGCATGGTTGACCTATACGGTTGCAAAGTTGTTTGCATAAAAAAAGCGGACTGCCGTCGGCAGTCCGCTTTTTTGAGGTCGGGTCAGAACCGCAAGGCGCGGCGGAAGCAAGCCCTGTCGCGCAATGCGTTTGCATTCCCCTCAATCCCTGTACAGCGCGTTGTAGATTTTGAGAAACTTTTCGTCGCGGTCGCGGAGCGCCTCGGCGTCCCTGCCGTCCGCATAATCGTAAAAGCCCTTGCCGCTCTTGACGCCGAACTCGCCGCGCTTGTAGTGGTCGTCCAGCAGCTTCTGCACATCGGTTGCATTGCACAGCTCGGCGTTCAGGTAGGACGCGATGTGGTGGAAGGTGTCGATGCCGCCGAAATCCACGACCTCAAACGGGCCGAACGCCGCATAACGGAAGCCGAGGCCGTATTTCATGCAGGCGTCCACGTCCGCGACGTCGGCGATGCCGTCCTCGACCAGTGAGATGCACTCGCGGAGGATGGCAAGCTGAATCCGGTTGAGGATAAAGCCGGGGACGTCCTTTTTGCAGACGGTGGTCTTCTTGCCGACGGCGTGTGCCAGCGCGATGACCGCCTCGGTGGAGGCGTCGTCGGTCTCGCTGCCGCGGATGATCTCGATGCAGGGGATCAGATGCGCCGGGTTCATCCAGTGCATCCCGAGAAAGCGATGCTTGCCCGCGATATTCACGGCGATGCTGTCGATGGACAGCCCCGACGTGTTGGTGGTGAGGATCGCCCCGGGGCGGACGAGGCACGAGAGCTTCGCCCAGAATTCCTGCTTGACGTCCAGCTTTTCGATGATGCTCTCGATGATGATGTCGCGGTCGGCAAGCGCGTCAAGCTCGCTTGTGAAGCGGAGCGCGGCGAGCGTCTGCGCAGCCTCGGCCGCGGTCACCTCGCCCGCCTCGACCTGCGCCGCCTGGTTCAGTTCCACCAGCCGTCTGCCTTTTTCCAGCGCCGATTCAAACGCGTCGTAGACCACGACGTCGTAGCCGCGGCGTGCAAAAATCTGTGACATGCTGGCACCCATCAGGCCCGCGCCCGCAATGCCGATCTTTCTGATCTCCATGGTTCAACCTCCGAAAAACGTATTTACCTTTCATTATAGGCTGCCGCGCGGGCGGCGTAAATGCAAAAAATGACCGCATTTTCCCTTTTCGCTGATGTTTTCCGCGCACTGCCTCTTGCAAAGTGCGCGCGGATGTGCTATGATAAGGCCAGTTTTTCGGCATCGGAGTGTAGAAGAATGCAGAACATGATTTTTCCCGCGGGCTACAGACCCGTGCTGGACATTTTCGAGACGCAGCGCGCCATCAAGATCGTCAAGGATACCTTTGAGCGCGTGCTGGCGGCGGCGCTCAACCTGGAGCGCGTCACCGCGCCGGTCATCGTCCGCGCCGACAGCGGCATCAACGATGATCTGAACGGCGTGGAGCGCAAGGTTCACTTTACGATGAAGGAGATCGGCGGCGAGGCCGAGGTCGTGCAGTCGCTGGCCAAGTGGAAGCGCATGGCGCTGATGCGCTACAACTTCCGCGTCGGCAAGGGGCTTTACACCGATATGAGCGCGATCCGCCGCGATGACGACGCGGACAATCTGCATTCCATCTATGTGGATCAGTGGGACTGGGAGAAGATCATCACGCGCGACCAGCGCACTGCGGATTATCTCCGCGCCACCGTCACCTCGATCGTCCGCGCCATCTGCGCAACGCATCTGACCGTCAAGGCGAGCTACCCGCAGCTGACGCACATGACCTGCGAGACCCCGTTCTTCATCACGTCGCAGGAGCTGGCCGACCTCTATCCCGACCTTGACCCGCATGCGCGCGAAAACCGCATCACGCGGGAGCACAGGACCGTCTTCATCATGCAGATCGGCGGCAGGCTCCGCGACGGCTCGCGCCACGACGGCCGTGCGCCCGACTATGATGACTGGTCGCTCAACGGCGACCTGCTCATGTGGAGCGACGTGCTGAACTGCGCGATCGAGCTGAGCTCGATGGGCATCCGCGTGGACGAGAAGTCGCTGGCGGCACAGCTGGCGGCCGCCGGATGTGAGGACAGAATGAAGTATGCCTACCATCAGATGATTGCAGACGGCACGCTGCCGCTGACCGTCGGCGGCGGTATCGGGCAGTCCCGCCTCTGTATGCTGATGCTGGAAAAGGCGCACATCGGCGAGGTGCAGTCCTCGGTCTGGCCGGAGGCGATGGAGAAAGATTGCGCCGGAGCGGGCATTATCCTACTGTAAATGTAGGTTAACCCGCACAAAAAAAGGCGTGTCTCATGCCGCATTTTGCCGCAAAACACCGTAATTTCACCAATGTGCGAATTTTCTATTGACATTTTGCGGCGGCGGGCGTATAATCGACACATCAACAAAGAAACGGAGAAAAACAATGCTTGGTTATTTTGCAATGGCTATGATGTGCATGTGCATGGGCATGATGTCTATGCGCAGCCTTTGTCGTGCAAAATAAATCTCGCGGTTATTCTTTTTCTGTGTATGTAAAGCGGAAAGCCGAGAGGTTTTCCGCTTCTTTTTATAAAAATCGCAGTCTGTGAAAGGAACGGCTATGATCGAGATCCGAAATCTGGCGAAGACCTATCACGGTGCCGCAGGTGACTTCACGGCGGTGAAGAACATCAACCTGACGATTCAGGACGGTGACATCTTCGGTATCATCGGACTTTCCGGTGCAGGGAAGTCTACCCTTGTGCGATGCATCAATCTGTTGGAGCTTCCCACCGAGGGCGACGTGCTGGTGGACGGCAAGTCGATGCTCTCGCTCTCAAGACGCGAGCTGCTCGCGGCGCGGCAGAAGATCGGGATGATCTTCCAGGGCTTCAACCTGCTTGCCCAGCGCACCGCGCTTGACAATATCACCTACCCGCTCGAGATCGCCGGGGTCAAACGGCCGCAGGCAATCAAGCGGGCACGGGAGCTGCTGGATATGGTCGGCCTCGCCGACAAAGAAAAATCTTATCCGTCTCAGCTTTCCGGCGGGCAGAAGCAGCGCGTTGCCATTGCCCGCGCCCTTGCCACCGAGCCGCATGTGCTGCTCTGTGACGAGGCGACCAGCGCCCTCGACCCGACGACCACCGTGCAGATCCTCGATCTGCTGCGGGAGATCAACCAGCGCCTCGGCGTCACGATCGTGGTCATCACGCACGAGATGCGCGTCATTGAAAAGATCTGCAACCGCGTGGCTGTCATCGACGCCTCCGAGATTGCCGAGGAGGGGCTTGTCAGCGAGGTCTTTCTCCGGCCGAAATCGGCGATCGCCCGCCGGCTGATTATGCCGCAGGGCGGCGAGGGTATCGAGAGCGTGCTCGGCTCGCGCTGCATCCGCGTGACCTTCGACGGCAGCGACACGGCCGAGCCGATCATCTCCAAGATGACGATGGAGTGCCGCGCGGCGGTCAACATCGTCTTCGCAAACACAAAGTCCCTCGGCGGCAAGGTGTACGGGCAGATGGTGCTCCAGCTCCCCGCCGATGAAAGTGCGCAGGCGCGTGTGCTGGACTACATGCAGCACACGGGGCTTGCATTCTCCGAGGAGGTGTATACGGATGGCAACTGAACAGCTCATTCAGATGCTCACGCAGGGCGTGTGGGATACGCTCTATGTCACGGTCGTGTCCACGCTGCTCGCCTATGTCATCGGCATCCCGCTCGGCGTCCTGCTGTACGGCACAACCTCCGGCAGCCTCTTCCCGAACAAGGCTGTCAACACGGTCGTTGGCGTGATTGTCAACGTCCTGCGCTCGATCCCGTTCATCATCCTCCTGATCCTGACGCAGCCGGTCGCCAAGGCGATGGTCGGCAGCAAGCTCGGCAACAAGGCGTTCATCGTGTATCTGGTGATCGCGGCAGCCCCCTTTGTGGCCCGCATGATCGAGTCCTCGCTCCGCGAGGTGGACGGCGGCGTCATTGAGGCGGCGCAGTCGATGGGGTCGAACAACTTTCAGATCATCTGCAAGGTGCTCATCCCCGAGGCCAAGCCGTCGCTGCTCGTCGGCTCGGCGATCGCCATCACCACCATTCTCGGCTACACCCCGATGACCTACCTTGTCGGCGGCGGCGGCCTCGGTCAGCTGGCCATTCAGTACGGCATTTACCGCTCCAATTCGACCATGATGTACGCCGCATCGCTGCTCATTATCCTGCTGGTGCAGATCATGCAGGAGGTACTCAGCGCCGTCGCCAAGAAGAGCGACAAGCGCATCCGCAAATAAGCGCACACACCCATTCACATAAAAAACAAAAAACTACTTTTAAGGAGACCAAAACCATGAAAAAGCTGCTTTCCCTCATCCTTGTTGCCGCACTGCTCTGCGTTGGCTTCGCATCCTGCGGGAACACCGCGCCGGACACCACCTCCGGCGACAACACCTCTGCATCCTCTGATGCAACCGAGCCCAAGACCGAGAAGAAAGTCCTCAAGGTCGCCGCAACCTCTGCGCCGCACGCCGAGATTCTCGAGCAGTGCAAGCCGCTGATGGCCGAAAAGGGCTACGACCTCGAGATCACCGTGGTCGATGACTATGTCATTCCGAACACGGCAACCGAGGACGGCGAAGTGGATGCAAACTACTTTCAGCACACCCCTTATCTGAATGAGTTCAACCAGAGCCGCGGCACGCACCTCGTTTCGGTTGCTGCGATCCACTACGAGCCCTTCGGCGTCTATGCCGGCACGGTGAAGTCGCTGGCAGCTCTGCCGGACGGCGCAAAGATCGCTGTTCCGAACGATGCAACCAACGAGGCACGTGCGCTCCAGCTGCTCGCCGCACAGGGGCTGATCACGCTGAAGGACGGCGTCGGCCTGAACGCAACCAAGGTGGACATCACCTCGAACCCCAAGAATTTTGACATCGTTGAGATGGAAGCGGCGCTGCTTCCGACCGTGCTCGATGACGTCGCAGTCGCCGTTATCAACGGCAACTACGCACTGGCAGCCGGCCTGAAGGTGAAGGACGCCATCGCCGTTGAGGCAGCCGATTCCGAGGCAGCGGAGACCTTTGCAAACATCCTCGTCGTCAAGGAAGGCAACGAGAAGAACGAAGGTGTGCTTGCCCTTGCAGAGGTTCTCAAGAGCGAGACCATCAAGAAGTTCATCGAAGAGCATTATGAGGGCGCCGTCGTTCCCATGTTCTAAAAAATAGGACTGCCGCCTTCGGCGCAGACCGCAAAAAGAACGCTTGCCGCAGGCAAGCGTTCTTTTTGTTAGCCGCGTTTGCCGATTTGCCTTATGGAAATAAGGCTGCATCGGCAAAACGCATCTTCTGCATCCGAATCCGGCAAGTCCGGGTGCTGCGGTGCGGTTTTCGTCGGTCTACCCCGGCAAAAGGCGCTCGCTGTATGACAATACAGCTTGAGCGCCTTTTGCCGGACTTCTGCATCCGCCTGCGGCGGTGGGGGGACTGCCGCCTTCGGCGCAGACCGCAAAAAGAACGCTTGCCGCAGGCAAGCGTTCTTTTTGTTAGCCGCGTTTGCCGATTTGCCTTATGGAAATAAGGCTGCATCGGCAAAACGCATCTTCTGCATCCGAATCCGGCAAGTCCGGGAACTGCTATATAGGCTTCCCCGGTGGGGAAGAGCTGTACGAGACGCGCAGCGTCTCGCGGAGTTTTTCTTCGTCGGCTAAACACCGACGATTTCGCGAGCGAAACCGAAAAACATCCCGGCAGCGCCTGATGAGGGATTGCGCAAAGCAAAACATCGCACTATGCTGTGCCGGCTGCCTGCATGCCCTCATCCGTCGCCGTTCGGCGACACCTTCCCCAAGGGGGAAGGCTTGGATGTGGTGCCGCCTGCCTCCCGCCGAATGGCGTCGTTCTATCTATGCCTCCCCCCGGCAAAGGGAGTGTGGTACGGAACGCGCTGCGTTCCTAATGAGTTTCCCTTGCGGGAAACATCACGCGCACCGGAGGGATTGTTACAGAGTAAAAAACAACCCCTCAGTCACCTGTCGGTGACAGCTCACCCCTTGCACAGGGGAGCCGAGACGCTGCTTTTTACAGCTCCATATTGTCGAGGCTGCTGGCCTGCATGGACATCCGCATGATGATCTCGGCAAATTTGTGCTCGTCGATGGGGAAGCCGCTGCTGACCCACTCCTTGAGCAGCTCCAGCGCGCCGTTCACGCAATAGATATACTGGTAGCGCTCGATCAGCGAGTCGCGGACGAGGTTCTGCTTGTGATACTTGCCCATGATGGTGGAGGCCAGGCGCTGATTGAAGTTGACCCGGCCGGTCTTTAAGAGCAGGATGCGGAACAGCTTCTCGTTTTCCTTCACATAGCGGAAGAAATCGGTGAGCATGCTGAAGAAACGCTCGCCGCTGCCCTCGGTGAGAAAGTCCGAGTCCACCGGCAGCTGCTGCATGACGTCGGACTCGATCTCGCGCAGCACCTGCGCCGCATCCTCATAGTGCGCATAAAAGGTCGAGCGGTTCAGGTCCGCCGTGTTGCAGATGTCGGTGACGGTGACCTTATCGAGCGGTTTCTTGTCGAGAAGCTCCAGCAGTGCATCCTTGATGATCTTTTTGGTCATGCGAACGCGTCTGTTTTCTGCCATGGGAAACCTCCGTGTATCTTTTGTGAATTTTCGTACAGATTATGTACAGTTGTCGCAAACACAGCATCTTGAATTGGATTGGCTGTTGATTTTCCGACAGAATGTTGATATAATAATCATACACGCAAAACTCCGTTTTGTCAAGGAGGCAACAGAAAAAATGCAAATGCAGATTTATAAAGCACCCCGCTATGCGGATTTTCGCGAGCTGATGAACGGTATGGCAGCGTCCTACGGCCGCCGCCCCGCGTTTCAGCTGCGTGTCGCCGAGGGGAAATATACGTATATCTCTTTTATTGAGCTGCGCGACCGCTTTTACGCGCTGTGCAGCGCATTCCTGCGCGCCGGGCTCGGCGGTAAGCACATCGCCGTCATCGGCAGAAACCGCTTTGAATGGGTGCTGGCCTATGTCGCCGCCGCGACGGTCGGCGTAGCCGTTCCGCTGGACAAGGAGCTGTCTGCGGCGGACGTCCGGGACTTTATGAACGCGGCGGAATGTGCGGCCATCTGCTTCGATGAGGAGGCGGCGAAGAAGCTGTACCCCACGCTCGGCGCAGGTGTACAGCCCTACTTTTTCTCCGAGATTGCCGCGATGTCCCAGCCCGATCACCGCACCGATTTTGCCGCGGTGAATGCACTGGAGATCCCGCGCGACGCGATGCAGATCCTGCTGTTCACGTCCGGCACGACCGGCAACTCCAAGGGCGTCTGCCTGTCGCAGTACAACATCTGCTCGGTCATCTATTATTCCATGCGGGTGATCCGCTTTGCGCCCGGCGACAAGACGTTGTCGATCTTGCCGCTGCATCATACGTATGAGAGCACCATGAACTGCCTCTATGCGCTTGCCGCCGGCGTCAGCATCGCCTATTGCGACGGCCTGACCAAGATTGCCAAGAATGCGGCGGAATATCAGCCGACCGTGCTCACGGTCGTCCCCGCGCTGCTGGTCGCCCTGCATAAGCGCATCCGCGCCTCGGTAATCGCGGGATGTCCCGAGAAGTACAAGACGCTGTTTGAGACCGAACCGCTGGCGGTTGCGCTCGGACAGGTGCCGTTTTTTATCCGCTATGCGATCTGTGCCAAGGTGAAGAAGTCGCTCGGCGGCAAGCTGCACACGTTCATTCTGGGTGCGGCCAAGCTGGACGCGGAGCTTGCACTGGACTTCAACGCGCTCGGCTTTACGCTCTACCAGGGCTACGGCCTGACCGAGACCTCTCCGCTGCTGGCCTGCAACAACGATTTCTTCTATGATCCGGAGTCGGTCGGCGTTCCGCTGCCCGGCGTGACCATCCGCATCGACGCGCCGAACGACGAGGGCGTCGGTGAGATCGTTGCCCGCGGTGACAACGTGATGCTCGGCTACTACAATGATCCCGCGGCGACCGACGCCGTACTGCGGGACGGCTGGTTCCGCACCGGCGACCTCGGCCGCATGGACGAGCGCGGCGCGCTCTATATCTGCGGCAGAAGCAAGAACGTCATCGTCACGGCCAACGGCAAGAACATCTACCCCGAGGAGCTGGAGACCCGCCTTGCGCAGTTTGACAGCGTGGGTGAGGCCCTGGTGATCGAGGCAAGGCGCGGCGATGAGCCCTGCGTCAAGGCGAAGATTTACCCGAATGCCACCGTCCTGCGCGAGAAGCTCGGCCATGTGCCGAGCGCCGACGAGGTGCAGAGCGAGGTGCGCGCCGTCGTGCAGGCGGTCAATGCGCAGATGCCGAACTACAAGCACATCAAGGTCGTCGAGATCCTCGAAGAGCCGCTGGAAAAGACCACGACGCAGAAGATCAAGCGCTACGGCGACAACACAAAGTAAGTCATTTGCAAAACGAAAAAGAATGCCGATGCTTTTGCTATCGACATTCGGGTTGCAGAAAAAGCATACAATGCGCATCTAACCAAGCCTCCACCTGACGGGGGAGACGTGACCCGGAACGCAAGCGTTCCTAATGAGTTTCCCTTGCGGGAAACATCACGCGAAGCGTGACGGAGGGAGAGATGCTACACGGAATAAATAAGCGTACCAGTATTACTGTTCGTTATCTCTCCCTCAGTCAACTCCGTTGACAGCTCCCTCGTCAGAGGGAGCCTGATTGGCATAATGCGATAGGCTTTATCAGACCTTCATTATCAACTTAAGAATGCCGATGTCTCCGACATCGGCATTCTTTTTGTCTATTTTGCGAAAGAAAGCGGCGATTATTTTTCACGGCTATGTGGTAAACTCCACTTGTAATGTGCGGCAAGCAGGCGTATAATAATGACGGTCGCCGCACCGAGAAACATGGCGGGTGCCTTGCCGAGCGGTACATAGAGAGCGGCGCAGAGAATCGCGCCGACCGCCGACGCGCAGGCGTAGACATGCTTGACGAAGATATAGGGGGTGTCCCCGGCCAATACGTCGCGCAGCACGCCGCCGCCGACGCCGGTGATCGTGCCGACGAAGACCAGCAGAAAGAACGTGTAGTCGTGTGACAGCTCGTAGGCGGTGTTGATGCCCACCACGGTGAAGATGCCGAGGCCGAGCGAGTCCATCACCAGCATCATGCGGTCATAGAGCGCATGGTTGTGCGTCAGCAGATGCCGCACCTGCGGGATAAAGATCACGATGGAGATAAAGATGGCCAGCAGGGCGTAGACCGGCGCGCGGAACATGACGGGCGGGGTGTTGCCCAGCAGGATGTCGCGCAGCGCGCCGCCGCCGACTGCCGTGGTCAGCCCGAGGATCGCCACGCCGAAGATGTCCATATTCTTTTTCAGCGCGACCATCGCACCCGAAACGGCAAACGCGACCGTGCCGATCAGCTCGAGAATAAAGATCGAGAATTGCATAAGCGCCTCCGACTTGGAATGTACCTCATCATTCTATATGAAATGCGGCGAAAATGCAAGAGGAAAATTATTTTGTATGCATCCGGCGAATACCGTATGGTATGCCGGCGGACCCGCCGCGCGCGGGATATGCAGAAAATCACACACGGACAGGAGGGAAGAGAAAGATGAAGTATGTATGTGATGCCTGCGGCTGGATCTACGATGAAGAAGAAGGTTATCCCGAGGGAGGCATTGCGCCGGGTACGGCGTGGGAGGATGTCCCCGAGGATTTTGAGTGTCCGCTCTGCGGCGTCGGCAAGGAGAACTTCTCCGAGACCGACGAGTGAGACGGCAGCATAGAAACGCAAAAAAGCCGACCGCAAGGTCGGCTTTTTTGATGGCTTTTTACTTTTGCAGTTCCTTTTTCACCGCGACAAGCTCGCGGGCGGCCTCGGCGATGTGTTCCGCGGTCAGACCGTAGGCGGCGAGCAGGTCGGGGACCTGTCCGCTCTTGCCGAACTTGTCGTTGATGCCGACGCGGCGCATCGGCACGGGCATCTTCTCCGAGAGAACCTCGGCGACAGCCCCGCCGAGACCGCCGATAATGCTGTGTTCCTCCGCGGTGACCACGGCGCCGGTCTCCTTGGCCGCCTTGACGAGCAGCGCCTCGTCGATCGGCTTGATCGTGTGAATGTTGATGACGCGGGCGCTGATGCCGTCGGCGCGGAGCAGCTCGGCTGCCTCAAGCGACATCGAGACGGTCAGACCGCTGGCGACGATCGAAACGTCGGAGCCGTCGCGCAGCTCCACGCCGCGCCCGATCTCGAAGCGGTAGTTTTCATCGTTGATGACCGGCACGGCGTATCTGCCGAAGCGCAGGTAGACCGGGCCTTTCATCTCGATTGCAGCCTTGACGGCGGCGCGTGCTTCCACGGCGTCGGCGGGGTTGATGATCGTCATGCCGGGGATGGTGCGCATCAGCGCGATGTCCTCGTTGCACTGGTGGGTCGCGCCGTCCTCGCCGACCGTGATGCCGGCGTGCGTTGCGCCGATCTTCACATTGAGGTGCGGGTAGCCGATGCAGTTGCGGATCTGCTCAAAGGCTCTGCCCGCGGCAAACATCGCAAAGCTGGAGGCAAACGGAATCATGCCCGCCGCGGCAAGGCCTGCCGCCACGCCCATCATGTTGCCCTCGGCGATACCGCAGTCAAAAAATCTGTCCGGATATGCCGCCTTGAATTTGCAGGTCTTGGTCGCCTCCGCGAGGTCCGCGTCGAGGACGACAAGGTTCTTATATGCCGCGCCGAGCTCGACGAGCGTGTCGCCGTAGGCCTCGCGGGTTGCTTTCTTATCTGCCATTGTCATGCCCTCCTCAAAGCTCTGCCATCGCTGCGGCATACTGCTCGTCGTTCGGCGCTTTGCCGTGCCAGCCGACCTGATTTTCCATGAAGGACACGCCCTTGCCCTTGACCGTGTGCGCGATGACCGCGGTCGGCTTGCCCTTGTGCGCCTTTGCCGCCTCGACGGCGCTTTCGATCTCGTCGAAATTGTGTCCGTCGATCACGACGACGTTCCAGCCGAACGCACGGAACTTTTCGTCAAGCGGGGTCGGGTCGATGACGTCGGTGATTTTACCGTCGATCTGGAGGCCGTTGAAGTCGAGAAACACGGTCAGATTGTCCAAAGCGTAGTGCGCGGCAAACATCGCCGCCTCCCAGACCTGTCCCTCCTCGCTCTCGCCGTCGCCGACCGCACAGTACACGCGGTAGGGTGCGTCGGTGCATTTGCCCGCCAGCGCGATGCCGCAGGCGGCGGAGAAGCCGAGGCCGAGGGACCCGGTGGACATGTCCACACCGGGGATGCCCTTCATGTCGGGGTGCCCCTGAAGATAGCTGCCGGTCTTGCGTAGCGTCTTCAGATCCTCGACGGGGAAGTAGCCGCGGTTGGCCAGCGCCGCATAGAGCGCGGGCGCGGCATGTCCCTTGGAGAGGACAAAGCGGTCGCGATCCGGCATGGCGGGATTCTTCGGGTCGATGTGCATTTCGGCAAAGTACAGATAGGTCACAATGTCGGCCACCGAGAGCGAGCCGCCGGGATGTCCGCATCCCGCGCTGTGCGTGCTTTCGATGATGCCGCGGCGAACCAGCTTTGCCTTTTCGGTCAGCATTGCGCGTTTCTCGTTGTTCATCAGCATACCTCGATTATCAGAATAGCAATCTTAACAATCCTATTATACGCCGTCCGTCCGATAAAAGCAACCGTCATTTTGACAAAATCCGCGTGCGGTTGCGCTGCGGAAGCGGTATATTTCCGAAAAATACACCGCTCAGACCTCGACGGCGGCGCCGAGCGCGAGCGAATAGAGCAGAACGCGCGCGGGCGGCTTGCCGCAGAGCGCTTCGACGGCTTGCCTGTAGTAGGTCAGCTGCCGCGCATGTTTTTCGCGGAGCGCCTGTGCCGCTTCTGCCCGGCTTCCGTGCAGACGGTCGGTCTTATAGTCCACAAGCGTAATATTCCCCTTTTCGTCGTAGAAAAAGCAGTCGATAACGCCCTGCACCAGAATATGCTCGTCGGCAAGCGCGGCGCGCAGGTCGCGGTCGGCGGCAAAATCGGCGGCGCACAGCCGCAGATTGAAGCGCTGTTCCCGGAAAATGCGCTTGGCGGCGCGCATTTTCGCAAAGAGAGGGGAACGCAGAAAGGCTTCGACCTCCGGGAGGTTGACGAGCGCCGCGTCCTCGGGCGTGAGGAAGCGCGCCTCGCAGAGGCGGTTCAGCTCGGCCGCCGCGCCGTTTTTCGCGGCGTAGTCGAAGTCGAAGAACTGCATGAAGAGGTGCGTGGCCGTGCCGCGCCGCGCCGCGTCGCTCTGCCGGTCGGCGAGGAAGCGCGGCGTTTCCTTCATCGGCGGCAGATGATCTTCGTCGATGGGCAGGTCGGACATCGTGTCGTCGAGGATGTCGGGATAGAGCAGCGAGACGGCGATCTTGGCGGGGATTTTCGTCCTTGCCGCATGGGGGTAGCGGAAGGAGAGCCGCGCGTTCAGCGCGCGCAGCGCAGCGGCGTCCGGCGCGGCGGCCGGGGTCACCTGCGCGTCGTCGGATGCGGAGGTGCTGCCGCGGCGGCGTCCGGCGCGCACAATGCGGGTCTCGACAAAGGGGTGCTCGCCGCGCGAGGCAATCAGCACCAGCGAGAGAAAGTCGCGCTTTTCACGCAGAACATAGGGCGAGGTGAAGCGGCTCTCGATCTCGGCCTTGTCCAGCGCCTTCTCCGGGTCGGCGAGCGCGGCGGTCAGATACAGCCGCTCGCGGGCGCGGGTCAGCGCCACATAGAGGAGGCGCAGCTCCTCCTCGCGCCCGCGGTCGCGGACGGCGAGCGAGACCGACTTGCGCACGAGGTTGTCATAGAGGCAGAAGCCGCTCTCGTCGCGCAGACGCAGGCCGAAGCCGCCCGTCTCGCTGAAGAGCGGTGAGGCGATCTCGTCGCGCGTGTTGTAGGCCTTTTCCGTGTTTGCAAGGAACACGACCGGGTATTCCAGCCCCTTGGACTGGTGGATGGTCATGACATGCACCGCGTCGCGCGCGCCGCTCTCGGGCTTTGCGGCGGCCAGCGGCGTCTTGGCGTCGGCCTTTACCCGGCGAATGTAGCGCAGGAAGTCGCAGAGACTGCCGCGCCCGCCGACGGAGGCCTGTCTTGCCGCCTCGATGAAGCGCTCAACGTTGGCGCGGCGCAGGCGGTCCTCACCGCAGACGCGCGCCGTGAAGGCCAACCGCTCGCAGATTTCCTCGATCAGCTCCGGCGCGCGCAGGCATCGTGCCATCGCGCGGAATTGCGTCAGATCGTCGAAGAAGGCGGCCAGCCGGATGCGATCCTCATCGGCGGCGTCGGTATCGGCGGACGCTTCGTCCGCAAGCCGACTGCGGATCGTTTCGTACAGGCGCGCGCCGTCCGTACGGCGGCGCAGCACGGCGAGCCGGTCATAGCTGACGCCGCAGAGCGGCGACAGCAGTACGCCCGCGAGGCTGATGTCGCGGCGCGGGTTGTCGATCGTCTCAAGCAGACAGAGCAGGATCCGGATCTCGGGTGCGTCAAGAAGATCCGCACCCGCGTCGGTCTCCACGGGAATGCCGCGCGCGCGGAGAACGGCGGCGCAGTCAGCGGCCGTACCTTTCAGCGAGCGGAAGAGCAGCGCCACGTCGCCGTAACCGATGCGGGAGCCGTCCTGCTTTTCACCGAAGCGCACGAGCTGCTCAATCTCGTCGGCGATGCATTCGGCCTCGACGGGGCGTCCCGCGTCCGGGGCGTCCTTTTTCGGCTTTTCGCAGAGCAGCAGACTGACCGGGGCGGAGAAACGGTCGCCGCGCTTGCGATAGATCAGCGCGTCGCCCGCCGTATAGCCGGTCTCGGGCGAAATCGCGGGCATCAGGCGCGCGAAAAGCAGGTTGGTGAAGTCCACCACCTCGCGGGAGCAGCGGAAATTCTCGCTCATGAAGATGGTCGCGCTCTCGCCGGGCGCGGCCTCGTCGATGGGGGCAAATTGATTGCGCAGCCCTGCAAAGATGGAGGCCTCGGCGCCGCGGAAGCCGTAAATGCTCTGCTTGATGTCGCCCACCATGAAGCGGTTGCCGGGCTTTGCGATCGCGCGGAAAATGCGGTCCTGCACCGCGTTGACGTCCTGGTACTCGTCGATGCAGACGGCGTCGTAGGCCTCCTTCATCGTGTCGGCCAGCGGCGTGTCACCGCCGTCCGCATCGGTGACGAGGGAGAGGGCGTAGCGCGTGATGTCCGCAAAATCACACACGCCGCGGCGCTGCTTTTCGAGGCGCGCGCGCCGCTCGTATTCACACAGCAGCGCGCCGATGGCGTGCGCGGCGTCCGCCGTGCGGCGAAGACAGTCGGCAAGTGCCGCCGCGTCGGCGGCAAACCAGCCGGAGAGAAAGTCCTTGACCGTGTCCTTGTAGTCCTCACGCACCGATTTGATAAAGGCGAGCGAGGGGTGCGGGTCGTCCTTGACGCGGTAACTGCCGAGGCGGGAGAAGGCGATGGTGCGGATGTGGGCAAAGGCCGCCGCATAGCCGGTCTCCAGCGCGTCCAGCATGCGCAGGATGCCCGCGTAGTCCTCGCTGAAAGCGGGGTCGTAGGCGACCGCCAGCTTTTCGTCGGCGCGGATGAGGTCGAGCGCATAGGCGTAGCGCTCCTTCATGCAGAGAAAGACGTCGCGCACCTCGCGCTCAATGCGCGCGCCGAGCGGACAGGCGAAAAAGTCGCCTTCGGCATAGGCGCGCATCTCACGCTCCCGGTCAAAGAGCGCGGCGGCGCCGCGCGGATAGGCGTCGAGCTTGTCGGAAAGCGTGAGCAGAATGTCCGCAAGGTTGTCGTCCTTCGTGCCGCAGAGCAGCCCCGTCAGCGCGGCAAAGCCGTCGGCACCGCCCGCGATGTCGCCGGCACGGTCGTCGTAGCAGTCGTCGATCAGGGCCTCCATCTGCTCGCGCGCGATCAGCGCCGCCTCGCCCGCGTCCGCGACGCGGAAGGACGGGGACAGGCCGAGCACGGCGTAGTTGCGGCGCACCAACTCGAGATAGAAGCTGTCGATCGTGCAGATCTTGGCGCTCGGCAGCAGGGAGACCTGCCGCGCGAGAAACGGGTCGTTTCCGTTCTTCGTCAGCGCCTCGGTCAGCGCATGGGAAATACGCAGCCGCAGCTCGGAGGCCGCCGCCTTGGTAAAGGTGACGATCAGCAGGCGGTCGAGCGGGATCGGATGATCGGTGCGGCAGATCGAGCGGATGATGCGCTCGATCAGCGTGGTCGTCTTGCCGCTGCCCGCCGCCGCGCTGATGAGCAGCGTGCGGCCGTCTTCCTCAATGGCGCGGGTCTGCGCCCGTGTGAATTCAGGCATCGTCATCTTCTCCTTTCGTTTGGTCACGGCGGCAGACGGCCGCGTAATCGCAGTAACGGCAGGGGCCGTTTTCGCCGCGTTTTGTGTTTTCGCAGTCGATCCGGCCTGCGCGCATGTCGCCCGCCAGCGCGGCAACCGCGCCGCGCACCGTCTCAAACAGCGCGTCCATGCCGTCCTCATCCTTGCGGGTCAGGCTCTTGGAAAAGACCTTTTTCTCGGTGCGGTCGATCATGCGGCCGAGCGTCTCGCTGTCGAGGACAAAGCCGGAGCGGCCGAGCATCTCCGCCGCCTCGGCGGCGATGTCCGCGTCCGCCGCGGGGGGCGCGTCGCGCTTGACCGTCGGGGGCTTGACCACATAGTAGGTCGCGCCCGCGGGGACAAGCTCGTCGATGCTCTTTGCGCCGACGAGACCGAGAAAGCTTTCGTCGGCCACGCGGCAGAGCGTGAACAGGTAGATCAGCAGCTGCAAATTCCTGCCTTTTTCGAGGTCACTCTCGCGGAAGACCTTTTTCCCGGTCTTGTAGTCCACCACGCGCAGATAGGTCTTTCCGTCCGCGCGGCAGACGTCGATGCGGTCGGCAATGCCGCGCAGCGAGGCGCGGCCGCCCGCGGGCAGGTCGATGAAGAGCGGCGCATGGCCGCCGTCCATGCCGATTTTGTATTCGCAGAGCAGCGGCTCGCAGTCGCTCTCGGCAAACTCGGCGGCGAGATCGCGCAGGATCAGCTCCACGTTCTTCTGCATCCGGTCAAAGAAGCTGTGAAACCGCGCACTGCCGCCGCCCGACGAGCGCATGATGCGCGCGCTTTCCTCGGCGCAGAGGCGCACCGAGACGGCGTGCAGCTCCTCCGGCGTGTAGTCGGCGATGCGCCGCCCGGCCGCCTGCGTGTCGCGCACAAAGCGCTCGAGGATGCTGTGGACATATGTACCCGTGTCGGCGGGGTTGAAGATGAAGGGGTCGTCCCCCTCAAGGGAGAGCATGTATTGCAGAAAATATTTCAGATGGCAGTCGCCGTAGGTGTCGAGGCGGGACTGCGAGAGGGGGAGCACCTCGCCGAAGACGGTCTCGGTCGCCGCGGGAGTGAGCGCGGCGGCGCCGCAGTCGATGCGCCCCGTGTTGGTCTTCGGCAGGGAGACGCCCTGCTTTTCCAGCGCCTGCCGGAGCGCGTCACCGTATTCTCCGGCGGCCGCGGCAGCCTCGTCGGCGGCGGCCGCCGTGTAGCAGAGCCGCTCGACGGGTGCAAGCGATGCGAAATGATAGGTGTGCAGCTTCTCGCCGAAAATGCGCTTCAGCCGCTCCACGGCAAAAGAAGGAAGCGCCGGCGAACCGTCTGCCGCCGTGTTGTGGTAGGTGACGGTGACGCGCTCCGCGGCGAAGTCGAGCACGCGCACAAAGCTGTAGAGCTCGCGCGCCGAGCGCAGCTCCAGTGACTGTGACAGCTCCACGCCGACGGCGGCCAGCGCCTGCCGCTCGGCCTCGCAGAGCGTCGGACTTTCGGCGACCGGCGCGGGGAAGGTGCCCTCGTTGACGCCGAGGACGATCACATGCTTGCGGCGGTCGATGCGGATGTTGTCGGTGCTGCCGATCATCACCTGATCCATCGAAGTCGGGATCCCGGCGATGTCGATGCCCGCAAACAGCAGCTCGACGAGCGTGCTGAATTCCGCCGCTGTGACGGTCTCATCTCCGGCCGCGTCCACCAGCGTGTCGAGCGCGTCCAGCGTCACGTTCCACAGGCGGATGGCGTCCGCCGTGCGGTCCACGCCGAAGTAGCGCACGAGCTCGGGGCGCGTGCAGGCCGTTTTGATGTCGCAGTCGGTCAGATAGTCAAAGAGCGCGGCGGCAAAGTCGCGCACCGTGCCCGCGCGGCCGACCGAATCGCTCAGGCGGGCGAGCGGCGCGGCGAACTTGCGCTTGATCTCGTTGATGTCGGCAAGCGACGCCGCGTCCACTGCCTCGGCGGTGTAGCCGCTTTTCGACATGGTGAAATCCCCGCCGTCGAGGTAGCGGTGCGCGCCGTTGATGTTCCAGCGGGTGATGTACTCGTCAAAGAGGTCGCATTCATCGTCCGTGAGGCCGCACAGCCCGGTCTTGATGTAGGCGGACACGTCCGCCGCGCGGAAGTTCCAGACGATGAGGGAGAGGGCGGAGAGGATCAGCCGTGCGGACGGCAGGGTCACCGCGTCGGTCTTCTTCGAGAAGAAGTACGGGATGCCGCAGCGTGCGAGATAGCGGTCGAGGATGCCCGCGTAGTCGTCGGCGTTCCGCATGACGACGGCGATGTCGCTGTAGGCGGCGCCGTCCGAAACGGCGCGGAAAATTTCGCAGGCACACAGCCGCGCTTCCTCGCGGCGGTCGGTGCAGCACACCGCCGCCAGCGCGTCACCGACCGTGCCGGAAAAGACCGCATCCGAGGAGAAATCCCAGATGTGCGCCTTGGCAAAGTCGAGCGGGTTTCCGGTGTCCGGCTCGGCGTCCGCCGTATACTGCTCGTCAAATGCGCAGCCGAGGCGCGCGGCCAGCTTGATGAGCCGCTTGCGCGTATCATTGCATTCCGCGAGGTGAACGCCGCCGCCGCGCGCATAGGGCAGGGCGATCGTCACGTCGGTGCCGCGCGACAGCATCCGTTCGATTACGGTCAGCTCCTGCTTGGTGAAGCTGACGAAGGCGTCGATGTAGACCGCGGCTCCCGCGAAGAAATCGTGCACGGCGAGCAGATCGCAGAGCGTGTCGAGGTCGTCGGTCTGCTCGGCAAAATGCTCGTGCAGCAGCGCTTCATAGGCGGTGAACAGCAGCGAGAGGTCGCGCAGCTTGTCGGCGAGCGGCGCGGGGGACAGCCTGTCCGCCGCTGCGGCAAGGTCGTCCGGCGTCACCGCCGCCGCACGGAACTCGGTGCAGAGCGCGCAGAGAGCGGTGAGCGTCGCCGGCTTGATGTCGCCCGCAAAGACCTTCAGCATCGGGCGCACCTGCTTTGCGGCGCGGTACATGGACAGCGCCTTTGCGCCGTCGTTTGCATAGTTGTAGGTCAGACCGCCGTAGCGGCGGCAGACGAGGTTGGCCAGACGTGAAAAGCCGACCGCATCGCTGTAGAGCGCGGCGGGGGGCGGCAGCACGGCGGCAAGCTCGCTCTCGGCGAGCAGCGCCTTCTGGTCGGGGACGATGAGGTACGCGCGCCGCGCGCCGTCGGTGTCGCGGCGGATGCGGCGGTAAATTTCTTCACGCGCACGGCGCGTGCCGTAGAGCAGAGTCAGCATGGCGTTTCGGTGTCCTCCTTCGGCTTTTCGAGTACGGTCTCGGTGATGGAAAAATATTCGGTGTGCTGCATCCGGCGGCGCAGATAAAAGAAGAAGTATTTGCGCAGGATCACGGCGTTCTTCCCCTCGTCGCGGCAGCAGACGTACATGTCCTCGCCGTTTCCGAAGCCGCGGCGGCGGAAGAAGAACGGGGAGACGACAAGGACGCTGGCTTTCGGCGTCTTCGCCGCCTCGGCGCGGATCATCTCGGGGTCAAAATCCTCCTTGGATGGCGGCAGCAGGAAGCGCACGTCCACGCCGCGCCCGATGCAGGCGGCGATGAGCTTATCCGCGTTTTTCTTGCGCAGGATCAGCGTCACGACCAGGGTCGCCAGCGCGAGCGACAGCATGATCGGAATGATGAGGATGAACAGCGCGGTGTACAGAAGGACGAAAGCGCCCGCCTGCAAATACTGATAGATGAGCATACCGCAGCGGAACAGGCGCGTGACCCAGATCGAGCTGCGGAAATAGCGCGTGATCTTCTCAGCGCGGGCAAACAGGCTTTTCTGCCGCAGCCGCGCCAGCAGATAGGAGAAATAATTGTTTGCGTCAAAGGCGGCCGTGTCGTTTGCGTGTTCGGCAGGTGCGGCGGGCGCGCCGTGCTGCTCCAGGTCGCGGATGCGGCGGCGCAGAGCGCGGTTCTCGCGCCGCAGTTTCTTCAATTCGTCGGCTTTTTTCACGGCGACTCCTTTCGGGAAGTTCGGAAAAGGATGGTGATAAACCTGCATAGACCGGCGTCTCCGACGGTCCGTGTAAACAAAATCCAAGATTACATCCTTAGTATAGCAGAAATTTTCCGCTTTCGCAACGGCATCCCGCATATCGGTTGCCGATTGACAAAAAATCATAGATGTGGTATCCTAATATAAGGATAACACACAAGATGTCCCATATACGGGACTTTCGGAGGCAATATGGCACAAAACGATAAGAATACCGCCGCATACAATAACCAAAGCATCTCCATGCTGAAGGGCGCGGACCGCGTGCGCAAGCGCCCGGCGGTCATCTTCGGCTCGGACGGGCTTGAGGGCTGCGAGCATTCTTTTTTTGAGATCCTGTCCAACTCGGTGGACGAGGCGCGCGAAGGTCACGGCAGCGAAATCATCGTCACGGTCTGGCGCGACCACACCCTGCAGGTCGAGGATTTCGGCCGCGGCGTCCCGCTCGGGTACAACGAGCGAGAGGGGCGCTACAACTGGGAGCTGGTCTACTGCGAGCTGTACGCGGGCGGCAAATACAACAACAACGACGAGGGCGCGGCCTACGGCTATTCGCTCGGGCTCAACGGCCTCGGCGCCTGCGCCACGCAGTATTCCTCCGAATTTATGGAGGTCAGCTCCTACGACGGCAGCGAGATGCATTCCATCAGGTTTGCCAAGGGAGAACCCGCAGGCGAGCTGGAAACGCATCCGCTGGAGAAGCGGGGCAAAAAGCGCGGCACCATCATCCGCTGGCGGCCCGACCTCGACGTCTTCACCGACATCGCCATCCCGCGCGACTTTTTTGAGGGGACGCTCCAGCGCCAGTCGGTCGTCAACAAGGGGCTGAAATTCGTCCTGCACTATGAAAACGCGGACGGCGGCTTTGACACCGAGGAATTTGTCTACGAAAACGGCATCGCCGACTATATCCGCGAGATCGCAAACGGCACGGCGCTGACCGAGCCGATGCTCTGGACGCTGGAATGTAGCGGCCGCGACCGCGAGGACAAGGACGACTACAAGCTGCGCGCCGAGGTGGCCTTCTGCTTCTCGAATGCGGTCAACCGCATCGAATACTACCACAATTCCAGCTTTCTCGAGCACGGCGGCTCGCCCGACAAGGCGGTGCGCACTGCGTTTGTCTATGCGGCGGACAAGTATCTCAAGACGGTGGGCGCATACAAGAAAAATGAGAGCAAGATCGGCTTTGCCGACATCGAGGACTGCCTCATCCTCATCATCAACAGCTTTTCCACGCAGACCTCCTACGAGAACCAGACGAAGAAGGCCATCACCAACGTCTTCATCAAGGACGCGCTGACCGATTTTCTCAAGCACAATCTCGAGATCTATTTTGCCGAGCATCCCGCCGACGGCGAGATTTTCGCCCGCCAGGTCATGGCCAATAAGCGCGCCCGCGAGTCGGCGGAGCAGACCCGCAGCGACATCAAAAAGAAGCTGCAATCCTCCGCGACCGACCTTTCGAGCCGCGTGGAGAAATTCGACAACTGCCGCTCCAAGGACCCCGCCGTCCGCGAGCTGTACATCGTCGAGGGTGACAGCGCGCGCAGCTCCTGCAAGCAGGGGCGCGACGCGACCTTCCAGGCGATTATCCCGGTGCGCGGCAAGACGCTCAACTGCCTGAAGGCGTCCACCAAGCGCATTTTCGAGAGCGACATCATCGTTGATCTTTTGCGCGTCATCGGCTGCGGCGTCGAGTTCCGCGGCAAGGAGCGCGGCGACCTTGCGCTGTTTGACCCGGACGCGCTCCGCTGGAGCAAGATCATCATCTGCACCGATGCGGACGAGGACGGCTTCCAGATCCGCACGCTGCTGCTCACGCTGTTCTACCGGCTCTTACCCACGCTGATCGAGCGCGGCAAGGTCTTCATCGCCGAGTCGCCGCTGTTTGAAATCAGCACGAAGGATGAGATCTACTTTGCCTACAACGAGTTTGAAAAGGCGGATATCCTCAAAAAGCTCGATGAAAAGAAGATCAGATACACGCTTCAGCGCTCCAAGGGTCTCGGTGAGAACGAGCCGGACATGATGTGGCGCACCACGATGAATCCGGCCACCCGCCGTCTCATCGCCGTCACGCCCACCGACGCCGCCGCCACCGACGACATGTTTGAGCTGATGCTCGGCGACAATGTTGCCCGCCGCCGCGAATACATCGCGGAAAACGGCGCAAAGTTTATCCCCATGGCGGATTATTGAGAAGCAGACGCCGTGCCGACCGGACTTTCCTTGCACAAGGTTTCCAACCGGCACGGCGCTTTTTGCTGTAATTTTTGTCGGATTTTTTGCAGATTAAGCCTTGACAAACCGTCTTGACGGTGCTATAATCCCTAACATAAACCGAATACACAAAAAGCGATGATCGAAAAGAAGTACCTGTCATAGCGGACTTGCAGAGAGCTGTCGGGCGGTGTGAGGCAGCAGGCGCGGGCATGGGAAATACATTTCGGGAGCTGCACACCGAACGCATGCGCAAGTAGGCTGTGCCGGATGCCGCCCGTCATAGCGGAGGACGCTTTCACGAGCGCCCGCTGAGGTTTCTGCCGCAAGACAGGGACGAAGCAGAGTGGTACACGACAAGGTCGTCTCTGTATCTTAGGATACAGAGCTTTTTGTTTTTTATCGTATTTTTCCGGCGGCGCCGGTAAAAATAATCAAATTCACGGAAAGAGGAAAAAATCATGAAAAAGAGAATCATCTGCCTTGCGCTTGCGGCACTGATGGTGCTGTCTGCGTTCACCCTTGCCGGCTGCGGCGAGAAGAAGGCAAAGGACAAGTATGTCGTCGGTATCTGCCAGCTCGTGCAGCATACTGCGCTCGATGCGGCAACCCAGGGCTTCATGGACGCACTGAATGAAGCGCTGCCCGGCAAGGTCGAGTTCCGGAATAAGAACGCCTCCGGCGAAGCCAACAACTGCGCCACCATCGTCAACGGCTTTGTCTCCGACAAGGTTGACCTCATCATGGCCAATGCGACCCCCGCGCTGACCGCGGCCGTCTCCGCAACGAAGGACATCCCGATCCTCGGCACGTCCATCACGGCATACGGCGTTGCGCTTGACATCACCGACTTCAGCGGCACGGTGGGCGGCAACGTCTCCGGCACGTCCGACCTTGCGGACCTTTCCGCACAGGCTGCCATGATCACCGAGTGGTTCCCGGAGACCAAGACGGTCGGCCTGCTGTTCTGCTCGGCCGAGCCGAACTCCCGCTACCAGATCGAGGAGGTCGCCAAGTACCTCGCCGACAAGGGCATTGAGTCGAAGGAATTTGCCTTCACCGACACCAACGATGTCACCGCGGTGACGCAGGCCGCCGCCGACTATGCGGACGTCATCTACATCCCCACGGATAACACCGCGGCCGCCAACACCGAGGCGATCGCCAACGTGCTCGCCCCCGCCAAGGTTCCCGCCATCTGCGGCGAAGAGGGTATCTGCTCCGGCTGCGGCGTGGCCACCCTGTCCATCAGCTACTACGACCTCGGCGTGACCACCGGCAAGATGGCCGCCAAGATTCTCACGGGCGAGGCCGACATCTCCAAGATGCCGATCGAGTACACAGGCGCAACCAAGAAGTACAATGCGTCCATGTGCGATGCCCTCGGCATCAAGCCGCTGGATGGCTACACCGCCATCGGCGAGTAATGCGTAAAAATCTGTCCTGCGGAAAAAGACGGCGTATGCCGCCTTTTTCCGGGTAAGGGCGGTCAGGAGAGAACAATGGATTTCTTTGCATCACTACTCAATGCGATGCCGGGTGCGATCGCGCAGGGTCTCGTCTGGGGCATTATGGCGATCGGCGTTTACATCACCTTCCGCATTCTGGACGTCGCGGATCTGACGGTGGACGGCTCGCTGGCAACCGGCGGCGCGGTCTGCGTCATGCTGATCCGCGCGGGGATGAATCCGTGGCTGGCGCTCGTCTGCGCCACGCTCGCGGGCATGCTCGCCGGGCTGGTCACGGGACTGTTCCACACGCGCTGCGGCATTCCGGCGATCCTTGCCGGTATTCTGACGCAGCTTGCCCTCTATTCGGTCAATCTGCGCATCATGGGCGGAAAGGCAAACCAGGCGGTCAGCGTGGACAAGTATGACCTGCTGCTGTCGCAGCGCTATGTGCGCGAGCTGACGCCGGACAATCCGCTGCCGCTGCTGATCGTCTTCACGGCCGCGGTCATCGCCGTGCTGTACTGGTTCTTCGGTACGGAAAAGGGCTGCTCGCTCCGCGCCACCGGCAACAATCCGCATATGGCGCGCGCGCAGGGCATCAACACGAACAGCAACATCGTCCTCGGGCTGATGCTGTCGAACGGCCTCGTCGCGCTCTCGGGCGCGCTGCTCTCGCAGTATCAGGGCTCGAGCGACGTCAACATGGGGCGCGGCGCGATCGTCATCGGCCTTGCCGCCGTCATCATCGGCGAAGTCGTCTTCGGCAAGCTGTTTGTCAACTTCGGTCTCAAGCTGCTCGCAGTTTCGATCGGCGCGGTCATCTACTATATCGTGCTGCAGATCGTGCTTCAGCTCGGCCTCAACACCAACGACCTCAAGCTCATCACGGCTCTGATCGTCGCGCTGTTCCTCTCCGTTCCGTACTGGAAGGGCAAGATGTTCCGCGCGCCGAAGGTCGGCAAAGCCGCTGCAAAGGGGGATCGGGACAATGCTTAAACTGACGGATGTCTACAAGACCTTCAATCCCGGCACGGTCAATGAGAAAAAGGCGCTCTGCGGCGTCAACCTCACGCTGAACGACGGCGATTTCGTCACCGTCATCGGCGGCAACGGCGCGGGCAAGTCCACCGTGCTCAATGCCATCGCGGGCGTCTGGGGGATCGACGCGGGCAGCATCGTGATCGACGATGCCGACATCACGCGTCTCAGTGAACACCAGCGCGCCAAGTATATCGGGCGCGTCTTCCAGGACCCCATGACCGGCACGGCCGCCAGCATGGAGATCCAGGAGAACCTCGCCATCGCGGCGCGCCGCGGCAAGCCGCGCACGCTGAAATGGGGCATCACCAAGGCGGAGCGCGCGGAATACCGCGAGATGCTCGCGGGGCTCGGCCTCGGCCTTGAGGATCGCATGACCGCCAAGGTCGGCCTGCTCTCCGGCGGCCAGCGGCAGGCGCTCACCCTGCTGATGGCGACGATCCGGAAGCCGAAGCTGCTCCTGCTCGATGAGCATACCGCCGCGCTCGATCCGAAGACCGCCGCCAAGGTGCTGGAGCTTTCGGACATGCTCGTCCGCGAGAACCGCCTCACCGCGATGATGGTCACGCACAACATGCGCGACGCCATCTATTACGGCAACCGCCTCATCATGATGAACAACGGTCGCGTCATTTTCGACGTTGCGGGCGAGGAAAAGAAGAACCTCACGGTCGAGGCGCTCATCGCCAAGTTCTCCGAGAACAGCGGCGAGGAGTTTTCCAACGACCGCGCACTGCTCAGCTAAAGTTATAAGAAAAGAAGCACCCGCACGGGTGCTTCTTTTGCGTTATTCCGGGATTTTGCAGACGTCCACCCATGTGACGGGCTGCGCCGCGTATTTCTCCAGCTCGGGAATGGTCAGCCCGATAGCGCTGGACGGCGAGCCGCAGGCGGGGTAGACGGTGTCGAAGCGGCGGAGCGATGCGTCGAGACAAACATGTACGCCGTCGTTCGGCACAAAGGGGCAGACGCCGCCGACCGGGTGACCGACGAGCAGCTCGACCTCGTCGGCCGAAAGCATCTTTGCCTTTGTATGAAAGGTTTCCTTATACTTGTGGTTGTCGATGCGCGCGTCGCCCGCCGCCACGACGAGAATAACGCCCGCCGGGGTCATAAACGACATGGTCTTGGCGATGTGCGCGCCGTCACAGCCGAGCGCCGCCGCGGCAAGCTCGACCGTCGCGCTTGAAACCGTAAATTCGCGAAGACGGTCGGCAATGCCGAGCGTCCCGAAGTAAGCTCTGACTTTTTTGATGGACATGGGGGCTCCTCATTTCGTTTTTATCCAGTCTACCACGCGCGGGGGCGCTTGTAAAGCAAAAACGCAAAATTCGATTGCCACGGCGCGCAAAAAATGCTATAATACCGATAAAGAAAAGAGGGATGCGTATGACGAACTATCAGCGCGTGCTGGACGCAGAGCTTGCAAAGCTCGCGGCGGCGGGGACGCGCCCGCGGCTGCTGCTGCACGCCTGCTGCGCGCCCTGTTCGAGCTATACGCTCGAATATCTCGCCGCGCATTTCGACATCACGGTGCTGTTCTACAACCCCAACATCGCACCCGCCGCGGAATACGATTTCCGCGCGGCGGAGCTTGCGCGCTACATCGCCGAGGCGCCCTGCGGCACGGGCGTGAAACTGCGCGTCGAGCCCTACGATCCCGCGCCGTTTTTCGAGATGGCAAAGGGCCTTGAGGAACTGCCCGAGGGCGGGGAACGCTGCAAAAAATGTTACCGTCTGCGCCTTCGCGAGACGGCGCGTATCGCCGCTGCCGAGGGGTTTGACTATTTCTGCACCACGCTCTCCATCAGCCCGCACAAGGACGCCGGGGCGCTGAACGCGATCGGCGGCGAGCTGGCGGCGGCCTGCGGCGTGCCGTACCTCTTTTCCGATTTCAAGAAGAAGGGCGGCTATGCGCGCTCCATCGTGCTTTCGCACGAATACGGACTGTACAGACAGAATTACTGCGGCTGCGTCTATTCCAAGCGCGCCGCGGAAAAACGGGAGGCCGAACATGAGCAACATTCTGGATTATCTTGACTGGCGCGGCGACCTTGCGATCGACCGGCGCGCGCCGTTCTGCGAGGTGGACAACCTGATCCTCACGCAGCTTTCGTTTATCGACCTTGCCGGCATCGCCGACGGCGACCGCCTGCGCCGAAGCGTCACGCTCCGCGAGGCGGCGGCACGGTATCTTGCAAATCCGAAGGCACATGCCGGCCGTCTCGGCGTGCTGATTCCCAATGAGGTGGCCGGGCTGCTCGAAAAGGCGGCGGCCAGCCGCCGCTTCGGCGATATGCGGCTGTTGCGCTTTGAAAACACGATCGACGAGACCCTGCAGACGCAGTTTGCCGCGCTTTGCATCGTCGTGGGGGACGGCAGCTTCTACATTTCGTTCCGCGGCACGGACGATACCCTCGTCGGCTGGAAGGAAAACTTCAACATGGGCTTTATGGACAGCGTACCCGCACAGCTGCTGGCCGCGCGCTATACCGAGGCGGCGGCGCGCGCCATCCGCGGCAAGATCCGTATCGGCGGGCATTCCAAGGGCGGCAACCTGTCGCTCTATGCCGCGTCGCACCTGCCGCGCCGCCTGCAAAAGCGCGTCATCGCCGTCTACAACAACGACGGTCCCGGCTTTGGCAAGAGCATCACGGAGACCGAGGGCTTTGCCGCCATCGCGCCGCGCGTGCTGACTGTTGTGCCGCAGTCCTCGGTCGTCGGTCTGCTGCTGGAGCACGGCAAGGTGGACAAGATCGTGAAGAGCACGGGCGACGGCGTGTGGCAGCACGACCCCTATACCTGGGAGGTGCTCGGCGATCACTTTGTCCTCGCCGACGCGCTCACGCCCGAGAGCCTTCGTCTCGAAAAAACGCTCAAGGCATGGGTCGCGGACATGACGGTGGAGCAGCGTCGCGACATGGTGGAGGCCGTCTACAAGGTGTTCACGGCGAACAACGCCAAGACCCTCACTGACATCGCGTCGGATAAGCTCGACTTCATCCTGTCGCTCGGCAAGATGGATGCGAAGACGCGGGACATCATCTTCTCCACGGGCAAGCTGCTCCTCAAAGAGAGCCTGCGCGTGTCGCAGGCGGAGAAGGCGCGCGCCAAGGAGGAAAAGGCGAAGAAAGAGGCAGAGCGGCATGAGAAGGCCGCGGCTGCGAAAGCAGCCGCCGGAAAGGCGGCGGAGGACGCGCAATGAACATTCTCGTCAGCGCCTGCCTGCTCGGCTGCGCCTGCCGCTATGACGGCGGGTCAAAGCCCTGCGCCGCCGTGCGCGCACTCGCCGCACGGCACACCCTGATCCCGGTCTGCCCCGAGATCTACGGCGGCTTGCCCACGCCGCGCACCCCCTGCGAAATCGTCGGCGACCGCGTGCTTTCAAAAGACGGCGCGGATCGCACCGATGCCTATCGGCGCGGCGCTTCGGAGGCGCTGCGCCTCGCCGGGGCGCTCGGCTGCCGTGCCGCGCTGCTCAAGACGCGCAGCCCCGCCTGCGGCAGCGGCGAGGTCTATGACGGCAGCTTCTCGGGGACGCTGACGGCGGGGGACGGCGTGGCCGCCGCCGCGCTCAGGGCGGCCGGGATTGCCGTTTTCGGCGAAGACAGGCTCCCCGACCTCGAAAACTGGTTGAAGACGGTCGAAAAGTAGGCTTTATGCCCAAAATGCGCAGAAAAAATTTGTGGGATTTCGCCATGCCAATCCGCGCGGATTTATGGTATAATTATAATATGAAGTGAATGAACAGCCGCGGCTTTCGGCGCGCGGCGGCGCTTCGCGGGGGAAAGCAAGGTAGAATATGAACGGAAAATTCGAACTGAACGATGCGGTGATCTACGGCAGCCATGGGCTGTGTACGCTCTGCGAGATCGCAGAGAAGGATTTCGGCGGGGATACACGGGAGTACTATGTGCTGCGCCCCGCGTATTCGGGCAGTTCCGTTTTCTATGTTCCGATCGACAGCGAGACGCTGACCGCCAAGATGCGGCGCGTCAAGCCGGCTGCCGAGCTGCGCGAACTGCTCGGTGCGGTGGATGAGGAGGACGTGTGGATCGAGGATGACCGCGCACGGCAGAATCATTTGCGGCAGGTGCTGGAAGGCGGCGACACCGAGGCGCTTTTAGCCACGCTGCGTTCGCTTTATCGCCGCCGCGCCTCGCTCGTCGGCGCCGGCAGAAAGCTGCGCGCCGCGGACGACCGGCTGCTCCGCGACATCGAGAAGCTGCTGCTCGACGAGCTCTCGCTCTCCTTTGTGCTGGAGCGCGAGGATCTGTTCCCGCTGCTTTCCGGGAAAGCCGAGCTCTGCGAGAGAGCATAAATACATGCAGAAAAGTCCCCCCGCTTTCCGGGGGGATATTTGTTGAATCAAGAGGAAACTATGTATCAGGTCTATCTCAAACGCAATGAGGACAAACGCATCCGCGCGGGGCACGCCTGGGTGTATGCCAACGAGGTCGCCCGCATCGAGGGCAAGGGGAAGAACGGCGAGCTTGCCGCGGTCTGTGATTTTGACGGGCATTTTCTCGGCAAGGGGTATATCAATCACCTGTCCAGGATTCTGGTGCGCGTGATGATCCGCGACGCGGATACCGCCGCCGACAAGGCGTTCTTCAAGGCGCGCATCAAGGCGGCAAACGATTACCGCCTGCGCCTCGGGTACACCGATTGCTACCGCATGGTGTTCGGCGAGGCGGACGGGCTGCCCGCGCTGATCGTGGACAAGTATCACGACCTGCTTTCGGTGCAGATCCTGTCGCTCGGCATGGAGCAGAACAAGGCGCTCATCGTCGAGGCGCTGTGCGAGCTGTTCGCGCCGCGCGGCATCTATGAGCGCAGCGACGTCGCCGTGCGCGAAAAAGAGGGACTGCCGCTGCGCAAGGGAGTGCTTTACGGCGATTTTGATCCGACGGTGATCGTCGAGGAAAACGGGCTGAAAATGATCGTTGACCTCGAGGGCGGGCAGAAGACCGGCTATTTCCTCGATCAGAAGGAGAACCGCTTTGCCCTCCGCCGCTACGCGAAGGACGCGCGCGTGCTCGACTGCTTCTGCAACGTCGGCGGCTTTGCGCTGAACGCCGCCGCAGGCGGTGCGCGCGAGGTCGTCGCGCTCGACATCTCCGAAAAGGCGCTGGCCGATGTGCGCGCCAACGCCGAGCTGAACGGGCTTTCCGACAAAATCACGACCGAATGCGGCGACGTGTTCGAGGTGCTCCGCCGCTATCGCGCCGCGGGGCGACGGTTTGACGTGGTGGTGCTGGATCCGCCCGCATTCACCAAATCGGCGGCGGATGTCAAGGCGGCGTATCGCGGCTACAAGGACATCAATATCCTCGGGATGAAGCTGGTCGAGCGCGGCGGCTTCCTCGTCACGGCGTCCTGCTCGCATTACATGACCGCGCCGCTGTTTGAGAAGATGCTCCGCGAGGCGGCCTACGAGAGCGGCCGCACGGTCCGCTTGGTCGAGGTCAAGACGCAGGCACCCGACCATCCCGCCCTCCTCGCCGCCGAGGAAACGACCTATCTCAAGTTCTATGTCCTGCATGTGGAATGAAAAAAGCACCCGCGAGGGTGCTTTTTTTGTTGGGGACATGCGGTAAGCGTAAACTTATAGCAAAACCGTGCGACTGCCGAATCGCCCGCGCGCCCAAAGCACCGGGTCGTCGTGGGCGCCGACCCCTACCGGTTTGTAAAGAATTTTTGCCGCACGATATAGCCTTCCCTTTTGGGGAAGGTGGCACGCGAAGCGTGACGGATGAGGGCTTGCAGGCAGCCGGCACAGCATGATGCGATGTTTGACTTTGCGTTATCTCTCCCTCAGTCGCCGTTCGGCGACAGCTCCCCCGTCAGGTGGAGCCATGGTAACAACTGTAAAGCGCCGTCCGCATCCCTTATCACCGAAACAACCAATACGCGGCGGCGGTCAGCACCGCGAGGAAGATCACATTCAGCAGCGTGAACAGCCCGAGATACTTCTTCCCCTCGCCGGGGCGCAGCAGCTTGAACTCGCTGTAGGTGATCAGACTGGCCAGCGACGCGATCAGCGTGCCCGTGCCGCCGATGTTGACGCCGAGCAGCAGCTCGCGGTAGTTGTCCGTGAACCGCGAGAGCAGGATCGCCGACGGCACGTTGCTGATGAACTGGCAGGAGAGCGTGGAGACGAGCAGCGTGCTCTTTGCCAGCCACCCGGCAAGCAGGTCGTGCAGCACTTCAATGCGCGAGGCGTTACCTGCGAAGATGAAGAACATCACAAAGGTGAGGAGCAGCGGGTAGTCCACGGCCAGCAGCGCGTCGCGGTCGGCGACGAGCAGCACGGCGGGGATCAGGATAAGCCCCAGCCAGAACGGCACCACGCGGAAGACGATCAGGATCGAGAACGCAAACAGCGCAAGGTAGAGCGCCGTGCGGCGCAGGTTCAGCCGCTCGGGAAAGCCGCCGTCGATCTCGAGCCGCGCGGCGGGCAGCAGCAGGCAGCAGACAGTCAGCATCGCCACGGCGAGGCAGAACGGCGGCAGCATGATGGCGGTGAACTCGCCGGTCGGGATCGAAAAATAGGAATAAAGATAGAGATTCTGCGGGTTGCCGAACGGGGTCAGCATGCCGCCGAGGTTGGCGGAGATGTTTTGCAGGATGAAGATGTACGCCATGTGCTTTTCCTGCTTGGCCGTCGTCAGCGCGAAGTAGCCGAGCGGCAGAAAGGTGATGAGCGCCATGTCGTTGGCGATCAGCATCGAGCCGATGAAGGTGATGTAGATGAGCGCCAGCGCGAGCGTGCGCAGATTGCCCGCCACGGCGACGATCTTGCGCGCAAGAATCGTGAAGAATTTGATGTTGCGCAGCGCCGCCACCACTGCCAGCGTCAGAAACAGGCAGGAGAGGGTGCGCAGGTCAAAATAGCCGAGGTATGCCGCGTCCGGCGGCACAAAGCAGGCGCTGATTGCCGCCGCCAGTATTGCCACGCACAGCACCGCGTGGCCTTTGCAGAACCGAAGTACAGTTGTCATTGTAAACCTTACCGAATATCATAAAATCCAAAACAACACTATACCACGGAGGAGGACAAAAAGCAAGAAAAACCATCAAAAAAGCGGCGACTGCGGTCGCCGCTTATTCTGTTTTCGCCGTGAGGACGACGATCTGCCGGAGAATGCCGTCTATATGGAGCAGTTGTTCCTCCGAAAAGCCCGCCAGCGTACCGAGTACGCGCTCAAGTGCCGGGGCTGTGCCGTCGCCGCGCAGGATGCTGTCGGCACTGACGCCGAGCGCGCGGGTGAGGTGGTAAAGCGTCAGCGCGGACATGCCTTTTTTGCCGCTTTCGATCTCGTAGAGGAACTTGACGCTGATGTCCGCCATCTCGCTGAGCTGCTCGCGGGAGTATCCCGCCGTCTCGCGCAGCGCGCGAATCCGCGCCCCCGTTTCCCGCTCAAAGTCGTTCATGCCCTCACCTCCGTTACTATCATTTTACCACAATTGTTCCCAAAAAGAATGGTCTATAGTACTTGACAAACGAGAACTATAGAGGTATAATTTGACTACCGATAGCGGAAATTGACGGAAAAGAGGAGAATAAACAATGAAAAAACGCTTTCGATTGGGACTTACATTGCTGCTGGTCTGCCTGACCTTTGCCGCGCTCACGCTGTGCGCCTCGGCAGAGACAAAGACGGGTACATGCGGTGATGACGTGACCTATACGCTGGACACCGACACCGGCGTGCTGACCATCTCCGGTGAGGGAGAGATGACGAGCCATCCGTGGACGGCCGATACGGATTCTATCCGCACGGTTGTGATCGAGGACGGTGTAACAAGCATCGCGGATTATGCATTTTCTTCCTGTGGCAGTCTTACAAGTGTTTCGATCCCGGACAGCATGGAAGTTATCGAAACATACGCTTTCAGTGCGTGCAAAAGCCTCACTGAAATTGTGATCCCCGATAGCGTGACCGACATAAGCTCATTTGCTTTTTATAATTGCGGCTTAGTCAAAATAACGATTCCTTTTGTCGGTGCGGCACGCGACGCACAAACAAAAAGAGAAAAAACGTTTGGTTATATTTTTGGAGACTCTTACCAAGAAGAGAGGGAAGCAGGCTTTAATAATATAAACTTTGTACCGCAATCGCTGAAACAAGTAATTGTGGCCGGTTCCTGTGAAATTCCAGACTATGCATTTCGGGGGTGCAAGTATATTGAGCGGGTTACAATTGCAGATGGTGTGTATAAAATCGGTGATCATGCTTTTTGGAAATGTACCGCTCTGACTGAGGTTACTATTGCAGATAGCGTTAGCAAGATGAGTGGATATACGTTCTATGCGTGCTCGAACTTAACAGATGTGACACTTCCAAACAATAGAATTGGCAATTTAACAGGAACATTTAGAGAGTGCACCGCATTAAAACATGTTAATATTCCGGAAGGCGTAACAACCATAGGAAGCCAGATATTTTTTGGATGCAGCAGCCTTGCCAGTGTGACTTTGCCAACGGGGATAATTTCAATTGAAGAACAGGCATTTTCATATTGTACTTCACTTAAAAAAATCTTCATTCCAAACAGTGTAGAGACAATTGAGAAAAATGCGTTTGCAGGATGCAGCGGTATGACTGAGATTTCCATTCCTTTCGTGCCAATTTGGAAAGATATTTTTGGTACTGCTTCGAATAATGTTGACATCATTGCCCCCCTTAAGAAAGTTTCTATTACAGGTAGTGCAGCATTGTCGAGCTATGCCTTTTATAATCTCCGCAAGCTGACAGATCTGTCGATATCGGCAAATGTCACGGATATTAACATAAACGCATTTTTGGGTTGCGCACGTTTGAAAAGTTTTCATGTTGATGCAAACAATCCGATATATATGTCTGTAGATGGCTTGCTGATTGATAAGCAAACAAATAGCTTGATTTATGCGGCAAGCACGCTCTCAGACGCGTATATTCTCACAGCCGATGTAGCAAATATAGGAGAAAGCGCTTTTAAGGATTGTAAAACGTTGCGTAGCATTGTACTGTTGTCAAACGCGAAAAAAATTGAAAAAGCTGCTTTTGGAAACTGTATTAGCCTGAGAACTGCAAAAATTCTCAATCCGAACTGTGAGATTTATGACGATCCAAATACGTTTCCAACCACTGTTACCATCTACGGCTTTGCCGGTTCAACTGCCGAGGCCTATGCGAAAAAGTACAACCGCACCTTTGTTGCCCTTGAACCCACGACCCTGACGGCAAAGGTATCGGCGGCGACCTATGCAAATGGCACGGCAACGCTGCGTGTGACGGCGACACCGACGGTCACGAAAGGCATGGAAGTGGAGCGCTACGGCGTGTTCTTCGCACCTGCGAAATATGCGGATTCCTATGCGACAAATGGGCAGGTCGCTGCAAAGGATGGGACACTTGAAGATGGCAAGAGCTTTGCCGCCGATCTGATCGGCATTCCGGAGAGCGCCTACGACGTGAAAATCTATGCATGGGCATTTGTGAAGCTCGTCGGCGTGAGCGACCTTGTGGTCTGCCCGCTCGACCCGGTTTCAATCCATGACATTGTGAAATAAGGAGAAGACCATGAAACAGCTCTATCAAAAACCCACGCTTACCGTTGTAAATATCGCGACGTCGGACATCCTGCTGGCAAGCGGCAACGAACAGACCGGCGGTGAGCTTGATGCCTCCAACAATTTTGACTATGTCGGCTCGACAAAGTGGAATACGGACATTTGGAGATAAAACGAAGCAAAAGCACCAGAAATGGTGCTTTTGCTTTATTCAAAAAATGTGCTAATATTATACAAAAGAACACATATTTTCATGTGTTCAAAAATAAAGGGGGCATTTGCATGAACAATGTTGAATTATTCGGCGGCGTTTCAAAGGATGATGTGGTACGCTTTCTTTTCAAAGGATACTATGGTAAGCATGTTTATCTTTTGGAAAAAGCGAAACGCAATCATGATGAAAAGATAATCAGAATAGCATGTTTGCGAACGGCTTGGAACGATGCATTCCGACATGTGTCGAAGAATGCCGAAACATTTAAGAATAAAAGCGAAAAAGAGAAAGAGGAGCGTATTCTCTCTGCGCTTGATTGCATTTTCGTAGATTTCCTCGAAACATACATGGATTTGGACTCCACCAAACAAAAAATGGAAAAATTGTCAGAATGGAGGCCGGAAATTGAGAAAAAACTGTCAGAGATTAAGAAGGAAGTAAAATTCGGGCATATGCAGAAACTTTTCAATATGGCTGAAAAGAACTATCTATGCATTTACCTATGCAGAAATGAACTTGGCCTTGAAAATGTTGTTAAGTCCTATAAGTTTGACACAGCAGATTGCCCGATTGATGGCATGATTATTAAGAAAATTCCGTCAGCTGAAAAATCTGCATCTGTAACATGGAGTAAAATGAAGAAAGATCAATATGAAAAATTGCAAGAACGGATACAACAGCCGGGAAAAAGCAACTTGTACTTTGACTTTGAACACTGGATGGAGACAGAATAGAAAAAGGAAGCGCATTTGCGCTTCCTTTTTTCTACAACCCCAGCAGTGCCGTTGCGATTGCGAAGTAGACGAGCAGGGCGATGGCATCGACGATGGTGGTGATCATGGGGCTGGCGGCGACGGCGGGGTCGAGGCCGACCTTGTGGACGAGGAGCGGCAGCGTCGCGCCGATGAATTTGGCGGCGAGGACGGTGCAGAGCAGGGTGAGCGAGACGACGAGCGCCACGGTGAGCGTGACGCCGCCGGAGAGCAGGTTGTCCACGGTCATCAGCTTGACAAAGGCGACGGCGGCGAGCGTGACGCCGCAGAGCAGGGCGGTGGTCAGCTCCTTGCGCAGAATGCGCAGGATGTCGCCGAAGCGCACATCGCCGAGTGAGAGCGCGCGGATGATGGTGACCGAGCTCTGCGAGCCGCTGTTGCCGCCGGTGTCCATCAGCATCGGGATGAACATGGTGAGCACCACCTGCTTGGCCAGCGCGTTTTCAAACCCGGAGATGATCATGCCGGTGAAGGTTGCCGACACCATGAGTAAGAGCAGCCACGGAATGCGCGCGCGGAAGAGCCGCAGCGCCGGGGTCTTGAGATAGGGCGTTTCGCTCGGCGACATACCCGCCATCTTGGCGAAGTCTTCCTCGGTCTCCTCGCTGATGACATCCAGCGCGTCGTCCACGGTGACGATGCCGACGAGGCGATCCTCGCTGTCCACGACGGGCAGGGCAAGAAAGTCGTATTTCGTCAGCGTCTTGGCGACCTCCTCGCGGTCGTCCGACGTCTTTGCCGAGATGACGTGCTCGTCCATCAGGTCGCCGATCCTTTTGTCGGTCTGCGAGGTCAGCAGCACCAGCGCCGTGATAAGCCCGAGCAGGTGCCGCGTTTCGTCGGTGACATAGCAGGTGTAGACCGTCTCCTTGTCGGGCGCGACGCGGCGGATGTGGTCGAGCGCATCGCCGACGGTCATCTCGCGTTTCAGCTCCACAAACTCGGTGGTCATGATGCTGCCCGCGCTGTCGTCCTTGAATTTGAGCAGCTTGTTGATCTCGCTGCGGTCCTCGGGCGCGGTGTTCTTCAGAATGCGCTTGACCACGGTGGCGGGCATTTCCTCAATGAGGTCGGCGGCGTCGTCATAGAACAGCTCGGACATCGTCTCGGCGATTTCCTTGTCCGACAGCTCGGCGATCAGCTTCGCCTGCGTGTCGCTGTCCATCTCGACGAAGACATCGGCCGCCAGCGTCTTCGGCAGCAGCCGATAGAGCTTGGCCAGCGGCAGCTCGGCGTCTTCACTGAGCAGCTCCGCAATGTCGATGGGGTTCTGATCTGCAAAATAGGCCTTGATCGCGGGGACGTCGCGCCGTCCGATCATGTCCAGCAATTCTTCAATCTTCAGTTCGGTCATGGGTGCCTCCCGTCTGCCGCCGGGACGGTGCGGCGCGGCTGTGCGGCCGCCTGTTTTCCCGGGGCGTGTTATTCTTTTTTGAAGTAGGCTTCAATCGCGCGCTGCGCCGCCGCGACGCTGCCGCAGATCATCTGCGCATTGCCGCCGCCGCGCCCGTCAAGCGCGCGGTTCATCTGTTTTGCATAGTCCCTCATGTCGACCGTCTCCGACGCTGCAGCATAGTTGTAGCCCGCGCCGTCGCTGCCGGCAAACACGGCGAAAACACCGCCGCACTTCTTTGCGCCGGCGGCTGCCAGCGTGCGCATGGCGCCGGTATCGAGCAGCGGCTCAAACACGCAGAGGTCGCCCGCGGTCTCGCCGAGCGAAGCCGCGATGCGTTCGCCGAGCGCGCGGCGGAGCGCCGCCGCGTCGCGCTTTGCGGTCTCGAGGGACCCGCATAATCGTTCGACCGCCGCGGGGATCTCGCTCTGCTTTGCGGAGAGGGCGGCGGAGATGCGGCGCGCCGCCGCAAACTTCGCCTGATAATCGCGCAGGGCGCGCAGACCGCAGAGCACACGGATGCGCACGCCGCCTTTATAATGGATGGAATCCAGCAGCTTGATGATCCCGATCTCACCGGTGCGCGCAACGTGCGGTGCACAGCAGGCGCAGAGGTCATAGCCGGGGATCTCGACGAGGCGCAGCCCCGCGGCGATCTCCAGCTTGCTGCGGTAGTCGAGCGCCGCCGCCTCGGCGGGGGCGGGGAAGAAGGCGCGTATGGCAAGGTTCTCGCAGACGGCGCGGTTGGCCGCAAGCTCCACCGTGCGCTGCGCGTCCTCGTCGAGCACGCCGTCATAGTCCACGGTCATCTCCTCGTCGCCGAGGTGGAAGCCGACATTATTATAGCCGTACAGGCTGTGAATCAGTCCCGAAACGATATGCTCGCCGCTGTGGCACTGCATCCGCTCATAGCGCAGGTCAAAGTCAATTTTGCAGGGCAGCACTTCGCCCACGGGAACCGCCGTGCGCGTTAGATGCAGCACCTCGCCGCCGCGCTCGACCGTGTCGGTGACTTCGGTATCGCCGATCTGTCCGCGGTCGCCGCCCTGCCCGCCGCCCTCGGGGAAGAACGCCGTGCGGTCGAGGACAACGGCAAAGCCGCCGCCGTCCGCGGTGCAGGACAGCACACGCGCCGTGAAGGCGGCGGCATAGGCGTTCTCGTTGTATAGTCTCTCGGTCATGGCAGATATCCTTTCGGGCGCATTTCTTTATCTATATGATTTTAACACAGTTTCGTCCCGTTTTCAACCCACAGTTTCACGCGGGATGGCGGAATCTCTCCGTGCGTCCGGAAAACATGCAATATATAGCAATCGTGCAAACCCATTTTTCAAAATCTATTGACATCGCTCCGTCATTCGTATATAATAACTTAGTACTATGTTTGCAGAAAGGTGCGACAACGCTTTTATGAATCAAGAGCTTGATAAACAGATTATTCTTGCGGCGGTTCGTCGGCATTTGCCCGCAATTCTGATTTCCACGGTCGTCGGTATGCTGCTTGCATTCGCGATCTCGAATTTCATGCTGGACAAGCAATATGAGTCCACGGCGCAAGTCTATATCAGCAATGTCAACGAGGCAACCATTCAGAAGGTGACCACATCCGATCTTACGGCGGCCAAGTCGATGGCCAATACATACCGCGTGATCATGACCAGCACAAGGGCGGGGCAGATGCTCCGCGCAGAGCTGGCAAACGACCCGGATTTTGACCTCGCCTATCTGGATGCCTACAAGCTGACCACGTCGATCGTCAACGATACCGAGATCATCAAGATTTCGGTGAAATGCGGCGATCCGAAGATGGCGGCGCTGATCTGCAACAAGATGGTGGACGTTTCCACCATCCTCATCAGCGACATTTTCGAGGGCGGCCGATGCAATTCGCTCGGCGCGGCCAACCCGGAGTATAACCCCTGCTTCCCGAATGTGCGCAACATGATGCTGATCGGCGCGCTGATCGGTATGGCGATGGCGGCGGGCGTGATTCTCATCGTTTACCTGGTGGACAATCGCGTCAAGGACGAGGCAGATTTCGTCTCGAAGATCGGTATCCCGGTCCTCGGCGAAGTCCCCAGTATTCATGAGCTTGACGGAGGAAAGGAGGGCTACGGTTACTATGCCGATTATCAGAAACAAAACGATTGACCGACGCCTCAGCCCGGCGGACCTGTTCTGCAACATGAGCGCGAGCAAGGCGTTCCGCATCATCGAGACCTACAAGAACATCCGTACCGCCCTTTTGTTCACCCTGTCCTCGGGGCATGACAACACCATCGTCATCACGAGCGCCGAGCCGAACTCGGGCAAGAGCGTGACGAGCGCGAATCTGGCGCTTTCCTTTGCACAGAACGGTTCGCGGATTCTGCTGGTGGACTGCGATATGCGCAACCCCTCGCAGCAGAAGATCTTTGAAAAAGAGAACAAGATGGGGCTTTCCGACGTGCTGGCCGGGATGAAGTCCTTTGATGAGGCGGTCAAGCGCGACGTCAAGGAGAATCTTGACCTGCTCACCGCCGGCCCGACCCCGCCGAATCCGTCCGAGCTGCTTGGCTCGGAGCGGATGCGCCAGCTGCTCGAGGAGCTGCGCCCGCAGTACGAGTTCATCATCATGGACTCGCCGCCGGCCGGCTTTGTCTCGGATACGCTGTCGCTCCTGCTCAATGCACCGCAGTCCATCATCATCGCAAGACAGAATCACGCGGTGTACAACGAGGTTGCCAAGACGGTTGAGCTCATCAGGGGTGTCGGCGGTCAGGTGCTCGGTTCGATCCTGACGGACGTCAGGGAGCAGCACAAGTCCTACGGATATACCTACCATGCTTATCGCTATCGCGGCGACCGCTATCGCAGTCATTACCGCCGCAGCGACCGGCCGGGCTACGGTTACGGTTACGGCTACGGCTATGGCTACGGTTACGGTGCAAAGCCGCATTCCGGTGATAAGAGCGGGAAGAAGGACGCCGCGCCTGAAAAGGCAAGCGGAGGGAAAAACCGGAAATGACGGACCGTTACATAGATTTTCATTGCCACCTATTGCCCGGCATGGATTTCGACGGAACCGATTCGCCGGAAGAATCGGCGAAGATGTGCGAGCTGTTGAACAGTCAGGGGGTGGCGACGATTTGCGCCACCCCTCATTTTTATCCGTGGAACGAGGATGTGAATGCATTCCTCGCCCGCCGCGCCGCCGCCTCCCGGCGCGCGCACGCCCTGTACGGTGACACGCGCGTCATCCTCGGCGCGGAGGTGCAGCTGTATGAGAATCTGTGCGATGCGCCTGCGGACCGGATGTGCTACGGCGATTCCGACGTGATCCTGCTGGAGCTGCCGGATCGCCCGTTCGGCGCGTGGACCGTGCCCGCCATTGAGAATACGATCTTCAAGTATTCGCTCACCCCGGTGATTGCACATGTGGAGCGCTATGGCCTGACGACCGAGCAACTCCGCAGCCTTGCCGCCATTCCGCGCATGATCTTCCAGATCACGGTGGGGACGCTGGCGGAGCGGCAGATGCTGCCGCTGCTCGACCGTATTTCGTCGATGGGCGTGCCGGTCGTGCTCGGGAGCGATACGCACAATACGACCTCGCGCCCGCCGCGCTTCCACGTGGTCGCCCGCCGCATGGCGGAGAAGCCGCACCTGTTTGACAGCTCCTGTAAAACGGCGCAGGCACTGATCCGCAACGCTTTGCACGGACAGCATGTTCTGGAGCGGCTGATCTGCACGCCGGCGGTCAAACGATAAAAAACATAAAGCGATTTGAAAAAGGGGCTGTAAAACGCGTTTTTACAGCCCCGCTTGCATTTGGAAAGAGAACGAAACCATGGAAAATACAAAAGAGAGTATGCAGGCGCGGAGCATCGGCGTCTGCCAGATGATCGTCTGCGCGGTGCTGTGGAGCATCGCGGGTGTTTTCATCGGTATGCTCGACATGAACGGCTTTGTCATTGCGGGCGGCCGCTCGCTGTTTGCCGCGCTGACCGTGCTGGTCTACATGGCGCTGACCAAGCAGAAGATCATTGTATCGCGCGATACGATCGTCAGCGGCATTCTGCTGTGCGGCGTCTTCATCTGCTTCGTCGTGGCCAACAAGTACACCACGGCGGCCAATGCGATCGTCCTGCAATACACGGCGCCGATCTTCATCCTGCTCTTTTCGTTCCTGTTCCTGCACAAGAAGCCGCGCGCGCTGGACGTTGTCACGGTGCTGCTCACGCTCGGCGGCATCTCGCTGTTCTTCTTTGACAGCCTTGACGCAGGCAAGCTCATCGGCAATCTGCTCGGTATCACGGCGGGTGCGTTCATGGGCGGCATGTTTGTGGCGGTCGGCAATACGAAGGGAGAGGAGAAGATGAGCGGTATTCTCTTCGGGCATGTGTTCTGCGCGGCGGTCGGTCTGCCGTTTGCCGCGTTTACCGAGAATACATGGAATCTGACCGGGGTCGGCATTCTCGCGCTGCTCGGCGTGGTGCAGCTCGGCATCCCGTATATTCTGTATGCGCTGGCCAGCAAGCGGTGCAGCACCGTCACCTGCTCTGTCCTCGCGGCAATCGAGCCGCTGCTCAACCCCGTGTGGGTCGCGCTTATGGGCGGCGGCGTGCCGGGGATGTTCGCGTTGATCGGCGGCGCGTTTCTCGTCGCCGTCATCACGCTTTACAGCGTGCTTGATGCGCGTATGCCGCCGAAATCCGCAGAATAGTCTTGCAAATGCGCATATCCGCGCGTATAATAGATGTGTAAAAAATTCATATTGCGGCTGTGCCGCAGAAGGAGAAAAGCATGTTTGCCGACAGAATTGAAAATCTGAAGCTCTACATTCCCTACAACGAAAAGATCAAGGTCGTCTGCGACTACCTTGCCAAGACCGATATTCACGCGCTGGAAGCGGGCAAGTACGACATCGCCGACGGCGTCCGCGTCGTCGTCAACGCCTTCACGCCCAAGACCCGCGAGGCTGCCCGCTGGGAGACGCACAGAAAGTACATCGACCTGCAATACCTGATCGAGGGCGATGAGAGCATGGGCTACCTCCCGATCGACGAGGTCGAGGACGCGGAGTACGACGCCGAGAAGGACGTCAGCCACCCTGTACCGAAGGCAGGCGCAAGCGTCAGCGAGATCGCGCTTGAGACCGGCTCGTTTGCATTTCTGGAGCCCCGCGACGCGCACCGCCCGTCGGTCAAGCTGCATTCCGACGCATCCAAGAAGCTGATCTTCAAGATCCCGGTATAACCATTTCGGCGGCGGTACCGCCCGACAGAAGGAACACACCATGAACTATTCATTTTCGGACAAGCTGGCCAACCTCCGGCCGTCCGCGATCCGCGAGATCTTCAAGAGCCTGACGGACCCGAGCATCATTTCGTTTGCGGCGGGCAATCCGTCGCCCGAGTCCTTTCCCGTGGAGGCGCTGAAGAAGCTCTCCGCCGACATTTTCGGGACGCAGTCCACGGAGGCGCTGCAATACAGCATCACCGAGGGCTATCCGCCGCTGCGCGAGGCGATCGCCGCCCGGCAGAGGAAGAAATTCGGCATCGGGCGGGACTTTGACTCGACCATCATCGTCTCGGGCGGGCAGCAGGGCATTGAGCTTGCCTGCAAGGCGTTCTGCAACGAGGGCGACGTTGTGCTCTGCGAGGAGCCGAGCTTTATCGGCGCGCTGAATGCGTTCCGCTCCAACGGTGCCGTGCCGGTCGGCGTGAAGTGCGACGGCGACGGCATAATCCCGAGCGCTCTGGAGGAGAAGCTGCGCCGTCACGATAACGCAAAGCTGCTCTATATCATTCCGAGCTTTCAGAACCCGACGGGCATCACCACACCGGCGGAACGCCGCCGCGCCGTCTATGATCTCTGCAGGAAATACGGCGTGGTGATCCTCGAGGACAACCCCTACGGCGAGCTGCGCTTTGCGGGGGAGGATGTGCCGACGATCAAGTCCTTTGACGAGGACGGTATCGTCATCTACTGCTCGTCTTTCTCGAAGATTCTGTCCTCCGGTATGCGTGTCGGCTATGTCACCGCGCCCGAGGAGATCGTCACCAAGATGGTCGTCGCCAAGCAGAGCGAGGATGTGCATACAAACATCTTCTTCCAGATGCTCTGCTATCGGTATATGACCGAGTATGATCTGGACGCCCACATCGCCGAGATCCGTGCGCTGTACGGGCGCAAATGCGCGCTGATGCTGGATTGCCTCGGCAGCTGCCTGCCCGCCGAGGTGGAGTTTACCCACCCCGAGGGCGGCCTGTTTGTCTGGTGTACGCTGCCGCGCGGCATGGACAGCGCCGATTTTGCGAGGGGGCTGGTCGGCCGCAAGGTCGCCGTCGTCCCCGGCGCGACGTTCCTGTCCGACCCAAGCGGGACGTCGCCCTCCTTCCGCCTGAACTATTCCACGCCATCCGATGAGGACATCGTGCGCGGCGTGGAAATCCTCGGCGACTGCGCAAGGGAATACATCGACACGCACAGAGCGTGAACGGATACGAAAGGAAATCGTTTTATGCTGGATTCGAAGAAAGTGGTTTTTTCCGGCGTGCAGCCCTCGGGCAACCTCACCATCGGAAACTACCTCGGCGCACTGCGCAATTTTGATACGTTTTCGGACGAATACAAGTGCTTTTACTGCGTGGCGGACATGCACGCTATCACCGTGCGGCAGGTCCCGGCCGAGCTGCGCCGTCACACCTATGAGACGCTGGCGCTCTATATGGCCTGCGGCCTCGACCCGCAGAAAAACACGCTCTATGTCCAGTCGCACGTGCCCGCCCATGCCGAGCTGGCCTGGGTGCTCAACTGCTACACCATGTTCGGCGAGCTGTCGCGCATGACGCAGTTCAAGGACAAGAGCGCGAAGCATGCGGACAACGTCAACGCGGGTCTGTTCACCTACCCCTCGCTGATGGCGGCGGATATCCTGCTCTACCAGACCGACCTTGTGCCGGTCGGTGTGGATCAGTCGCAGCATCTCGAGATCACCCGCGACATCGCCAACCGCTTCAACGGCGTATACGGCGAGACCTTCACCATACCTGAGGGTTATATTCCGCAGAGCGGCAAGAAGATCATGTCGCTTGCCGATCCGACGAAGAAAATGTCCAAATCGGATGAGAATGTCAACGCCGTTGTCTATATTCTCGACAAAAAGGATGACATCGTGCGCAAATTCAAGCGCGCCGTCACGGACTCGGACACCCGCGTCGCGTTCGGCGAGGGCAAGGACGGCGTAAACAACCTCATGACTATCTATTCCTGCTTCACCGGCAAGTCCTTTGCGGAGATCGAGCGCGAGTTTGACGGCAAGGGCTACGGCGATTTCAAGGCCGCAGTCGGTGAGGTCTGCGCAGACGAGCTTGCGCCCGTGCGCGAGGAGTTCGACCGTCTGATGGCGGACAAGGGCTACCTTGAGACCGTCATGAAGAACGGTGCGGACGAAGCCGCTTACTATGCACGCAAGACGCTCTCGAAGGTCAAACGCAAGGTCGGCTTCACGACCGTGAAATAAGCGGGGAAACGATGAATACAACATGGATCTACAGCGCCTGCGCCCTCATCTGCGCCGCGCTGCTCGCCTATACGCTGACGCCGCTCGTGCGCGTCCTCGCCATCAAGATCAAGGCGATCGACGTACCCACCGACGGCAGGCGTATGCATCACAAGCCCATTCCGCGCATCGGCGGTCTTGCGATTTTTCTTGCATTCCTCATCGCGTCGGTCAGCTTCTGCCGGCCGGATCGCGAGCTGGTCACCATCCTGATCGGCGGCGGCACGCTGGTGCTGCTCGGCATTCTCGACGATGTTTACCGCCTCAATGCGTTTCTGAAGCTGGCGGTGCAGATCGTTGTGGCGCTCTTTGCGGTCTCGCAGGGCGTGACGATCGACTTTATCGGCATCGGCGGCGGGTATGTTCCGTTCGGTGCATGGTCGATTCCGCTCACGGTCTTCTGGATCGTCGGCCTGACCAACGCGGTCAACTTCCTTGACGGGCTGGACGGCCTCGCCTGCGGCGTTTCCGCCATCAGCTCGGTCTCGCTCTGCCTCACGATGCTTCTCTCGGGCAGCAGTGCGGCGCATTGCCTGATTACGGCGATTCTCGCTGCGGCCTGCCTCGGCTTTCTGCCGTTCAACGCCAACCCCGCGCGCATTTTCATGGGCGATACCGGCGCGCTGTTCCTCGGCTACACGCTGTCCGTCCTCTCGGTCGTCGGCGTATTCAAGAGTGACATGGTGCTGGCGTTCTTCATTCCGCTGTCCATTTTCGGTCTGCCGCTGGCCGACACCTGTTTTGCGGTGATCCGCCGCCTGGCGCACGGCAAGAGCCCGTTTGCGCCGGATCGCGGCCACCTGCATCACAGGCTGATCGACATGGGCTTCGGCCAGAAGCAGAGCGTGCGCATTCTCTATGCGGTCTGCGCCATCCTCGGCATTTCCGCCGTTATGCTCACGGGGACATCCACGCGCGGCGGCGCGCTGATGCTGGTCGTCGGCCTCGCGATTTTCTTTGTGACGTTCAGAATCCTGAAGAACCCGAAGCTGCGGATCCATTCCGGTATTTACAACGAGGATGAGGGTGTTGCGCCGCCGATCGAGACGTTTGAGGATGTGATCGGCGAGATCCCCTCCATTACGCCCGAGGAGGCTGCCGCCGAGGCGGCGGCCGAAGAAGAGGAGCTTGCCGAGGCGGCGAAGGCCGCTGCGGCGGGTCCGGCAAAGGAGCCTGCCTGTGAAGAAGACGAATCGGAACCCGAATCGGACGGACAGCAGTAAGACCTTTTACAGCACGCGCGGCGTGACGCTGCTTTTGTCGGTCGTGCTGGTGCTTGCGGTGCTGGCTTTGCTCGGCATGTACTCGCTCGGCGTCATCCGTCCGCCCGCCTCGCTGTCGGCGCTGTTCGGCACAACCGAGACCACGGCGCGCCCGGCGCAGACCGCGGATATCGAGACCGCCGCAGAGGAGACCACGCTCACGCCCGCGCTGGCGCGCGAGGAATACGCGGCGGCGCTCGGCGACATGCAGATACCGTCGGCGTACTATCGTGCATATACCGTCAGCATCTACGGCGGGAACGCTGTGACGGCCACACAGTACGAAGCGGTTGTGCGCGATGCGGACTGGTGGGTGCGCGAGGCGCGGGACGGCGTGATCCTGTCCACGGCAGTCTGCCGGGACGGCGCGGTGCAGATCACCGACAATACGCAGAACAGCACGGTGACGGCGGCAGCCGCAAGCGCGGATACGCCGGACGGCATCCGGCTTGCGGAGCGCATGGGCGTTCTGCCGCTCGGCGAGCTGACCGCACTGATCGGCACGCTCGGCGCGGGTGGTACGTCGGATTACGGCGGCGGCATCACCGGCTATTCGCTGGCGCTTGCGCCTGCGCGCGGCACGGGCGAAAACGTCTTCACCTTTGCGTTTACCACGGCGTCCGGCGTGCGCGAGGTATACAGCTTCTCGTTTGAAAATGCAGTCCTGCTCTCCGCCGAGAAATACGTCGGCGACCGCCTGATCTACAGGATGGAAAGCACTGCATACACCAACGATCTTGCCGATACCGGCGCGGACCGTCTGTTTGAATAACGGCAAAAAGCAAGGCAGCCGCAAGCGGCTGCCTTGACTGCTTTTTGTACCGATTTTGACCCGTTTTCGCCCGTTTTGCATTTTGTGCAAAAATCAAAAACCCGCATAAACACAAGGTTTATGCGGGTTTTCTTTGGCGCAGAAGGAGAGATTTGAACTCTCGCGCCGGTTACCCGACCTACACCCTTAGCAGGGGCGCCTCTTCACCACTTGAGTACTTCTGCAATCGTACGCATGGTGTTTCAGTCACGTACCCTGTTAGTATACATGTTTTTTGCCGGTTTGTCAAGCCTTTTTGAAAAAAATGAAGTGCCGCGTTACCAAATAAACCGCAGGGTCTGCCGGCCGGCGGCGGATGCCGTGCCGAGCCCGCTCGGCAGCGGCTGCGGCGTGACGGTCGGCCCGTATACGCTGAGCAGATCGGCGCCGCCGTCCGGATCCGGGACGAATTTGATGCGGTCGATGCAGGTGCAGAGCGGCCGCGTCACCGTCGGGGAGAAGCTGCGCAGATAGGCGATAAAATGCTCGCTGCCGTCCGCCGCGGGGAAAACGGTGGCCGCGCCGACGCCGAAGGCCTGATCGTTTGACACGAGAATCGGATTTTTCTCGTATTTTGTGTACGGACCGAGCGGTGATGCCGCCGTCGCATAGCCCGTGCCGTAGGCGGAATTGTAGTTCCCGCCCGAATAGAGCAGGTAATAGAGGTCGCCGTGGCGCAGGATATAGCCGCATTCGACAACAGGCGCTTTGGCGTTTTCCCACGGCTCGGTCGGGGACAGCAGCAGCGTTTCGGTCGAGAGGTCAATCGCCGCTTTCCCGCCCGCAAGCGCCAGTTTTGCGCCGCAGAGCCTGTTTGCGCCAGTTGTGCGCGTGTAAATCAGATATGCCTGACCGTCCGCATCGACAAACGGCTGGCCGCCGATCAGATCGCGCTCGTTCGTGAGCGGCTGCATGGCTTCGTTTTTGAACGGGCCGGTCGGCGATGCTGCCGTGGCATAGGCCGTGACCGATGTGCCGAGGGCCTCGGACTTGGCCATGTAAAACAGATAGTAATCGCCGTCGTATTCGACGATGTTGGCGGCCTTAAACACGCCGTCGCCGAAGGCGTTGCCGCGCGTGAGCACAAAGCCTTCGTCTTTGAAGATGCGAAAGTCGGTCGTGGAATAGCATTTGATCCCGCTGTTCTGCGTGCTCGATTGCGTGCCGTAGAAATAATAGCGTCCATCCGCAAAGAAGACTTCGGGGTCGGTGAATTGCTCAAGCAGCGTATTGGTATAGGTTTTGCTTTTCTCCGGCGTGATGCCGTACAGGACAGGCAGGGAAACCGTCGCCGCCTCCGCATAGACGCCGCAGAAGCTGTCGCAGGCCGGGAGCGACAGGTCAAAGAGCGGGAAGGGCGACGGATCGAGCGGATTCCCCTCGAGAAAGACGGCCGCCGCATCGCCTGTGCAGGTCACACGAAGCCGCGCCGCCGCGCCGTACAGCTCCGTTTTGCGTGCGGCAATCTCGCGGTACTGTCCGTTTGTCACCCGATAGACGGCGGCATCGCCGTCTGCGCCGACCTCAAAATAATAGCCGTCCGCACCGGCGAGTCCATCCGTAAGATCGCAGCCGAAGAAAAGCCCGGCTTTGCCGCCGTCACCGAAAACGGCATCGGTATACAGGCTGTAGACCGTCTTGTCTGCCGTGCCGAGCGCGAAGCCCCGGTTGATCCTGCCGTCCGCGGCGGCCGCGCCGCCGAACAGAAGGAGTGGGTCCGCAAGCTCGTTTTCGACGGTCAAAACGCTTTGCCTGCCCGCTGCGATTGCGCGGCAGATCTCCCATGCGTCGCGCGCGGTGACGCGGCCGGACAGATCGGCGTCCGCCGCGGCAAGGTATTCGCCCGCTGCGGCCGACCGCAGTGTCCGCAAGACGTCGGCTGCGGTCAGTCTGCCGTCGCCGTCCGCATCGCCGAGTCCGTGCGGCGCGACCGGCTGCACACGCACCGCACTGCCGCACGGCGATGTGTCCCGCCCGGCAAAGCCGTCCCGCGGCTGCGGCAGCTTCGACGTGCGCATGGCTGCGATGCGCGTGTCATCCGCTTCGCGGAGGCGCAGCACTTCGCCTTCGTCGATGATGCGCACGTCCGCGCCGCTGACGGCGGCCGATACGTCCGCCGGGCGTTCGACTGTCAGCTTCCCCGCAACAGCGGCTTCACTGCATGTGAACGGCTTTGCCGGCGCACAGAAGAAACGCACCGTGAGATCCCCGCCGATTTTGCCGCCGCGGGACGCGCGGATCGGCGCGGCAAAGCTGCCGCCCGCGAAGACGGCGGTCACATTCCCGGTCGTGTCGGCGGCGCTTGCAAGGTTGACACTTGCGCCGAAGTCGCCGCCGTCGATATACAGAAAGGCATCGCCGTCGGTCATGCTGTCGCCGCCGAGGTCGAAGGTGCTGCCGAAGCTGCCGCCGTGTACGACCACGCATACCGGGCCGTTCGTCTTGGCCGAGGATGTGCCGCGCGCGCCGCCGCGCACACGAAACCATGCGCCGCTGCAAATCTCGAGATAGGTGCCGTCCGCCGGAATCGTGCCGCCGCCCCCCGCCGTAATGCCGGGGAGATTGACGCCGTTCGCCGCCGTAACGGTCAGCCCGTCACCGAAACGGGCGTAGTTGCCGCCGCACAGAAAGACGAGGTTTTTCGCGGTCGGGACGATATGCAGGTTTTCGATTTCGACGGCGCTTTGAAACGTGATGTTTCCGCCCATGAAAAGCGCCGCCTCCGCGTCCTCCCCGCAAACCGTAATCAGTCCGGCCGAGGCGGGCAGAACGGCTGCCCGGCCGGTGATTCTGCCGCGCACAACAGCCCGGCCGCCGTCCGGCAGCGCGCGGAACGCACCGTAGAGTGACGCGAGCGGCGCATCGGCCGTTCCGGCGGCACTGTCGTCGCCGCCTGCCGCGATATAGACGGTCGGCCTGTCCGCGGCGGAGGCGGAGCCGCAGAAAAGAGCGGCGCTTGCCAAAAGCGAAATGCAGAAGCAGAGCGCGAGGCTGTGCCTGAAAAATGCGGTTGCAGAAAACATGATGCACCTCATATTGCAAGGAAGCTTTATTATCTTTATTATACAGGAAGCCCGCAGAAACGCAATCGCAAATGCGGAATATGCAGAAAAAGTGTACAAAGTCCTTGTTTTTTCTGTCCTGCGCCCGAAAGTTTGCGGTTTTCTTCGCCGTCTACTTGATTTGCCCGCGAAAAATTGGTATACTGATTTAAGATCATTATACAGATTTTTTGTTTCCGAAAGGATTTTCAACGTGAGCGACAAGCAGCAGCACATCCGCAATTTTTCGATCATTGCCCATATCGACCACGGCAAGTCCACGCTGGCCGACCGCATTCTCGAATATACGCGCACGGTTTCGGCGCGCGAGATGGAGGAGCAGCTCCTCGACAACATGGACCTCGAGCGGGAGCGCGGCATCACCATCAAGGCGCGCGCCGTGCGGCTCGATTATACCGCGGGGGACGGCGAGGCCTACACGCTCAACCTGATCGACACGCCCGGCCATGTGGACTTCAACTACGAGGTCTCCCGCAGCCTCAACGCCTGCGACGGCGCGCTGCTCGTGGTGGACGCCACGCAGGGCATCGAAGCGCAGACGCTGGCCAATGCCTATCTCGCCGTGGACGCCAATCTCGAGATCGTCCCAGTCATCAATAAGATCGACCTGCCCAGCGCCAACGTGGAGAAGGTGCGCGCCGAGATCGAGGATGTCATCGGCATCGTCGCCGAGGGCTGCCCCGCCGTGTCGGCAAAGACCGGGCTGAACATCGGCGATGTCATGGACAAGATCATCAGCGACATTCCCGCGCCGACGGGCGACGAGAACGCGCCGCTCAAGTGCCTCATTTTCGACTCGTATTACGACAGCTATCTCGGCGTCGTGGTCTATGTCCGCGTCAAGGACGGCACGGTCAAGGCGGGCGACCGCATCAAGCTGATGAGCACCGGCGCGGAGTTTGATGTGGTCGAGGTCGGCAGCATGGAGCCGTTCGGCCTGCAAAAGCGTGCATCGCTCGCGGCGGGCGAGGTCGGCTACATCACGGCCAGCATCAAGTATGTCGGCGATACCCGCGTCGGCGATACGATTACACTCGCACAGGGCGGTGCGACCGAGCCGCTGCCCGGCTTCAAGAAGGTCAACCCGATGGTCTACGCAGGCATCTACCCGGCGGACGGCGCACGCTACGGCGATCTGCGCGACGCGCTGGAGAAGCTCCAGCTCAACGACGCGGCGCTCCTGTTCGAGCCGGAGACCTCGGTGGCGCTCGGCTTCGGCTTCCGCTGCGGCTTCCTCGGGCTTCTCCACATGGAGATCATCGAGGAGCGGCTGGAGCGCGAGTTCAACCTCGATCTCATCACCACCGCGCCCGGCGTTATCTACAGGATCACGATGAACGACGGCAGCGTCCGCATGATCGACAACCCGTCCAACTATCCGTCGCCCGATTTGATCCGCGAGGCGGCGGAGCCGGTTGTCCGTGCGTCGGTCATCACGCCCACCGAGTTTGTCGGCGGCATCATGGAGCTTTGCCAAGACAAGCGCGGCACGTTCATCGACATGAAGTATATCGACACCGAGCGTGTCGAGCTGCACTATATCCTGCCGCTCAACGAGATTATCTACGATTTCTTCGACGCGCTCAAGAGCCGCAGCAAGGGCTATGCCTCGCTCGACTACGAGTTCTCGGAATATGTGCCGTCGAAGCTCGTGCGCCTCGACTTCCTGCTCAACGGCGAGCAGGTGGACGCGCTCTCCTTCATCGTGCATGAGGACAAGGCGTATGCCCGCGCCAGAAGGATCGCGGAGAGGCTGAAGGACAACATCCCGCGCCAGCTGTTTGAAGTGCCGATCCAGGCGGCGATCGGCAACCGCATCATTGCCCGCGAGACCGTCAAGGCGATGCGTAAGGACGTCCTTGCCAAGTGCTACGGCGGCGACATTACGCGCAAGAAAAAGCTGCTGGAAAAACAGAAAGAGGGCAAAAAGAAGATGCGCCGCCTCGGCTCGGTCGAGGTTTCTCCCGAGGCGTTCATGGCGGTGCTCAAGCTGGACGGCGACGACAACTGACCGCCCCATCACGGACATGAAAGAAAAAGAAAAGCTCGGCATCTATATCCACATCCCGTTTTGCAAAAGCAAGTGCGGCTACTGCGATTTTTGCTCACATCCGCCCGCGTCCGCGCAGGAGATCGAGCGCTATCAGAATGCGCTGATGCTGCACATGCAGGATCTGTCCGCCGCGGCGGCGGATTATACGGTCGATACCGTCTATTTCGGCGGCGGCACGCCCACGATGCTTTCGGCAAAGCAGCTCTGCGCACTGCTCGACTGCGTGCGGGATTCCTTCACGCTCGAAAAGGACGCGGAGATCACCACCGAGGCCAATCCCGGCACGGTGGATCGCCGTGCGCTCCGCGCGCTGCGCAAGTGCGGCTTCAACCGCATTTCGTTCGGTCTGCAAAGTGCCGACGACGCGGAGCTGCGCGCGCTCGGGCGGGTGCATACCGCCGCCGATCTCACGCGCGCCTACGATGACGCGCGGCGCGCCGGATTTATGAATATCAGCCTTGATCTGATGTACGGCATCCCGCGGCAGACGCGCGAGAGCTTCCGGCGCTCGCTGGATTTCGCGCGCGGCCTGGATCCCGAGCATCTGTCGGTCTACGGGCTGAAGATCGAGGAGGGAACGCCGTTTTACGCCGCGCGGGAGCGCCTGTCGCTTCCCGACGAGGAGAGCGAGTACAATATGTATTTCGACGCGCATCGCGTTCTCGGCGAGGCCGGGTACGAGCACTACGAGATCAGTAATTTCGCGCGCCGCGGCTTTCGTTCGCGGCACAATCTGCGCTACTGGCTGGACGAGAAATATCTCGGCTTCGGCGTGTCGGCGCATTCCTATTTCAACAACCAGCGCTATGCCTACACGACAGACATTGACGCCTACATCCGCGAGATGGAGTCGCCGACCGAGCTTGCCTCCATCCTCACCGAATGCACCGACATCGACGTGTTCACCAAGGAGACCGAATATGTCATGCTCCGCCTGCGCCTGTTTGACGGCATTTCGCTCCCGGCATACCGGGCGGAATTCGGGCGCGATTTTCTCGCGAAGTACGGGAAGAAGCTGGAGCGCTACCTTGCGGGCGGCTTTGCCCGCGCCGCGGCCGACCGCATCGCGCTGACCGCTAAGGGGATGTACGTCAGCAATTATATTTTGTCGGATCTGCTCGATTTCTGAGGGTTGATTTTTCGGAAAGCGTCTTGACAAAGGCGGGGCGCAGTTGGTACAATAGAGACAGAACAAAACGATTTGTGACCGAAAGGATAAGAACATGGAAGAGATCTATGACGGCGATATTTATACGCTGACCGATGAGACCGGCAAGGAGAGCGAATTTGAGCTGATCGGCTCCTGTGAGTTTGAGGGCAAGACCTATCTTGCGCTGGTTCCCGTGGAGGAAGACTCCGAGGAATATGTCATTCTGCGCCTTGAGCTGGACGAGACCGGCGAGGAGACGCTCGTGACCATCGACGATGACGATGAGTTTGACCGCGTGGCCGACTATTTCGAGGATGAGTTGTTCAACACCGTCGATTACGACGCGGACGCGGACGGCGACAATAACGAAAACTGAGCGCATAGATCGCGCGCACACGCATATACTGAAAGCAGACTTTCCTGCTTAGCTCGTGATACACAACCATATCGGAACCTACAACTATAAAATGGAATCCTATATTGCTCTGTAGGTATGCAGGCCTCCCGCGCGGCTCGACCGCGGCGGATGTTGGAAGCGCAAAGCAGAGCCGCGGATACCGCCTTGCTATGCAGGGTTTTCTTTTGGAGTGTACACGGCTCGGCGGGATTTCTTTTTGCCCGGCGACATGGGACTGTGAACATAGAATGTATGCGGATAAATTTCATATGACCGCAGAACAAAGTCTGTTTCTCGCCAAGAAAAAATGGGATGAGAATGTCTATTGCGGCATGAAGATGGAAAATCGGGCAGTGACTTTCCCGCAGACGCGCACGATTTTGGACGGCGTGAACGTTCCGGGCGCGCAGCTCGACGATATTCAGGCTATCCTCAATATGCGCGATGCCTGGCGTTTTCTGCTCGATACCATGGATGTGCCTCTGACGCTGGAATACCTCTGCAAGCTGAACGAATACATCGCACGGAATGAGGCGCTTGTGTGGGGCAAACTGCGCACGGGACAGGTCGGTATATCCGGCACGGATGATCTGCCGCCGATTCCGGACGAAACAGAGAGCCGCGCGGCGCTCGCCGGAATTCTGAACGCCGACACGAGCGCAACTGAAAAAGCACTCAATGCGTTTGCATGGGGAACACGGAGCCAGCTTTTCTGGGACGGAAACAAGCGCACAAGTCTCACGCTGGCCAACAAGATCCTTTTACGGGCGGGCGCGGGGATGCTGACCGTGCAGGAAAAGCACATGGAGCAATTTAACGAGAAGCTGCTCGCGTTCTACAACACCGGAGACGCCGAGTCGCTGAAAGTATTTTTGTATGACCACGCCATACAAGGTATTGCAATATAAAAAGGAGGGGCGCAAGCCTCTCCTTTTTCTGCTTTTACACCCCGCTCCTGCCGAGGAGGGCGTTTTCAAATTCGACGGTGGCGTGCGAGGTGAGCGACATATCCACATAGGAATTCTTGAGGAAGATGCCGATGAGGTTCTCGCGCGGGAGGTAGAGCGCGTGCGTGCCGTAAGCGCCGTGCGTGTAGACGCTGCCGCGCGGCAGGCGGTGCGGGCCGGTCACGGTGAAGCAGCCGAAGGCGTTGTTCTCCCCCGGAAGCAGACCCGGCAGAGCATCCGGCAGCTTCGGCTCGATCAGACTGCGGACGCTTTCGGGGCGCAGGACGCGCACACCGCAAAGCTCGCCGCCATGCGCCAGCATCCGGAAGAAGCGGATGAGATCCGGCAGGGTAGACGCCAGCGCCGCGCCTGCGGCCTCATAGGTTGTCGGAAGCCCGCGGAAGACCTCGCCGCGGAAATTCACCTCGACTTCCTCGCCGCGCACCCGCTTCTGCACGGGCGAGAAACGCGCGTACTGCTCCGGCGTCGGCGCAAAGGTCGTGTCCGGCATCCCGAGCGGGTCGAAGAAGGCGGCTTTCAGGTAGGCGCCGAAGGACATGCCCGTGACCAGTTCCGCGATGCGTGCCAGTACATCATAGCCCGCAAAGCCGCTGTAGGCGGCGCGGCTGCCCGGCTCAAAGGCGAGGTGAAAATTGGCGCCGTACCAGTCTGCGGCGCGCGCGAGCGAAACCTTTTCGGCGGGCGGCATCAGATCGTACTCCCGGTTGCCGAGCGTGTCCGCGCCGAGCCCCGCCGTGTGTGTGAGCAGGTCGAACAGCGTGATCTCCCGCCGCGGCATCGACGCGGCGCGCACTTGCCCGTCCGCGGTCAGCGCGCCGATCTTCAGGTGCGCGAAGGCGGGCAGATAGGCCGATACGGGCGCGCCGATGTCCACCCTGCCGTCCTCGGCGAGCTTCATCACCGCCGCCGCGGTGAACAGCTTGGTCATCGAGGCGAGCCGAAAGAGCGCACGGCCCGAAAAGCGGTCGCCGCCGAAATAACTCTCGCAGACCGGCTCGCCGCCGCGCAGGACGGCGGCCGCGCCGCCGAAGCATTCGTGCGCGGCAAGCTGAAGCGCGCCGAGCGCGTCAATCGCTTCTTTGATTTGTGCATCCGTGGGCATTTTACAGTCGCTCCTTGATTTTTTCTTTCACAAATGTATAGCCGAGGCAGCCGCCGAAGGTGACGGCATAGGTGAAGACGAAGCGGAACAGATAGGCTTCCGCCATGCCCATGCCGCCGCAGCGCGCGATCAGGTCGTTTGCCGCATAGATGGGCAGAACATGGGCGAGGTAGATCAAATAGCTGCTTCGGTCGCAGAGGGCGAAGAACGCGGGCAGCGGCGCACCGTCCGCGCAGAGCTTGGCAAAGACGGCAAAGCAGAAGAAGATTGCCGCCATCGCGTAGGCGAGGTGCAGCGCCTCAAACCACGGATAGACCGCGCCGAAGCACTGCGACCGCCATGTGAAATACAGGTCGGCTGCCGCCGTCACGACAAACGCCGCGCCGAGCGGGACGAGGTGCGCCTTCAGCCATGTGACAGCGGCATCGTAATGCCGTCCGACCGCCGCACCGAGCAGAAACCAGCAAAGATAGGCGGGGAACACACGGTCGTCGTAACGAAAATGCACAAACAGCTTGAATGCGGCGGTCAGAAGGATCGCCGCGCCGCAGAGCAGCCGCGTGTCCACGCGGTCGAGCAGCCGGCGCCACAGCGGCATCAGGAGGTAGAATTGCAGAATGATGACGACGAAGTAAAAATGTGAGCAGAGCGTGCCGAGAAAGACGTATTCGGCGAGGTCGCGAAAACTGAACCGATACCAGCCGATGCGGATGAAATAGGCATAGTAGACCGCGACCCACACAAGGTAGGGCAGCAGGATGCGCCGCACCCGGCCGCGGAGAAACTGCCCGTAGGCAAACGGCTTTGCCGAGAGAAACAGCCGCACACCCGAGAGGAATACAAATCCCTGCACGACGAAGGCGGAGAGCCGCCACGGGAAAAGCAGCAGCAGATATTTGACACTCGTGCGGTCCATCGCGGTCAGCGTCCAGGACGTGACATGGATGAAAATGACCAGCACACACATCAGGAGCGAAAACAGCGCAATTTCGCTTTTGCGCTTGGGCACGGCGGCGCCTCCTTTGCGTTTTTCTTCATTTTATCACAGAAAATGCCGCCGCGCAAGGGAAACGGACTTGTAAAAGCGGTGGTTTCGTAGTAAAATGGAGAAAACACATTGGCGCGGCACGGCCGCGCAGGCGGAGTATACATGAACGAAGTGAAAAAGAGAATCCTGCTCATCACCACGGGCGGCACGATCGCCTCGGTTCACACCAAGGACGGGCTTGCGCCCGCGGGCAGCGAGGTGCTGCAAAACGAGATCGGGCATCTGCGCGCCTATTACGACATCGAGGTCTGCGACTTGATGCGCCTCGACAGCTCCAACATCCAGCCCGAGGAGTGGGTCAGGATCGCGCGCTGTGTCTTTGAGCACCGCGGCGGCGCGGACGGCATCGTCATCACGCACGGCACGGACACGATGGCGTACACCTCGTCGATTCTTTCGTTCATGCTGCGGAATATCGACATCCCGGTCGTGCTGACCGGCGCGCAGCTCCCGATGCAGAACCCCATTTCGGATGCGTTTGACAATCTGCGCACCGCATTCCTGATGGCGGCATCGGGCAGGGCGGGCGTGTTTGTCGCCTTCGACCGCCATGTGATGCTCGGCTGCCGCGCGGTCAAGGTGCGCGCCGAGAGCTTCGACGCGTTTGAGAGCGTCAACCGCCGCTACGCCGCCCGCGTGACCACGGACGGCCTCGTCATCGACGAGGAGGTGCTGCCGCATCCGCAGGGCACGCCGACGCTCTGCGACCGGGTCAGCACCGACGTTTTTCTCATCAAGCTCACGCCGGGGCTTTCACCCCGCGTGTTCGACGCGCTCTGTGACATGGGCTATCGCGGGATCGTGGTCGAGGCGTTTGGCGTGGGCGGGATGCACTTCGTCCACCGTGACCTTGCGGGCAAGATCCGCGCGCTGGTCGGACGTGGCATCTCGGTCGTCACATGCAGCCAGTGCCTGTACGACAGCAGCAACCTGCATCTCTACGAGGTAGGCAAAAAGCTGCTCGACGTCGGCGTGATTCAGGGCTACGACATGACCACCGAGGCGGCGGTCACCAAGCTGATGTGGGCGCTCGGCAACGGGTATACGCCCGACCGCATCCGCGCCTTTTTCCGCGAGAGCGTGGCGGGCGAGATCACGCCTATGAATGAATAATATTCATTATTTATGAATATTCAAATGTGTGGAAAAGACATCGGAAACGCGTTTTTGAACAATTTGACCATAAAATAATGCGAAAAACAGGCATTATTCTGATTTTTTGTATATTGACAATGCATAAATATGAGCGTATACTGATACCATCAAATCAAGGAACACCGTTCCGAAGCAATTTTGGGAGAAAGACAATGAAAAACATGAAGAAAATCCTCTGCCTGGCACTTGCAATGCTGATGTGCGCGATGTGCTTCGCCGGCTGCGGCAAGACCGAGGCGGACAACACCACCGCATCCTCCGGGGACGCAACCGTATCGACCGAAGAGACCACGACCGCTTCCGAAGAAACCACTGCACCGGAAGCCAAGAAGACCCTCACGATGGCGACCAACGCGGAGTTCCCGCCCTATGAGTCCTACGAGGGCACAGAGATCGTCGGCATTGATGCCGAGGTCGCAGCGGCCATCGCCGAGAAGCTCGGCATGGAGCTGGTCATCGAAGACATGAAGTTTGACTCGATCATCCCCGCGGTCGTTTCCGACGGTGCCGATATGGCTATGGCCGGCCTGACCGTGACCGATGAGCGCAAGGAAAGCGTTGACTTCTCGGTCAGCTACGCAACCGGCATTCAGTCGGTCATCGTCAAGAGCGGCTCCGACATCAAGACGCTGGATGACCTCGCAGGCAAGAAGATCGGTGTACAGCTCGCAACCACCGGCGACATCTACGCTTCCGGCGACTACGGCGACGACAATGTGATCAAGTACAACAAGGGCGCTGACGCCGTTCTCGCACTGGTCGGCGGCGATATTGACGCCGTCATCATCGACAATCAGCCCGCAAAGGTCTTTGTCGAGCAGAATGCAGGTCTTGAGATCCTCCCCACCGAGTATGCGGTTGAGGAATATGCAATCGCCGTGAAGAAGGGCAACACCGAGCTGCTTGACCAGATCAACGGCGCACTCGAAGCACTGATTGCAGACGGCACGGTCGATGCAATCGTCGCAAAGTACATCTCGGCGAACTGATCCGAACAAATCACGGAAAATAGGAGCAGGGCGGACGGTTTCGTCCCCCCGCCCCTGTTTTTTAGCGTATAAAGGAACTCTGACATGACGAAGACGAAGAACAAAAAAATATGGATCGGCGTTATCGTCGCGCTCGTGGTCATCGCCGCCGCGGTCTGTGCCGTGCTGTATGCACGGGCGGATCTTGTCGCGTCGGAGCTGACGAACGATGAGGCGCAGGCGCTGATCGAAAACGCCCTTGACGCCATGCCCGGCACAAACGCGCGCGCCTCGGCGAAGTATATTGCCGAGGTCAGCCATGTGACCGTGAACAGCCTCGACTACGGCGTCTCCAAGGATGTTCGTGCGGACTGCACCGTGACGACGATCGACGCAGGCAGCGTACTGCTTGCACATGCGAACGAGCTGCTCAACATGAACACGATCGACCCGCTGACCGGCATGGAGATGACCTCCACCAAGATCAAGCTGAAGCTGGACGGCACGCTCAAGGCACTGCTCGAGACCGCAGAGCCGGTGACCCGCGAGGTGGAGATCACGCTCTATGAGACGACGGACGGCTTTGTCGTCTACACCTCGGACGCGGTCGCGGACGCTTGCTACGGCGGCGTTGTCACGGCGTCGAAGGAGATCGAGGCCATGACCGCCATCACGGTGGACGGCGAGAGCGTCGCCATCGGCACCAACCTGAAAAGAGGGTTGACCGAGTGCGTCAAGCTGACCTACAGCGCAAGACAGCCGGACGTTTCCGTGCCGCTCCTCAAGGCGTTCAACAACCTGAAGTACGACTTCTATCGGAACTTCATTCAGAACGACAACTGGCGCTACATTGTGAAGGGCCTTTGGGTCACGCTCCGCGTGACGTTCCTCTCGGTCATCATCGGCATTGCGCTCGGCTTTCTTGTGGCAATCGTGCGCGTGACCAATGAGAAGACCGGCAAACTGAAGCTTGCAAACGCCATCTGCAAGCTGTATCTGACGGTGCTGCGCGGCACGCCTGTGCTGGTGCAGCTGATGATCGTCTACTTCGTCATTTTCATGCCGATCGGCATTGATAAGTTTATCGCGGCGGTCATCTGCTTCGGTCTGAACTCGGGCGCGTATGTCGCCGAGATCGTCCGCGGCGGCATCCAGTCGATCGACGCCGGGCAGATGGAGGCGGGGCGCAGTCTCGGCTTCGGCTATGCGCAGACGATGCTCTACATCATCATGCCGCAGACCTTCAAGGCGGTGCTGCCCGCACTGCTCAACGAGTTCATCGGCCTCCTCAAGGAGACATCGGTCTCGGCGTATATCGGACTCAACGACCTGGCGCGCGGCGGTGACATCATCCGCGGCGTGACCTACAGCGCATTCATGCCGCTGATCGCGGTTGCGGCGGTCTACCTCGCGGTGGTCGTCTTCCTGCAATGGGTGGTCGGCAAGCTCGAAAGGAGGCTGCGCACCAATGAGCGATAAAAACGAAGTACTGATCCGCGTAAAGGGTCTCAAGGTTTACTATAAGGACGGCGCGATCAAGGCGCTCGACGGCGTGGACGCGGAGATCCGCCGCGGCGAGGTCGTCGTCATCATCGGCCCCTCCGGCTCGGGCAAATCCACGCTGCTGCGCTCGCTGAACCTGCTCGAAACACCGACCGAAGGCACGATCGAGTTTGACGGCGTGAACATCACCGATCCCAAGGTGGACATCAACCTGCACCGCCGCAAAATGGGCATGGTGTTCCAGCATTTCAATCTGTTCCCGCACATGACCATCCTGCGCAACATGACGCTTGCGCCGACCAAGCTGCTCAAAAAGTCCAAGGCGGACGCCGAGGAAAAGGCGATGGAGCTGCTCCGCCGCGTCGGGCTTGCCGACCGTGCGGGCGCGTATCCGTCCCAGCTGTCCGGCGGCCAGAAGCAGCGTATCGCCATTGTCCGCGCGCTCTGCATGGAGCCGGAGGTCATGCTGTTTGACGAACCGACAAGCGCGCTCGACCCCGAGATGGTCGGCGAGGTGCTCGCCGTCATGAAGCAGCTGGCGGCCGAGGGCATGACGATGGTCGTCGTCACGCACGAGATGGGCTTTGCCCGCGAGGTTGCCGACCGCGTGATCTTCATCGACGGCGGCAAGATCCTCGAGGAGGGAACGCCCGAAGACATCTTCGAGCATCCGACAAATCAGCGCACCATCGACTTCCTTTCCAAGGTCCTGTAATCAAAAAATGCGTCCCACCGGACGCATTTTTTTGTGTAGTCCTTACGCATCGAAGAAGCCGAGCGTGACGATACCGCAGACGGCGACGGCGATGGAAACGTAGTGCTTCCAGCTGAGCTTCTCCTTGAGGAAAATGCGGCTCCAGACGACCGACAGTGCGCAGTAGCAGGAGATGATGGCGGCGGCGGAGCCGGTGTGCGCCTCATCGCCGATGGCGAAGATATAGGCGAACTGGCCTGCGGTCTCGCAGACGGCGCCGAGCAGCTTCGGCCCCTCGCGGCGGACTTGCAGCCGGTCGCGCTTGATAATCAGCACATAGATCGCGGCGACGACGCCCATCGCAAGAAAAGTCAGCTCATAGGCCACGTTGGCGACGCTCTCGTCGAGCGTTTCGAGGATGACGGCGTCCACGACCGTGCCCGCCGCGTCGATCAGGCAGTACAGGACGGGGAGCAGCAGGGCGAGAAAGCTCTTCTGATACTTGATGTTGGCCTTTGCCTGCCGCAGATCGCGGGAGATGTCGTCCTCGCCCATCTCGGCAAAACCGAGGCTGACGACGCCGACGGCCACGAGCGCAACGCCGATCCAGACGAGCGGCGCCGGTGATTCGCGCAGGAAGATGAAGCAGAACAGCGCGGCCAGCGCACCCGAGGAATTGCAGATCGGGGACGAAACCGAAAGCTCGATATAGCGGAGGCCGACATAGCCGATCGCCATCGAGAGAATATAACAGAAGGACGCGGGCAGATAGGTGATGATCGCGCCGAGCGAAATCTCAACGCCGCCGACAAAGATCTCATAGCAGGCGTGCAGACCCATGACAAAGCCGACCGCCATGACCATCTTCCAATGGCTGAGCTTGTCGTCGGGGCGCGAGCCGACCTTGCTGAACAGGTCGGAACCGCTCCAGCAGAGCAGGGCGAGCAGGGAAAGGACAAACCACATAAAAATATAACCTCCGAATGTTGCTGTTTACTTGTCGAGATTCTGAAAAACACGGGCGGCCGCGTCGCGGACGAGCTCGGGCTTGGAGACGATGATGCCGCTCTCCGCGTCGCCGAGGATGAGCAGCGTATCGCCCGGCTCAATGGCAAAGCGCGTGCGCGCCTCCTTCGGGATGACGATCTGACCGCGTTCGCCGACCTTGACGGTACCGAAAATATACTTGCCCTTCGGCAGACCTAAAAGCTGTTTTCCTTTCGGCATGATGTACCTCACAGTAATTCATACTTTTCACACAAGTATGAAAATAATATATCACCGATTCGGTGACTTGTCAAGGGGAAATCGGCAGTTTGCGGGGGCAGGTTTCACGGGTCGTCGAGGGATGTTTTTCGGTTTCGCCATGCGAAGTCGTCGGTGTTCAGCCGACGAAGAAAAACTCCTTAGGAACACATCGTGTTCCGGGGGTCATGACCCCTACCGGTTAGCGAAAAATGTGTACACGCCGCAGGGCGTCGCCTGCTGCCGCCGCAACCGTGCACAGACTACCTTTTTACCTCCCTCGGTGAGGGAGGTGTCACGCAAAGCGTGACGGAAGGAGTTTTGCTCTCTGCCAAACTCCCCCAGTCGCCTATCGGCGACAGCCCCCTCACCGAGGGGGCTGAAAAAGGCGAACCATAGCGTGTCGTCTGCTCCGCCGTCTCCAAGCCTTCCCCCAAGGGGGAAGCCTAAGATGCCGCCTCCGCCGTACAAAGCAAAAAGCCCTCCCGCGGGAAGGCTTTTTACATGCGCTTATTTCCGGAACATCAGCGGCACATACTCCATATCCGGCTGGACGCCCATGTAGGCGGGGCGGATGATCTTGCCGTTGGTCACCAGCTCCTCGAGGCGGTGCGCTGACCAGCCTGCAATGCGGGCGATGGCGAAGATCGGCGTGTACAGCTCGTCGGGCAGGTTCAGCATCGAATAGACGAAGCCGCTGTAGAAATCCACGTTGGCGCAGATCGGCTTGTCGCGGCCGTTGCGCTCGTAGAGCAGCTCGGGCGCGATGCGCTCCACGCGTTCATAAAGCTCAAATTCCTCGGTGCGCCCCTTTTCGACCGCCAGCTTCCTGACGTGATCCTTGAAGATGAGCGCGCGCGGATCGGACTTCGTGTAGATCGCGTGGCCGATGCCGTAGATCAGGCCGCTGCGGTCAAACGCCTCCTTGTTGAGGATGCGCGTGAGGTAGGCGGCGACGGCATCGTCGCTCTTCCAATCGGACACACCCTGCATGATGTCGGCAAACATGTGGACGACCTTGACGTTTGCGCCGCCGTGGCGCGGCCCCTTCAGCGAGCAGAGCGACGCGGCCATCGCCGAATAGGTGTCCGTGCCGGATGAGGTCACGACGCGGTTGGTGAAGGTCGAGTTGTTGCCGCCGCCGTGCTCGGCGTGCAGGATCAGCGAGAGGTCGAGCAGGCGCGCCTCCAGCTCGGTGTACTTCTTGTCGCGGCGGAGCATGATGAGGATGTTCTCCGCCATCGACTTGCTGCGGCTGGGCATGTTGATGACCAGGCTGTGTCCGCCGATGAAGTGGTTGTAGGAGTGGTAGGAATAGATCGTGATCATCGGCAGCACCGAGATCAGATGCAGGCATTGCGCCATGACGTTCGGCAAGGAGATGTCGTTGGCGTTGGTGTCATAGGAATAGAGCGTCAGCACACAGCGCGCCAGCAGGTTCATCAGATCGGCGGTCGGCGCACGCATGATGATATCGCGCACAAAGCCGTCGGGCAGGGAGCGATAGGAGGCCAGCAGATCGGAGAAGACTTTCAGCTCTCCGGCATTCGGCAGGTGCCCGATCAGCAGGAGGTAGATCGTCTCCTCAAAGCCGAAACGGTTCTCGGCGACAAAGCCGCCGACAAGGTCCTTGATGTCGATGCCGCGGTAGCGCAGCTCGCCGTCGCAGTATTCCTTGCTGCCCATCTCCTCCTTGGTGCCGTGCACCGAGGAGATCTCGGTCAGGCCTGTGAGCACGCCTTTTCCGGAGGCGTCGCGCAGGCCGCGCTTGACGTCATATTTTGTATAGAGAGATGCTTCGATATGGTCTGTCTCCGCGCATTTCTTGGCGAGGTCGTTGATATATGAAAACTCAGACATGGTATCTCCTTTCCGAAGAACCGCGGATGCCGGAGGCCTCGCGGTTCAGTCTGCCGAAATGTAGGCAAGCAGTTTGTCGGCATATTCGCGTGCGGTTGAGCCGCCGCGTTCGCCGGTCATGTGCAGGGTGGGATCGTCGCTGCATTTCTGCATGGCGGCCGCCAGCTTATCCGCCTCGGCGGCAAAGCCGACGTGGCGCAGCAGCATTTCATCCGCCTTGATGATGGAGGCGGGGTTGGCAAGGTGGCCGATGCCTTCCTCGATCATGCGGGGCGCCGAGCCGTGTACGGCCTCGAACATGGCGTATCTGCCGCCGACGTTGGCGCTGCCCGCCGTGCCGACGCCGCCCTGAATCTGCGCCGCCTCATCGGTGATGATGTCGCCGTAGAGGTTGGGCAGCACAAAGACTTCAAATTTCGAGCGGACCGCGGGATTGACGAGGTTGGCCGCCATGATGTCGATATACCAGTCCTCGAGGACAAGCTCGGGGTATTCGCGCGCGGCCAGCTCGCGGCAGATGCGCGCAAATTTGCCGTCGGTCTTCTTCATGATGTTGGCCTTGGTGACGATGGCCACGTTCTTCTTGCCGTTGTTTTTCGCAAATTCATAGGCCGCGCGGGCGATGCGCTCGGTGCCGAGGTCGGTCGTCACCTTGAAGTCGCAGGCGAGCACGCCGGGGATCTCCACGCCGCGGCTGCCGAGCACATATTCGCCCTCGGTGTTCTCGCGGTAGAACGTCCAGTCGATGCCCTCTTCGGGGACGGAGACCGGGCGCACGTTGGCAAACAGGTCAAGCTCGCGGCGGAGCGCCACGTTCGCGCTTTCCAGCTCCTTCGCGCCCGTGCCGCCCTTCGGTGTCGTCGTCGGACCTTTTAAGAGGACGTGGCATTCCTTGATGGCGGCGAGTACGTCGTCGGGGACGCTCTGTTCCTTCGCCATGCGGTTCTCCAGCGTCAGCCCCTCGATGCGGCGGATCTCGACCTTGCCCGCGGCGATGCGGTCGGCCAGCAATGCTTCCAGCACACGGACGGCTTCGGTGCAGATGATCGGGCCGATGCCGTCGCCGTCGCAGACGCCGATGATCAGCTTGTCAAGTGCCGCGTAGTCCACGGGCTTCGACAGCTCGGCCATGCGCCCGGTGCGGGCAATCTGTTCGCGCAGCAGCGTTTCAAACTGCGCGGTTGCGTTTTTGATGGATTCGTTCATGATGTCCGTCCTTTACTTGGCACTTTTGGTGTAGGGAAGCAGGCCGCCCGCCTTCAGGATGGCAATCTGGCGCGGCGAGTAGGCGCAGTCCAGCTTGATCCTGTCGCCCGCCTTTGTGGTCAGCGTCATGCTGCCCGCCTCCACGGCGGCGAAGATGTCGGCGAGAACGATTTCGTCGCCCTCGGCGAGCTTGTCATAGTCGGCAGGGTCGGCAAAGGTCAGCGGCAGAATGCCCGCGTTGATGAGGTTTGCCGCATGGATGCGGGCAAAGCTCTTGGTGATGACCGCCTTGACGCCGAGATAGAGCGGTGCAAGCGCCGCATGTTCGCGCGACGAGCCCTGCCCGTAGTTCGCGCCGCCCACGATCACGCTCTTGCCGAGCGCCTTGGCGCGTGCGGGGAATTCGGGGTCGCAGACCTCGAAGCAGTGCTTGGAGATCTCCGGAATGTTGGAACGCAGGGGCAGGATCTTCGCGCCTGCGGGCATGATGTGGTCGGTGGTGATATTGTCGTCCACCTTGAGCGAGATTTTGCAGGCGATCTCGTCCGCAAGCGGATGCGTCTCGGGGAAGGGCTTGATGTTCGGCCCGCGCAGGATCTCCACCTTGTCGGCGTCCGCCTCGGATGCGGGCAGCTCGACCATGTTGTCGTTGATGAGAAACTTCTCGGGCAGCTTGAACGCGGGCATATCGCCGAGCGCCGTCGGGTCGCTGAGATAACCGTTCACGGCGGAGAGGGCGGCGACCTCGGGGGAGACTAAGTAGACCTGCGCGTCCTTGGTACCGCTTCTGCCGAGGAAGTTGCGGTTGAAGGTGCGCAGCGAGATGCCGCCGGAGTTCGGCGACTGACCCATGCCGATGCAGGGGCCGCAGGCCGATTCCAGCACGCGCGCGCCGGCCGCAATCATGTCGGCGAGCGCGCCGTTTTCGGCCAGCATGTTCAGCACCTGCTTGGAGCCGGGGGCAATCGCCAGCGACACGTTCGGCGCGACGGTCTTACCGCGCAGGATGCAGGCGACCTTCATCATGTCGGCAAGCGAGCTGTTGGTGCAGGAGCCGATGCAGACCTGGTCGATCTTCATCTCGCCGAGCTCGGTGAGCGATTTGACATTGTCGGGGGAATGCGGACATGCCGCCATCGGGGAGAGGGTCGAGAGGTCGATGGTGAGCGACTCGTCGTACACCGCGTCGTCGTCCGCCTTTTGCTCGCTCCACACGTCCTCGCGCCCCTCGGCGGCGAGAAACGCGCGGGTGATCTCATCGGAGGGGAAGATGGAGGTCGTCGCGCCCAGCTCCGCGCCCATGTTGGTGATGGTGGCGCGCTCGGGGACGGAGAGCGTCTTCACGCCCTCGCCGACATATTCCATGACCTTGCCGACACCGCCCTTGACCGAGAGGCGGCGCAGGACCTCGAGAATGACGTCCTTGGCCGAGACCCAGGGGCGAAGACGGCCGACAAGCTCGATCTTCACAATCTTCGGGTAGGTGATGTAGTATGCGCCGCCGCCCATCGCGACCGCGACGTCAAGGCCGCCCGCGCCCATCGCCAGCATACCGAGGCCGCCGCCGGTCGGCGTATGGCTGTCCGAGCCGATCAGCGTCTTTCCCGGCACGCCGAAGCGCTCGAGATGCACCTGGTGGCAGATGCCGTTGCCGGGGCGGCTGAAATAGATGCCGTGCTTCTTGGCGACCGAGCCGATGAAACGGTGATCGTCCGCGTTTTCAAACCCGTTTTGCAGGGTGTTGTGATCGATGTAGGCGACCGAACGCTCGGTGCGCACCCGCGGAATGCCGATGGCCTCAAACTCGATGTATGCCATCGTGCCGGTCGCGTCCTGCGTCAGCGTTTGATCGATTTTCAGCCCGATCTCCGCGCCCTTTTTGAACTCGCCGTCCACAATATGCGCGCGCAGAATCTTTTCGGTCAGTGTAAGTCCCATGTTCCGAAGACCTCCGAGAAAAATGTTGATGCTGAAATTATACCATAGTTTGTTCCAGAGTGCAAGAGATTTTGAAAATTATTCAGAAAATCGACGAAATTCATTGTTTTTACGGAAAAATGCGGCTGAAAATGAACTGAGTTGTACAAATTCCTGCATTTTGGCGGCCGGGTTGCAAGCCGTGCATGAAAAAATCCCCGCTGCACCGTGCAGCGGGGGAAATCAATACTTCATCTGCCGTCTTCCGCGTCGTTATCCGCGCCGACTTTGCCGTCGGGGAGGCCGCCGCCGAGGCGGCGCACCTCGTCCTCGAGGTCGCGCACGCGCTTTTCGGTGCGCGCAAGCTTGTCAAAGCCTTCGCCGAACAGCATCGCGCCCGCCCCTGCGGTGAGGAGCAGCGCAAAGATCAGCGGCTTCGTCAGCGACTGAAAGTCCATGCCGCTCTTTTCGAGCAGAAGCAGGTAGACAAGCCCGGCAAGCACCAGCGCAAGACCGATCCATTGCAGCACTTTTTTCATCGAAAATCTTCCTTTTAATAATATGACAAATATATATCAAAGCGCGGCGGAAGTCTGACCCGCCTCCGGGACGCTTCCGCCGTGCAACGGATTATGCGTTCATGGCCGCGCCGATGATGCCGGCGTCGTTGCCGCAGGTCGCGGTGACGATGCGGGTACGCTTCTTCGCGTTCTTGGCAAAATCCTCGGCGTCGATCAGCGGCAGGAGCAGGTCAAGCAGGAACTGTTTCTCGTTGGAAACGCCGCCGCCGATGATGAAGACCTCGGGCTGAAAGATGTTGATGAGCGACGCGATGCCGCTGGCGAGATAGCCGATATACGTTTTGATGACGCGCCCCGCCGCCGCGTCACCCGCGCGATAGGCGTCAAAGGCCACGCGCGCATTGAGCTTGCGGCTCTCCGCCATCAGCGTGCCCTCGCCGCTGACAAAGCAGCGGTCAAGCTCTTCCTTGGTCATGCGGATCAGCGCCGTTGCGGAGGCGTATGCCTCAAAGCAGCCGCGTCTGCCGCAGCCGCAGGGCACGCCGTCTTTCTGAATCACAAAGTGACCGAGCTCCGCCGCGAGGCCGTTGAACCCGGTGTAGATTTTGCCGTCCGCGACGATGCCGCCGCCGACGCCCGTGCCGAGCGTGATCATCACGGCGTCCTTTGCGCCTTTTGCCGCGCCCACGCGCGCCTCGGCCAGCGCCGCGGCATTCGCGTCGTTGGCGAGCAGAACGGGCTTGCCGTCGAGCTTCGCCGAGAGGATCTCGCAGATGTTGATGCCCGAGAGCGGGATATTCGGTGTGAACAGAATTTCGCCCGCGACGGCATCCACGCCGCCGGGGACGGCGATACCGATGCGCCCGATCTCGTCGAATGCAATCCGCGCGTCGCGGCAGAGCATACGGCAGAGCGCGGCAATGTCGTCGATGATCGCGTCGCGCCCGCGTGATGCGCCGGTCGGCAGGGAACCCTTGTACAGGATTTTTCCCTCCGTATCCGTGATGCCTGCTGCAATGTTGGTGCCGCCGAGGTCGATGCCGATATAATACATGGTGATTCCTCCGATACGTTTTACGGTATTTTTATTATATAGGATTGCCCGCGCCTTGTCAATCACAGCGCGGATTTTGCATAAAAAATTGAAAATAATTCGTTTTATATTGCATTTCCTACTGAAACGGTATATAATAACAAGGTATTTCGCATTTCGCGCGTTCCGGCGCGCACAGAGAGGAACATCAAGTGGAAGCAAGATTTGTTTACGCCGACAATGCGGCGACGACCGCCGTATCGCCGGAGGTTTTTGAAGCCATGCAGCCCTGGTTCGGGCCGAAATGGGGCAACCCGTCCAGCCTGCACCGCCTCGGCCGCGAGGCCGCGATTGCACTCGAGGATGCGCGCGCACGCATTGCCGCCTGCCTCGGGGCCAAGCCGCGCGAGATCTATTTCACCTCCTGCGGCAGCGAGTCCGACAACTGGGCGGTCAAGGGCGCGGCCTATGCCGGGCGCAAAAAGGGCAGGACGCATATCATCACCAGCAAGATCGAGCATCATGCCATGCTGCACGCCTGCGAGGCGCTGGAGCGCGACGGCTTCACGGTGACCTATGTCGGCGTGGACAGCGAGGGCTTTGTCTCGATCGACGAGATCAAAGCGGCCATCAGCGACAAGACCGCCGTGGTCGCGATCATGCTGGCAAACAACGAGATCGGCACCATCGAGCCGATCGCCGAGATCGCGAAGATCGCACACGAGCACGGCGCGCTGATGTTCACCGATGCGGTGCAGGCGTTCGGCGCGATGGACGTCAAGGTCGGTGCGCTCGGCGTGGACATGCTGTCGCTTTCGGGGCATAAGATCCACGCGCCAAAGGGGATCGGCCTTCTGTACGTCAGGCAGGGCGTGCGCATCGAGAATCTGATTGACGGCGGCGGACAGGAGCGCGGCAAGCGCGGCGGCACCGAAAACATGCCGTACATCGTCGGCCTTGCAACCGCGGTGGAGAATGCCTACGCCAATCTGCCGAAGATGCAGGCGGTCGCCGCGCTGCGCGACAGTTTGCGCGACCGCATTCTTGCGGCAATTCCGCACAGCACGCTGAACGGTCCGCGCGACGGTGCATACCGTCTGCCCGGCAATCTCAACATCGGCTTTGCATATATCGAGGGCGAGAGTATGCTGCTCCTGCTCGACGCCGCAGGCATCTGTGCCTCCACCGGCTCGGCCTGCTCGTCGGCATCGCTCGACCCGTCGCATGTCCTGCTGGCGACCGGCGTCCCGCACGAGCGTGCGCACGGCTCGCTTCGCCTGTCCATCTCGTCCGAGACGAGCGCGGCGGACGCGGACTATATCCTCGAGGTGCTGCCGCCCATCATCAAGCGGCTGCGCGACATGAGCCCGCTCTATGAAGAAGCGCTGAAGGCGCACAAAGTCTGAAAAGGAGAATACTGCTATGAGCATGTTATACAGCGAAAAGGTGATGGATCACTTCACCAATCCGAGAAACGTCGGCGAGATCGAAAACGCGGACGGCATCGGCGAGATCGGCAACGCCAAGTGCGGCGACATCATGAAGATGTACCTGAAGATCGACGACGGGATCATCACCGACGTCAAATTCAAGACTTTCGGCTGCGGCGCGGCGATTGCCACCTCCTCCATGGCGACCGAGATGATCAAAGGGAAGAGCATCGACGAGGCGCTCACCCTGACCAACAAGGCGGTCATCGAGGCGCTCGGCGGTCTGCCGGCCGTCAAGGTGCATTGTTCGGTGCTGGCCGAGGAGGCCGTCAAGGCGGCGCTCGCCGACTACTACAAAAAGCAGGGCATCGATCACCCCGTCATTGCCGAGGCGGAAGCCTGCGCGGCCTGTGACCACGATCACGAGCACGAACAGCACGGGGACGAAGAATAATCGCAGGATTCTGCACTTTGCTATCCGCGTCGGACATGCCGGCGCGGATAGCTTTAATTTTATGTCGATTATTAGAGAAAAAAAGTCGTGCGAATGCGTGCAAACCGCGCGAGCGATGCACGGCCTGTGCAGGTTGTACATGTGTAGAAAAAAGTGATCGAAATTTGTGCAAAATGCGAAGAAAACGTGCACACGGCAAACAGCCCGCCAAACACGCAAAAACGGCTCAAAAAGTTTATTGTAAGTAAATATATGAGATTGCAGGCAGGGGAACGGCCGAAAGTCCTGTAAAAACGGCTGTTTTTGCGGCAAAAATGTTCTTGTAATGAACAAATCGGCGAAAACGGCCGGAGGGGCGCCGAGGGGTCAACCGCGGCGGACACGGCGGAAGTGTGTATAAAAATAAAAAAGGTAAGCAAAAAACACCCGTACCGCCTTTTTCGGTGCGAAAAAGGCGCGGACACCGCTCTTGACAAGCCGCGATTTGCTGTGGTAGAATGTACGAGTACATTTATGGGTATTTTGCACAGTTTGGCCGAAATCGAGAGAAATTCCCGCTTCTCTTGTGCAAATTGTCCCCGAGGAACTTCCGCGGCTTTGCGGTCTGCGGCGGTTCCGAAATTTTTTGTCCTATGCGCGTGTGTGCGCGTATGACGCGCGCATCCCCAATCACGCAAACTTTGGAGGTTTTGAGTTATGATGAGAGCCAAGCTGTCAAGAGTGATGAGCCTTGTTCTTGCTCTGCTCATGGTCTGCTCCTGCTTTACGCCCGCTGTCCTTGCGGCAGACGGCACCGGCACGGCAGAGACGTCCTCGCGGCGTACCATGCAGGAGTGGAACGAGATTCTGAACACGTCTGACTACGAGAAGTATCTCGAGCGGCACGCCGACAAAAAGAAGGCTTCTTCGACGGTGACTGTCGACGCGACCGCATACGATGCGGAGGCGACGACCGACGCGGAAGCCGAAGTCCTGTTCGACGTCAATGCCGACGGAGAGAAGTCTCTGTACACTTCCGACAGCGGTAAAGTGACCTGGAAGTTCAATGTCCGCGAGGCGGGACTTTACAGCGTCCGACTGGTCTGCTATCCCGGCGATGCCAAGCGCGGGGACAGTGCGGAGAAGTCTACCGATGTCGAGCGCATTCTGTATGTCAACGGCAAGGTTCCGTTTTCCGAAGCACGCTCCGTCACCATCACCAAGAAGTGGGCGCCCCAGTACGAGGCGGACGGCGGCTTTCAGGAGGACCTCGCGGGCAATGACCTGCGCCCGCACAACCTCTCCGCGATAGACTGGGTCAACTACACGGTCAAGGATTCGACCGGGTACTACGCAGATCCGCTGCTGTTCTACTTTGCGGCCGGTGAGAACACGATCTCGCTGGAAGCATCGCGCGAGCCGATGAGCCTCAAGCAGATCGTGCTTGAGCCCGCAAAGGAGCTGCCCACCTACGAGGAATACATGGCGGCGCACACCTACAAGAAAGGCGAGGACGCCCCGATCAAGATCGAGGCGGAGCGCCCGCTCTATCAGTCGGACGAATCCATCTATCCGCTGACCGACCGCACCAGCGCCATCACCTCCCCGCAGGACCCGACGGTGCAGCGCCTGAACTACATGGGCGGCAACGAAAATATGAAAACCGTAGGGCAGTGGGTCGAATACAGCTTTGAGGTTGCGACCGAGGGCTTCTACTCCATCGCGATCCGCAGCAAGCAGAACGACCTTTCGGGTATGTTCACGTCGCGCACGCTGTACCTTGACGGCGAGGTTCCGTTCAAGGAGTGCTACACCCTCCGCTTCGACTACACGAAGGACTGGCAGTTCAAGGGTCTGACCGACGGCACGACCGCGTTTGAGTTTTATCTCACGCCCGGCACACACACGCTGCGCCTGGAGGTCAGCCTCGGCGACTTCGCGGACATTATCCGCCAGGTCGAGGCGTCGCTGTCCAACATCAACGACTGCTACATGAACATCATGAAGCTGACCGGTGCATCGCCGGATGAATACCGTGACTACGGCTTCTCCCGCCTGATGCCCAACACGATCAAGACCATGCTGATCGAGTCGAAGAACCTGTACGCCGTATCCGACCTCATCACCGAGCTCTGCGGCGAAAAAGGCTCGCAGACCGCGACGCTGGATAAGGTCGCGTTCCTGCTCAAGCGCATGGGCGGCGATGAAGACGAGATCGCGCCGAACCTCAAAAACCTCAAGACCTATATCGGTACCCTCGGTACCTGGCTGAACACCGTGCGCTCGCAGCCGCTGCGCCTGGACTATATTCTGATTCAGCCGGCGGGCGGCGAGCTGCCGCGCGCCAATGCAAGCTTCGGCGAGGCGGTCTGGTTTGAGATTCGCTCCTTCCTCGCAAGCTTCACCACCGACTACAGCACCATGGGTGCAACGGCAGGCGGCGGCGAGACCGCGACCTCGATCGAGGTCTGGACGACCGAAGGCCGCGACCAGGCGAAGATCCTGAAGAACCTTGTCTCCAACGACTTTACGCCCGAAACTGAGATCGGCGTTGACGTCAAGCTCGTTGCGGCAGGCACGCTGCTCCCCTCCGTCCTTTCCGGACAGGGGCCCGACGCCTTCCTCGGCTGTGCAGGCGTTGACGTCATCAACTACGCGATCCGCAGCGCGGTTCTCCCGCTCAACGATTATGAGGGCTTTGATGAAGCCATCGGTCAGTTCAACGAGGCGACCACCATTCCGGTCACGCTCTACGGCACGACCTACGGTCTGCCGCAGCGCGCGGGCTTCTATATGATGTTCGTCCGCATCGATGTGCTTGCCGACCTCGGCCTTGAGATTCCGAAGACCTGGGACGATGTGCTGGCGCTGCTGCCCGTGCTGCAGGCGAACAACATGTCGGTCGGCCTCAACCATGAGTACGACATTTTCCTCTATCAGATGGGCGGCGACCGCTTCGCCGATGACGGTCTGCGCTGCGGTCTCGACGCGAATGTCGCGATCGACGCATTCGAGAAGTACACCCGCTTCTTCACCGACTACTCGTTCCCGTTCACCTTTGACGGTCCGAACCGCTTCAGAACCGGCGAAATGCCGATCCTGATCGCGGATTATTCCACCACCTACAACCAGCTGACGGTCTTCGCGACCGAGATCAGCGGCCTGTGGGAGATGGTTCCTCTGCCGGGCACGGTCCGCGAGGACGGCACGGTCAACTACAACGCAGTCAACACGGTTGCGGCCTCGATCATGATGCACGGCACGAAGGACGAGGAGAGCACCTGGCAGTTTATGAAGTGGTTCTGCGGCAAGGATGCACAGGCGGCCTACGGCAGCGACCTTGTTACAACCATCGGCCAGGCGGCGAAGTACAACACGGCAAACCGTGAGGCACTTGCCGAAATGCCCTGGACGACCAGCGAGTATGAGGCGCTGATGGATCAGTTCGATCATCTCTCCGCCATCACCAACTATCCCGGCGCATACATCTTCGCACGCTACCTTGAGTTTGCGGTGCTGGGCGTTGTCAACGACGGCGCCGATCCCGTGACCAAGCTTCAGTCCTACGTCAACACGATCAACAAGGAGATCACCCGTAAGCGTGAGGAGTTCGACCTGCCGACGCTTGAGCTCGGCAAGACCTATGAGACCTCTCCCGAAGTCAAGGCGGAGATGGAAAAATGGCTTGCAGAGCATAAGATCCATGAATAAAAGCGGACGCTTTTAGATCTTATATATAAATAAGGAGAAAAATTCATGTCAAAAACCAAGACAGAAAAGCGTCCGGCGGCACAAGGCGAACCGACCAAAGCACAATGGACATGGCGTGAAATGAAGAAGAACAAGGTCGCGTATGTCATGATCGCGCCTTTCATGATCCTCTTCTTCATCTTCACCGTCTTCCCGGTTCTCTTGTCGATCGTCTTAAGCTTCACCGACTTCAACCTGCTGGAATTTCCGCATTTTCTCGGGCTGAACAACTACATCCGCCTGTTCCTTGACGACGACATCTTCATCCTGGCTTGCCAGAACACGCTGATCTTCGCCTGCATCACGGGCCCCGTGTCCTACCTGCTGTCGCTGCTGATCGCGTGGTTCATCAACGAGCTGGGGCCGAAGCTCCGCTCGGTTGTCACGCTGATCTTCTATGCGCCGTCGATCTCCGGCTCGGTCTACCTTGTCTGGCAGACGCTGTTCAGCTCGGACTCCTACGGCTGGGTCAACGGTACGCTGATCAACCTCGGCATCATCGACGACGCGATCCTCTGGTTCAAGGATGCGGACTACGTCATGCCGCTCTGTATCGTCGTTGCACTCTGGACCTCGCTCGGCACGGCATTCCTGTCCTTCATCGCAGGCCTTCAGAACGTCCCGCGTCACCTCTACGAGGCGGGCGCGGTGGACGGCATCAAGAACCGCTGGCAGGAGCTCTGGTATATCACGCTGCCGTACATGAAGCCGCAGCTGATGTTCGGTGCAGTCCTTTCCATCACGCAGTCCTTCGGCTTCGGCGCGATCGTCGATGCCCTCTGCGGCTTCCCGTCGGTCGAATACGCGGCGCACACCATCGTGCACCATCTCAACGACTACGGCGGACAGCGCTATGAAATGGGTTACGCCTCGGCGATCGCCGTGATCCTCTTCGTGGTCATGGTCGGTGCCAACTTGATTATTAAGAAAGGATTATCGAAGATAGGACAGTAATATGGCTAAGTTAAGAACACGTAAACATAAAGTTGTCCTCAGCCGCAGCCGCGGGGGTGACTTCGGTATCAACCTTTTCCTGATCCTCATGGGCACGTTCATGTTCCTGCCGATGTACTACGTCATCATGCAGTCCATGAAGCCGCTCGATGAGCTGTGGATGTTTCCGCCGCGCTTCTATGTGGAGAAGCCGACCGCATCCAACTTCGGTGACCTGTTCACGCTGATGAGCGATAACTACGTTCCGTTCTCCCGTTACATCTTCAACACGGTCTTCGTGTCCGTGACGGGTACCTTCGGCAACCTGCTGCTGTCCTCGATGGCCGCATACGCACTGTCGAAGCTGCAATTCCCGGGGCGCAAGTTCTTCTTCAACATGGTCGTCTATTCGCTGATGTTCCACCAGACCGTCACCGCGATTGCAAACTTCCTCACGATGAGCACGCTGCACTGGCTGGATACATATCTTGCACTGATCGTACCTGCGTTCTGTACATCGCTCGGTCTGTACCTCATGAAGCAGTTCATGGAGACCGGCGTGTCCAACGAAGTGCTGGAAAGCGCGCGTCTGGACGGCGCGGGCGAGTTCTACACCTTCTGGGTGATTGCGATGCCGATGGTCAAGCCCGCGTGGCTGACCCTGATGATCGAGTCCTTCAAGAACCTGTGGAACTCCGGCAACTCGATCTACATCTACAGCGAGCAGCTGAAAACGTTCAACTACGCGATCAACCAGATCGTCACCGGCGGTATCGCCCGTGCAGGTGTCGGCGCGGCGGCAACCGTCGTCATGATGGTCGTCCCGATCACGGTATTCGTCATCTGCCAGAGCAACGTCATTGAGACGATGGGCTCGAGCGGTATGAAGGACTAAGGAGGAACAGACATGAAAAAGATCACAAGAATTCTGCTCCTCGCGCTTGTGCTTGTGCTGGCGCTCATGCCTGCGGCAAGCGCAATCGAGCCGTACACCACGTATACCTACGGCAAGGACGGGTTCCCCCGCACCTCGCCGACGGTTTATACCCCGGTCATGAACGTTGATTCAAGTTACATCGGCCTTGAGACCGAGATCGACGACCCCCGCGACTTGTTTGTCGGCCCGGACGGATGTGTTTACATCGTCGATGCCGCCAACAACCGCGTCGTTGTCACCGATGAGAACTACAAGCTGAAGTTCACCATCGACGCATTTATCAACGACCAGGGCGTGCCGGACGGCTTTACGAATCCCTCCGGTGTCTTCGCAAACGCCAAGGAGATCTACGTTTGTGATACCGATGCAAACCGCATCGTTGTCTTCGACATCGACGGCAACTTTGAGAAGATTCTCGCAAAGCCTTCGAGCGCACTCTTCGGCGAGAACTCCATTTACAAGCCGGTTGCGGTCGCGGTGGACCAGTACGACCGAATCTATGTTATTTCTTCCACCACGTATCAGGGCGTTATCGTGCTGACGAGCGACGGCGAGTTCACCGGCTTCATCGGCGCGCAGAACGTCGTTTACAGCGCGTGGGACATCCTCTGGAGAAACTTCCAGACCGCGGAGCAGAGAAAGGCGACCGCCTCCTATATCCCGACCGAGTACAACAACATCACGGTCGATAAGGAGGGCTTCATCTATGTGACCGCAACGGCAAACAGCTCCGCGCGGCAGGCGCAGCAGTATGCGCAGCTGAAGAACAAGTCGAGCAAGTACTCGCCTGTCCGCAAGCTGAACGCTGCCGGCAAGGAGGTCATGAACCGCCTCGGCTACTTTGCACCGTCGGGTGAAGTCAACGTCACCCGTTCCACCGTTTCGCGTCTGATCGACGTCGCGGTCGGCCCGGAGAACACCTGGTCGGTCATCGACGAGCGCCGGCAGAAGGTCTACACCTACGATCAGAACGGCCATCTGCTGTTCGCCTTCGGCGACAGCGGCGGACAGCTCGGCAACCTGTCGAGCATTGAAGCGGTCGCATATCAGGGCGACAAGATGCTGCTGCTCGACAAGAGCGACAACTTCTTCACCGTCTACAAGCGCACCGAGTACGGCGATATTCTGATTGCCGCGATCCGCAACGAAAACGAGCGGAAGTTTGACCAGGCGATCACCTACTGGCAGGAGATTCTGAAGCGCAATTCCAACTTTGACCTTGCCTACATCGGCATCGGCCGTGCGCTCAGCAACTCCGGCGACTACAAGGAAGCGATGGAATACTTCGAGTCGGCTTACGACACGGCGAACTACTCCGCCGCCTTCCAGGAGGTCCGCAAGCAGTGGATCGAGAAGTACTTCATCGTCCTGCCGATCGCGGTCATCGCCTTCGTCCTTCTGTGGGGACGCTTCTCCAAGTATTATAAGAAGAAGAACAAGGCTGCCGCACTTCGCATCGGCAAAAAGACCTATTGGGAAGAGCTGCTCTATGCATTCCATGTGATCTACCATCCGTTTGACGGCTTCTGGGATCTGAAGCATGAGAAACGCGGCTCGGTCCGCGGCGCGATCACCATCCTCGGGCTGGTCATCCTTTCGTTCTACTACAACTCGATCGGCCGCGGCTATCTGCTCAACCCGACGGGCGAGTATTCCACCATCTTTGCACAGGCGGGCTCGGTCATTCTGCCGCTGGCACTGTGGGTCGTCTCCAACTGGTGTCTGACGACGCTGTTTGAAGGCGAGGGCACGTTCAAGGATGTCTTTGTGGCAACCTGCTATTCGCTCTTCCCGCTGGTGCTGACGCTGATCCCCGCAACGCTGCTTTCCAACGTTGTGACCTCGGCGGAGACCGGTATCATCTCGTTGCTCGTCGGCCTCGGCTATGTATGGACGGGACTGCTCATCTTCTTCGGCGCGATGACCACGCATGATTACACGCTCGGCAAGAACATCGTGATGACGGTGGCCACCATCGTCGGCATGGCGATCGTCATGTTCATCGGCATCTTGTTCACCAGCCTTGTCAGCAACATGGTTTCCTTTGTGACCAACATCATTGTTGAGTTGCAGTACAGAATGTAAGTAAGGAGTGTTTGAAAAATGAAAAAAGTATTATCCCTTGCATCGGCACTCCTGCTTGTCGCCATGCTGCTCACCTCGCTTTCGTTTGCGGCGGTTGCCGCCGACGAGGATTCGGATGCCGAGGAGACCTTCCCGGATTATACGACTACGGTCTATGCCACCGAGGAGGCCAAGCTCGAGACCATGGAGAAGAAGCTGGACATGAACGGCTATGAGCTGTACATCCAGCCGCAGACCGCGGAGGTCGCGGTCCGCGACAAGAAATCCGGGCAGATCCTGTTCACCAACCCTTATGACGTTGCGTCCTCCAAGGGTACCGAAGCGACCAAGAACAAGCTGCTTTCGCAGATTCTGGTCAGCTATGTGGACAACGGCACGGCAAAGGAGTACTCCTCCTACGCCGATTCCGCAAAGCTCGGTCAGATCCTCGTCAAGGACATCAAAAACGGTGTCCGTGTCGAGTACACGATCGGCCGCGCCAATGCAAATTATCTTGTGCCGCGCATGATCTCCAAGGATCGTCTGGAGTCCGAGATCCTCGCGCACATCGACAGCAAGTTCTACTACAGTAAGATCATTTCGTTCTACGACCTCAAGGACCCGTTTGATGAAACGCTTCCGCAGTCGGTCAAGGACGAGATGCAGCGCGCATACCCGATCACCAAGACCATGGCGGTCTATGTGCTGTCCTCCGACATCGTCAACCGCGAGCTTGCGTTCATGGAGAACATCATCAAGACCTATGCGCCCGACTATACCTATGAGGAGATGGAATACGACCATCAGATGACGCAGTACGAGTCGAAGACGCTCTCGACGCCCGTATTCCGTATGTCGCTGGAGTACACGCTCTCCGAGGACGGGCTGGTCGTTTCGCTTCCCGCAAACGGTATCCGCTTTGACGAGACGCTCTACAAACTGCAGAACATCACGCTTCTGCCGTACATGGGCGCAGGCACCTATACCAATGAGGGCTATACCTTCATTCCGGACGGCAGCGGCGCGCTGATGGACTATGCGGACTTCTCGGGCAGAAACACTTCGATCGCAGGCACGGTCTACGGCACCGACTTCGCATACCAGACGCTGGACGGCGCAGCCAACCAGGACGTCATGCGTATGCCGGTCTACGGTATCGTGGAGACGCGGCAGAAGATCAAGTATGTAGAAAACGAGAAGACCTACACCGAGACGGTGGAGACCACCGACCCCGAGACCGGCGAAGTCACGACCGAAGAGGTCGAGCGGACGATCACGGTCGAGGAAGCGGTCAGGGTCAAGGAGAAGCGCGGCTTCCTCGCCATCATCGAGGAGGGCGACGCGCTCGCCCGCATCGCGGCAAAGCATGAGAACCAGCTGCACAACTACAATTCGGTGCAGCTCACGGTCAACCCGCGCCCGAAGGACTCCTATGTGCTGTCGGATTCGATCTCGGTCGGTTCGAGCAGCTCGATCGAAGTCGTTTCCGACCGCAAATATGTCGGCAGCTACAAGATCAAGTACATCATGCTGACGGATGACACCGCCGCCGAGGAAAACAACATCGAGGACTACTACGAGACGTCCTGGATGGGCATGGCGCGCGCATACCGCGATTACCTCATGAAGAACGGTACGCTCACCCGCCTCAGCGACGCGGATGTCAAGTCGGATATTCCGCTGTACATCGAGACCTTCGGCGTCACGCAGACGATCGAAAAGATTCTCTCCGTGCCGACCACCGTGGACAAGTCGATGACCACCTTTGACGATGTCAAGACCATCTACGACGAGCTGGCGGCGGCTGGCATCACCAACATTGACTTCCGCCTCACCGGCTATTCAAACGGCGGTATGTACGCCACCATTCCGTATAAGCTGAAATGGGAAAAGGCGGCGGGCGGCAAGAGCGACTACGAAAAGCTGCTGGCCTATGCGGCGGAGAAGGGCTTCGGCGTTTACCCCGATTTTGACTTCTCCTATGTACACAAGCATAAGTCGTTCGATGGGCTGAAACTGAGCCGTGACATCGTCAAGACGATCGACAACCGCTATTCCAGCCTCCGTGAGTACGACGCATCGCTTCAGGAGTATGTGTCCTACTACACGTTGTGCGTATCGCCTTCTGTCTACAGCCAGTTCTACACGAAGTTCTCGAAGAACTACCTGAAGGACAATACGCAGACCATTTCCATCTCCACCATCGGCAATACGCTCAATTCCGACTTCGACAGCAAGGAGCCTTATAACCGCAACGACGCCAAGAAGTTCACCGAAGAATTTCTTGCATCGGTCAAGGCGGACGTCGCAAGCGTCATGAGCGATAAGGGCAATGTTTACACCTGGCAGTACATCGACAAGATGCTGAATGTCTCGCTCCAGAGCAGCCGTTCGCTGTATGCATCCGCGTCGGTGCCGTTCATGGGCGTCGTTCTGCACGGCTCGGTTGAGTTTGCGGGCAGCGCGCTGAACATGGCGGGGGATGTGGACTATGATCTGCTCAAGGCGATCGAGAACGGCGCAGGCATCTACTTCATCCTTTCTTACGATAATACCGAGCTGCTGAAGGAAGACTTCAAGCTCAGCAAGTATTATTCGGTTCGCTACGACATCTGGCGCGACGAGCTGGTGCAGCGTTACAATGAGCTCAACGAGCTGCTGCGCGACGTACAGACCTCGCTCATCACCGGCCACGAGTTCCTGATCGGCGAGCGCGTGCCCACCGACGCGGAACTTGCCGCGGACGCAGCCGCGGATGCCGAGGCCAAGCGCGAGGCGGACGAAAAGGCCGCCGAGGAAGCGCGCAAGGAAGCCATGAAGGAAATGCGCGCGGAATATGTTGCCGGCAATATCGCGGCAGGGCAGGAGATCGAGTATACGGTCGAAGAGAAGCCCGCGCGCGAGACCGACGGATACAAGTACACGAAGTACACCTCGGACGACAACAGCATCGTGCTTGTCACTTACGAAAACGGCAAGCGGTTTATTCTCAACTACAACAACTTCGATATCACGACGGTTGTTGACGGCAAGACCTACACGGTCGGCAACTACGGTTACGCCGTGATTCAGTAAGGAGGAAGTCAGATGAATACAACCAAAACAGCAAGCATCCCGGCTTCCCCGAAGAAGAAAACGCGCCGCCCCGCCTCGCTGGATAAGCGCAAGGCACATGCGGGCTGGTTCTTCGTCCTGCCGTTCGTCATCGGCTTCGTGCTGATTTATCTGCCGATCATCTTTGACTCCATCAAGTTCAGCTTCAACGAAATCAATCCGGTCCGCACCGGCGGCTACACGCTGACCTATGTCGGCTTTGCGAACTATCAGAACGCGCTGTTTGAAAACGCCGACTACGTCAAGACGCTGGTCGCCGGCATCAAACAGCTGATCCTCGAGGTGCCGTCCATCGTCATCTTCTCGCTGTTCATCGCGGTCCTGCTCAACGACAAGATCGCGGGCAGAGCGGCGTTCCGCGCGATCCTGTTCGTCCCGGTCATCCTGTCAACGGGTCTTATCGAGTCGATCGATGCGCAGAACAGCCTCTCCGAGTTCATGGGATCTTCCGAGAGCATTGATATGGGTACCGGCGAGAGCACGGCGGCACAGCTTTCCCAGGCCATTGACCTGGAGGCGCTGTTTGCCAACATGAAGGTCGGTACCGAGCTCGTCGAGTATGTTGCAAGCGCGGTCGACAGCATTTCAAGCATCGTCAACCGCTCCGGCGTACAGATTCTGATCTTCCTGGCGGGCCTGCAATCCATTTCGCCTGCGATCTACGAGTCCTGCCGCATGGACGGCGCGACCGCATGGGAGACCTTCTGGAAGATCACCTTCCCGATGATCAGCCCGATGATCTTAGTCAACGCGGTCTATACCATCATCGACGCGTTCACTTCGGATTCCAACGCGGTCATGAAGCTGATCGACAGCGTCTACTCGCAGCCGAACGGCAACGTCGTTTCGTCGGCAATGGCGTGGATGTACTTCCTCGTCGTCATCCTGATCCTGGCGGTCGTCGCCGCGGTCATGTCGGCGTTCGTGTTCTACCAGAGAAAAGACTGAGAAAGGAGGAGTTCCATCATGAATGCACAACCCAGGGTTACAAAAGAAACCAAAAACAAGATCAGAGTCGATTTCGACCGGACTCCTCTGAAGGACCGACTGAAAGCGAAATTCGGCAACTGGGCGTTCTATGCGAACATCCTGGTTTACCTGTTCCGCTTCGTCATCCTGCTCGGCGTCTCCTACATCGTGCTCTACCCGTTCTTCACGAAGATCGCGGCCTCGTTTATGAGCCCGGATGACTTCATTGACGTCACGGTCATGCTGATCCCGAAGTACCCGACCTTCGATCAGTATAAGGCGATCTTCATCGAGAACAACTATGTTGCCGCGTTCTTCAACACGCTGTTCCTCTCCGCGTCGTCGGCGATCCTGCAAACCTTTGTCTCCTGCCTCGTCGGTTACGGTCTGGCAAAGTTCAAGTTCAAGGGCAACAGCCTCGTGATGGCCGCCGTCATTCTGACGATGGTCGTCCCGCACGGCACGGTCTACCTGTCCATGTTCATGCAGTTCCGCTACTTCGATCTGTTCGACTTGTTCGGCATTTTCGAGGGGCTCGGCTACAAGGGCATCATCCAGGCAGTCACCGGCCATTCGATTCAGCTCACCCAGACCTTCTGGCCGCTGATCATCCTGTCCATCACGGGCCTTGCGTTCAAGAACGGCCTGTACATCTTCATGATGCGCCAGTTCTTCCGCGGCGTTCCCGATGAGCTGGAGGAAAGCGCGTACATCGACGGCTCGGGTACGTTCCGCACCTTCGTGCAGATCATCCTGCCGCTGTCGATCCCGATGATGATCACCATTTTCCTGTTCGCGTTCTCGTGGCAGTGGACCGACGACTTCTACACCAACATGTTCATTTCGACGAACAAGATCCCCCTGATGCCCGACATCGTCGGCATTCCGAAGTCGCTGGAGACCACCTATGCGGGTCAGGAGCTGTACTATTCGGCGATCAACAACACCTGCGGCCTGATGATCATTCTGCCGCTGGTCGTGCTCTACCTCTTCTGCCAGAAGTTCTTGGTGCAGGGTATCGAGCGTTCCGGTATTGTCGGATAATACAGGACTGTCATATTCGGCGCAGACCAAAAAGGCACTTGCGAAAGCAAGTGCCTTTTTTATGTCCGCTCGCCCGCTTGCCGTATGGAAATACGGCGGCGCGGACGAGCGAACATTCTGCATCCGAATCTGACAGTCCGGCAGCTTTGTGCGTGCCACCTTCGGCGCGCTATGTAAAAACCTACATCAAACCGGTAGGGGTCGGCGCCCACGACGACCCGTTTGCTTGCCGCACGAACCGCGGCGTCGATCATCGTGCCTTGTGTATCCAAATACGGCGGCGCGGGAACTCTCTGCGTGCCACCTTCGGCGCGGATCAAAAAGGCACTTGCTTTCGCAAGTGCCTTTTTGCTATTGCTTTTGCTGGTCCATGAAATACTGGATGATATCCTTGCGTGTGATGATGCCCATAAATGAGCCGCGGTCATCCACGACCGGGACGAAGTTCTGGTCAATGGCTTTGGCAAGCAGCTCGTCCATGGTGGTGTTGACCGAGACCGGCGCGATGCGGCGGCTCACAATCTCGTCGATATGTACATCCTCGGCGCGATGCAGGTCTGCGCTGCCGCTGTCGATGATCTTCCAGAGAAAGTCGCCCTGCCGCACGGTTCCGGCGTAGCTGCCCTCTTTGTCAACGACCGGGATCTCGGTGTAACCGCTTGCGCGCATCTTTTCGATGCCCTGCCGCAGGGAATTGCCAAGTGTCAGATAGGTGACGCTGCTTTTCGGGTGCAGAAAAAATAGAATGTTCATGTCATGCCCTCCGCAAAGTATTATACCATAATGCGCCGCGCTTTTGGGGAAATACACATACTTTTCATAAACTTTTATACAAGCATCGCACAGCAGTCAACTTTTTTCACAAATCGGTTGAAATCTTTGGTATCGGAAATGCGGTTTTGTACTTGCCAGCGCTTTTTCGGTGTGGTAGAATAGGAGGCGTAGAAAAATAATTTTCGCACATTGAGGTAGATTCATGAAACAATTTGAGATGAAGCGTAACGGTGATGCCTTTGAACTGACCGACGGCAAGACCGTTTTGCTGACGATCCCCGTCCGCACCGATGCGGCCGATTCTTTTGAGAAAATCGAGGACGGCGCTTTCAGGTGGACGCGCAGGCTGAATGCGCCCACCGACAGGATGCAGCTGACGTTTGATACGGCGCATGCACCGCTTTATACGGTTGTTCCCGCGGTCAACTACAACGGCAACGGCTGGGGCGACAGCGAAGAGTATGTCGGCGACAGCTTTGAGGGGACGCCCTGGACCTATGAGTGGCACCGCGTGATGATCCCCGCCTGCACCTATACCGAGATGGACAACGACTATGCCGTCGCGATGATGGCGGTGCAGGACGACACGCCATCCTGCTCGATGTACAAGGTCGGGAGCGGCATGGAGCGCCATGCGCTGATCTGGCCGGAGCAGGCAGGCCCCAAGATGCTCGGCAGACACGAGTGGAAAGAGCCTTATATGGGTACAATGGAGCCGCGCGACACCTTTGAGGCGATCCTCGTCGCATTCCCGGTGGAGACGCGCCGCCATCAGATCCGCTCGCTGCTGGATTTTGCATGGCGTTTCTACGGGCACAAGCTGCCCGCGCCGATGCAGCCCGAAGATATGTGGCGCTACAGCATCGCGTTCATGAAGTCGCTCTGGACGCTGGAGAAGGACGGCTTCGTCGCGTTCAACCGCGGCCTTCAGTGGTATAAGTCCACCTGCTTCTATGCAAAGCGCGATCAGATCAAGTATGAGCTCGGCTGGGTCGGCCAGAGCGCGTCCGCATCCAATACGCTGCTGTATGAGTACCTGCGCACCGGCGACAAGGACGCCTACGAGAAGGCATCCATGTGCCTCGATGCCTGGCCGAAGTATACGAAGCTCGAGGGCGTAGACGGCCTCGTGCAGATCAAGTTTGACGGCGCGCCGGTCGATCAGACCCGCGACATCCCGATCGACGCCTGCAACCTCGGTCAGGGCGCAACGCAGTATTTCCTCGCGGCCGATCTGATGGAGAAGTGCGGCACGCCCCGCCCCGGATACATCGACTATGCCATGGGGATGGTCAATTTCGTCGTCTCGCATCAGAAGGAGAGCGGCGAGTTTGCAAAGAGCTGGAACAAGGACGGCAGTGTCCGCCAGCAGAACGGCACGATCGGCGCATTCCTCATTCCGCCGGTGCTTGAGGCATACAAGCGCACGGGAGACGGGAAGTACCGCGAAAGTGCGGTCCGCGCCTTTGACTGCTACTACAGGGAGCTGAATGACAACGGCTTTACCACCGCGGGCGCGCTCGATACCTATTGCATCGACAAGGAGTCCGCATCGCCGCTGCTCGAGGCGGCGCTCGCGCTCTACGATGTCACCAAGGACGAAAAGTATGTTGCCTGCGCCGAGGATGTGGCGTGGTATATCAGCACCTGGATGATGCACTATACCGCGAAATACCCGGCGGAGACGACGCTTGCAGAGATCGGCTATGACACGCTCGGCATTACGGCGGTTTCAACGGCGCACAATGCGGTTGACCAGTATTGCCTGCGTGATGTCCGCGGCTTCCTCAAGCTCTACGACATCACCGGCAAGAAGCAGTGGCAGGAGCGCGGCACGGCGCTGTGGTGCGCGGCCTCGCAGCTCATTTCGGACGGTACGCTCTGCATCCGCGGCAAGGTCAGACCCGCGGGCAGCCAGGATGAGGCGGTCTTCCAGACCCGCTGGGGCAGACCTACGCTGCCGCCCTTCAATCCCTCCGAGTGGCTGGTCATGTGGCCCTGCGCCTTCCGCATGGAGACGCTGCGCGCGACCGAGGACTGGTCGGTCTTCCGCCGCGGTGTGGACACGATCGACGGCAAAATCGGCTGACACGACTGAAAAAGCAGGGAAGCGGCGCGTATCGCCGCTTCCTTTGTTTCTTTCCGAAAAACGTTGTGCTTTTTGAAAAAAACTGTTGACAAGATGCGCACGGTATGGTATACTAAATCTCGCGATGTTTCAGAAAAACATCGCTATGGCGGAATAGCTCAGCTGGCTAGAGCAATCGGTTCATACCCGATAGGTCGTGGGTTCAAGTCCAACTTCCGCTACCAGAGGCCCGTTGGTCAAGCGGCTAAGACACCGCCCTTTCACGGCGGTAACGGGAGTTCGATTCTCCCACGGGTCACCATAACCGGACGCGATGCGTTCGGTTTTTTGCTATATGAAAAGAGGTGCTTCGCATGCGGATTCCGTCGGAAATCGAATATGTATTGCTGCGGCTGGAGGCATGCGGGCACGAGGCATATCTGGTCGGCGGCTGTGTGCGGGATGATCTGCGCGGACAGACGCCGGATGACTTCGACGTGACCACCTCGGCGCTGCCGGACGAAACCGAGCGTGCTTTTGCCGGGGATCGGGTCATCGAGACCGGACTGAAGCACGGGACGGTCACGGTGCTGCACGGCGGCTTCCCGGTCGAGATCACGACTTACCGCACCGAGGGGACGTACAGCGATGGGCGGCATCCGGACAGCGTGTCGTTTACGCGGAGCCTTGCCGAGGATCTTCGCCGCCGCGACTTCACGGTCAACGCCATGGCGATGGACGTGCGCGGCCGGGTGGTCGATCTCTGCGGCGGCAGGGAAGACCTTGCCGCAAAGCGTCTGCGCGCCGTCGGCGATCCGGCGACCCGCTTTACCGAGGATGCGCTGCGCATTCTGCGTGCATTCCGCTTCGCCGCCAAGCTCGGATTTTCGATTGAGCCCGCCACCCTTGCGGCGGCGGTTTCACTCGCGCCGCGTCTGCGGCTGGTCTCGCGGGAGCGCGTCTTTGCCGAGTTGACCAAGCTCATCTGCGCGCCGTATGCGCAGGCGGCCTTGACGCTGATGGCGGACGGCGGCGTGTTTGACTGCCTGTTTGACGCGCCGCAGATCAACCGCCGCGCGTTTTCCTACATGCACCGCTTGCCCGCACGCGCCGATATTCGCATGGCAGCGCTGTTTTACGGAGACCCGGGAGCGGAGCTGCATGTCGCCTCGCTGAAGCCGCCTGCGGCGCTTCTGCGCCGCGTGGAGGGCATTCTGCATGCCGCCCCGCCCGCGGCCGACATGCCGTCGCTGCGCCGCTTTGTCTATGCGCACGGCGCGGATGCCGCGCGCGACGCGGCGCTTGTGCTGGCCGCAGAACAGGCGGCGCAGGCGGAGCTGCCGATGCGGCTGGACGCGCTGCTTGCGCAGGAGGACTGCTTTGCGCTCTGCGATCTGCAAGTGAACGGCGACGATGCCCGCGCGGCCGGCTTTTCCGGCGCGGCCATCGGACGGGCGCTGGAGGCCGTGCTTTTCGCGGTCTTTGACGGCAAAATCGACAATTCCCGCCCCGCCGAATTGGAATTTCTTTTGTCACTCGGCACAAAAGCGGTTGACACGGAAAGCAAAGTATAGTACAATATAAGTGTTGAAAAATTCAGAGGAGGTGCGGAAATGGCAGAAGAAGTGAATTACATTGAATACAAGGGCAGAGCCTTCGTTCGCGAGAACGACACCATCTGCTACGGCAATATGACCGATAAGTGCATTTTGTATATGCTCATCATGTCCTACAAAAAGTTCGGCGATACCGAAATTCCGGATAAGGTTCTCATCCAGATCCTGTCCACCGACAAGACAAAATCCTTTGCAGACCGGATCATCAAGCAGGGCGAGAAAAAGGGATTGTTTGAGGCAATGGATATCGGGGTGATATGGCTCGAGCGTGCCCTCGCCTCTTGAGGTACGGGCGGTTTATTTGGAGCAGACCAAAAAGGCAAGCACAACATTGCTTGCCTTTTCTATTTTCGCTGTATCGCTTGCCGTATGCTCGATACGGCTGCGCCATACAGCGAAAATTCCGCTCACAACTAAACCGCCCTCGGCATGGTGCGAACATGGCGGACAGAGGCGGCAGGTACGGGCAGTTTATTTGGAGCAGACCAAAAAGGCAAGCACAACATTGCTTGCCTTTTCTATTTCCGCTGTATCGCTTGCCGTATGCCCGATACGGCTGCGCCATACAGCGAAAATTCTGCTCATAACTAAACCGCCCTCGGCATAGTGCGAACATACGTTGCTTTCAAGCCTTCCCCGGCGGGGGGAAGACGGGGACGGAAACGCAAAGCGTTTCCAATGAGTTTCCCTTGCGGGAAACATCACGCTTGCGGTGGAAGGAGTTTTGCACTTCTGCAAAAAACTCCCCCAGTCACCTGTCGGTGACAGCCCCCTCACCGAGGGGGCTGAAAATGTTACAAAAGCCATGGTGAAACGGGTCGTCGAGGGCGACGACCCGACCCATGGTGACAAAAAAGCAAGCGAAATCGCTTGCTTTTTTCTATCTGTTTATGCATTTAGCAGCTTCTGCACGAGCAGCAGGCCGTCGCGCGCGGTGACGGCTTCGTCGCCGTCGAGGTCGGCGGCGGCTGTATCAAAGCTGTCCGGCACGGTATGCCCCGCGGCGCGGCGCAGGAGCAGGATGACGTCTGCGAGGGTGATCTTGCCGTCGCCGTTGACGTCGCCGTAGTGGACGATCGGCGCCGCGGCGCAGACATAGCCGTCACCGGCGAGGGCGGTGACATGAATCCGGCCGTCGTCACCGACCGCGCCATCAAGCCGCGTGATATACGCGCCGCGCACACGGTAGAGCAGGCGTCCGTCCGCGGCGGGCAAAGTTGCCGCAAAGGCGCCTGCGGCCTGCGTGCCGCTCGTTTCCACAGCATACAGCGTGAAGGCGGCGTCCGTGCGGGCGGCGATGCTGTCATACAGTGCGCCGGAGGTTCTTTCCGAAGTCTTGCAGACGGTACCGAACCCGCGCACCTTTTCGGCAAGCGGCGTCGGATTGAGCTGCGTTTGGTAGACGGTATCGGGGGGTGCTGCATAGGTGGAGCCGTCTCCAATCACCACGCCGGTCTTGGCGTTCACGCTGTACGGCTCGACAAAGGCGTTGCGGGATTTGCGCTTGCCGTTTTCATCGGTGGTTGTGCTGCCTCTGTAGGCGTGGTAGCAGATCCAGCGGTTGCCGGAAAGATCCGTGAGATAGGAGGCGTGTCCCGTGCCGCAGAGCTCGTCCGTCTTTTGCAGGATCGGCGTGGACTTTTTCATCCAGTTGGTCGCAAGCAGGGGATTGCCGCCCTTGTAGGTCAACTGCCCGAGGCAGTAATACGGCGTCCAGTAGCCGCTGCCCGCGTAGACGATGAAGACCGAGCCGTCGTCGCCGTAGACGGCGGTGGAGCCCTCCACAACCTGCGGGTACCATTTTTGATTGCCGTTTTTATCCCGTCCGGCAAAGCCATAGCCGCCCTTTTCCCAGTCGTAGGTCGGCGTACAGATTACGGTCGGCGTGCCGACGACCGTCCACGGATTCTTAAACTTCGCGATGCAGATGACCTGATGGAAATCCGATGTGCCGCGGCCGACTTCGGAGACAAAGGTGATGTAGGGCTTGCCGCCGATGCGGATGACCGAGCAGCCGCCGCAAAGTTCGGCGTCGTTGTAGTCGCTGTCGGGGAAGGTCACAAGCTGCGGCACATTGACCTCGCCGGTCACCGGATGCCCCCAGCGCCCGAGCAGGTTGTCGCCGTCCAGGCACTTGATGACATAGGCGCGCTGCCCGCTGTTGACCGAGCCGCTCTCATCCGCCTCGCCGCTGGAACCGCCGACAAAGCAGTACCAGCCCGCCGCGTCCGTGCCGACATCGCTTGCGCTGAAATAATGGATCTCGGGCGACCAGAGGTTCTTCGACCATGCTTGACCGCTCGCGGGCTGGTAGATGACCTTGCCCACGGCGGTGGCAAAATCGCCGAGGTTTGCCGCGCGGTAGAGCGTCAGCGCACTGCCGCCGGTGGCGATGTAGTAATAGCTGCCGCCATAGGTGAACAGCCACGGGTCCGCACCGTTTGTGCGGATCATGTTGCCGAAGGAAATGCTGCCGACAACCGCCGCATCCGGCAGGACTGCGTTGTCCATGTACAGAAAGTTCTCCGCAAAGCCGGGGCAGCCGGTGACGGCGGCAAGGTGTGTGAAGTCGCCGCCGTACAGGTACAGCGCATAGGAGCCTTCCCGATAAGCGCCGCGCGCGCTGTTGATGCTTGCGTCAATCGCGCCGCCGATTCTGCCGCCGGTGACCGTGACGGTGACGGCGGCTGCGAGTACACTTGTGTCGGCGGTCGGAATCAGCGCCATGATGCCGTTTTCGATCTCACCGCCGTTTACCGTGATTGTCAGATTGCCGAGATAGTTTCCCTCGGGCGCGCCGTAGACGCGGTCGGTGATCCGACCGCCGTTCACCGTGACGGCGATGTCGGTGGAATAGCTCACCGCGCTGCTCGACGAGCCGCCGCGCACACGGTACCATGTGCCGCTGTTGACCGTCAGATCGCAGCTTTTCCGCTGGGGCATTGTGCCGCCGCCGAGGAGGCTCATGTAGTTTGTCGCAGCGCCGCTGTAGGTGCAGCGGATGCCGTCACCGATCGTCAGCTTGCTGAAATAGCCGTGGATACCGACGCCGTTCTTCGTATTTTCGATGTTGAGATCGCAAAATTCGGTCTCGCCGCCGCAGAAATAGGAGGCGGCAAAGTACAGCGTTGCTTTCGCCGTCTTGCGATAGTCCGTGCCGCCGCAGACGGAGGTGATCGTCACCGCTCCCGTCGTGCGCGGCGCGGCAAACTTATCGGCAATCGTGTACGGGCCGCAGATGACAACCGTGCCGCCGTCCGCCACGGCGGTCAGCGCCGTGCGCAGGTCGCCGAGCGGCGCTGCCGCGGTCGCACCGCTGCCTGTGCCGCCGTCCTTAACGAATACGACATTGTCTGCCGCGGCTGCCGAGCAGACCAGCAGAAGCATAAGCCCCGCAAGCAGGACGATGTGCAAAAACTTCTTCATAGAAACCCTCCGCGTTTTTACCCTGTCAATCGATGGCAACATTTGTCCCTATTATAACAGACCGATTTGTACAATGTCAATGCAAAAAGCGGCATAAAAATGCCGCTTTTTTGTACAAACCGATTGTGCTATTCGGCGGCGCCGTCCTGCCCCCGGTACACATCAAAGGAGATCATGGCCTTGAACAGATCGCCGTCCGCGGTGATCATCAGCCGCCCGCCCTGAAGCTCGGTCAGGCTCTGCGCGATCGAGAGACCGAGGCCGCTGCCCTCGGTATTGCGCGAGCTGTCGCCGCGCACAAAGCGCTCGGTCAGCTCCTCGCCCGGCATGGAGAGGCGCTCCTTGGAGATGTTTTTGAACGTGATGACCACGCGGCTGCCGATGACGGCCAGATCCAGATAGACCCGTGTGCCGCTCTGCGTGTACTTGCAGATGTTGCTCATCAGGTTGTCAAACACGCGCCACATCCGTCTGCCGTCGGCATAGATATAGACGGGGGTCTCCGGCAGCGTGAGGATCGGCGTCAGGTCGCTTGCCTCCAGCCGCTCTGCGTATTCGCCCACGGTCTGCTCGAGGAGGATGCCGATCTCGCAGGGCGCAAGCTCCACCGAGAGGTTGCCCGTGGAGGCCTTGGACGCCTCCACCAGATCCTCGATCAGCTTTTTCAGACGCGTGGACTGCCGGTCGAGAATGCCGAGGTACTGCTTTACGGTCTCGTTTTCCGTGTCGGCTTCTTCCTTTTTAAGCAGATCGACGTAGTTGATGATCGAGGTCAGCGGCGTTTTGATGTCGTGCGAAACATTGGTGATGAGCTCAGTCTTCATGCGCTCGCTTTTCATGCGCTCGTCCACCGCGTGGGAGAGCCCGTCGCCGATGCTGCCGAGCGTGTCGCCGAACGCTTTGAAGTCGCCGACCATGCCGCGCGTGTCGATCGTTTCGCCGAGGTTGCCCGCGGCGATCTCTTCACCGGCCTTTTGCAGGCGGCGCAGGGAGAGGGCGGCATGCAGGATCAGCACAAAGAGCACGGCGCGGGAGATGAACCAGCCCGAAACCAGGCGCTCGACATCCATGCGCATGGCGAACAGCGCAATAAATTCCGCCGTAAAGCAGACAAACAGACCGAGCGCGGTCTTCCACACCATCGGCAGCTTGCCGAGCAGAGAAAACAGACTGCGCAGCGCACGTCCGCAGAGGGCGAGAACCCGCCAGATGACGGTGTTTTTGAACAGCCGCCTTGTCTTGATGCGGGTGGCGACGCTCATGGTGTAGAACAGGAACAGAAGAACGAGCAGTATGCAGCCCGCGGCCGCAAAGAACAGCCACAGAATTTGTGAGAGCGTCGCCTCACGGAGAAATTCTATCGTAAGGTATGCGAGGACGGCGGACGCGCTGCCGATGAGCACGGTAAAGAGGTCAAAGGGGATGCGGTCGAAGAAGTTTTCCCGCGCTTCGTCCTCGCCGCGCCGATGCCCGGCGCTGCAATACAGAAAGATCAGCAGGGTGAAAAAGAGCAGCACACCGACCGCTGTCAGCGCGATGGCGCCGTAGCGGAGGCGGTAGACGGTATCCAGCAGGCGGTTCAGCAGGGCAAAGCGGTCGGTTGCATCCTCCGGGATGACTTTCTTTGCGTACAGTGTTGCCGTGTAGGTGAAAGTGTCCCCCGCCGGGTCGGCGTATTCGGACGGAGCGCCCGTCGCGGTCGTTGCGACAAGATCACTTTCGACGAAGTAATCGGGAACCAGCGTGGAGAGCGGTGCATCCGGGTAGGTCTGTGTCGTGCTGACCGAAAAATCATATCCATCCTCCGAGAGGCCGGAAAACACCGCTTCTCCGGTCTCCTCGCATTCGACGGTGTAAAAGAAGGAGGCGCTTGCGTAAAGAATGCGCAGGTCTTTGCCGGCGCGGAAGTCGCGGAGCAGGGTGTCGGCGGCTTCCCGCAGGGTGCTTTCGCGCAGTTCTTGCCGCCGCGCGGTATATTCGCCCGTGTACACGCCGAGATAAGCGTCCGCGGCGATGACCGCCGCCGAGAATGCCGTGCCGATCAGCACGAGAAAAAGCAGAAAAACGGCCGCAATTTTTGCAGGCAGGCTGTGCGTCAGTTTCATGTTCTCCCTCCGTTCTCCAGTTTGTAGCCCTGCGCCCAGACGACCTTGAGATAACGCGGCTCCGCCGGGTTGATCTCCAGCTTCTCGCGCAGGTGGCGGATGTGGACCGCCACCGTGCCCTCCGCGCCGAGGGGCGCATCGTTCCAGACGCGGCGGTAGATCTCCTTCGGGGAAAAGACCTCGCCGGGATGGCGGATCAGCAGCTTCAGAATGTCAAATTCGGTCGGCGTCAGCGTCACAGGGTCGCCGTCCAGCGTGACCGTCTTGGTCTTGTCGCACAGCGTGATGCCGCCGAGCGTGTATTTGCCGGCGGCGTCGCCGGTCTGTACGCTGCCGAGCTGGGTGTAGCGCCGGAGCTGGGAGCGGACGCGCGCCAGCACCTCGACCGGATTGAACGGCTTCGTGATATAGTCGTCTGCGCCGATGTTCAGCCCGAGGATCTTGTCGGTGTCCTCGCTTTTGGCCGTCAGCAGGATGACCGGCAGGTTGTAGGTCTTGCGCAGCTCGACCGTGGCGTCGATGCCGTCCATCACGGGCATCATGATGTCCATGAGGACGAGATGAATCTCCTCCTTGGCGAGGATGTCCAGCGCTTCCTTGCCCGTGCAGGCGCAGAACGTGCCGTAGCCCTCGGCGCCGAGATAGATTTTCAGCGCGGACACGATGTCGCGCTCGTCGTCGCAGATCAGAATGTTGTACATGTTTGTTCTTCCCCCCGGGTACAGAATAGCAGAGATCCCTTTAAGAAACAAGAGGCAGAGACCTTAAGCTTTTATTAAAACCGACGAAAGTTGTAATTTCGTGAAAATATTTGCGCATTTAGTTGAAAAGTGCGGGGCTTTGTGCTACAATAGGTCCGGCTCACTGCGCAAATTGACATACGAAATATGAAAGGCTACAAATATGAAAAATATGCAGGTAATTGTTTCGGCATTTCTCGGCGGCGTTTTGACGGCACTGGCCGGAATGGCCAATCTTCTGCTCCACGATACGCAGCCGATCGCGGCGGCGCTGATTTTCGGCGTGATGCTGCTTGCCGTGACGATGCTCAATCTGCATCTGCTGACGGCAAAGGCCGGCTATCTGCTCTGGGACAGCGGCATGATCCGCACACGCGCCGTGCATCTGCTGTTCACCTTCTGCGGCAATGTCATCGGCGCGGCCGCCACGGGTGAGCTGCTGCGCTTTGCCTACACCAGCCGCGGCTTCGCCAAGGAGCTGATCAACGGGCGCTTTTCGTCAAGCGTCGGCAGCGTCGCCGTGGGCTCTGTGCTCTGCGGTGTACTGATGTTTGTCGGCGTCCATGCCTACCGGCGCTCGCGCGGCGGCATCGGCGGTACCCTTGTGACGCTCGGCGCAGGTGCAGCCATTGTGCTTTGCAATTTTACGCATTCAATCACCGACATCTTCTATATGTCGTTCCGCCATGTTTACAACGGGCGCGCCGCAGCTGTTTTGCTGATCGGCATCATCGGCAACGTGATCGGCGCGCTGCTGACCGCGCTGCTTTATGAATATAAGAAGAGCAGCGATGAGGTGTACCATGAGCAGGAGGAGGCCGAGGAAGCCTCCGAGCGCCGCCACGCGCATCACCACCATCACACCCATTCGCACAGCGAAGAAGAATAAGCAACCGAGGAAAAGCACCGCATATGCGCGGTGCTTTTTCGTTGCGGTCAGACGCACAAATTAGCCTCCCCCCCGGCAAAGGGAGACGGCACGCGAAGCGTGACGGAGGGATTGTTACAGAGTAAAGAAACAACCCCTCAGGCGTGTTCCACGCCAGCTCCCCTTGCACAGGGGAGCCTTACTGTGCAAAGCATTATTCTTCCGTCGGCGCGCCGAAATAGGCGTCGATCGCGTTGCAGACTGCGTCGGAAAAGGTTTTGCGGAAGTCCTCGTCGGTCAGGCGCGCGGCATCGCCCGCATTGGAAATGAAGCCGATCTCGATCAGCACCGAGGGGACGGTCGTGCGGTAGAGCACGGTGTAGCAGTCCTCGCCGTGCATGTCGCGCACGCCGACGGCCTTGCCGTCCGGAAAGGCCTTGTCGATCGCCGCCTTCAGCGCCTCGGCCAGCAGCTTGTCCGCCGCCGTGGAATGCGGCGTGTCCACGGGGTAGTAGACCCGTGTGCCGAAGACGTCGGTATTGGATGGGAAGGAGTCGCTGTGAAAGGAGAGAAAGACGTCGGCGGGCTGCGCGTTTGAAAAATCCGCACGTTCGCCCGGCCCGTAGGTCGGCTTGCCGTCGTTATAGGCGGTGTCCGGCTTGGTCTCGCCGTCGTGCGTGAGGATGACCGTATAGCCGCGGCTTTCCAATCCGTCCTTTACCAGCATCGTGAAGGCAAAATTGATGTCCGCCTCGGTCACCTCGCCGAGGTTTTCTTCGTTCAGCGCGCCCACGTCGCCGAGGCCGTGCCCGGCGTCCAGAACCACGGTGATCGCGCCGTCGGCCAGCGCCGCTTCGCGGATAGCGCTCACCTCAACCCTCCGCCGCTCCGCGCCGCAGGACGGGAGCAAGAGGGTAAGCAGCAGCAAGATAAGAAAGCGGGACGTTTTTTTCATGGCGGATCTCCTGTGGATGTGTAGAAATATCATAATCTGTCATGATAATGATATCCGTTTCGACAGGCTTTGTCAATATGATTAAGAAATTCTTAAGCGGCAGAAAATTCCGAAAAAAGCTTGACAACGCGGCACGGTCATGTTATCATAACTGTACTAACACGAGTAATACGGTATAGGAGGTGCAGACGATGAGTCTGATCTATGTGGATCTGCGCAGCCGCCGTCCGATTTTCGAACAGATCGTGGATTCGGTGCGTGACCTGGCTCTGCGCGGGCTGATGCAGCCGGACGAGCATCTGCCGTCGGTGCGCGCACTTGCCGCCGAGCTTGCCATCAACCCAAATACGATTCAGAAGGCATACGGCGAGCTGGAGCGGCAGGGCGTGATCTACTCCCTGGCGGGCCGGGGCAACTTTATCTCGCCCGACATCGCGCGGCTTGCCGATACGCACAGGGAAGAGCTGCTCGCGGCGATTGCCGGGGACATCCGCGCGGCGGCGGAATACGGTGTGCCGCGTGCCGCCGTTTCGGAAACGGTGGAGAAAGCGATGAAGCACTACGGAGGTGACGCAGATGATTCGGATTGACAAGGTGAGCAAGAGTTATGACCGCGTAAAGTCGCTCGACGGCATCGACACGGTGATCGAGAGCGGCTCGATCTTCGGGCTGATCGGCTCCAACGGCTCGGGCAAGTCCACGCTGCTCCGCGTGATGAGCGGGATTTTCCGCCCGGACGCAGGCACGGTGGAATACGACGGCAAGCCCGTCTTTGAGAACGTGGCGCTGAAAAATGAGATCGTGTATCTGTCCGACGAGCAGTATTTTCTGCCCGCCGCCACACTGGACGATATGGCGCGGCTTTATGCCGCGGCCTATGCAGGCTTCTCCGCAGAGGAGTATAAGCGGCTGTCCGCGCTGTTCGCCCTGCCGTGCAGCCGGAAGCTCTCGACCTATTCCAAGGGCATGCAGAAGCAGGCGGCGATCCTGCTCGGGCTTTCCGCCATGCCGCGCTATCTGCTCTGCGACGAGACCTTTGACGGGCTGGACCCGGTCATGCGCCAGCTGGTCAAGCGCGTCCTTGCCGACGCGGTGGCCAAGCGCGGGCTGACCGCCGTCATCGCCTCGCACAACCTGCGCGAGCTTGAGGACATCTGCGACCACATCGGACTTCTCCACAAGGGCGGCATCCTGTTCGAGAGCGAACTGGACGCGCTCAAGGAGAACATTCACACGGTGCAGGCGGTCTTCCGGGAGGCGCTGCCGCCCGAGAAAATCGCATCGCTCGGCACGGTCTCGTTCAAACAGCGCGGCAGTATGGTCACCGCCGTCCTGCGCGGCAGCGAGGCGGAGGTGCGCGCGAAGATCGAGACGCTGCATCCGGCGTTTTACGAGATCATTCCGCTGACGCTGGAGGAGATCTTCATCAGCGAGATGGAGGAGAGGGGGTACGACTATGCAAAGGTTATCTTCTGAACACCTGCTGGATACAAAACTGTTCCGCAATGCGCTTCGGCGCCGCTTGCCGCATGTACTGGTCGCGTTTCTCGGCGGGTTCTTCACGCTCGCCGTGCCGCTGATGATGTCGCTGCCGGATGCGAAAGAGCCGTTTTATACCGCCGCCGAGCTGCTTGCACGGCAGACAAACTGCGTGCAGAGCACGATGGGGCTGAATCTTGCACTTGCCCTGATGCTCGGCGTCTACTTCGGCGTGGTCACCTGCGGCTACATGATGCGGCGGCGCAGCGCTTACTTCTGGCACGCTCTGCCGCAGAAGCGGGAGACGCTCTACACGACAAGCGTCGTCACCTCACTTTGCTGTGCGGCGCTCGGCACGCTGGCAAGCCTCGTCTTCACGCTTGCCGTGCTCGGGGCAAAGGCCGCGGATGCCGCCGTGTTCGGCTCCTTCTTCCTCTATTTTGCAAAGAATCTGCTTTGGTTCCTCGTCGCCTATGCCATCACCGTCTTTGCGGGCAGCTTCTCGGGCAGCGGCGTGATTCAGGTGCTCATGAGCCTGGTAATCACCTTCTATCCGCTCGCGCTCTATGCCGGGCTGCTCATGCTGCGCGGGCTGTACGCGTCGTACTTCGCGCAGGACTACTATTTCGGACTGCCCTTTGTCGCGTGGCTCTCGCCTGTCTATTATGCCGCAGTGCATTTTGACGACGGCTTTGCCGCCGTCCCCACGGTCTCGGCCGTGCTGGCGGTTGTGCTGCTGCTCTTCGGTGCGCTCTGCATCTATCGCCGCCGCGCGGTGGAGAATGCGGAGAAGCCCATTGTGTTTACCAAGCTCGGCAGCGTGCTGAAATACCTGTTGGTCTTTGTGATCACCGTCTATGCGGGGCTGTTCTTCGAGGCGGTCTCGGGCGGCGGGTGGATCATCTTCGGCTTTGCCAGCGGCGGCCTGCTCTCCTTCCTGCTCGGCAACACCATTCTCGCCAAGTCGCCGAAGGCGATGTTCAAGGGCTGGCGCGGTTTAATCATCTTTGCGGTCGCGTTTGCGCTGTTCTTCGCCGCATGGAGTCTGGATGTGTTCCATACCATCGACCGCGTACCCGAGGCGGAGGATGTTACGCACGCCGAGGTGAACATCGGTCGATATGCCCGGAACACGACCGTCACCGACCCGGAGACCATCGCGGCGCTCTGCACGCTGATCGAGAATCAGCGCGCAGCGAATCAGCAGCCGCTTGCAGGCAGGACGCGCGGGGATAACGACGGCTTCTATATGGAGACCGTGCTGCACACCAAGCTCGGCATTCCCGTGGCGCGCAACTATTATGTGTATAAGAGCACGGACGGCGCGCGGGAATTCCTGCGGGCATATGCCGACTCCGGCGCGGTGGACGCGCTGCTCGCCGCCGGCGATGCTTTTGCCGCGCAGGGCAGATACAGTGTCCGCACGGACACCACCATCGACGATGAAAGTGTCACCCTGCAATTTGATTTTGCGGCGTTCTGGGAGATCTACCGCCGCGAGATCGGCGCGCTGAACTACGAGCGCCTGTCCATGCCGCCCATCGGCAGAGTTAACATCTGGGATGTCACGGACGAGTACGGCAGAGGGATTTACAACGAGTGGGGCGCGATGTGGAGCGACTTTCCGCTCTACGCCGACATGCAGGAGACGATCGCCTTCCTGCGGCAGGCTGTCGATGCGGCGGGCATCTCACTTGTCCCCGAATACGGCGAACTCACCGGCGCTGCCGTGATGCGCGTGACCGGCGACGAAACGTCCGCGACGAGCGGGGGCGCCGAGCCGGCGGCGACCGTCGAACTGTATACGGAAGCGACCGCGCGGGATATAGGCCACGACGAGACCGACGGCTATCCGACGGCAGAACTCACCGCCGCCGAGGCGGAAGCGCTGCTGCCGCACCTCGTGCGCGTCTATGTGCCGATCGCATCGGTCTTCGTGGACATTGACACGGAGTATATCGCCATCCTGCGGTACGGGCGTCCGCTCAGTGCCGAGGAGCAAGAGAAATACGACATGGAGGTCACCGAAACCACCCGCCGCTGCAACTTTGTCGCAGGCAGCGTCCCCGAAAGCATCAAAAATAAGCTGAAATAAGAACAGAAAGAAAACAGAACAACTCCCCGCACACTCGTGCGGGGAGCTGTTCTGTTTAAGCCGTCGGTTCCTACAGACAAAGCGGAAGATGTGCACATACCGTAGGGCGCCGTCTGTCTCCCACTGCATCCGAGCGTAAACTAACTTTATACCTCCCTCGGTGAGGGAGTGTGGCACGGAACGCAAGCGTTCCTAATGAGTTTCCCTTGCGGGAAACATCACGCTTCGCGTGACGGAAGGAGTCTTGCAGAGAGCAAAACTCCCCCAGTCGGCTCACGCCGACAGCCCCCTCACCGAGGGGGCTGAAGATGTGTGTCCTCGACCGGGTATGCGGAGAATATGCGCATCCCGTAGGGCGGGGGCTCGCTCCCGCCGTGTCACGCCATTCCGGGGGATTGCTGCATCTCACACCAACCCATACAGTATCGCTTTTACTTCTTCTGCGGTTTCGGCGGCGTTGATGGCGCCGCGGGCGGCGGCCGCGCCGGGAAAGCCGTGGATATAGTAGGCAATCAGCTTGCGCGCCTTGCGCACGGCGACGGCGGCGGGCTTGTCGGCGCACATCAGGTCGAGATGCTCGACTGCGGTGTCGATGATCTCCCGGTCGGTGGGCGGCGTGAAAGGGACGCCGTCGATGTCGGCGCGCAGCTCGTCGAAGATCCACGGGTTGCCCATCGCGCCGCGCGCGATCATCACGCCGTCGCAGCCGGTCTCGCGGAGCATCCGCCGGGCGGCGGCCGCCGAGAAGATGTCGCCGTTGCCGACGACGGGGACGCGCACCGCCGCCTTGACCGCGGCGATCACGGAGAGGTCGGCGCGCCCGGCGTACATCTGTTCGCGCGTGCGTCCGTGTACGCAGATCATCGAAGCGCCTGCGTCTTCGAGGTATTTTGCAAGCTCGGGCGCGTTTTTATGCGCGTCGTCATAGCCCGCGCGAATCTTGACCGTGACCGGGAGGTTTACGGCCTTGACCACCGCGCGCACGATCTCGGCCGCGAGCGCGGGGGTGCGCATCAGCGCGCTGCCCTCGCCGTTGGAAACGATCTTCTTCACCGGGCAGCCCATGTTGATGTCGATGGCGGCGGGGATGCGCACATCCTCCGCCAGCGTCCCCGTGGCAATGCGGCGCGCCGCCTCCGCCATCATGGCGGGGTCGTGGCCGAACAGCTGGATGGCGATGGGCATCTCCGCTTCGTCAAAGCGGGCGAGCGCGGGCGTCTTTTTGTCGCCGTAGCAGATGGCGGCGGCGCTGACCATTTCGCTGCACAGGTATTCCGCGCCGTGCGCGCGGCAGAGCGTGCGGAACGCGCGGTCGCTCACCCCGGCAAGCGGCGCAAGGCACAGTCCGTGCGGGATCTCAATGTTTTGTATCTTCATCGGTTTTTCCTCATAGCATTTCCCTTATTGTACCGTTTTTACCGTGTGCTGTCAATGTTTTTGCCGGATTTTGAGGGTTTTCTTCGCCGCGCAAATATGGTAAAATAGGTGAGAACAAGCCGGTTCTGCATCGTTTTGTCATCTCCGTGCGGCTTGCAACAACTTCGGAGGACAAACATATGAATCAAAACTTCAAAAAGGCGCTGGCGCTGCTCGGCGCATCGGCGGTGCTGACCCTCGGCGCGGCGGCGCTGGACGGCGGCACGGTGCGCGTAAGCAGCGCGCTCAATGTGCGCAGCGCGCCCACCACGGCATCGGCGGTGCGGGGAAAACTGCAATCGGGGCGCAGCGTCACCCTCTATGAGAGGAGCGGGAACTGGTGGCGCATCGGCTATGCGGGGGGCAGCGGGTATGTCTGTGCCGCGTACATAGAGGAGCGGCATCTTGCGGTGCGCTATGTCCGCACACAGGGCGGCAATCTCCATGTGCGCGCGGCGGCAAGCACCGCGTCGGCGGTCATTGACAGCCTGCCGGACGCCTCTGCCGTGCTCATCCTCGGCGTGGAGGGGAACTTCGCGAAGGTTCTGCTCCCGGATGAGCGCACCGGCTATGTCTCGCGGGACTATCTCGTTATTGCAGCGCCCACAGCGTCCGGCGATGCCGTGACGCTCTCGGTTCCGTCCTACAAGCAGTACGACAGCCGCTGGGCGTCGCGCCGCCTACCGGGCAGCGGGGAAAAGCTCTCCACGCACGGCTGCGCCGTCACCGCGCTCGCCATGGCGGAGAGCTATCGCACGGGCGAGACCGTCACGCCGACCGACATCCTTGCGGCCGAGCGGTTTACGGCAAGCGGCGCAATCTATTGGCCCGCATCCTACACCTGGGGCGACGCCTCGCTTGCCACGGTTCGCGCGGCGCTCCTTACGGGAAAGCCCGTGATCCTGCATGTGCAGAAGACGAGCGGCAGTACGCACTTTGTCACGGTGTACGGCTTTACGGGCGGCGCGCTCGACGCCGCAAACTTCCGCATCCTCGACCCCGGCTCCGAGAGCCGCACCACGCTCGCCGACCTGCTCGCCGTATACCCGAATATCGTAAAAACGCTGTATTGATAAAAAAGCGCTGCTTGCAAGCAGCGCTTTTTTCTTACTTGATTTCTGCAAACGGGATTTCGTTTTCCGCCGCGTAGCGTGCCGCGGTGGAGTCCGCCGTGCCGTACAGGGTGACCTTGTCGTCATAGAGGAACGCCCACTGCCCGATTTCGCAATCCGTGCTGTCGAAAACCACGCGCGTGAGCGCGGGGCAGCCGCGGAACGCCTCGGTCGAAACCGATGTGACGCTTTTGGGAATGCGAATCTCGACAAGTGCTGTAATATCGGCAAAAGCGGCGTGCCCGATGGTGAGCAGCCCCTCCGGCAGGAGTACGTTCTCGAGGTTGGGACAGAGGCAAAACGCCGCGTCGTCAATATAGCGGAGGCTGTCCGGCAGCACCAGTGTCTTCATTGCTTCGCTGTCGCTGTGGATGGACGCCAGCGCGGCGATGCGCACGGTGCCCTCACGCACGGTGAAGACTTCGTTTGCGTGGTAGAAGTGCAGCAGCACCTTGTCCACATAGATGCCGTCGCCGTTTTCGGCGGAAAGTTTCGCTTGCGCTTCCTCCCATGGTGTGCGGTCAAACGAGCTCCAACTGCATTGCGTGACATTGCCGCCGAACCGAATGTCGGCAAGGGACATGCAGTAAGCAAAGGCGTTCTCGCCGATTTCGGTCAGGGAAGACGGCAGCGTGACAGCGGTAAGATTGCTGCCGTAGAAAGCCGACTCGCCGATGCGTTCAATACCCTCCGGCACGGCGTAATGCCCCTCCCGCCCACAGGGGAAGGCGACGAGCGTTTTGCCCGCTTTGTCGAGGAGCAGACCGTCCGCACCGGCGCTGTAGACGGGGTTGTCCGGCGAGACGGTATAGCGCAGAAGCGCATTGCTTTGGAGTGCGCCAACCCCGAGAGAGGTGACATTGGCGGGAATGTAGATTTCCGCAAAGGATGCGCCGGCGAAGGCATTGTCACCGATGTCGGTAATTCCCTCCGGCAACTCGAGTTCGGTCAGCGGCGCACAGTAAAACGCCATGTCGCCGACCGTGCGCAGACTGCTCGGCAGCCGGAGCGCTGTCAACGCCGTATAGGCAAACGCAAGCGGCTCAATGTCGGTGATCCCCTCCGGCAACTCCAGTTCGTTCAGCGGGGCCATATAAAATGCGCTGCTGCCGATGGTGCGCAGACTGCTCGGCAGTTTGATCTCTGTCAGTGCCCTGCAGCCGCAAAAGGCGTCTTCGCCGATGGAGGTGACGCCCGCCGGAAGTTGTACCGCCGTTACATGCGAAAAATCACAGAACGCCCTTTCGGCAATGGACGTGATGCCTTCGCCGATGACGATTTTGCGTGCGCGCTTGCGTACGGCATCATTGCTGAAGGGCGCGGCCATATCGCCGCTGCCGGTGAGGGTCAGCGCGCAGTCGCTCCAGGTGAAGGTCCAGTCGATGTTGTCTCCGAGCTTGCCGAAATAGTTGAGGCAGTTCAGGCATTGTTCGCTGATGATTACGGTGTGCGGGCAGACAAACGGCTCCGTGGATGCAGTGCTCTCGGCAGATGTGCCGTCTGTGACGGCGGCCGGGATGTCACCGCAGGCCGTGAGAATAAGGGCAAGCCATGCAAAGAAGACGAGTGCAATCGTGTGTTTCGGTCTCATCGGCAGTCTCCTTTCGAGGGGCTGCCATAAGTGTACCATGTTCCGCCAAAAATGTCAATATATAGAGAGAAGCGCTCCCGCGGGAGCGCTTCTCAGATTGCGAACGAAGTCTGGGTGTCTTTTTTCAGCCCCCTCGGTGAGGGACGGCGTACGAGACGCGATGCGTCTCGCGGAGTTTTCCCGATGGAAAAACATCCTCCGCCGATAGGCGACTGGGGGAGTTTTGCTCACTGCAAGACTCCTTCCGTCACGCGAAGCGTGATGTTTCCCGTAAGGGAAACTCATTAGGAACGCATCGCGTTCCGGGACACGTCTCCCTCACCGAGGGAGGTAAATGATACCGCGACTACGCAGATAGGTTCTCTGCTTTTTCATCACACTGAGAAGCGCTCACTTGGCAGCGCTTCTTTTACTTCTGCTCAAACAGCCAATCGACGGCTTCGAGATAGCCGTCGGTGCCGTGGCCGACAATGGTCTTTTTCGCGGCGAGCGAAACATAGGAGAAGTGCCGGAATGCCTCGCGCGTATTCACATCCGAGATGTGGACCTCCACGGTGGGGATCGAGACGGCCTTCAGCGCGTCGAGAATCGCGACGCTGGTGTGCGTGTAGGCGGCGGGGTTGATGACGATGCCGTCAAACTTGCCGTATGCCGCCTGAATCTCGTCCACGATTGCGCCCTCGTGGTTGGACTGGAAGCACTTGACCTCCACATGCTTTTCCGTGCAGTGGCGGCGGATCTTTTCGATGAGGTCGGCGTAGGTCTCACGGCCGTAGACGCCGGGCTCGCGAATGCCGAGCATGTTGATGTTCGGCCCGTTGATGACCAGCAGCTTCATGCGTTTCTCCTTTCCCGGCTTTGCCGGTTTGCCGCCATTTTTGCGGAATGCCGCAAGCGCGCGGGCGGCGACGGTCTGCACGCCGTCCGTATCCGGGAGGATGCAGTCGGCCGCGGCCGCGTAGAGCGCGCGGCGCTCTTTGTACAGCCGCTCGACCGCGCCGTCCCCCGCGGAGAGGGGGCGGCCGCCGCGCGCCAGCTTGGATACGGCGCGGCGCAGATAGATGACATAGCCGTTTGATGAAAGCGCCGCGCGGTTCTCCTCGCGCAGGACGGTGCCGCCGCCGCAGGCGATGATCTTGCCGCCCGCGGCGCAGACCTCTTTCGTCACTTCGGACTCCAGGTCGCGGAAGTGCGTCTCGCCGAACTTTGCGAAAATCTCGGGGATCGGCATCCCTGCGCGCTTCACGATCTCGGCGTCGAGATCGACGAGCTCGCGCCCGGTCCTGGCGGCGAGGCACTTGCCGACCGTACTTTTGCCGCAGCCGGGCATACCGATCAGCACGATGTTTTTCAGCTCGCGCCGCAGCTCCGCCGCGATGCGGCCGATCTCGCCGTCCGTGTGCCGTCTGTCGCGAAAGAGCGTGTCGGCGGCGGCGGCCTGTGCCACCAGCATGGAGAGCCCGCCCGCCGCGGGAATGCCGCGCCGCTCGGCGTCGAGCAGGAGCGCGGTGCGCAGGGGATTGTAGACCACGTCCACCACGCCCGTGAGACGGTTGAAGCCGTCGAGTGCGAGCGGGCTTTCGCCTGCGTGGGGGTACATGCCGACCGGCGTGGTATTGACGATGACCTCGGCGTCGCCGCAGAGGGCGCGCACGTTGTCATAGTTGACCTTGCCCGTGCGGGAGACGACCACAACCTCGCGCGCGCCGCTGCGTTTTGCCGCGGCGCAGACCGTGTGCGACGTGCCGCCGCTGCCGAGGACGAGCACCTTTTTGCCGGCGAGGCTGATCTTAGCCTCCCGGCAGAGAAAGAGAAAGCCGTCGATGTCGGTATTGCAGCCGAATAGCCTGCCGCCGCAGTTGACCACGGTGTTGACCGCGCCGATCTCCACCGCCGCCGCGTCCAGCGCGTCGCACAGCGGCATGACCGCCTGCTTGTAGGGAATGGTGACATTCACGCCCGCAAAGTCACGGGCGGCGAAAAAGCCTTCCAGCGCATCGGGCGGCAGCGGATGCAGCGCATACGCCGGATTGCCGAGCGCGGCGTGGACGCGCGGCGAGTGCGAATGGCCGAGTACCTCGCCGAGCAGGTAATACTTCTGTTCGCCCATGACGGTCAGCTCTCGCTGTAGCTGCCGAGGAAGGTGCCGCCCGGATATTCCGCGTCGAACAGGTCGAGCGTCTTCAGCAGCCCCTCGTCGGCAAGCGAACCCTCGAAATCGAGGTAGAACATGTACTCGAAGTCCTTGCCGCGGATGGGACGGCTCTCAATCTTCGAGAAGTTGACGCCGAGGGCGGCGAACTTCGAGATGATCGAGAACAGCGAGCCCGGCGTGTGCGGCAGGGTGAACATGATGCTGGTCTTGTTTGCACCGGGGTAAATTTCAAGCGCCTTCGAGATGACGATGAAGCGGGTGTGGTTGTTGTCGCTGTCGGCCACCGAGGCTTGCAGCTCGACAAGGCCGTAGAGCGACGCGCAGGCGGAGCTTGCGATCGCGGCGATGTCGGTTCTGCCGCTCTCGGCAACGGTTTTGGCGGCGACGGCGGTGTTTTCGCACTCGGTCACTTTCACGTCCTTGCCGAGCGAGTCGAGGAAGCTGCGGCACTGGCCGAGCGCCTGCGGATGCGACACGATCTCACGGATGCCGGAGAGGGTTGCGCCCTCGCGCGCGACCAGCAAGTGGTCCACACGCAGCTTCACGCTCTTTACGATGTAGACCTTGTGCTTCTTCATCAGGTCATAGACCTCGGTGACCGAGCCGTGCAGGTTGTTGTCGATCGGCAGCACACCGTAGCGGCAGAGGCCGCCCGCGACGGCGTTGAACACGCCCTCAAACGTGCCGAAATGCAGGATGCTCGGGATGGAGAACAGCTTCTCGGCAGCGAGCTGCGAGTAAGCGCCCTCCGCGCCCTGGCAGGCGACCGTGCAGGTGACGGGCAGGGTCGCGGGCGTCGATTCCATCGCCCTGTGGATCATGTCCGAAAGCCTGCCCACATTCGCCGTCTTTTTGGTCTGGTAGGCGCGCGAGACCTCGAACAGGCCGCTGTAGAAAATCTTGAAGTAGGTGGCCATGTCGGCGTCCATGTCCCGCGTCAGGCGCGCCACGATCTCGCGCTCGCGGCCGGGATGTGCCACGGCAAGGCCGTTTTCCTTCTTGTAGGCGGCGATGTCCGCGCAAATCGCCATTCTTTCGAGAAAGGCGTCGCGGATCGTGTCGTCCAGTGCGTCGATTCTCTGTCTCAGTTCCGTAAGCTCCATCGTTTTGTCCTCTTTATTTCTGTATGATTTGAATTTCGCATGTTCAGAGTCTGCCGTCCCCGCGCATCGCGTCCAGCAGCACGAGCGCCGTGACCGCCTCCACCACCGGGACGGCGCGCACGACCACGCAGGGGTCGTGCCGTCCGGCAATCGTCAGCTTCACGTTCTCCCCGGTCGCAAGATCGACCGTGTCCTGTTCCTTTGCGATCGAGGGGGTCGGCTTGAAGGCGGCGCGAAGGAGCAGGGGCATACCGTTTGTGATACCGCCCTGCACACCGCCGCTGTTGTTGCGCCGGGTGCGCACTTCACCGCCCGCAAAGTAAAACGGGTCGTTGTGTTCGCTGCCGCGCAGGTCGGCCGCGGCAAAGCCCGCGCCGAATTCCACGCCGCGCACGGCAGGGATGCCGAAGATTGCCGCCGCAAGGCGGCTTTCCATACCGTCAAACATCGGATCGCCGAGGCCGACAGGCAGACCGACCGCGCCGCATTCGACAACGCCGCCGACCGAGTCGCTGTCTGCCCGCGCGGCGAGGATCGCGTCGCGCATGGCGATGCCCGCCTCGTCCGAGAGCGTGGGGAAGTCCTTGCCCGCCGCCGCGCGAAGCGCCGCCGCGGTCAGGTTTTCCGCGTCGTAGGGCGTGTCGGCGATGCCCGCAATGCGCGAAACGTGTGCGCCGACCGTGACGCCGTGCGCCTCCAGCAGCTGTAGGGCGATGCCGCCCGCGATGCAGAGGGGCGCGGTGAGACGGCCGGAAAAATGCCCGCCGCCGCGCAGGTCGTTGTGCCCGCCGTATTTGACATACGCCGTGTAGTCGGCGTGCGAGGGGCGCGGGCGGGTGCAGAGCGCGCTGTAGTCCGCCGAGCGGGTGTCGGTATTCTCGATGATCGCGGTGATCGGCGCGCCGGTGGTCATGCCGTCCCGCACGCCGCAGAGAAACTGCGGCATGTCCGCCTCGCGCCGCGCGGTGGCGGTCGCGTCGCGGCCGGGTGCGCGCCGCGCCATAAAGGCGTGCAGCTTTTCTTCGTCGATGCGGACGCCTGCCGGGATGCCCTCGAGCGTCATGCCGATTGCACGCGCGTGCGACTCGCCGAAGACCTCGACCGTGACGGTATTACCCATGCGTGACGACATTTGTTTCTCCTCCGAGCTTCTGTAGATCTTCAAAAAAAGTGGGGTAGGATTTGTTCACGGCCTCCGCGCCGCGAATTGTGACGCCGCCCTCCGTCGCGGCGGCAAGCACGGCCGCCGCCATGACGATGCGGTGATCGTTGGCCGCCTCGACCGTGCCGCCGCCGAGGCGCTTGCCCCGCACGGCAAAGCCGTCTCCGCCCCCGGTCACATCACCGCCGAGCGCGGTCAGCATCGCCGCCGTGGTGGCAATGCGGTCGCTCTCCTTGAGCCGCAGGCGCGCCGCGCCCGTAATGCGGCTCTCGCCCGCCGCCGTCGCCAGCACGCCGACGAGCATCGGCAGCGCGTCCGGGATATCTTCGCCGTCCGCGTCGATGCCGCGAAGCCGACCGCCCGACACCGTGATGCCGCCGTCCGGATGCCGCGTGACGGCCGCGCCCGCCTGCATGAGCAGATCGAGCAGTCTGCGGTCGCGCTGGCGGCTGTCCGCGGAAAGACCCTCAACGGTGACGTTCCCGCCGAGCGCGCCTGCCGCGAGGAAGTAGCCTGCGTTTGACCAGTCGCCCTCGGCGGTGTAATCGCGCACCGGGGTGAAGGTCTGCCCGCCGGGGATAATAAAGCCGCCTGTTGTCTTTTCAATCCGCACGCCGAAGCGTGCGAGCGTGTCAAGCGTCATATCCACATAGCCCGCCGAGACGAGCGGCGCGGTCAGCGCGATCTCGCTGTCCCCCGCAAGGCGGGGCAGGGCAAAGAGAAGGCCGCTGATGTACTGGGAGCTGACGTCGCCGCGGATGCGGTAGACGCCGCTTTGCAGGCGGCCGCGCCCCGTGATGGGCAGACGGTCGCGGTTCAGCTGCGCGCCGTGCGCGGCAAGCGCTGTACACAGCGCGTCAAACGGCCGCGCCGCAAGCCCCGGCTTGCCGGTGAGCGTGAAGCCGCCGCCGAGCGCCGCCGCGACCGGCAGGAGCAGCCGCGCCGTCGTGCCGCATTCGGCAGCGTCGAGCAGCGCGTCCCGCTTCGGTTCGACGATGCCGCCGATCTCGGCCGTGTAGCCGCCGTCCGCGCCGGAGAGCGCAATGTCCGCGCCGAGCGCGCGCAGCGCCGCGATGCTGGCCTTGATGTCGTCCGACAGGGTGGTGAAGTGTACCGACGAGCGGCCGTCCGCCAGCGCCGCCGCAAACAGGAAGCGGTGAACGTCCGACTTGGACGAGATCGCGCGGATGCGGCCGGTAAGCGGTCGGTTTGCAACATAGATATCCATTTTACAACCCCTCTGCGAGGAAGGTAATCGCGTCGTCCATGCTCATGTGCAGCATCGAACAGGCGCCGACGGCGCGCGGCGCAATCAGGGTGATTTTCGTGCCGTCCGCCTTTTTATCGCCCTGTATCAGGGGGGCGAGCGTCGCCATATCAAATTCCGTGCCGCAGGGCAGCCCGAGCGCGCCGAGCGCCGCGACGATGCGTGCCGCTGTGCCGGGCGCGGCGACGCCGTCCGCCTCGGCTGCGCGGGCGATGACGCCCATGCCCGCCGCCACGGCGTGTCCGTGCGTCACGGCAAAGCCGCTTGCCGCCTCGATGGCGTGTCCGACCGTGTGCCCGAGGTTGAGCAGCGCGCGGCTGCCGCGGTCAAATTCGTCCTCGGCGACCACGTCGCGCTTGATCTCCACACAGCGGGCGATCAGCGCCGCCATGTCTTCATTTTGGTAGTTTACGATGCGGTCAAACAGCTCTGCATCGCAGATGACGCCGTATTTCAGCATCTCGGCCAGCCCGTCGCGCACCTGATGCGGCGTGAGCGTGTGCAGGGTGTCGGTGTCGCAGAAAACCGCGCGCGGCTGATGAAACGCGCCGCAGAGGTTCTTGCCGTGCGCCAGATCGACCGCGGTCTTGCCGCCGACCGAGGAGTCCACGGCCGCAAGCAGGGTGGTCGGGATCTGCACATAGTCGATGCCGCGCGCATAGACCGCCGCGGCAAAGCCCGCGAGGTCGCCGACCACGCCGCCGCCGAGGGCGACCACAAGGTCGCTGCGCGTGAAATGCGCGGCCGCGAGTTGCTCCAGCACGCCCTCCAGGGTGGAGAGCCGCTTTTGCGCCTCGCCGTTTGCAAAGACAAATTCGGATACCGCAAAGCCCGCATCCTCCAGCGACGCGCGCACGCGCGCGCCGTAGAGCGGCGCGACGATGTCGTCCGAGACGAGCATCACGCGCACGGCCTTGGTGAGGGCGCGGATCTTTGCACCGACGCCGTCGAGCAGGCCGCCCCCGATCTGCACGTCGTAGGGGATTTTTGTCGGGACTGTGACCGTCAGCATTTCTTCGCTCCTTCTTTCGGGAGATTCAGCTTTTCGGACTCGATCTTGCGCGCGTTGCCCTCGGCGAGCAGGGCGTGCATCGCCGCACGGTCGCCGGCGTCGAGCGCCGCTTTGTATTTTTGCAGGTTGCCGATCAGCTCGCCGATGGCGGCGGAGAGGTTGGCGCCGTTCTCAAAGAACAGCTCGGTCCACATGTCGGCGGACAGGCGCGCCACGCGCGTCATGTCGGCAAACGAGCCTGCGGAAAAGCCGCTGTACGCGGTGGAGAGCCGCCCGTGGATGTACGCGCTCGACACCACGTGCGCCAGCTGCGAGGTGAACGCGATCACCTCGTCGTGGTGCGCGCAGCTGCTCAGCGTAATGCGCCCGAAGCCGATCTCGAGAAAGAAATCCGAGACGGTCTTCAGCGCCTTTTCGTCGTCACAGTATTCGGGGCAGAGGATCATGGACGCGCCCGCAAACAGGTCGCCGAATGCGTTCTCATAGCCGCTGCGTTCGGTCCCCGCCATCGGATGCCCGCCGATATAGCGGATGCCGCTCCCCTTGACCGTGGCCGCAATCTTCGCCGCCACCGCCGACTTGATGCCGCAGGTGTCCACGAGAATCGCGCCCGGCTTGAATTTGTCGAGATTGTCTGCGACGAAGGCGGCCGCCGCGTCCGGGTAGAGCGCGACGAGCACAAGATCGCCGCTTGCAAGATCGTCGGCGCTCCCCGCGCGGTCAATCGCCCCTTCGGCGACCGCCGCACGGCAGACCGCGTCGTCGCGGTCACAGCCGATAACGGTGTGAAAAGTGTGTGCCTTGACGGCTTTGGCGATAGACCCGCCGATCAGCCCGAGGCCGCAGATGAAAATGTTCATGGCTTGTCGTTTTCTCCATTCTGTCTTCTGTCTTTATTATACAGGAGACGCGGCGGAATTTCAAATCCTTTGCGTTATTTTCAGTTGAACCTGTATGCGTAGGGGCGGATGGCTTCCACACAGTGCATCACGTCGTCAAACTGTTCGGGCGTGAGCGACTGCTTGCCGTCGCAGAGCGCATGTGCAGGGTCGTTGTGTACCTCGACGATGAGGCCGTCCGCGCCTGCGGCGGTCGCCGCGATGCACATCGGCTTGACCAGGCGCGCAACGCCGGTTGCGTGGCTCGGGTCGATGATGACCGGCAGGTGCGTGCGCTCCTTGAGCACGGGGATCGCGCAGAGGTCCAGCGTGTTGCGCGTGGTCGCCGTCTCAAAGGTGCGGATGCCGCGCTCGCAGAGGATGACCTGCTCGTTGCCGCCCGCCATGATGTATTCGGCGCTCATAAGCAGCTCCTCGATCGTGCTGGCAAGGCCGCGCTTTAAGAGAATCGGCTTTCTCGTGTGACCCAGCTCCTTGAGCAGCTCGAAGTTCTGCATGTTGCGCGCGCCGACCTGGATCAGATCGACCTCGTCAAACAGCGGCAGCTGGGAGATGTCCATGATCTCGGTGACGATGGGCAGCCCGGTCTTTGCCTTGGCCTCGAGCAGCAGCTTGATGCCCTCGCCGCGCATACCCTGGAAGGAGTAGGGCGAGGTGCGGGGCTTGAACGCGCCGCCGCGCAGCAGCTTTGCGCCGCTTGCCTTGACGTCGGCCGCGACCTCGCAGATCTGCGCCTCGGATTCGACCGAGCAGGGGCCTGCGATCACGGCGAAATTGCCGTCGCCGATCTTCACGCCGCCGACATCCACCACCGTGTCGGCGGGGTGGAACTTGCGGTTTGCGTTTTTGTACGGCTCCTGAATGCGCTTGACGTTTTCAACGATGTCGAGCGCGCCGATCATGTCGATGTCGATCTTCGACGTGTCGCCGACAAGGCCGAGAATGGTGGAGTTTTCGCCCTGCGACCTGTGGATTTCCAGCCCCATCCCGTGGATGAAGTTTTCGAGCTGGCTCAGCTGGGCGGGGTCTGCATTTTGCTTGAGAATAACGATCATGGTTTTGGTCTCCTGTATGTGAAAAATTTTTGATTTAACCTTATTTGCCCATTCGAAAACCTGTGGTTCTCGAATGAATAAAAAACAGGGTTTGCAGCTTGTTCGCCGCAAACCCTGTGGATGTATAAACGCGCTTCAGTGCGCAGATACCGCAGAATTTTGAACAGCAAAACAAGCCTTATCCGTAAAATAGATAAAGCTAAAGTAAAAGTATGCATAAACGCTGTTCAGAATTTTGCCTGCCACTTTTTCGGTTTCCTTTCGTTTGGATGGTTAGAATATAGCACAAAAGCAGCGGCAAGTCAAGCCGAAAGTTAAAAAATTTTCAAAAATGATTGCCTTATTTTCGGCTTTGTGGTACACTTTAGGCAGAACAGACAAAACGGAGGATAAAACCATGGCGGAAATGAGAAAATACGACGACAGAGAGATTCTTGCACATGTCGATCACACCCTGCTGAAGCCCACGGCAACGACAGCGGATATAGATAAAATCATTGATGAGGGCATCCGATATCAGACGGCGTCGGTCTGCATTCCGCCGTCCTTTGTCGCCCATGCGGCGGCATACGCAAAGGGGCGCGTGAAGATCTGCACCGTCATCGGCTTTCCGAACGGGTACAACACCACGGCGGTCAAGGTCTACGAGACCGAGGACGCGGTCAATAACGGCGCGGACGAGATCGACATGGTCATCAATCTCGGCGACCTCAAGGCGGGCAACTATGACGCGGTGGCGGAGGAGATCCGCGCCGTGCGCGAGGCCTGCCGCGGCAGGATCCTCAAGGTCATTATCGAGACCTGCCTGCTCACCGACGACGAGAAGGTCAGGATGTGCGGGATCGTGTCGCAAAGCGGCGCGGACTACATCAAGACCTCTACCGGCTTTTCCACGGGCGGCGCGACCTTTGCGGACATTGAGCTGTTTGCGCGCCATGTCCGCGGCATCCGCATCAAGGCGGCGGGCGGTATCCGAAGCGTGGCGGACGCGGAGCATTTTCTCGATCTCGGCGCAGACCGCCTCGGCACAAGCTCGCTGATCCGCATGCTCTGCGAGAATAAATAAAGAAAGATTTTTGCATCGTCCTTCATTTTATACAGGAGGCAGTTTATGAAGCGCGTATTTCTGATCGTGCTGGACAGCTTCGGCATCGGCACGGCGCCCGACAGCGCCGATTTCGGTGACGCGGGCGCGGATACCCTCGGCTCCATCCGCCGCTCGGCGAAGTTCTCGGCGGAGAATATGAAGAAGCTCGGGCTGTTCAACATCGACGGCATTAAAGGCGGAATTGAAGCGCCCGCGGGCGCGTATGCCCGCATGACCGAGCGCTCCCGCGGCAAGGATACCATCATCGGGCACTGGGAGATGTGCGGCGTCATTTCGGAGCAGCCTCTGCCCACGTTCCCGGACGGTTTTCCGGAGGAGCTTCTGGAGAAGCTCTCGGCCGCATGGGGGCGCGGTATTCTCTGCAACAAGCCCTATTCCGGCACACAGGTCATCGCCGATTACGGCCGGGAACACATCGGGACCGGCAAGCTGATCGTCTATACCTCGGCGGACAGCGTCCTGCAGATCGCCGCGCACGAGAGCGTCGTGCCGATCGAGGAGCTGTACCGCGACTGCGAGATTGCACGGGAGATCTGCCGGGGCAAGTACGGCGTCGGCCGGATCATCGCGCGCCCGTTTGAGGGTGAATACCCATACAAGCGCACGTCGCGCCGCCATGACTTCGCGCTTGAACCGCCGCACAAGACCACGCTCGACCTCCTGAAGGATGCGGGGCTTGACGTGATCGCGGTCGGCAAGATCAATGATATTTTCGCGGGGCAGGGCGTGACCGACGCGATCAAGACGTCGGGCAATGCGGACGGCATGAAAAAGACCATGGCGCTGCTCGACCGTGATTTTCACGGCTTTGCCTTTGTCAACCTCGTGGACTTCGATATGGTCTACGGACACCGCCGCGACATCGACGGCTACGCCGCCGCGACCGCCGCATTTGACGCATGGCTCGGCGGCTTCCGCGCGAAAATGCGCCCGGATGACCTCTTGCTCATCACGGGCGACCACGGCTGCGATCCCGGCTTTACCGGCACGGATCACACCCGCGAATATACGCCGCTTCTCGCGGCGGGCGGCGCCGTGCGCCCCGGCAATCTCGGCACACGCACGAGCTTTGCCGACATCGGCGCCACCGTCGCCGACATCTTCGGCGTACCAAACCCGAATGCGGGCGAAAGCATGAAGGAGGTGTTGCTCGATGAACATTGACAAACATGAGCTCCTGCGTCTTGCCAAGGTGGCGATGACCCGCGCCTACGCGCCCTATTCGCACTGTCTGGTCGGTGCGGCGCTGCTCACGAAAAGCGGCGAGGTCTTCACCGGCTGCAACATTGAAAATGCGGCGTTCACGCCCACCATCTGCGCCGAGCGCGCGGCATTCGGCACGGCGGTGACGGCGGGGCATCGGGAATTTGCCGCCATCGCGGTCGCGGGCGGCAAGGACGGTGTGCTCGGCGAGCCGTTCTATCCCTGCGGCGTCTGCCGGCAGGTGATGCGCGAGTTCTGCACGCTCGATATGCCGGTCTATGTGGCAGACGGCGATGACGGCATGATCGAGCTGACGCTCGGCGACATTCTGCCCCACAGTTTCGGCAAGGAATATCTTTGAGGAGGACACTTGAATGGTACCGGAAAGCGAACTGCAATATCATATCCGCTGCGGCGAGGGCGACGTCGGCCGCTATGTGATCCTGCCCGGCGATCCCGGGCGCTGTGAGAAAATCGCGGCATATTTCGACGACGCGGTTTTTATTGCGCAGAACCGCGAGTACACCACCTATACGGGTACGCTGCTCGGCGAGAAGGTCAGCGTCTGCTCCACCGGCATCGGCGGCCCGTCCAGCGCGATCGCCATCGAGGAGCTGTTTGCCCTCGGCGCCGATACCTTCATCCGCGTCGGCACCTGCGGCGGCATTGACCTCAAGGTGCGCGCGGGCGACCTCGTCATCGCGACGGGCGCTGTGCGGCAGGACGGCACCAGCCACGAGTATGCGCCGCCCGAGTACCCCGCCGTGGCGGACTTTTCCGTCACGCAGGCGCTCGTCTGGGCGGCCGAGGAGGCGGGCTGCCGCTTCCACACCGGCGTGGTGCAGAGCAAGGATTCGTTCTACGGGCAGCATTCGCCGGAGCGGATGCCGATTGCCCGTCAGCTGCTCGACCGTTGGGAGGCGTACCGCCGTCTCGGCGTTCTGTGCAGCGAGATGGAGAGCGCCGCGCAGTTTGTCGTGTCGGATTCGCTCGGCGCGCGCTGCGGCGGCATCTTCCACGTTGTGTGGAACCAGGAGCGCAAGGAGGCGGGCATGGATGACATCGCCGTGCGCGACGAGGACACCGACCTTGCGATCCGCATGGCGGTCGAGGCGCTGAAGATTCTGATCGAAAAGGATCGCGGGCAGGGCTGAGCGCGGGTTTACAATTTGTGAGAAGGGCGGTATTTGGCTCCCCTGTGCAAGGGGAGCTGTCAACGGAGTTGACTGAGGGGTTGTTCCATGCTTTATGACAATCCCTCCGCCGGCTTCATCTCAGGATGTTTTTCGATTTTGCATCGCGAAATCGTCGGTGTTCAGCCGACGAAGAAAAACTCCGCGAGACGCAAAGCGTCTCGTACAACCTCACCCTTTGCACAAGGGAGGCTGTGTTTTTGTAAAAAAATTGCAGGGCATTCGCCCTGCAATTTTGAAATCCGCTTATTCTGCGCCCTCCAGCATGTCGAGGATCTTGCCCTTCGAGGCAAGCCCGATGTGCGTGTCGGCGATCTCGCCGTTCTTCATCACGACCAGCGTCGGGATGCTCATCACCGAGAACTGCTCGGCAAGGCGGGGCGCTTCGTCCACATTGACCTTGCAGATCTTGTAGCCGCCGTATTCTTCGGCGATCTCGTCCACGATCGGCGAGACCATCTTGCAGGGGCCGCACCAGTCGGCATAGAAGTCGATGAGCGCGACGCCGGCGTATTCCCTGATTTCCGCATTGAAATTGGATTCGTCCAGTTTAATGATTCCCATGTGAAAAACCTCCTGTTTCTTCGGACTTTCTTATATTGTACCACAAAATGCGCCGCTGCGGCACACTTTCACGAGATTTTCACGGGAAAATTGTTCTTTTTGGAGGCAACATGTACGATATTGCGATTGTCGGCGCAGGCCCCGCGGGCATGACCGCCGCGATTTACGCCTGCCGTGCGGGGCTGTCCGCACTTGTATTCGAGGGAGAGGTCTGCGGCGGGCAGATGCTCCTCACCCCCGAGATCGAAAACTATCCCGGGCTGCCCGGCACCTCGGGCGCGGCGCTTGCGACCGCCATGCGGGAGCAGATGCTCGCGCTCGGCGCGTCACTCGTCGAGCGGCGCGTCAAGGCGGCGGAGAAAACCGCAGACGGCTTCCGCCTGACGGCGGGGAAGCAGACCTACGACGCGCGGACCGTCGTTCTTGCAACGGGCGCCCAGCGCCGTCATCTCGGCGTACCGGGCGAGGAACGCCTCGCGCATCGCGGCGTGTCCTATTGCGCCGTCTGCGACGGCTCGTTCTTCCGTGGACGCGAGGTGGCGGTCGTCGGCGGCGGCAACACCGCGCTGGAGGACGCGCTCTATCTTGCGGGTATCTGTCCGCGTGTATGGCTGATCCACCGCCGCGCGGATTTCCGCGCGCAGGCGCACCTTGTTGAGCGGCTGCATGCCGAGCCGAAGATCGAGTTTCTGCCGTCCTCCGCCGTCACGGAGATCCGCGGCGGCGACCGGGTGGAAAGCATCCTGGTCGGCACGCCGCACGGCGAGCGGGAGCTCCCGGTCTCGGCCGTTTTCGTCGCCGTCGGACTCGTCGCGGACAATGCGGCGTTTGCCGGGCTTGTCGAACTGGATGAAAGCGGCTATATCCGCGCGGGCGCGGACACGCGCACCACCTGCCCCGGCGTCTTCGCCGCGGGCGACACGCGCACCGCGCCCCTGCGGCAGATCGTGACCGCCGCTGCCGACGGCGCGGCCGCCGCCACCGCCGCGGAGCAATATCTGCGCGGGATCGCTGCGAAAAACGCCGCGGCGGCCGTTAGATAAGTACAAAAGCACAGACAGCGAGGTTTGACAATATGGATGGCTTTTCGGTTATGGAAATTTTGTTCCCGTTCTTTTTCTTCGCCGTTTTCGGCATGGTTCTCATTGTGCTTGTCGTGACCCTTGTGCGCGGCATCGGCGAGTGGCACAAGAACAATAACTCTCCGCGCCTCACCGTGCCCGCCAAAGTCGTCTCCAAGCGGACAAGCGTCAGTCACGGGCACCATCACGGCGCAAACGGGCATATGCATACAACAAGCTCCACCTGGTACTACGTCACCTTTGAAGTTGAGAGCGGCGACCGCATGGAGCTCGGCGTTTCGGGCAGCGAATACGGTATGCTCGCCGAGGGCGACAGCGGCAAGCTCACCTTTCAGGGTACGCGGTATCTCTCGTTCGAGCGAGGGTAAGGCCTGCGGGTCATCGGGGCGCCGCCCCCTACCGGTTGGTGAAAACACCGTAGGGCGCCGTCTGTCTCCCGCCATGAAGTATCATTGTATATTGCATAAGATAAAGAGAACCGCTGCACATTTGCTGATGTGTGATAAAGAAGTAGTAGAAGTGTAAAAAATTTTGCCGTTCCTATCCGGCGTTTGCGCATTGCG
>CAKSLQ010000008.1 GCA_934467415.1 uncultured Eubacteriales bacterium
CCGTCCGGCACATAGACATAGTACGCCACATCGCGCTTGCCGCCGCTCGAACGCATGAAATTCATATGCATTTTCATGAGAGAAGCCTCTCTTTCGTTATTCTACATAATGCAGGGTTTCGCCCGCTGCCAGTGCCTTTGCAAAGCGGCAGAGCGCCGCCGATGCCTCTTCGAATGTCTTATATTTGCCGACCCATTCGCCATTATTATCCGGAGAATTGACCAGCAGCCAATACTTATAGGTTTCTTCTTTCGGACGATGCTCGACCGATGCGCGGGCTGCCGGAAACACGCAGCGTTTTGCCTGCGAAACCACATACATCACACGGATGCCTGGCATGGGAAGCCGCGCCGCCAGATGACGCACCGCATCGGCTGCTTCTTCGGCAGCGCCGCCTGCGTCGGCGGCACCGGACGCCGCGCCGTCCGACGCAGCCTGTTCCACCATACTTGTCAGATCGTCCAGCGCTTCTTTCACAGTTTCGCGGATTAAATCGCGCAGCGAGTCCGTGTCAAAAACTTCGTTTTCCATCGTGCACCTCCGTCTGATATGAAATTCAAATCTATGTGCGCCCTTACAGTTCGACCTCGTGTTCGAGTATGTAGCGCAGGACTTCGGTCTCGGTCGGCACTGCGGTGATCGGCTCGCCGCCGCGCGCCGCCGCGCGGGCAATGACCGTGGAGGCATAGCGCGCCGCGCGCACCGTCTTGGCCGAGCGCAGGTATTCGAGGATCATCGCGGGCACAAACAGCTCGTTCAGCCGCGCATCCGCATCCTCGACATAGGGAATATAGTAGGAGAAATTGCCCTTGAACGCAAACGCGCCGCCCACCCCGGCGCGGAACATGTAGGTGCCCGCGTGGATGATCTTCGCCAGCGCGACCGCCGCCTCGAGGTTGCTCTGCGCCGAGCGCGGCAGGATACCGGTGTAGCGCTTGGCCGCCTCTGCGCCGAGCGCGATCAGCGTGACATCGCCGAGCGTCTCGAGCGGAAAGTCGGCGGGGATATGCTCGCCGTCCGCGAAGACGGGGATCTTCTTCTCCCTTGCCAGCGCCGTGACGCGCGCCGCCGTGGCGGCGGGAATCTCGAGGCTCAGCCACACCGCGTCTGGCAGTGTGGTGAACGCATCCTCGACGAGGTCGCAGTCGATCGCCTCGGACAGCACCGAGGAGCGGTAGCTGCGGCGCTCGCCGTCCGCGCGCTCCGCCGTCACGCCGAGCGGGGACGCCCCGCCGCGCACCGTCTTCACAAAGCGGGTGTCCATGCCGAGGCTTTCGTAAAACTGCACAAGATCGCGGCCGTACGGGTCGTCGCCGACCGCCGAGCAGAGGATCGCTTCGCCGCCGAGGCGGGTCACCGCCACGCCTGCATAGCTGAGCGGGCCGCCGGGCACCGTATTGCCCGTGAATGCGCCGAAGCGGGTCTCCCCGTCCGCCGCAAATGCATCCGTGTGCAGCGCAAGCTCGGTGCGCGCGCTGCCGACAAGCAGGATTCTTCTCTTCACTGTCTGTCTCATCCTTTCGTCCCGCGCGCATCACGCGCGCGTAATCCGTATTAACATAAACAGTATACACCATAAAACGGATAAAATCAAGCAGAACGCCGACGGCACATACGAAAGTTTTGTGAAAATTTGATTTTTTTATTGCTTTTTTCGCTTTCTGTGGTATACTATAAGTAAGACAAACGCAAATCTATTGTACAGGAGTTGATTTCATGCTTTATATCGGTAAGAAGCCCGAAAAGCCCAATGTAGGCAAAATCATTCTCGCCGTCACGGCTGCCGTTGCCGGCATCGCCGCACTGGCCATCGCCGCATACAAGCTCTATCAGAGACTGGTTCCCGCTTGCATCGACTGCGAGTGTGAGGACTTCCTTGACGACGACGATATGCCCGAGGACGGCGCGGTCGAGATCGAATGCGACGACGGCGCAAGCGAGCACGAATTCGAAGAATAAGCAAAACGGAGCGCCGGGGTCTTCCCGGCGCTTTTTTGCTGCAAAATCACCGCAAAACCGTAGAAACCGGCGCCGCCGACGGTCCGTTTTCCGCCCTGCGCGGCATCGCAGCCGCCGTGAGGCGCGATGTTTCCGCGCCCCTGTGAAAAATCCTGTTGACAACGCGCAAAAAGCGTGTTAAAATCTCTACAGCATAAGAAAAGCCATGACGAAGAGAGTAGCCCTTTGCAAAAGGCCAAGCGAGCCGGGGACGGTGGGAGCCCGGTGCGAGTAGCAACCGCGTGAAAATCACTTCGGAGCGCGCCTGTGAAACACGAGTAGCGGGCGACGGATTTCCTCCGTTATCGGGAAGGCATATGTCAGTATGCGCAAAAGGTGGTTAAGCGGTCTTCCGTCCTTTTGACGGAGGACCTTCTTTTTTGCGCAAATCAGAAAAGAGGTTCAATGATGTATCAGAAAGTTTCCACCGATCTTTCCTTCGTCAGCCGCGAAAAGGACGTGCGGCGCTTCTGGGAGGAAAACCACATTTTCGAAAAGAGCAGCGAGCACCGCGCGGGCGGCAAGACCTTCACCTTCTACGACGGCCCTCCGACGGCAAACGGCAAGCCGCATATCGGGCATGTCCTCACCCGCGTCATCAAGGACATGATCCCGCGCTACAAGACCATGAAGGGCTACTATGTCCCCCGCAAGGCGGGCTGGGACACGCACGGTCTGCCGGTCGAGCTGGAGGTCGAGAAGATGCTCGGCATCGACGGCAAGGACCAGATCGAGGCCTACGGTCTTGAGCCGTTCATCGAGCACTGCAAGGAGAGCGTCTGGAAGTACAAGGGCATGTGGGAGGACTTCTCGCAGACCGTCGGCTTCTGGGCGGATATGAAGCACCCCTACGTCACCTATGAAAACACCTTCATCGAGTCCGAGTGGTGGTCGCTCAAGCAGATCTACGACCGCGGCCTGCTCTACAAGGGCTTCAAGATCGTACCCTACTGCCCGCGCTGCGGCACGCCGCTGTCCTCGCACGAGGTCGCGCAGGGCTACAAGGACGTCAAAGAACGCTCAGCGGTTGCCCGCTTCAAGGTGGTCGGCGAGGACGCCTATATCCTCGCCTGGACGACGACCCCCTGGACGCTGCCCTCCAACGTTGCGCTCTGCGTCCACCCCGACCACGACTATGTCCGGGTGAAGACCAACGACGGCTACACCTATTACCTCGCCGCCGCGCTCGCCGACACGGTGCTCGGCGCAGGCAACTACGAAGTGCTGGAGCACTTCCGCGGCACCGACCTTGAGGGCAAGGCGTACGAGCCGCTCTTCGACTTTGCGGGCGACATCATCGCCGCACAGGGCAAAAAGGCCTACTACGTCGTCTGCGACACCTATGTCACGCTGAGCGACGGTACCGGCGTGGTCCACATCGCGCCCGCGTTCGGCGAAGACGACTCCAAGGTCGGCAAGAAGTACGACCTGCCCTTCGTCCAGCTTGTGGACGCCAAGGGCGAAATGACCAAAGAGACCAAGTGGGCGGGCATGTTCTGCAAGGATGCGGACAAAGCGGTGCTGATCGACCTCGAGAGCCGCGGGCTGCTCTTCTCCGCCCCCGTCTTCGAGCACAGCTACCCGCACTGCTGGCGCTGCGGCACGCCGCTCATCTACTACGCGCGCGACTCCTGGTTCATCAAGATGACCGCCGTCAAGGACGATCTGATCCGCAACAACAACACGATCAACTGGATCCCCGAGAGCATCGGCAAGGGCCGCTTTGGCGACTGGCTGGAAAACGTGCAGGACTGGGGCCTCTCGCGCAACCGCTACTGGGGCACGCCGCTGCCCATCTGGGAGTGCTCGTGCGGCAAGCGGCACGCCATCGGCTCGATCGCCGAGCTGAAGGAGATGAGCCAAAACTGCCCGGACAACATCGAGCTGCACCGCCCCTTCATCGACGCGGTGACCATCAAGTGCCCGGCCTGCGGCGGCGAAATGCACCGCGTGCCCGAGGTCATCGACTGCTGGTACGACAGCGGCTCGATGCCCTTTGCACAGCACCACTATCCTTTTGAAAACAAGGAGCTGTTCGAGGCGCAGTTCCCGGCCGACTTCATCTCCGAGGCGGTTGACCAGACCCGCGGCTGGTTCTATTCCCTGCTCGCGATCTCGACCCTGATCTTCAACAAGGCGCCCTATAAGAACGTCATCGTCCTCGGCCATGTCCAGGATGAAAACGGGCAGAAGATGTCCAAGTCGAAGGGCAACGCGGTCGATCCGTTCGACGCGCTCGAAAAATACGGCGCCGACGCCATCCGCTGGTACTTCTACACCAACTCCGCGCCCTGGCTGCCGAACCGCTTCCACGACAAGGCGGTCGTCGAGGGGCAGCGCAAGTTCCTCGGCACGCTGTGGAACACCTATGCGTTCTATGTGCTCTACGCCGAGATCGACCGGTTTGACCCGACGAAGCATACGCTCGACCGCGACACCCTGTCGGTCATGGACAGATGGCTGCTCTCGAAGCTCAATTCCACGATCAAGGCGACGGATGCAAACCTCGCCGCCTACAAGATCCCCGAGGCGGCCAAGGCGCTCTCCGACTTCACGGACGAGCTGTCCAACTGGTATGTCCGCCGCTGCCGCGACCGCTACTGGGGCAGCGAAATGACGGCGGACAAGGAAAACGCGTACATGACGCTCTACACGGCGCTGGTCACGCTCGCAAAGCTCGCGGCGCCGATGATCCCGTTCATGACCGAGGAGATCTATCAGAACCTCGTCCGCTCGCTCGACCCCACCGCCCCCGAGAGCATCCACCTGTGCGACTATCCCACAGCCGACGAGACGCTCATCGACGAGACGCTGGAATACGCGATGGAAGAGGTGCTGCACATCGTCATTCTCGGCCGCGCCGCGCGCAATGCCGCCAACATCAAAAACCGCCAGCCGATCGGCAAGATGTTCATCGGCGCCCCCAAGGCGCTGGACGCCACCTTCACCGCCATCATCACGGATGAGCTGAACGTGAAGGAAGCCGAATTCACCACCGATGCGACCGCATTTCTTTCCTATAATATTAAGCCCAACCTGAAAACCGTCGGCCCGAAGTACGGCAAGCAGCTCGGCGAGATCCGCGCGCTGCTCGCGAATGCGGACGGCACCGCGCTCAAGCGCGAGCTGGATTCGACCGGCAAGGTCACGCTCGAGACGGCCGCAGGCAAGGTCGAGCTGGCCGAGGAAGACCTGCTGATCGAGACGGTGCAGGGCGGCCGCTACGTTTCGCTCACCGAGGGCGGCGTGACCGTCGCGCTCGACACCATGCTCGACGACGCGCTGATCGAGGAGGGCTACGTCCGCGAGGTCATCTCCAAGGTGCAGACCATGCGCAAGGAAGCGGGCTTTGACGTGACCGACCACATCACGCTCTATGAGGACGGCAGCGAAAAGCTGCGCGCGATCATCGACAGCCATGCGGCCGAGATCAAGTCCGCCGTGCTCTGCGACCTCATCGTGTTCGGCGTGGTTGAGGGTTATTCCAAGGAATGGGATATCAACGGGGAGAACGTGACCCTCGCCGTCAAAAAGAACGACGGAAAATAAACATCACTTTTTCCGAAAAATAAACTTTCACGATACTTTTTGAAAAAACGTCCTGAAATTTTCGGCGGCAAAACGAAAAACTTCTCGGAATCTTCATATTATTGTCACATTGATGTTATACAATATACTCGCAGCAGATTAAAATGCACTTTCCGAAAAATATTTCGATCACGGTATGGAGGTTTATACTATGAACGTGCTGAAAGTTTCATCCAAATCCAACGCCAATTCGGTTGCCGGCGCGCTTGCTGCCGCCATCCGCGATTTCTCCGAGGCCGAGCTTCAGGCCGTCGGCGCAGGCGCCGTCAACCAGAGCGTCAAGGCGGTCGCCATTGCATCCGGCTTTCTTGCGCCGAGCGGCATCATGCTCTACATGCAGCCCTCCTTTGAGGCGATCGAGATCGACGGCGAAGAGCGCACGGCCATCCGCTTCAAGGTCACTTCGCAGAAAATCTGACGTTTTTCCTGCGAATTTTGCAGGGGATTGAATAATTTTCAATATTTTTGTAATAATATTTGTAAAAAGGGCTTGACAAACCGAATAGACGATGCTAAAATTGTATCGAAAAGTGAACTTTTCACAAAAAATTTATACCAATGGAGGAAAAAAGAAATGAAATCGACCGGGATTGTCAGAAAGATTGACGGACTGGGCAGAATCGTCCTTCCCATCGAGCTGCGCAAGTACATGGACATCCACACGGGTGACGACATCGAGATTTTTGTCGAGGGCGGCACCATCGTGCTCTCCAAGTACACCCCCGCCTGCCTTTTCTGCGGCGGCAGAGACGGTGTTGCAGAGTATCAGGAAAAGAACATCTGCAAGGCTTGCCGTCAGAAGATCGCAAAGATCAAATAAGCACCGCTCGGAAACATGCAAAAGATACCGCCCCGTGTGTGAGGGGCGGTATTTTTTTCTGCCGCGCAAAGATTGCGGCGGCGTGTAAAATCTGCGTATGCACTTTTGTATTTTATACCTTGACCCCTGCGCGCGGTTTCTTCTATACTGTACACAGAGAGACACCTCAAAATTCACACGGAATGACACGGGAGGACGTACAAATGAAAAAACAGCTTGCTCTGCTTGTCATGCTGCTCGTCGCGGCACTGCTCTGCCTGTCGGCGGCGGCACTGGATGTCTATGTCGCGGACGGCGGCACGGGCGACGGCCTGACAAAGGAGACGCCGCTCGGCACGATGGAGGCGGCGCTGGACGCCGCAAAGGACGGCGGCAGGATCATCATCGTCGGCACGGCCACACTGGATCAGCCTCTGGTCGAGCCCGCACACGCAAACCCGATCACCGTGACGGGCGGCACGCTGATCTTCAACCAGTCGCCCTACTGCCGCTGGTATCTGTCCGGCCCGACCGCGTTTGAAAACCTGACCATCACCTATGCCGACGCCAACACGACGCGCTCCGCCCTGATCGTGGCGCGCTTCCATCCGCTCACGCTGGGAACGAAGGTCACGGTCACGCTCCGCAGCTTCATTCTGGTCGGCGGCTATCAGTTCCCGCTCATGCCGGACGAGGGTGAGGCCGCGGCAGATCTCGATTCCGACATCACGATCAAAAGCGGCAAGGTGAGCGCCGTCATCGGCTTCACGCGCGGCAAGGAGTCCAAGACCTTCCGCGGCACGTCGCACATCACGATCGAGGGCGGCTCGGTGGCCGCGCTCTACGGTGCCTCGGTGCACGGCAACTATGCGGGCAGCACCGAGATCACGGTGCGCGGCGGCACGGTCAGCAAGCTCTACACGGGCGGCGACGCCGACGCAAGACGCCTGAACGGCAATGCGAAGATCACGATCACGGGCGGCGCCGTCGGTGCTCTGTACGCCAACAACGTCATGGGGCGCACCGACGTCTTCTTCCTCGGCGGCAAGCTGGAGGGCGCTGCCAAGCAGCTCGGCGATGTGAACGCCAACCGCGTCTCCGAGGACAACTCCTTCAATCTGATTGTCCGCCGCGGTATACATGCCGCCGATCTGCTCGACGCCTTTGACACGGCGACCTATGAGGACGGTGCAAAGATCGGCGCGGGCGACGCGGAGACGGCCATCTGGACGACGCTGGACAAAAAGCCCGAGGTCAGCCATGTCACCGGCCCGCGCGTCTACCTGTCCGCCACCGGAAACGGCGACGGCATGACGCCCGACGGTGCGATCAGCGACATTTCGCAGGCTTACGAGCTGCTGGACGGCATGGACGGCACGATCGTCGTCATCAACACCTTTGCGCTGCCCGCAAATTACAAAGAACCCGCGCACACGGGCAAGATCCTCATCACCTCGTATGACGGGGAGCGGTATTTCGACGGCGCGCTGGACTTCGGCCCGCGCACCCGCTTCTACCTCGGCGGCGACACCATGTTTGAGAACACGAGGTTCGTCTATGAGGCGTCGCTGCTCTTTGTCGGCAACTTCCACAACCTGCATTTCGGCAAGGGGCTCGAGATGCCGGCGTACGGAACCGGCTCGCTCTATGTGGTCGCGGGCTACCAGTTCGGCATGACCGACCCCGTGGACACGCAGGTTTCCTCCACGCTGACGGTGGAGAGCGGCCACTATTACTGCTTCGTCGGTTACACGCGCGGTACCCCTGCCGCAGGGGTGCAGTATACCTTCAGCGGCACGCAGACCGTCAATTTCACGGGCGGCGACGTGCAGCGCATCTACGGCGGCCCTGCACAGGCAAACACCGGTGACGGCATTGTCCTGAACATCTCGGGCGGCACGGTGCATGACGCGATCTTTGTCGGCGGCGACCAGTTCTACTACAGCAAGAACGCCGAGCTGAACATCTCGGGCGGCGAGATCAACCGCCTCTGCCTCCAGAACGTCGTCGGCAGGACGACGGTGAACTGGACGGGCGGCAAAATCGGCTCGATGGAGAAGCTCTACGGCAAGAATGCGGACGGCAGCATCGACGTTGCCGCATTGGCGGCGGACGCGGCCTACGCGCTGCAATATAAGAACGTCACCCCCACAGCCGATATGACGGCGCTGTTCGACACGGTCGGCAACGATCCAGCCGTCGGCGGCGCGGATCGGTTCAAGCCCTCCCGCGTCTACGGCGATACGTTTGCCGATGTGACAAGCGACAAGTGGTTCTACACCTACGTCAGGACGGCGTATGAATACGCGCTGGCCAATGGCACGAGCGCTGTGGCGTTCTCGCCAGACGGCAGGTTCACGGTGGCGCAGGCGCTGACTGCGGCGGCGAACATCTACGCGGTCTACAGCGGCAAGGCCGTCCGCGCAGCGGCGGCGGGCGAGGCGTGGTACACGCCCTACGTCGCGTACTGCATCGAAAACGGCATCATCAGGGACGGGCAGTTTACCGATTACAACAAGAACATCACCCGCGGCGACATGGCGATCGTGTTTGCCAATATTCTGCCCGAGAGCGAATATGCGGCGATCCGCGAGAAGAACCTGCCCGACGTGACCGACGGTATGGCGTGTGCCGCCGCCGTGAAGAAGCTGGCGAACGCCGGGATCGTCGGCGGCGACAGCAAGGGCAATTACAATGCGGCAAACGAGATCACCCGCGCCGAGGCGTGCGTCATCTTCACCCGCATTGCCGTGGCCTCCATGCGCGACAGCAAGTGAGAAGAAAGTAAACGAGAAAAAGGAACGAACCGCGGTTCGTTCCTTTTTTCGGCTCCCCTGTGCAAGGGGAGCTGTCACCGATAGGTGACTAAGGGGTTGTTCCTTGGCTTTGTAACAATCCCTCCGCCGCCGTTCGGCGGCACCTCCCTTTGCACAAGGGAGGCTTAGTTAGCTCTGCGCGGTTCAAACTTTCCTTGTATATCCTGTACGTTTTTAACCTTGACGGCCGCACGGATTTTCAGCTATAATGAACATAGAAATCCATATTTTTTTCCGGAGGTACGGCTTATGAAAAAATCATTTCTTCCGATCCTGCTCCTCGCGCTTACGCTGATCCTCAGCGTGGCGGCCGCGGCGGCGGACACCGTCTATCTGAACGACGGCGGCACGGGCAACGGCTCGACGGCGGAAGCGCCGCTCGGCGACCTTGCGGCTGCGGTTGAGGCGGTCAAGGGCGGCGGCACGATCGTCATCACGGATACCTACACCATGAGCGAGGCTTTTGTCGAACCCGTGCATGACGGTATGATTACTCTCACGGGCGGCAAATTCGTTCTGAACAACGAAAAATACAGCCGCTATTACATGAGCGGCCCCGTAACCTTTGAGAAAATCACGTTTACGCTCGGCGCGGCCAACACCACGAAGACCGGCATGATCCTTGCGCGCTTCCACGAGATTGTCATGGGCGAGGGCGTCACCACTGCAGGCAAGTTCCTGCTCATCGGCGGCTATCAGTTCGGCGAGCCCGTGCTGGACCCGACCGAAAAGGTGGACAGCAAGCTGGATTCGCACATCACAATCAAGAGCGGTACATATGACACGGTTGCCGGCTTCTCGCGCGGCAGCGGCACGACCACGTTCCGCGGCACGTCCTACATCACGGTGGACGGCGGTAAGATCAAGAATCTGTACGGTGCATCGGTCAACGGCTCGTACTCCGGCAGCACCGAGATCACGGTGAACGGCGGCACGATTACCGCGCTCTGCACCGGCGGTGACGCATCGAGACGTCTCAACGGCGATGCAAAGATCACGGTGAACGACGGCAAGGTCAGCAGCCTGACGGTCAACAACGTCATGGGCCATACCGACGTCTATTACCTCGGCGGCAAGGTCGAGTCCATGGCCAAATCGGTGCACGACAACGTGGTTGCCAAGGTCACGGACGGCACGGCCAACCTGATCGTCCGCCATGGTCTGCGCGCGGCGGACTTCATCGCCGCTTTCGACAGCGCAACCTATGAGGACGGCTCGAAGGTCTCGGCGGCGGGCGACGCAGAGATTGCGGAATACACCACCATCGACCGCGTACCCGAGAAGAGCCGTGCCAACATGATCCGCGTCTATGTCTCCGCGCTCGGCAACGGCGACGGCACGACGCCCGACAGCGCGATCAGCGACCTTGCGGCGGCATACGACCTCATCGGCGATATGGACGGTACCATCGTCATCATCAACGACTACGAGTTTGAGGCCAACTTCACCGAGCCCGAGCATACGAACAAGATCGTCATCACCTCCTACGACGGCGAGAAGTACTACAACGGCTCGCTCGACTTCGGCAAGAGCCGCCGCTTCTACTTCAGCGGCGACACCACCTTTGAAAACACGCGCTTCAAGTACGAAAGTTCGCTGCTCTTTGTCGGCAACTACCACGACATGACCTTCGGCACGGGTCTCGAGACCCCGGCCTACGGCGAAGGCTCGCTCTATGTGGTCGGCGGTCACCAGCTGGCAAGCAACATGAAGACCGCACCGGAGGAAGAAGTCGCAGGCACCATCACGGTGGAGAGCGGCAGCTACTACTGCTTCATCGGCTATTCGCGCGGCTCGGGCGTGGAAACCACGCCGAAGGGCACGCAGACCATCAATTTCACGGGCGGCGACGTCCAGCGCGTCTACGGCGGTCCTGTTCAGGCCAACACCGGCGACGGCATTGTCCTGAACATCTCGGGCGGCGCGGTGCACGACTCTATCTTTGTCGGCGCTGACCAGTTCTACTACAGCAATAATGCCTCGCTGAACATCTCGGGCGGCAAAATCAACCGCCTCTGCCTCCAGAATGTCATCGGTTCGACGGTGCTCAACTGGACGGGCGGCGAGATCGGCAGGATGGAGAAGATCTACGGCGTAAACGGCGACGGCACGATCGACGTCTCCAAGCTGGCCGGGGGCGCAACCTACGCACTGACCTATGCGGGCGTCACCCCCACGGCGGAGATGCTGGCGCTGTTCGACACCGTGACGGAGTCGGCAGGTACATCGAAGTTCAGCCCCATCCGCACCTATGAGAATCAGTTTGCGGATGTCGCGTCCCACTGGTCGCTGAACTTTGTCAAGACCGCCTATGCGTACGGCCTTGCAAACGGCACGTCGAAAACCGCGTTCTCGCCCGAGGGCAAGTTCACGGTCGCACAGGCGCTGACCGCGGCGGCCAACATCCACACCGCCTACACCGGCAAGACCGTCCGCGCGGCGGCCGCAGGTGAAGCATGGTACACGCCCTACGTCGCATACTGCATCGAGAACGGCATCATCAAGGATGGGCAGTTCACCGACTACAATAAAAACATCACACGCGGCGACATGGCGATCGTCTTTGCAAACATCCTGCCCGAGAGCGAATACAAGGCCATCCGCGAAAAGACGCTCGGCGACATGAACGACGCGATGCCCTCCGCGGCAGCCGTGAAAAAGCTCGCGAATGCGGGCATCGTCGGCGGCGACGACAAGGGCAGCTACAACCCGCAGAACGAGATCAAGCGCGGCGAAGCCTGCGTCATCTTTACCCGCATCGCCGTTGCCTCCATGCGCGACGCGAAGTAAGAAGAAGCGAATAGAAAAAAGGAACGGTCCGCGGTCCGTTCCTTTTTTTCCTTAAATAGCCTTCCCCAGCGGGGGAAGGGGAACCGCTTGCGGTGGATGAGGTGTCTTTCTGCAAAGTAAAAACGGCGGGAGCGAGCCCCCGCCTGTGCGGTGTGTACACCGTTCCCGCCATTCCGTAGGGGCGGCAGGCTTATTTCTCCCTTTTTCAAGTTTGTTTTTCGGAAAAGTGTCCGAAAATATAAAAATCTTGTGCAAAATCTTTTTGTTTTCTAATTGTTTTTCACAGATGCCATGCTATAATAAAATCAGGAATTGTGCAAAAGGCACATGGTTTGGAGAAAACGGAGGTTTTACTTATGAAGAAGTTTTTGTGTTTGCTTCTGTCCGTCCTGATGGTTGCAGGCGCGCTGTCGCTGTCCGCATTTGCGGCGGGTGACGCGGTTGCCTACATCTCGTTTACCGGCAACGATGCAAATGACGGCAAGACGGCGGATACGCCGAAGAAGACGCTCGGCAAGATCACCGGCAACGGTGCAATCGGCCTGCTGAAGGCCGGCGGCACGCTGGTCGTCAGCCAGAAGCTGTACATCGGCGCGGACTACACCTGGGAGCTGCCCGCGGCCGTTACCATCACGGCAAACTACGGCGGCAAGGACTATAAGAATGCAGAGCCCGCAAGCAATCCCGCAAGCGGCGTGATGAAGTTTGCGACCAACAAGATTCTGACCATCAAGAGCGATGTCACGCTGGACGATGTCATCCTCTTCCAGGAGAACGGCCAGAACACCATCATCGTCGAAGACGGCGGTTCGCTCACCATCACCGACAAGGTCATCTGCATGTCCAAGAAGCCCTATTACATGAACATCGAGGTCATGAGCGGCGGCAAGGCAATCATCAACGGCGGCACCTTCTCCGAGATCTCCGGCGACGGCGACATCAAGATCGCCGAGGGCGTCAAGGTGCTCGGCTCGACTGCTGCCGAAGAGCCCTCCGGCCCCGTCGAAGTCAAGGACGGTATCGCTTTCATTAACTATGCAGCCGGCAATGACTCGAATGCCGGCACGACGGTCGAATCCCCGAAGAAGAGCTTCGGCAAGGCAACCGGCAGCGGCGTCATGGGCCTGCTCACCCGCGGCGGTACGCTGGTCGTCACCGGCAAGGCGTACATCGGCAGCGCGAAGTATGAGTTCCCGGCCATGTCCGAGGAGCTTGTCATCACCTCGAAGTATGAGGGCGTGGACTATAAGAAGGCAACGCCCGAGACCAACCCCGACTGCGCCTTCAAGATGCAGTCCGGCGCGGAGCTGACGATCAACAGCGATGTCCGCTTTGACGACGTCATCCTCTTCCAGGAGGCCGCGCAGAACACCATTCTGGTCAAGGCGGGCGCAACGCTCATCATCACCGACAAGGTCGTCCTGATGACGAAGCCCGGCAACGACTATCACTTCCGCATCGTGGTCGAGCCCGGCGCGGTCGCCATCCTCAGCGAGGAAGCGCAGAACACGATGACCATCGAAAGCAGCGGCGACCTGCTCACCTACCAGCCCACAGAACCCACGTCGAAGTTCAACCCCATCCGCACCTATGAGAATCAGTTTGCGGACATTCCCGCAAACGCATGGTTCTACAGCTATGTCAAGACCGCGTATGAATACGGCCTTGCAAACGGCACGAGCGCTGCCGGCTTCTCGCCCGACGGCACGTTCACGGTCGCACAGGCGCTGACCGCGGCGGTCAACATCCACAAGGCCTACACCGGCAAGACCGTCGGCGCGGCGGCCGCAGGCGAAGCATGGTATGCACCCTACGTTGCATACTGCATCGAGAACGGCATCATCAAGGAAGGCCAGTTCGCCGACTACAACAAGAACATCACGCGCGGCGAGATGGCGATCGTCTTTGCAAGCATCCTGCCTGACAGCGAGTATGCGGCGATCCGCACCTACACCCTCTCCGACATGAACGACACGCTGCCCTCCGCAGCCGCCGTCAAGAAGCTCGCCGAGGCGGGCATCGTCGGCGGTTCGAACGGACAGTACAAGCCGAACGACGCCATCAAGCGCTCCGAGGCCTGCGTCATCTTCACGAGAATCGCCGTTGCGACGATGCGCGACGCAAAGTCCAACTGAATTTCGTCCTTTCCCGAAAAAGAAGTCCCTCCGGGGAGGCTCCATAAGGAAGAAGGCAGCACAGAATTTGTGCTGCCTTCTTTGTACTGCCCAAAAATCCATACAGGGTTTGGTGATAAAACCCGATGTTCGCTGTGTCTATGGGCAAAAAGTGATATTCCGGGCTTTGCCCGGAGCGATATTTTCCTTCGGAAAGTGATATGAAAGCCTGTCGGCTTTCGTGATATTATATTCGCCACCTGAACTGCCGCAGGCAATACCACTATGCGAAGCATAATATCACTGTCCGTAGGACAATATAACTCGCCGTCAGGCGAATATAACCGGACGCACTTCCTTGCGGAGTGCGTCCCTCCGGGACTTCTTTTTTTGCGGCCGCGCGCTTTTTCGGGCGTTTCTCTTTACTTTTGCGCGAAACTTTGCTATAATGTTTTCTATATAATAGGATTATTATCGTTTTGGATCGCATTGTTTCCGCACGGCTCTGCCGTGGAAAGGAGAAAGCATGCAAAATAAAAACAAAAACACGCGCCGCGGCCTGCCGATCGCCATCCTGATCTTCGGCACGCTTGCGCTGCTGCTGTTCTTTGTCCTCATGAAGACGGATAAGCTGCCGGGCGCCGTGAGTCTCGCGCTCTCGCTCCTCGTCTTTCTCGCGGCGAGCGGCGCATATGCCTATCTCTCCCGCGATGCGGGGCGCGACGCCGAAGCCAAATTCGGCCGTTCGCTCGGGCAGATTATGCTGGAGATCGTCATCAAGATGCACCTGCCGATGGTCATCTGCGACACGGCGGGCAAAATCATCTGGCGCAACCGCGCCTTCGGCGAGGCCACCGAGACCATCGGCTCGGTCATGGGCGTCGGACTGGACACCATCTCCACGCTGTCGCTGGACGCCCTCTCCGAGGATGCGCAGAATGACGCCGAGCTGTGCGACCGTCTCTACCGCGTGGACGCCTTCTCCTTCAAAACCGACGAGAAAAACTACTGGTTCCTCGTCTGGAACGACCGCACCGAATACGAGCGGCTGACCGAGATGGTGGAAAACGAGCGCAGCGTCATCGCCTACATCCTCATTGACAATCTCGACGAGCTCTCCCGCCATGTGCAGGACTTCGGCAGCGAGGTCAACGACATCGCCGGGATCCTGCGCGACTTTGCCGCAGAGCTGGACGGCGTCCTGCGCGAGTACGACCGCAACAAATACCTGCTCATCACCAACCGCGCGGGGCTGAACCGCTGCATCGCGGGCAGCTTCGCCATTCTCGACCGCGTGCGCGAGGTGCGCATCGGCGACATGGGACTGCCGATCACCATCTCCATGGGCATCTCGGACGTGGGCGCAACGCTCCGCGACCGAGAAGCGGGCGCGCGTGAAGCGCTCGGCATGGCGCTGGCGCGCGGCGGCGACCAGGTCGTCTATAAGAACGACGACGGTCTACGTTTTTACGGCGGTACGACCCGCCCCGTGCAGAAGCGCTCGAGCGTAGCCGCCAAGGTGCGCTCCTGTGAGCTGGTCGCGCACATTTCGCGCGCGTCGAGCGTCCTCATCATGGGGCACAGCGGCGCAGATCAGGACTGCTTCGGCGCGGCGGTCGGCATCGCCCGCCTCGCGATGTTCTGCTTTGTCAAGCCCTACATCGTCGTGGATCGAAATGACCCGAACACGCAGAGCTTCCTCGCCAAATTCAAGAACATTCCCGAATACGGCGACACCTTTGTCTCGGCGGACGACGCGCAGGAGCTGATCGCCAGCGACACGCTGCTGGTCATCGTGGACGTCAACAACGTCGATCACATGCTTGCCCCCGGCATTGCCCTGAGCGTGAACGACGCCATCATCATCGACCACCACCGCAAGACGGCGCCGAAGACGCAGCGCGAATGGATCGCCGAATACATCGAGCCGTCCGCCTCCAGCGCCTCCGAGCTGGTCGCCGAGATGCTCGAGCAGTCCATCAGCGAGGGGCTTCTGCTCCGCGAGGAGGCGGACGCCCTGCTCGGCGGCATTCTGCTGGACACCAAGCAGTTCACCCGCTCCACGGGTACGCGCACGCTGAACGCGGCCATTTACCTGCGCAGCGCGGGCGCGAGCGTGTATGAATCCGCCTGCGAGCTGAAGAGCGACTTCGGCGAGTTCCGCAAGCAGTCGAAGATTCTCTCCGACCTCGTCATCTACCGCGGGCGCTTCGCCATCGCCAAGGACGAGGACGACGGTGCGCCGACCGACCGCATCGCGGCGGCCAAGGCGGCGGAAAACCTGCTCTCCATCAAGGGCGTGGACGCCGCGTTCGCGCTCATCCGCATCGGCGGCGAAACGCATATTTCCGCACGCTCCAATGCGTCGGTCAGCGTGCAGCTCATTCTCGAAAAGATGGGCGGCGGCGGCCACCTCGACAGCGCGGGCGCGCGCTCGGCCGACCCGATGCTCACCGTGCTGGAGCAGCTGAAGGCGGCGATCGACGCCTATCTGGAAGAAAACAATTCGCAGACCGGCACGGAAATCTGAAAAAATTACCCCGGCATTCCCGGAAGAAAGGATATACTACAATGAAAGTAATTCTCTTGAAAGATGTAAAAGGCAGCGGCAAGGCGGGCGCGGTCGTCGAGGCTTCCGACGGCTTCGCGCGCAACTTCCTGATCCCGAAGGGACTGGCGAAGTCGGCGGACGCCTCCGCACTCAATGATCTGAAGAACAAGGAAGCAGCCCGCCTGCACAAGATTGAAGTGGACAAGGCGGAGGCGCGCGAGATGGCCGAAAAGCTCACGGGCATCCTCGTGAAGCTTGAGGCGGCCAGCGGCGCGGACGGACGGCTTTACGGCAGCATCACCTCGCAGCACGTTGCCGATGCGCTGAAGGCGCAGAGCGGCGTGGACATCGACAAGCGCAAGATCGTCCTGCCCGACCCGATCAAGGCCTACGGCAAGTTTGAGATCCCGGTCAAGCTCTACGCGAGCGAGATCATGGGCAAGATCAACCTGATCGTCACCGACAAATAAACGGCGGCCGCCGAAAGGAGAATGGCTTTGAACGGCGATTTTACCCGAAAAATGCCCGTCTCGATCGAGGCGGAGCAATCGGTTCTCGGCTCGATCCTCATCAACCCCGAGAGCTTTGACAAGATCGCTTCGCTCATCACGGCGGACGACTTCTGCCTCGAGGAACATCAGAACATCTTCGAGACCATGAAGGAGCTCTACAAGCGCAACCGCGAGATCGACCCCGTGACGCTGATCGACGCGCTGGTGCGCGAAGGCGTCTACGACAAGGCGGGCGGCACCGAATACATCAAGACCATTGCCAAGGTCGTGCCGACGGCGGCAAATGTCGTGGACTACGCCAAGATCGTCAAGGACAAAAGCACGCTGCGCGCGATGATCTCGGTCTGCGAGAGCATCGCGGAGGAGGCCTACACCGAGGCAGGCGACGTCGAGTACCTCCTCAACGCCGCGGAGCAGCGCATCTTCGAGATCGCGGAGCGGCGCGAGTCCAAGAACTTTGAAAAAATCAGCGACATCGTGCCGCGCGTCTATGCAAACCTCGAGCTGATCTCCAAGGACAAGAGTGCGCTCAAAGGTACGCCGACCGGCTTCTCCGGCCTCGACCGGGTGCTTGTCGGCATGGGGGAAAGCGACCTTGTGCTGATCGGCGCGCGCCCCGGCATGGGCAAGACCTCGTTTGCGCTGAACATCGGCACCAACGTGGCAAAATCCACGAAGAAGGCCGTCTGCATTTTCTCGCTGGAAATGTCGTCGGACCAGCTGGTCACGCGTATACTTTCCAGTGAAGCCATGGTCGAGAGCAACGCTCTGCGCAGCGGCAACCTGTCCGAGGAGGACTGGACCAAGCTGGCGCACGCGGCGGCGGAGATTGCCGAATGCGACGTGCTGATCGACGACACCACGGGCCAGACCATCACCGCCATGAAGGCGAAGCTGCGCCGCGTGAAAAACCTCGGCCTTGTCATCATCGACTACCTGCAGCTGATGCAGAGCGACCGCAGGATCGACAACCGCGTGCAGGAGGTCGCCGACATTTCGCGCAACCTCAAGATCATGGCAAAAGAGCTGAACGTGCCGATCATCTGCTGCGCCCAGCTCTCGCGCGGACCCGAATCCCGCACCGACAAGAAGCCGATGCTGTCCGACCTGCGTGACTCGGGCGCGATCGAGCAGGACGCCGATGTCGTCGTCTTCCTGTACCGCGACGAGTATTACAAGACGGCGGAGGCCGCGGGCGCGGCCGAGCAGAGCGCCAACACCGCCGAGATCATCATTGCCAAGAACCGCCACGGCGGCACCGGCACGGTCAGGGTCGGCTGGATCGGGCAGTACACCAAGTTCCGCACCATTGAGGAAGGATTGGAGTAAGGGCGACCGACTCCCGGTTCTATGGATATTTATCGGAAATTTACGGCGGCGCTCGAATCGCTCGGCGTCCGCGGCGGCGTGATTGTCGCCTTTTCGGGCGGGGCGGACTCGACCTGTCTGCTCTCCCTGTTTCTCGCGGCCGCCTCACGCGGCAGCTTTCCCTACCCGCTCGCCGCGGCGCACCTCAACCACGGTCTGCGCGGCGAGGAAGCGGCGCGCGACGCGGACTTCTGCAAAGACTTCTGCCGCGCGCACGGCATCCCCTTCTTTTACGAGGCGGCGGACATTGCCGCGCTGGCAAAGGAGACGCACCGCGGCATTGAAGAAACGGCGCGCAGTGCGCGCTATGCCTTTTTTGACCGACTGCTCGCCGAGCATACGGCATACACCTGCGTGGCCACGGCGCATAACCGGAACGATCTGTGTGAGACGATGCTGTTTCATCTTGCGCGCGGCACGGGGCTTGACGGGCTCTGCTCGATCCCCGCGCGGCGCGGAAGCATCGTCCGCCCGCTGCTCGACGTCAGCCGCGCCGAAATTCTCGCACACCTTGCGGCCGCCGGGCAGACCTTTGTCACCGACAGCACCAATGCGTCTGCGGCCTACAGCCGCAACCGCATCCGGCGCGAGGTGCTGCCCGCACTGACGGCCGTCGCGCCGCAGGCGGCGGAGAGCATGGCGCGCACCGCAAAGCTGCTGCGCGCAGACGCGGATTTTCTCGACGCCGAGGCGCGCCGCGTCTATCCCGCCGTCGTCGCAGACGGCGCGCTCGACACCGAAAAAGCACAAAACATTCACAGAGCGCTGCTTTCACGCGTGCTGCGGATCCTGTATAATGAAAGCTGCGGGACTGTCCCCGGCTGTGCGCACATCGACGCGCTCTGCGATCGGATCCATGCGGGCGGCAAGGATTTTCGGCTGTCTCTGCCCGGTGTCACCGCAGTCGCCTCACGCGGACTTCTGCGTTTTTCCGCATCCGTCGGCGCGGCAGAGCCCTTTTCCCTGCCGCTCCCGCCTGACACGCCGACAGCGCTGCCGTGGGGCGAAGAATTGCTGCTCACGCGCGGGGCGCCGCCGCCGGGCTTCCCCGAAAAGCCCGCCGCCGTCCTTGCCGCCGCGACATTTGACGGCAGGGACATCACCGTGCGCTCGCGGGCGGACGGCGACACCATCGTCTATTTCGGCAAAACGCACAAGGTCAAGCGCGTCATTGCCGACGCAAAGCTCACCCCCGCGGCAAAAGCGCGTTTGTTTTGCCTCGCGGCGGGCGATACTGTACTGTATATCCGCGCACTCGCCACCGCCGATGCGGCTTTCCGCCGGCACGGCGACGCGCTGCATCTGTATATCAAATCGGAAGAAAGCAAAGGAGACGCCGACGGCGTTTAGGAACATGAACAACGACATTCTGAAAATTCTCGTAAATCAAGAAGAAATCGACGCAGTCACCACCCGCCTTGCGAAAGAGATTGACCGCGACTACGCCGGAAGATCCGAGCACCTCGTGCTGCTCGGCATTCTGAAGGGCTCGCTGCCCTTTATGGCGGAGCTGATGAAAAAGCTGACGGTCAACCCCGAGATCGAGGTCATGAAGGTGTCCTCCTACGGCGCGGGTACCAAAACGAGCGGCTCCATCCACATCATTCTGGACTGGATGCGCCCCAACATCGAGGAATGCGACATCGTGGTCATCGAGGACATCATCGACAGCGGCCGGACCCTCTCCTACCTTTGCGACTATCTGAAGCTCAAGGGTGCGAAGAGCGTGCGCACCTGCACCCTGCTCGACAAGCCCTCCCGCCGCGAGGTGGACTTCACCCCCGACTACTGCGGCGTGACCGTCCCCGATGAGTTTGTCGTGGGCTTCGGCCTCGACTATGCGGAAAAATACCGCGCACTCCCCTATATAGGTGTCCTGAAGCCCGAGATCTACGCAAAATAATCATCGCGCAAAGCACGCAGGATTTCCACCCAGAAAGGTTTGGTACCCGAATGAAAAACAACATGAAAGTCATCCTCATGTACGTCGTCTTTATCCTGGCGATTACATGGCTGGTGTCGAGCTTCTTCCCCACAAAGGAGACCGAGACGCTGACCTACAGCGACGTTGTGAGTTATTTTGAAAAAGGCGAGGTCAAGTCGTTCAGCGTTGACACCAACAACCGGCTGACGATGAAGCTGCGGCAGGCCGACGGCTCCAAGGATAAGACCGTCACCTACACGCTGCGCGATCTCTCGCTTTTCATCCACGATACCGAGGAGACCGTCAAGGCACAGTACGCCGACGGCACGATCGAAAAATACGATTATAAGCCCGTGGTGGTCAACTGGTGGGCCTCCTTCCTGCCCTACCTCATCATGATGGTCGTCTTCATCGCGTTCTGGATCTATATGGTCCGGCAGATGAACGGCCAGGGCGGCAAGCTGAACAGCTTCGGGCGCGCGCGCGTCAAAGTGGCCAGCGACCAGAAAAAGCGCGTCACCTTTGCCGATGTGGCGGGCGCGGACGAGGAAAAAGAGGAGCTCGAGGAAGTCGTCGAATTTCTCAAGCACCCGGCGGAGTTTGAAAAACTGGGCGCCAAGATCCCGCACGGCGTGCTCTTAATGGGCCCTCCCGGCACGGGCAAGACCCTGCTGGCCAAGGCGGTCGCCGGTGAGGCGAACGTCCCGTTCTACTCCATCTCCGGCTCCGACTTTGTGGAGATGTACGTCGGCGTCGGCGCATCGCGCGTGCGCGACCTGTTTGAGACGGCGCGCCGCCATCCCGCCAGCATCGTCTTCATCGACGAGATCGACGCGGTCGGCAGACAGCGCGGCACGGGTCTCGGCGGCGGCCATGACGAGCGCGAACAGACGCTCAACCAGCTGCTGGTCGAGATGGACGGCTTCGGCGCGGGCGGCAGCAATGTCATTGTCATGGCGGCGACCAACCGCGCGGACATTCTCGACCCTGCCCTGCTCCGCCCCGGCCGCTTTGACCGGCAGATCACGGTCAACTACCCCGACATCCGCGGCCGCGAGGCTATTCTGCACGTCCATGCCAAGGGTAAGCCGTTTGAGAGCGATGTGGACTTCTCCACGATCGCCAAGACCACGGTCGGCTTCACCGGCGCGGACCTCGCCAACCTTCTCAACGAGGCGGCGCTGCTTGCCGCCCGCCGCAAAAAGGCGCTCATCGGCATGAACGACATCGAGGACGCGATGCTCAAGGTCATCGTCGGCCCGCAGAAGAAGGCCAAGGCCATTTCCGAAAAGGAAAAGAAGCTCACCGCCTACCACGAGGCGGGTCACGCGATTGCAACCAAGTTCATCGCGCCCGACGAGCATGTCCACCAGATTTCCATCATCCCGAGCGGACGCGCGGGCGGCTTCACGCTCTCGCTGCCGAACGAGGATCGTTCCTATCAGTCAAAGGGCGACATGATCGCCGAGATCGTCGTGCTGCTCGGCGGCCGCTGTGCCGAGGCGCTCATCATGGGCGACATTTCGACCGGCGCGTCCAACGACATTGAGCGCGCGACGAGCATTGCGCGCAGCATGGTCATGCACTACGGCATGAGCGAAAAACTCGGCACGGTTGCCTACGGGCACGACCAGAGCAGCGTCTTCCTCGGCAGAGACTTCTCGAGCGCGCCTGCGTATTCCGAGAACACCGCTGCATTGATCGACAGCGAGACCCTGCGCATCGTCAACGAGGCATACGCCAAGGTCGAGGAGATTCTGAAGGCGCATCTGGATAAACTGCACTTCGTCGCCGGGTTCCTCTTCAAGAACGAGGTCATGGAGGCGGATCAGTTTGAAGCCGCGATGCAGGACGGCGAGCCCACCTATGAGGAGATCGAGGCGCTCCGCAGCGAGCGCTCGAAGCGCTCCGAGGCGGAGAACGCCGAGGCAAAGCGCCGCCGCGACGCGGAGGATGCCGAGCGTCGGCAGAAAGCGGCGCGCGGCGCCGCCGCCCGCCTCGACGAGACGGACGCAGAGGGCGGCGCGGACAACGATGCCCCGCCGACTCCGAAAGACTGAGCAAAGTAAAGAAGAAGCACGCCGCCCGGCGTGCTTCTTCTTTATGAGAAACTCGATTATGAAACGGTTTTTGAGATTGCATGCAGAGGCTCCCCTGTGCAAGGGGTGAGCTGTACGAGACGCAAAGCGTCTCGCGGAGTTTTTTTCGTCGGCTGAACACCGACGATTTCGCAAGCGAAACCGAAAAACATCCTCAACCGATAGGTGACTGAGGGGTTGTACCTTTGCTCTGCAACAATCCCTCCGGCGCTTCGCGCCACCTCCCTTTACACAAGGGAGGCGAAGTTAGATTGTGTGCGGGTGCATTTTAGGCTTCCCTTGGGGGAAGGCTAAGGGACGCGGGTCGTCGAGGGCGCCGACCCCTACCGATTTGGGAAGATTTTTCGCCCCTTTGTAGGGACCGGTGTCCCCGTCGGTCCGCATGACGCACAACAAAAACAGCGCCGACTGCGGTCGGCGCTGTTTTGTCGCTTTTCTTTATTTATCTTTCTTTGCCGTGATCTTGTTGAGCAGCACGATGGCGAGAATAATCACCAGCGTGACGGCGAAGATGCCGAGCATGCCCTGCCCCATATAGCGGAGCGATGCAACAAATGCGGGAAAATCAATATGCATGTCTGTCCCCTCCTTAGTGAATCATGTTGAGGATGATGCCGCCCGCGATGACCGAAGCAATCTGTCCGGACACGTTGGAACCGACGGCGTGCATCAAAAGGAAGTTCTGCGGGTCTTCCTCCAGTCCCATCTTGTGAATGACGCGCGCCGACATCGGGAATGCCGAGATGCCGGTGGCGCCGATCATCGGGTTGATCTTTTTCTTCGAGAAAAGGTTGAGGAACTTGGCAAACAGGACGCCGCCCACGGTGTCAAAAACAAAGGCGACAAGGCCGAGCGCGAGAATCAGCAGCGTCCGCGGATTCAGGAACGCGTCCGCCGTCATCTTGGAGGCGACCGTCAGGCCGAGCAGCAAGGTGATGAGGTTGGCCAGCACCTTCTGTGCCGTCTCGGACAGTGAATCCAGCACGCCGCACTCGCGGATCAGGTTGCCGAACATGAGGAATCCGACCAGCGCGACCGAGCGGGGCGCAACGATGCCTGTGATGATCGTGACAACAATCGGGAACAGGATCTTCGTGGTCTTCGTGACCTTGGAGCCGGTGTATTCCATGCGGATCCGGCGCTCCTTCTTGGTGGTGATGAGGCGGATGACCGGCGGCTGTACGATCGGCACAAGCGCCATGTAGGAGTAGGCGGCGACGATGATCGCGCCGAGGTAGTTCGAGCGGAAGAAGTTTGCGACGAAAATTGAGGTCGGACCGTCCGCCGCGCCGATGATGGCGATGGACGCCGCGTCCTTCACATCAAAGCCGAGGAGGCAGGCAAGGCTGAGCGTGAAGAAGATGCCGAACTGCGCCGCCGCGCCGAACAGCATCAGCTTCGGATTGCAGAGCAGCGGCTCGAAGTCGATCATCGCGCCGATGCCGATGAAGAGCAGCAGCGGAAACAGCTCGTTGGCGATGCCGGAATTGAACAGGAGGTCAATGACGCCCTCCTCCGTGCCGGTCGGGTAAAGCTGCGTGATCGCGCCGGAAAGCGGCAGATTCACAAGGATTGCGCCGAAGCCCATCGGAAGCAGGAGCGACGGCTCCATGTCTTTCCGGATGGCGAGGTAAATCAGCAATGCGCCGATGCACCACATGACGACCTGTTTCCAGTCCAGGTTCGTCACATTCTCAAATACAGATAAAAAGCTTTGCATAAATCTCTCCGAAGTCCGAAAATTTCAAAAATCGTTTTTCATTATACTGGATTTTCCGCAAAAAATCAATTCCTTTTGACTTTTTTGTTTGTAAAATCTGCGTTTTTCGGGTGATACCCGTGCCGCACAAGAATGCGCGCGGCCGCATCGCGCGTCGGCACGTCCGGGAAAATGCCGAAGACGGTCGGTCCGCTGCCGCTCATCATCGCGGCGCGCGCGCCGCCGTCAAGCAGAAGCTGTTTTGCCTTCGCCGCCTGCGGGCGGCGCGGAAGCACAACGTCCTCAAAGATATTGTAAAGGTTGCCGCAGACGCCGTCCGCGTCCCCGGCGGCGAGCGCCGCCGTCAGCCGGTCGAGGCGGGCGTCGCGCGCGCGCGCTGCGGCGAAGCCGCCGTAGGCGCGGTCCAGCTCGCCGTAGGCCCACGGGGTGGACACGCTGTCGCGGCTCGGCACGATGAGCAGCGGGAGCGAAAATCGGTTTTCGAGCGGACTTGTCACGTCGCCGACCCCGGTGCAGAGCGCCGTGCCGCCGGACATGCAGAACGGTACGTCGGCGCCGAGCCGTGCGGCAAGCGCATACAGGCGCTCTGGCGTGAGCGGATGACCGAGCACACGGTTGACCGCCGTGAGCACGGCGGCCGCATCGGCACTGCCGCCCGCCATGCCGCCCGCCACCGGAATCCGCTTGTCGAGGAAAATACGCACGGCCGCGTCGATACCCGCCTCATCGAGCAGCGCGCGCGCCGCCCGGTAGGCGATGTTGCGCCCGTCGCACGGAATGTACGGTAGGTTGCAGCCGATGCGGATGTCGCCCGCGCCGCGCATGGCGGAGACCGTCACACGGTCGGACAGGCTGACGCTCTGCATCACGCTCTCGATTGTATGATAGCCGTCGTGCGTGCGGGCGAGCACGTCCAGATACAGGTTGATCTTGCCCTCCGCGCGCACCGTCGTGCCGATTTTCTTCTTCATAGCTGCCTCCGTCTGTCGGAAAAGGTTTTCGACTGCTTTAAGTATAACAGATTTGCGCATTTTTTTCAATATTCACATTTCGTCTTGCCAATTCAAGAAAATCGAGATATAATATAGGGTGAGATATTGTTTGAAAGGGCGGATGTGCGGATGCTCAAATTTGAATGGACAAAACAACATACCGTGGCGCTGATCTACACCTGCGTGACGATTCTGCTGGCCATTCCGCTGGTGCTGGTCATCCTGTTTCCGGGCATTCTCGGCGGTTTCTTCGGCGGCCTTGCCGACGCCCTCTCGCCGGTGCTCATCGGCTTTGCCGCGGCGTATCTGCTTTTCCCCGCCTGTGACTTTTTTGAGAAAAAGGTCTGCGGCTTCATCGAAAAGAAAAAGCCGCGCCCGCGCCTGCGGCGCATTGCGGCCGTCGTGCTGACCCTGCTTGCCGCGGCGGCGTTTCTCGTTTTCTTCATCTGGATGCTTGTCCCGCAGATCAAGGCCAGCTACCAGAACCTCGAGGCCACCTTTGACACCTATCTGAAAAAGGCATCCGTCTACCTCGGCGAGGTGACCGCAAAATACACCGAGCCCGGCGGCGAGCCCATGTTTGACTCGGCGGCGCTGCTCGACACGGTCGGCGGCTGGATCGACGGCCTGTTTGACCGGATCGGCAACTTCATGGCCAGCGCCGTGACCTACTCGTCGAAGCTCCTGAACACGATCTGGCGCATCATCTTCTCGCTGATCTTCATGGTCGTCTTCCTCGTCGAGAAAAAGGCGATCGGCGCACGGCTGAACAGCATCGCCGCAACGCTGCTGCCCCGGCGCGGCAAGGCCTTCTGCGACAAGTGGGTGCGCTACACCGACGAGTCCTTCGGCGGCTTTATCTCCGGCAAGATCCTCGACGCCGTCATCATCACGCTCATCAACTTCATCGTTTTCGGTCTTGCCCGCATTCCGTATTATCCGCTGGTTTCGCTGGTCTGCGGCGTGACCGACGTGATCCCCTATTTCGGGCCGTTCATCGGCGCCGTCCCCTGCGCCTTCATCATTCTGATCGCCGATCCCGTCCAGATGATCTGGTTCGTCGTGCTGACGCTGGTGATCCAGCAGTGCGACGGCAATATCATCGGGCCGAAGATCCTCGGCGACAAGGTCGGTGTGGACTCGCTGATGATCGTGGTCGCCATCACGGTCAGCGGCGGCCTGTGGGGGCTCGTCGGCATGTTCATCGGCGTGCCGCTCTTTGCGGTGATGCGGCAGGCCGTCAAGGAATTGGTGGAGAGCCGCCTGCAAAAGAAGCATCTGCCCGTTGATACGGCGGCCTATATGGACAAGCGGAGGGAGGCAGCGGAATGAAATTTGAAAAGAACCCGAAATACAACACCTTTGCGCTCTTTGCCCTGATCGTCGTCGCCTTTGCGGCGCTGCTCATCAGCCTGTTCACCCACGCCGCCGCCGTCCGCGCCTTCTTTGCCAAGATGGCGCGCGTGCTCATGCCCCTGCTCTACGCCGCGATCCTCATGCTGGTGCTGATGCCCGCCGTGGAGTTCTTTGAGCGGAAGTTCCTGCCGTTTTGCATCGCGCGGCAGATGAAAAAGCCCGAAAAAAAGGCCTCGACGTTTGCGCTCATCGTCACCTTTCTGCTGCTGATCGTCGTTGTCCTGCTCTCCATCGTCATCATCATCCCGCAGTTTTCGGTGCTGTACGACACGGTGCTCGGCTCGCGGGACTATCTCTCGGCGCTCGACACGGTCGGGCAGGAGCTCAGCGAAAAAGGGATGGTCGGGCAGATCCTGTTCAAGCTGTTTGATCGTCTGAAAAGCTCGATCGTCGATTCCCTGACCGAGTTTTCGGCGCTGCTGCCGAAGGTGGTGGACGCGCTCGGCAGCGTGGTCTCGCAGGTGTCTAACATTCTGCTCGGCGTCATCGTCTCGATCTATGCGCTGGCCGACCGCCGGCGCCTGAAGGCGCAGGCCAAGAAGATTACGGCGGCTTTCTTCCCGCAGTCCGTCACAAACGGCATTGAGCGCGTGACCCGTGAGCTGTATCACAACGCGGTCTGGTTCTTCTCGGCGCGCGCGCTGAATTCGGTCGTGCTCGGCGTTGTGTTCTACTTTGTCCTGCTTGTGATGGGCATCAAGTTTCACTCGGTGCTCTGTCTCATCATCGCCGTCTGCAATTTCATGCCGGTCTTCGGCGTGATGCTCGGCTTCTCGATTTCGACGCTCATCATTCTGCTGACCGACACAAAGCTGGCGCTGTGGTTCTGCTTCGTCTATGTGATCCTGACTCTGTGCGGCTATATCTTCCTGCGGCCGCGCATCACCAACAGCGCCGTGCGCCTGTCGCTCGGCGTCACGCTCGTCTGCATCCTCGTGGGGCTCTTCGTCGGCGGTCTGCTCGGGGGACTGCTTGCCGTCCCGGTGTATGTCACGGTGCGCACGCTGTTCTTCGACTACCGCAAGTACCGCCGCGGCAAGGTCCGCACCCGAAACGGCGCGTAAGTATCCAAAACAATGACAAGAGGGCTGTAAAACCTATCGGTTTTGCAGCCCTCTTTTTTTATTTACTAAGCAGCCAGTCGATCAGATTAACCTTACGAATGCCGTCATAATCTGCCGTACGGAACACCTCATCCAGCGTGAGCAGCAGCTTGGGATGATTGTCCCGAATCGCCCGCAGCGGTGCAAGCTCCCGCCCGAGCGTCCCCTCATCCAGCGTGGATGCGCAAACCTGATAATAGGCGGTTCCGCCCTCGCCGATGGTTACAAAATCAATCTCCGTATCTTCGGCCTGCTGCCCGACGCAAACTGTATCACCGCGCCGCAGGAGTTCCAGATACACGATATTTTCGAGTACGTGTCCGATGTCCGATTCCTTGTTTTGCACGAGCATATTCCGGAATCCAATATCTGCCGTGTAATATTTATTCTGCTGTGCCAAAAACTGTTTTCCCTTGATGTCGTAGCGGTTGACTTCATAAAAGAGGAGGCTCTCGGTCAGACCTTCCAGATAGCGGCTGACGGTTTTGGGGTCGATCGTCATCCCCCCCGAACGCATGGTATTTGCAATTTTGGTCAGCGAAAAGCGATTGCCGATGTTGTGCATCAAAAACTTCGTCAGATTCTTCAGCGCAGTGATATCCGTGATTTTCTTCCGCTCGACAACATCGCGCAGCAGAACCGTGTCATAGATGCCGCGCAGGTATTCCTGCGCTTCTTTTTGTCCGTAATTATGGCTGACGATAAAGGGAAATGCGCCAAGCTCCAGATAGAGATTGAATTTTCCCGCATCCGAAAGCGCCGCACGCTCGCCCTCAAGCCCGCTGCAAAACTCCGCAAAGGAAAGCGGCAGCATGGAAAGCTCCAGATACCTGCCGGTCAGCCTTGTGGAGAGCTCGCCGGACAGAAAGTAAGCGTTTGACCCGGTGATATACACATCGCAGTTGCTCTTGATAAACAGACTGTCAACCGCCTTCTCATAATCCTTGACATGCTGGATCTCATCGAGGAAAATATAATTCATTTTATCCGGCAGCAGCCTTGCCGTCACCGCCGTATAAAGCGCATGATAATCCAAAAGCTCTTCATAGCGGATGTCTTCAAAATTGATCATCGTGATCTGCGCCTCGGTTACCCCCTGTGACAGCAGATATGTGCGGTACATCTCAAACAAAGTGGACTTGCCGCAGCGACGCACACCGGTCACAACCTTGATCAGCTGTTCATCCCGATGGCGGATCAGAAAATTCAGATAGGCCTCCCGTTTCACCTGTTTCATGTCTGCACCCCCCGATTCAGTATCTCCATTGTAATCCGTATTTTATGCAAAGTCAAGTATTTTAAGGAATGAAATCCTTGAAATACTGTTTTTTTATGATTTTAAGGATTGCATTCCTTAAAATTAGAGCAAAATTTCGGAAACCTGCCGAAAAATCCCGACTTTGATCCGTAGAATCAAAGATGCGGCGGGGTGCGAACCGCCGACAACGGGAAAGGAGGAAACCGAAATGGCAAACGAAACGAAGAAACGCGCGGACGAGACCGGAGCCGCGGACGCCGAAGCGCCCGCAAAGCTCGCGGGCGACGGCATCGCCGACGAGCGCGAGGTGCTGGAGACGCTGACGCGCATCCTGCGCCGCGAGGCGACCGAGGACACGGTGGTCAAGCTGCGCACCGAGTCCCGCTCGACCGACATGTGCGGCGAGGCGGTGGTTGAGCGGAGCGAAAAGGTCGAGATCGTGAAGACGCGGCCGCGCCTCGCGGACGTAACCCGCGCGGCCGAGCTCGTCGGCAAGTATCACGGCATGTTCGGCGAGCGCCTGGAAGGCAGCATCGCCCTGCCGCTGATCATCTGCGGTGAGGACGAGCTGAAATGAACCGCCTGTACCTGCCCGACATTGTCGGCGGCGGGTACGACGCATTCTGGCACTCCCGCGCCCGCTATCGCGTGGTGAAGGGTTCGCGCGCATCCAAAAAGAGCAAGACGACCGCACTGTGGTATATCTACAACCTGATGAAATTTCCGGCGGCAAATCTGCTCGTGGTGCGGCGCACCTACCGCAGTCTCGAACGCTCGGCCTTTGCCGAGCTGAAGTGGGCGATCCGCAGGCTCGGCGCGGAAAAGTATTTTGAAAGCAAGACCGCGCCGCTGGAGATTGTCTGCAAGGCGACGGGGCAGCGTATCTTCTTTGCGGGCCTCGACGACCCGCTGAAGCTGACCTCCATCACGGCGGCGACGGGGGTGCTCTGCTGGATGTGGATCGAGGAGGCCTACGAGATCGAAAGCGAGGACGCCTTCGACACGCTGGACGAATCTATCCGCGGCAGCGTGCCGGACGGGCTGTTCAAGCAGATCACGCTGACCTTCAATCCCTGGAGCGCCGACCACTGGCTGAAGCGGCGGTTCTTCGATGTGCAAAGCCCCGACATCTTCGCCATGACCGTAAACTACACGGTCAACGAATGGCTGGATGAGGCGGACAAGCGCGTTTTCGAGGACATGCGCCTGCGCGACCCCGAACGATACCGCGTTTGCGGTCTGGGAGAATGGGGGATCGGCGGCGGGCAGTTTTTCCCCGAATTCCGCAGTGACATCCACGTCATCCCGCCGACGCCGCTCGCGGACGGCGTGCGCATCTTCCGCGCGATCGACTACGGTCTCGACGCGCTGGCCTGCCTGTTCATCGCACTGGACTCGACCGGGCGCGCCGTGGTCTTCCGCGAGGTGTATGCGCACGATCTGATCGTCTCCGCCGCGGCGGAGGCAATCCGCGAGGCGAGCGAGGGACTCGCGGTCTACCGCACCTTTGCGCCGCCCGACCTGTGGTCGCGCCAGAAGGACAGCGGCAAGAGCATTGCCACCCTGTTTGAACGGCACGGCGTGCCGCTCACGCAGTCGGACAACAACCGTGTTGGCGGATGGCTTGCGCTGAAGGAATGGCTGCGCGTACAGCCCATGCCGGAGGGCGGCGAGGGCGCGCGGCTGCAAATCTTCTCCACCTGCACGGATCTGCTCCGCTGTTTGCCGTCGCTGCTAAGCGACCCGAAGCGCATCGGCGACTGCCGGACCGAGCCGCATGAGATCACCCACCTGCCCGACGCGCTGCGCTACTTTGCGGTCATGCAGGCCGACCCGCCGCGTGCGGCGGCAGCCGCACCGCGCCTGCGCGACTTTACGGGCGGCGGGCGGCGCAAAAACCGATTTTAAGCGAAAGAGGTAAACCATGAAGCAAATCACGATTCACAAGGCGCGGCACATCTGTTCGATGCCCGCCTGCGGCTGCACCGACACCTACCGGATCTCGGGCAGCCCGAACACGCTCGGCGGTTTTTATCTCTGCGGCGACTGCATCGAAACGCTCGCGCGTCTTGCCGGTGTGACCCCGCAGAAAAAGCCCCGCCGCGCGGCAAAGGAGGCGGACGCATGAGCATTCTGACCGCCGTCGCGCTGCTGGAGCTGCTGGCCATCCTGTTTCTTGCGCTGATGCTCTCCCTCTCCGAGGAGCGCGGCGCAAAGCTGCGCGCGGCATGGCTGCACCGGGACGCGCCCGGGGACGGTGCGCGCCGCCGCACCCGCCATCTCTCGCCGCACCGCGCGGCGATCCGGCGCATGAAGAGAAAGGAGGACGCCTGCGGGCGGCAGTAAAGCATGACACTGTTCAAATTCAAGGAAAAGACCAGACCGCGCGGCGAGTACAAGGAGGATATCCTCGCCATGCTCGACGCGGAATGCCGCCGCCGCCACGACGAGCGCCGCCCGCTGGAGCTTCGCTGGATGCTCTCGGCCGACTTCTTCTCGGGGCATCAGTACTGCGACATCAACCCCTACAACACCGAGCTGGAGGACTATACCCCGCCCTTCGACTACATGGAGCGCGGCGTGTACAACCGCATCGCGCCCCTGGTCGAGACCCGCATCGCCAATTTCAAGTCGCTCGACTTCTCGATGGAGGTTCACCCCGCGACCTGCGAGGCCTCGGACTACGAAAAGAGCCTGGTTGCCACGCGCCTGCTCTCGCAGACGCAGTACAAATGCGGCTTTGCCGACAAGCTCGACAACCTCATTCTGTGGAGCGAGCTGTGCGGCACGGCGTTTCTCCTCTCCTGGTGGGACCGGAATGCGGGCGACGCCGTCCGCGTCGGCGAGCGGCGCGTGCCGCTCGGCGATCTCGACTTCGGCGTGCTGACGCCGTATGAGGTCCTGCCCGAAAGCATCTACAAGGAGAACCTCGACGACCAGAGCTCGGTCATCCTCGAGCAGGTGGTGCGTGTGGAGGAAGTGGATCGCCGCTTCGGCGTGCGGGTGAAGCCCTGCCGCGCCGAAACGCTGGGCATCACGCCCGCGGCGGGCGTCGGCGGCTTCGGCTATGTCGGCACGACGCTCGGCATGACGACCCGCACCGCGGAAAACTCCACCCTGCTGCGCACCTATCTCGAAAAGGCGAACGCGCGCTACCCCTCCGGCCGCATGATTATCGCCACGCCCGACCGCATCCTCTACTACGGCACATTGCCGATCGACGGCTATCCGCTCGCCGTGCTGCGCTGCAAGCGCGTGCCCGGCATGTTCTTCGGCCGCTCGGTCATCGAGGATCTGATCCCGCTGCAGCGCGCCTACAACGGCGTGAAAAACAAGCTGCACGACTACATCCGCTCGCTTTCGCTGAATCCCCTGCTCGTCCCCGAGGGGTCGATCGGCGACGTGGACGAGCTGGCCGCAAACGGCGTCGCCCCCGGCGACATCGTCGAGTACGACCCGACGCGCGGCGAGCCGAAGCCTCTCTCCGCACCGCAGATGCCCTCCGGCATCTTCGAGGAGTGTGACAATCTGGCGCGCGAGATGGAGTATGCGGCGGGGCTGTCCCACCTCGGCGCCACCGGCAACAACCAGTCCACCCTCACCAGCGCGACCGCAATCGAGCGCCTGCGCGAGATCGACGGCGTGCGCCTCGCGCTGACCGGCGACAACATCCGCGCGGCAATCCTCGCGGCGGCGAAGATCTGGCTGAAGCTCTACCGGGCGCACGGCAGCGTGACGCACATCGAGAAGATGGTCGGCAGCTACGACACGGCGGCGACCTTCACCTGGCGCGCGGACGACATCAATTCCTACGACGTGGTATTCGAGAGCGAAAATGCGCTGCTGCACAGCGACGATACGCAGCTGTCCGCCATCCGCGCCGGCATTGAGCTCGGGCTTTTTGCGGGCGAAGACGGCAAAATTCCGCGCAGTGTGCGCAAAAAGCTGCTCTGCCGGATGCACATCGGCGATTTCGTCCGCACGCTCTACGAGGACGAGCTGCAAAATGCGGCGGCGCGGCGCGAAAACCTGCGCCTGATGAAGGGCGAGACCCTGCCCGTCGGCATCTGCGACGACCACGAGCTGCATCTTGCGGCGCACCGCCGCGCGGCGCTGGACTACGCCTATGACAAGCTGCGCCGGAAAAATCCGGCCGCCGCGCAGGCGCTGGAAGCGCACATCGCCCTGCACACCGAAAAACTGAACCTTGCAAAGGAGAAACAAAATGCCTAAGTATCAGATCCCCACCCTGGATTTTGAGGCGGTGTCGGCGATGGACGCCGATGCACGCACGGCGGCGCTGGACGCCTACCGCGCCGAGGTCGCCGCACTCGGCGACGCGCTGGACGCCGATGAACAGAACGGCGAGGCGCAGCAGAATGCGCTGGCCGCCGCCCGCTACGACGCGGCGAAGTATAAGCTGGCGAGCGACAAGACCTGCGCGGGCTTCGCCGACGCGATGGACGAGATCGAAGCCGTCATAGCCGAGACGCCGGCGCTCGCGTCCATGCCGGACGAGGACCGTCTGCGCACCGCCTACTACATCGTGCGCGGCAAGCGTCCCGCCCCTGCGCCCGCACCCGCGCCGAGCGCCGAGGAGCTCTTCGCCGCGCTCGAAAAGAACCCGGCAGCCATGCGCCTCGCGGAGGCGCGGATGCTGGAGATGCTCGGCGCAGACAGCGCGCCCGCGCTCATGTCAAGTGCCGGGAGCGCCTCCGCCCCAGCCACCGTCCGCGAAAAGCCGAAGACCATTGACGAGGCGTCCGGCCTCGCCCGCGCCGCCTTCGGCATCTGACCCGAATTCATTTCAAAACACGAAAGGAAACAAACAAAATGGCACAGATTCTGACGAAACTCGAAGCGATCCTCAAGGACAAGTACCAGCCCGCCCTGACCAACCAGATCAACACCGAGCCCTCCCCCTTCCTCGAAAAGATCCGCAAGGTCAACCTCACGAACAACACCATCCGCTGCGCCGCGCCCATCGGCATCAACGGCGGCTTCGGCTTCGGCGCGGAGGGCGTCGGCACCCCGAAGGCGGGCGCACAGCGCTACGCGCAGTTTGAGATCGACGCGGTGGACATGTATGTCGATCTTCAGATCTCCAACAAGACCATTGCGCTTGCATCGAGCAACGCATCCTCGATGATCAACGCCCTTGACGGCGAGATCAAGGGCTCGTATGCGGCGGCCAAGTGGAACATCAGCCGCGCCCTCTTCGGCGACGGCTCGGGCAAGCTGGCCACCGTCACGGCGGCGACGGCCTCCGGCTCGAACACGGTGCTCACGCTGGACAGCGTGAAGCGCGTGGTCGAGGGCCTGCGCATCGACCTCTACGACGTCGGGACGGGCGGCGCGGTGACCGCCGCCGCCACCGGCGCGGGCAAGCGCATCCTCTCGGTGGACCGTGCAAACAAGACGATCACGGTGGAGGGCAGCGTCACGCTGACCGGCACGACCGGCTTCATCACGGTGCAGGGCAGCTACAACCGGGAGATCACGGGTCTCGGCGCGATCTTCACCGGGAACTCGATCTACGGCCTTGCCAAGAGCGAGAACCCGTGGCTCTGCCCGACCGTGGTGGATGCAAACCACGACCTCACCGACCTCGTGCTCTACCGCGGCATCAAGGAGGCCAAGGACTACAAGGGCGCGAACATCGACCTCGTGATGATGGGTGACGCCGCCTTCCTCGCCTACCAGGACTACATCCACACGAACAACGTCACGGTGGCGGAGAAGCACCACTTCGTCGGCGGCGCGGTCGGCTACAAGGTGCTGGTCGGCTCGAACGAGGTCGTCATCGTCAACGAGCGCTTCGTCCCCGAAAACGAGGTCTGGGGCGTGGACACCTCGACCTTCTACCTCGAGGCAACGCCGTGGAGCTTCATGGAGAAGGACGGCGGCATCTTCGTGCCGATGCCCGACACCTCCATCTTCCGCGCGCTGCTCGCCTCCTACGGCAACCTGATGTGTACGAATCCCGGCGGCGCACTGCGCATCACGAACGCAAACGCGGCGGCGCAGACCACCGGCGCATAAACCGAAACACAGAGCGGCAGTGACCTGACGCGAAGGGGATGGCGCTGCCATCCCCTTTTGCGCGGCCGCTCATAAACTGAAAGGAGACCCTATGTGTCTGCATAAACTTTACGCGGATCTCGTTGTCCTCACGGGGACGGAGTTTCCGCTGCCGCATTTCTTTGTCGCGGTGGATGCCGTCTGCCGCGGCTGGCTTGCCAAGTACCCGCAAAAGCTGCTCTGCGCGGGTGAATACACGCCGCCGACCGCGCTTGCCGACGTCCTGCCGCTTGCCGACTGCCTGTACCCCGCCCTGCTCGACAGCGTGGCGGGCCGGCTGACGGGCGACGCCGCAGCGGCGGCACGCGGCACGGAGGCGGCGGAAAACGCCTATCTTGCGCTCTGGCGCGCCGCCGCGCGCGGCAAACGGAAAAGGGGGGACAACTGGTGAGTGACAATACCGCTGCAAAGACCACGGTCGGCGCGCTGCTCGATGAAGTGAACGCCGCCTTTGCCGACAGCTTCACACTGCCGGACGGCTTTCTCACAGATACCTATAACCACCTTGCCGCCGCGCTCGCCCTGCGGGAGCCGACGGCCGACGGCGAAATGACCGTCACGGCCAAGGACGGCAAGCTCACGACCGGGCTTGTCCCCGCGCAGTACCGCCGCGTCTTTTTCGGCGATGCGGAATGCCTGCGCGGCTCGACCACACTCTGCGCGCTGCTGCCCGACTTCCCGATCTGCGCGCCGGGCGACGACGGCAGTGCCGCCGTCACGCTTGACGGCGACTACACGATTCACTACCGAAAACTGCCCGACGTCGTCACGGCAGAGAGCGCCGCGGTGGCCCCGGTCAGCCTGCGCGACCTGCCCTATCTGCATGCGGCGCTCTCCGCCGCCGTCTGCCGCCACATCGGCGACGCGGACGCGGCGGCCGCCTGCGAGGCCGACGCTGCGCGCGCCCTTGCCGCACGCGCGGCGGCGGGCGGGAGGATACCGGGATGAAGCGCACCGATATCACCGCATTTTCCGGCCTTTCCCCGCACCGCTTTGCAAACGGGATGCTCGCGGAGGCCGACCATGTGCGTCTGCGGGGCGACAGCGCGATCGAATCGCTCGACGCCGCCGTCGATCTGTACGACGCGGGTGCGGGCGCGCTGCTCCCGCCCGGCGTCTACACCACGAGCGACTGCTACGACCCCGACTATGAGACCTATGTCACAAAAAGCTGGGTCTTCGCGCACATCGCACCGGAGAGCACGCTCGGCACGGCGGATTTCAAGGGCGACCTCCGCTTTCTCGTCGCGCCCGCCGAAGAATACGGCAAGAACGCGGACGGCTACCGGCACATCGTCGCCGCCTTCTGCCACGGCGACGAGCTCTGCATCCTGTACGACACCTCGATGAACCTCATCGAGGAGCGCACCGACCTGACGGTGGACGGCTACAACAACGGGACGGCCGCCCAGTTTGTCTCGCTCGACACCGAATCGGCGGGGACGGGCGTGTGGGTGCGGACGCTGACCCAGCTGCTGCTCGACCGCTATCTGCCCTCCGGCACGGTGAAGACCGAGCTGATCCGCAGCTCGCTGCAAACCCAGACCACGCTGACGGGCAAATACGAGACGCACCGCACGCTCGTTTCGCTCAAGGGCAGCGGCGTTTACCACTATGTCACGGAAGACTACGCGCCCTCGCTCGGCGGCAGCTACCGGATCTACTTCGACAGACTCTACACCGATCACTACGCCACGCTGGCCGACGACTATCCGCTCCATACCTACGGCTACCCGGAGCGGCTGCGCAAGGTGAGCTTCTGCCTGTGGGCGGACAACACGACCGCCGTAGACATCTCCCGCCGCTTTCTGCTGCTGCCCGAGATGCTGGAGCTGCGGAGCGGCGACCCCGCCTATACGGTGGATGTGCCGGAGAGCATCTCCCCCGTGCTGAACGCAGGCGTACAGCTGTTCGGCCGCCTGTACGGCATCAACGAAAGCGAGATCCACGCCTCGAAAAACGGCACGATCCTCACCTTTACCACGCCGACCGCGGCAGTCACCGACGACCCGAATGCGGCGTGGTGCGACACGATCAAGGGCGCGGACGAAGCCTTCACGGCGATCACCGCCTTTGACGGCAAGGTCATCGCCTTCACGGCGCGCTCGATGCTGACCGTACACGGGCAGGCGCTTCCCTTTGAGCTCTCCTACGTCGGCGCATACGGCTGCCTTCGTGCGGAGGCGCTCGCCGCGCACGAAAAATACCTGTATTTCGTATCCGGGGACGGTGTGATGCGCTACGACGGCACACGGGTGACGTCGCTTGACGCGCCGCTCGCGCCCGGCGGCTATGCGGGCGCGGAGCTGATGTGCACGGGCGACCTGCTGCTGCTCTACGTTCCCGGCGCGGGCGGCGTCTGGCTCTACGACATCGCAGGCGGCGGCTGGAGCTTCCGCCGCGCGGCGGGCGACCTGATCTTTCCCGGCGATAACCGGGAGAGCGCGCATTTTTGCGACGTGCTGCTGCAAAACACCGGAAACGGCTTCCGCCCCCTGCATCTGTCCGGCGCGGACGGCAGCTTTTCGCTGTCGGTCGCCGTCGCCTTTGCGGGCAGGCGGCGGCTGCACGGTGTCGCCGTGACCGCCGCCCTGTCGGCGGGCGCCGTGCTGTCGGTCTGCGGTGCGGACGGCCGCGTGCTGCACAGCTTTACCGCGACGGATGGCCGCGTGCGCACCTATTTTGCCGCGCTGCGCGGCGTCCGGCTCGACAGCGGGACGGTCCGCCTGTCGGGCAGCGGACACGTCCGCATCTTCGGCCTCTCGCTGATGTCGGAGGAAATACCCGCGCTGCGGCGGCGCATCGTCCCGCAGACAAAAAAAGGAGGAACACAGACATGACGATCACAGCCGAAGTCAAGGGCTGCACCATTGCCCTGCGCCAGCCGCCGCTTGCAAGCGGCACGGTCGGCGCGGCGACGGTGGCCTTTCACTTTGACGCAGACTGGGACGGCACCGTGCGCACGGCGGTCTTCCGCACGCACGGCAAAAACGTGCTGGTGCTGCTTGAAAATGACCGATGCGCCCTGCCGCCCGAGGCGGCGGCGGGCGGCGACGTGCTGCTCGGCGCGTTCGGCGTATGCGGCGAAAAGACGCTGACCACGCCGTTCTGCCGCCTCGCCGTTGCCAAAGGCGTGCCGACGGCCGGCGATACCGCAGACGGCGTGACGCCGTCGCTCGGCGCGCAGCTGCTGGCCGCCTACGGGCGGCTGACCGCCGCCACGGCGGAGGCCGCCGCAGGCAATGCCGCCGCCGTGCGCGTCACCGAGGACGGGGGCGGCCTGCACTTTGCCTTCACCCTGCCGAAGGGTGAAAAAGGCGACACAGGTGCAAAGGGCGACAAGGGAGACCCCGGTGAAAAAGGCGCAGCAGGCGAAAAAGGCGACAAGGGAGACCCCGGCGCACCCGGCAAGGATGGCACGGACGGCAAGGACGGCACACCCGGTACACCCGGCGCAGACGGCGCGCCCGGTGCGGACGGTCATACACCCGTGCGCGGCACGGACTACTGGACGGCGGCCGACATCGCCGAGATCAAGAGCTATGTCGATACTGCCATCCTCGGGGGTGCATGGTGATGAGCATCAACGCAAAAATGACCGCCATCGCCGACGCGATCCGCGCGGTGACCGGCGGCACAGCCCCGCTCTCTCTCGACGCCATGGCGGCGGCGATCCCCGCCGTCCGCGCCGCGGGCGAAGCGGCTGCGGCCGCCGCCTGCGCGGGGAAGCACTTCGTCGGCGTTGTCCGCGGCGGCGGCGCGAAGTCGCTGTCGGTGCAGATGCCGTTTGACCCGGACGCGCTCGCCGTGATGGCGGCGGACATGCGCACCGTCGGCGGGCAGGTCGTTTTCTTCAACTTTCTGCCGCGTTCGGTCAGCCATTATATCGGCCTGTATTGCTACACGGGCGCGGGCAGCACGTCGATATCCTCTTTCGGCAGTCTGACGCGCGCGAAGCTGGATCAGGCCGTCTATGCGGATGGGGTGTTCACGCTCTCGCTCGCGGACTCCGTCGCCGCCGCATTCGACGCGGACACCGACTATATCGTCCTCGCCTCGAAGACCGAGACGCGAACCGACAAGGAAATTCTGACCGATTTTGTCGCAGGGCTGGCCGACACGGGCGGCAGCGTCACGGTCTCGCAGGCGGCGGTGAACGCCGCCGTCACCGATGCGGAATGGGCAACGCTGATCGCGACGAAGCCGAACCGCACATTTGTATTGAAATAGGAGGAACAGACATGACAACAAGACAGGTTCTGTGCGCCGACGACGGCATGCTGCTGACGGACGGCGAGACGTTCTGCCGCGCGGTCTACCTCGCGGTCGGCGCGGATGCGGGCGCGTGGACGGAGATCCCCGCGGCCGAAGCCCCGGACGAGGACGTGCCGCTGCCCGGAGGTGAGGACGCATGACGTGGGAGACCATTGCGGCGCTCCTCACCCTGCTCGGCGGCTTTGTTTCGGTCGGCACGCTCGTCTGGAAGCTCGCGGCCGCCGTCAACAAGCTGGAGTGCGCGGTGAGTTCGCTGCACGAGTGGGTGGAAAAGCAGTCCGACAAAAACCGCAATTTTTATGAAAAGCTGGAGAACCACGAAAAGCGGCTCTACCGGCTGGAAAGCAGAGGTGAACACCATGATCGTCCCCTTTACAACTGACCGTGTGCGGCTGACGAGCGGCTACGGCAGCCGCACCGTCAACGGCAAAATGGATTTTCACGCGGGCTACGACCTTGTGGGCATCGGCTCGCACAACGTGACCGCCGCCGTCTCCGGCAAGGTGGCGGTGTCGCGCATCATCACGGACAAGTCGAACCGCACCTGGGAGTGGGGCAACTACGTCTGCATCCGCGGCGACGATGGGCGGTATTATTACTACTGCCACCTCGCCTCCCGTGCGGTCGCCAAGGGCGAGGCCGTCCGCGCGGGGGATGTGCTCGGCGTGATGGGCAGCACCGGCTACGCCTTCGGCGCGCACCTGCACTTCGAGGTGCGGGAGGCGGACGGCAGGACGACGGTAAACCCGGAGGCGGTGCTCGGCATCCCGAACCATGAGGGCGTTTACACCGCCGAAACATCCACGCTGGACGCCGACCTTGCAAAACTGGTAGCGGCGAAGATCATCACCTCGCCGGACTACTGGAAGAAGACTGCGCCGACCGTGCGCTATCTGCCGGAGCTGCTGCACAACATGGCGGAGGCGGTGCGATGAAGATTGTCTTTGAGCGGACGGGCAGAGGCAAAAAGCGGCGCACGCTTGCCGAATTCTCCAAGCGGGTGGTGGCGGCGCTGATTGCCGTATGGTTTGCTGGTGCGCTGCTCGGCGCGGCGGTCGTCGCGGTGCAGACCCTGCGCGGCGACATGACCGTCAACCTCTCCGACCTGCTCTTGTACATCGGCGCGCCGATGACCGGCGGCATCGTCACCTATCTCCTCAAGAGCGCATACGAGAATAAGGAGAAAATCAAAAGCGGCGCGGCGGGCGGTGAACCGTTCGACGCGCCGTGAGGGGAGGTGAATCCATGGAAAGCGCACTGAAGAAGGTCTCCAGCCGCAAGTTTCTCGTCGCGGTGAGCGGCGTGGTCAGCGGCATCGTGCTGATTGCGGGCGGCAATACCACCGAAGGCGTGACGGCGATCGTCACCTCGGTTGTCGCCTATCTCGCGGCCGAGGGGCTGGTAGACATGGCGGCGGTGAAGAAGCAGAGCGAAATCACGGGCAAATCCGAGGACTGATTTTGCATTTTCCTGTTTCAAACGCGCAAACATATGCTATAATAGTCTCGCGGCAGTCGCCGCGAGACTATTAAAATCAGTCGAAAAACGCTGTTTTTCGACTGGTGCAAGGGCGTTTGCTCGCGCCGTCCTCACCGGACGCGCCCTTTAAGGAGTAAAAAAGCCGGCGGAGCCGCCTTTTTTACAAACTTAATTTGCATTTGGCCATGCACAACGCTTGTTCGCCAAGCCCAGATAGTCTCGCGGCAGTCGCCGCGAGACTATTATTTTTACGGAGGACCACATGAAGGTCACGACTTTGAAGAAATATGCAGAGCTGATCGCGCGCCGCGGCGTCAACCTCAAAAAGGGCGACGAGGTCGTCGTCACCGCCGAGCTGGATCAGCCGAAATTCGTGGAATATGTTGTCGAGGCCTGCTACAAGGCAGGCGCCAAGAAGGTCACGGTGGATTTTGTGCACCAGCCGCTGCAAAAGCTGCACGTCAAGTACCGCAGTCTGAAAACGCTCGGCAAGGTTGAAGACTGGGAGGTCGCCCGCCTCGAGCACTACATCGGGACGCTGCCCGCCCGCATCTACCTCATCAGCGAAGACCCGGACGGCCTGCGCGGCATGGACCGTGAGAAGAACGCCAAGGGCGCACAGGCGCGCAGCAAGATCATCAAGCCCCTGCGCGACAAGATGGACAACCGCTACAAGTGGTGCATCGCGGCCGTCCCCGGCAAGGCCTGGGCGCAGAAGATGTTCCCCGGCATCCGCGCGTCCGCCGCAATCGAGAAGCTGTGGGAAGCCATTCTCTACACCTCCCGCGCCGACGGCAACGATCCGATCGCCGCGTGGGACGCGCACAACGCTGACATCGCCGCGCGCTGCGCATACCTCAATTCGCTCGGCATCGACACGCTGCATTACACCGCGTCGAACGGCACGGACTTCACGGTCGGGCTCATTGACCGCTCCGAATTCTGCGGCGGCGCGGAGGCCATCATCGGCGGCGAGATCTTCAACGCCAACATTCCCTCCGAGGAGGTCTACACCAGCCCGATGCGCGGCCGCGCCGAAGGCATCGTCTACTCGACCAAGCCCCTCTCCTACAACGGCCAGCTGATCGAGAACTTCTCCATCCGCTTCCGCGAGGGCAAGGTGACCGAGGTGCACGCCGAGAAGAACGAGGAGATGCTGAAGACCATCATCTCGATGGACGAGGGCGCCTCTTATCTCGGCGAAGTCGCGCTCGTGCCCTATTCGTCCCCCATCAATCAGCTGGGCTATCTGTTCTACAACACGCTGTTTGACGAAAACGCGGTCTGCCATCTGGCGCTCGGCGAGGGGTATACCAACACGCTGCGCGGCTTTGCGGACATGACGCGCGAGGAATGCACCGCCGCCGGCATCAACGACTCGATGATCCACGAGGACTTTATGATCGGCGCGCCCGATCTCTCGATCGTCGCCACGCTTCGCGACGGGACGAAGAAGGACATCTTCAAGAACGGCACCTGGGCATTTTGACCGATGTATACGGCGCAGAACGAATGGCGAAAAGGGATTTGAAATCAGTTTTGCTGCCTGCATAGTTTCAGATATAAGTGGAAAAGCACCCGTGACGGGTGCTTTTCTCCATATACAGATCGTTTTTCGCCATTCTATCCGCGAAAAAGACGCTCGACATATAACGATATGCCTTGAGCGTCTTTTTCGTGGATTCTGCATCCGTCTACATCGGTCAAGGCGGCTGCGGCGCTGCGGCGGGAGCAAGACGGCGCCCTACGGTATGTACGCTTTTTGCGCCCATCGGTAGGGGTCGGCGCCTCGACGACCCATTCATCACAAACCAAAAAGCACCCGTGGTGGGTGCTTTTTTATTTCAGCTTAATTTCGTTCTCATCGCCGCAAAGCCAATCCATCGTCACGCCAAGCGCCTTTGCCAGCATACGCAGTTCTGCATCGCAAACGTGGCGTTGATTTTTCTCGATCCGCGACAGGATCAGCGGCGTCATCTCCATGCCCATAAACTGCATTTTGCGCGCAAGCTCGTCCTGCGTCATCGGCGGCTTTTGCAGCGCACGACCAAGGCGCACACGTTCGCCGCAAATGTTCCCCTGAATCAAAAACAGATTCTTTGCCATGCTGCACCTCCGAATCATCCAAACAAGATATTTACCATCTACTATTGATTTTATTTGATTTTGTGCTACAATGCAGAATAGAGTAGATATAAAATATCCAGTTTGTATATTTTCGGAGAAAAAATATGACTTGCACCTTTTTCGGGCATCGCAACTGCCCTTGCGAAATGCAAAAGCCTTTACATGAAATGCTGGTGCATTTGATTGAACAGGAAAACGCCGATCTCTTTTATGTCGGCAACCATGGGGATTTTGATGCACTGGTCCGGCATGAGCTGATCCGCCTGCGCGCCCGGTATCCGCAAATCCGCATCTTTGTTATCCTTGCCTACATGCCCGGGCACAAAGCCGAATATCGGGATGAAGAAATACCGACGTTATTGCCCGAGGGAATCGAGCGCGTTCCGAGGCGCTATTCAATCTGTTTTCGCAATCAATGGATGCTGGAGCGTGCCGACTGTGTGATAACCTATGTGCGATACGACTCGAACGGCGCCGGGAAATGTGCGCAGTTGGCAGAAAAGCGAGGGAAAAAGGTGCTGCGGCTTTGACTTTTTCCAAACCAAAAAGCACCCGTGGTGGGTGCTTTTTGTTATGCTTTTTCGGGGATGGCGGCGAGGATATACGCGGCGTACTTCTCCTTGGCGGCGAGGGTCAGGCTGCAATGCCCGCGCCCCTCGACGACGTCGTAGGTGACGCGCCGCCCCGCCGCGCGGAGCGCGGGGACGAGTTTGTCCGAATGCAGCGCCTTCGGCACGACGCGGTCCTCGGTGCAATGGAAGATGTGATAGTCCGCATCCGGCATCCTGTCCGCGAGATGCAGCGGCGACAGCGACTCTAACGCCGCATCGAAGCTGCCGGGATAGCCGTAAACCGCGCTGTAGAACGAGCGGGGCAGATCCTCGCGCGCGTTCCAATGCCCGACCATATCGCAGACCGGGCAGTTTGCCACGCAGGCGACCGGCGTGCGCTTTGCATACACCATGTAGGTGAGCGCGCCCTGCCCGCCCATGCTGCCGCCCGAGGCGACGATGGGCGTGCTGTCGGGCAGCCCGTAGTGTGCAAACAGCACGTCCAGCACCTCGTCGGTATAATCCACCGCCTGCCGGTTCATGCGGTTCCACGGATTGTTATACGGATAGACATAGAGAATCCCGCGGTCGCCGTAGAACTCACCCTCGACCGGGTCCTCCGTGTAGCGCGTCTGATTGCCGAAGCCGAAGAACGCGACGACCACGCCGCGGATCGGCTGCTTGCAGATTTTATCGTTGACGTAGGCATACCACCGGAGGGTCTCGTAGGTCATAATGCGTTCCATGGTCAACCCAGCTTTGCCAGCGCTTCTTCCAGCCCGCGGCGAACCTCGCGGTACTTTTCGAGCTTCTGCCGCTCGCCCTCGATGACGGCGGCGGGCGCTTTGGAGGTGAAGCCCTCGCCCGCGAGCTTGGCCTCGACGCGCTTAATTTCATTTGCGTTCTTTTCCAGCTCGGCCGTGAGGCGCTTGCGCTCGGCCTCAAAGTCGATCATATCGGCAAGCGGGATATAGGCCGTCGCGCTGTCGGTGATGATCTGCACGGCGGTGGTGTCGGCATAGCTGTCCGCAAGCGCCACCTCAGACGCACCCGCGAGCTTCTGGAAGAAGGGCGCGGCGGCGGCAAAGGTCTCGGTGCTCTTGGTGACGATATAGAGCTTGGCGCGGCGGGAGGGGGCGACGCCCATCTCGGTGCGGCGCGCGCGGATCGCCTTGATGAGGGCGATGATCTTCTCCATCTCGGCGGCCTCGGCGTCGAAATGCAGCGCCGGGTTCTCGCGCGGGAAGGTCGAGATCATGATGCTCTCGGCATCGCGCGGCAGCTTCTGATAGATTTCCTCCGTGATGAACGGCATGAAGGGATGCAGGAGTTTGAGCGTCTCGGAGAGAACATAGGCGATGACATTCTGCGCCGTCTTGTCGCCTGCGGCGAGGCGGGGCTTGCAGAGCTCGATATACCAGTCGCAGAACATATCCCAGACGAAGTCGTAGATGTTTGCAAGCGAGACGCCGACCTCGTAGTGATCGAGGTTCTGGAAGACGTTGGCCGCGAGGTCGTTGAGCTTATCGAGGATCCACTTGTCCTCGAGCGCGAGGTCGGCGGCATCCGGCAGCTTCACCTCGTCGATGTCGAGGTTCATGAGGACGAAGCGCGCCGCGTTCCACAGTTTGTTGGCAAAGTTGCGCGCCGCCTCGATCTTTTCGTCCGAGAAGCGCATGTCGTTGCCGGGCGCGTTGCCGGTGGCCAGCGCAAAGCGGAGCGCGTCCGCGCCGTATTTGTCGATGACCTCGAGCGGGTCGATGCCGTTGCCGAGCGACTTGGACATCTTTCTGCCCTTGGCATCGCGGACGAGGCCGTGGATGAAGACCGTGGAGAACGGCTCCTTGCCCATGTGTTCAAGCCCCGAGAAGATCATGCGCGCGACCCAGAAGAAGATGATGTCATAGCCGGTGACCAGCACCGAGGTGGGATAGTACTTTGCAAGCTCGGGCGTCTTATCCGGCCAGCCGAGCGTGGAGAACGGCCAGAGCGCCGAGGAGAACCAGGTGTCCAGCACGTCGCTCTCCTGCGTCATGCGGCCGCCGCACTTCGGGCAGGTGTCCACATCGGTCTTGGAGACGACCATCTCGCCGCACGCCGAGCAGTAGTACGCGGGGATGCGGTGTCCCCACCAGAGCTGGCGCGAAATGCACCAGTCGTGGACATTTTCCATCCAGTTGGTGTAGATTTTGGTGAAGCGCTCCGGCTCAAAGCGGACGCGGCCGTCGCGGACGACCTCGAGCGCCGGCTCGGCAAGCGGCTGCATCCTGACAAACCACTGATTGGAGATGATCGGCTCGACCGTCGTGCCGCAGCGGTAGCAGGTGCCGACATTGTGCGTGTGCGGCTCCACCTTGATGAGGTAGCCCCCGGCCTCGAGGTCGGCGACGAGCGCCTTCCGCGCTTCGTAGCGGTCCATGCCCTCGTATTTGCCGCCGTACTTGTTGATGGTGGCGTCGTCGTTCATGACCTTGATCTGTTCCAGCCCGTGGCGCTGCCCGACGAGGAAGTCGTTCGGGTCGTGGGCGGGCGTGATCTTCACGCAGCCCGTGCCGAAGCCGATCTCGACATAGTCGTCGGCGATGACCGGGATCTCGCGGCCGACGATCGGCAAAATCAGCGTCTTGCCGACAAGGTCGGTGTAGCGCTCGTCATTCGGGTTGACGGCGACGGCGGTATCGCCGAACATCGTTTCGGGGCGCGTGGTGGCAATCTCGACATACTTGTCGCTGCCCTTGATCGGGTACTTGATGTGCCAGAAATGGCCTGCCTGCTCGCTGTACTCGACCTCCGCGTCGGAGAGGGCGGTCGTGCAGTGCGGACACCAGTTGATGATGCGGTTGCCGCGGTAGATCAGCCCTTTTTCATAGAGGTTGACAAAGACCTCCTTGACCGCGCGGGAGCAGCCCTCGTCCATCGTAAAGCGCTCGCGCGTCCAGTCGCAGGACGTGCCGAGCTTCTTCAGCTGATTGATGATGCGGCTGCCGTACTGATGCTTCCAGTCCCAGACGCGCTCGAGAAACTTCTCGCGGCCGAGGTCGTAGCGGGTGAGGTTCTCGTTCTTGCGCAGCTGCTCCTCCACCTTGATCTGCGTGGCGATGCCCGCATGGTCGGTGCCCGGCACCCACAGCGTGCTGAAGCCCTGCATCCGCTTGTAGCGGACGAGGATGTCCTGGAGCGTCTCGTCGAGCGCATGGCCCATGTGGAGCTGGCCCGTGACGTTCGGAGGCGGGATGACGACCGAGAACGGCGGCTTGCCGTCGTTCACATCGGGGGTAAAATAGCCCTTGTCGCACCAATTCTGATAGATTCTGTCTTCAAATTCGCGCGGGGCATAGGTCTTTGCGAGTTCGCTTTTCATATCTTTCTCCTTAACGGTTATTTTACAAAATAAAAAGCGCCCTGAACGAAGTCAGGGCGCAAAAAGCGCGGTACCACCTGGATTTATCACTCATGCCCGATAACGGGGGCGCACGTCGGACTCTACTTGTCTCCGTTCTGTCCGAGGCTCGGGGGCGACCTTCTCCGGCGGCGCACATACGCGTCTTTCACCGACCGACGCGCTCTCTGCATGGCGCACGCACGGGTACTCCTCCCCGTCGTTGCCGCTTTTAGAAAAGTGTAGCACAAAGTGATAGGCTTGTCAAGGATTTTCTTGCATACAGTTTCACGCGTTCCCGCGCGTTTTTTCAGTCCTCAAACATCCTGTCCATCAGCCAGGCGTGCTCCACCGCGCGCGCCTCCGCGCCGATGTTGCAGTGCCCGGCGTGCGGGTATTCGGCGACATCGACGGTGTAGCCCGCCTCGCGCAGGAGCGGGATCAGCTTCATCGAATGCTGCGAGGGCGCAAGCACGCCGTCCTGCATCCCGACGGCAAAGCGGTAGGGAATGCGCTTCAGGCGGCCGACCATGTTGACCGGCGAATTGTCGTGCAAAAACGCCGTAAAGTCATCGCAGTACCCCATCGTCGCCTCGAACAGCGTGTGCAGAATGGAATTTTTGTTGCAGAGCACCTCATATTCGAGGTTGCAGCAGGGACAGTTGAGGTCGCCCGCAACGATGTTGTGCTTCGACTGCATGGCGTAATGGAAGACCGAATAGCCGCCCATGCTGCCGCCGTACAGGCCGACCGGCGCGTCTGTCGGAATGTGCCATTTCTCCATCGCGATCTCCACCAGCATGTCGCAGAAAGCGACGGTGTCGCGGTTCATCCAGCTCCACGGGTTGTAGCAGGGCGTGATATAGAGGATGTTCCGCGCCGCAGCGGCGGGCGCGTCGATCATATCCGGGCCGGGGTTGACGATGTGCCCGAGCCCGTTGAAATAGAGGATGATCCCGCGGATGTCACCGTGAATCAGCTCGATATTCGTGCAGCAGAAGCGGTCGTAATGTGCGGATAAAAATTGCTTGTCCATGATGTTGTCCTCTGTGATGTAATTTAGGCTTCCCCCTTGGAGGAAGAGCGGTATGTTTTACAAATATGCATGGTATTGTATCTCTTTAGCCCCCTCGGTGAGGGGGCTGTCACCGATAGGTGACTGGGGGAGTTTTGCTCTCTGCAAGACTCCTTCCGGCACGCGTTGCCGTGATGTTTTTCGAAGGAAAACTCATGAGGAACGCATCGCGTTCCGTGCCACACTCCCTCACCGAGGGAGGTAAAAAGATTTGCCCGCGTACATTTGCGGTGGGAGCGAGACGGCGCCCTACGGTGAAAATGATGTGCCATGCACAAAATTTTATACAAATCGGTAGGGGTCGGCGCCTCGACGACCCGTTACCGAAAAACCTATTCCTCAAACGCTTTTGTCAGCAGCGCATTGAGGCGGGCTTCGTTGCCCGCAAGCCAAAGCGCGGCGCAGAGCGTCTCAAAGCCGCTTGCCGTGCGGTATTCCGCCCCCGACGCCGAGCGCGGCACCGACAGGTGCGGCGAATTGCGCCCGCGGCGGAAATACGCCGTTTCTTCCTCGGTCAGCATCCCCTCGATGCGGCGGAACGCCGCGCACTGGTTCTTCGCCGTCACATAGCGGCGGGACGCCTCGTTCAGCGCACCCGTCCCTTTGATGCCCGACAGCAGCAGCCGACGGCGCACCCAAAGCTCAAACACGCAGTCGCCGAGATAGGCCAGCGACGCGCCGTCCGCCGTGCGGAGCAATTCTTCCCCGCTCACTTGACAAACCCCTGCCAAAGCAGCACGATCACGCCGAGCACGATGCGGTAGATGCCGAACGCGGTGAAGCTGTGCTTCTTGACGAAGTCCATGAGGAAGCGGATGGCCGCCAGCGAAACGACGAACGCCACGATGCAGCCGACCGCGAGGATCATCGCCTCATAGCCGCCGAACACCTCCGCGCCGGACGCGACCAGACCCGCAAACTTCACGCCCTTGAGCAGCGACGCGCCGAGCATGACCGGCACGGCGAGGAAGAACGAGAACTCCGCCGCCGCGGGGCGCGAGACCGAGAGGATCGACGCGCCGAGGATGGTCGAGCCGGAGCGCGACGTGCCCGGCACGAGCGAAAGCATCTGAAACGCGCCGATGCCGAGCGCCGTGCCGTAACCGATGTCCTCCGCCGTGTTCATCCCGAAGGTCTTGCCGCGGTGCAGCCGCTCCACGACGATGAACAGCACGCCGTAGACAATCAGCGCAAACGAAACGCAGACCGGGTTGTAAAAATGTGCGTCAAACCAGTCATTCAAGAGTACGCCGACCGCCCCGGCGGGCACGGCCGCGATCAGCACATGCAGCCAGAGCACCATGGTGCGCCGCTTGATGCCGACCTTGCCGACACCGCAGAGCAGGTCGCCGCCCCCGATGTTTTTCCGCAGGGCAAAGGGCCACAGCCGCGAAAAATACAGCACCACGACCGCGAGGATCGAGCCGAGCTGGATCACCACCTCAAACATCTCCCAGAACGCGTCGCTCACGTTGAGGTGTACGAGGTCGTTCAGAAGAATCATATGCCCCGTGCTGGAGATCGGCAGCCACTCGGTGATGCCCTGCACGATGCCGATCAGAATCGCCTTCAGAAATTCGATAACCGTTTCCATATCAGTTGCTCCCTCTTAAAATGTCGCCCGCTCTGACCGCAAAGGGTACGCGCAGGCTGAAAATCATGCCGGGATGCGGCGCGCTTTCGATCGGTGCGCCCGCCTCGTCGCAAAGCGCGCAGGCGGTGAAGGCCCGGCCGACCGTGCCGGGCGAGATCAGCTCGACCGTCTCCCCCTCCGTGACCTTGTTGCGCTGCACAAAGGTCGCGCGGCCGCTCTCCGCGTCGTAGCCGAGCGCGGTGGCGATGTAGGCCTTCTCGCGGATGTAGCCCATGTTCTTGCAGACGTTGGCCGCCTCGCGCGGGGTGTCAAACCAGTAGCCCGTGCCGTAGTCGCGGTGGCTGACGCTCTCCAGTTCGCGAAGGAGCCGCGGATCAAAGCGGTAGTCCACGCCATCACGCAGGTACGCGTCAATCGCCATGCGGTAGGCGTTTGTGACGACGGCGGTATAGTAGGCGCTTTTCATGCGCCCTTCGATCTTGAAGCTGGTGATCCCTGCGTCCACAAGCGCCGGCACATGCTCGATCATGCACATGTCGCGCGAGGACATCACAAAGGTGCCATCCTTATCTTCGTAGAGCGGCATCGGCGCGTCCGGGCGCTTCTCCTCGACGACCTCGAGCGTGCGGTAGTTCCAGCGGCAGGGCTGGGCGCAGGCGCCGCGGTTGGAATCCCGGCCCGTGAAGAAATTGGAGAGCAGACAGCGCCCGCTGTAGGAGACGCACATCGCACCGTGGATGAAGCACTCGATCTCGGTGTCCGGCACATCGTGCACGATTTCGGCGACCTCGGAAAGCGTCAGCTCGCGCGCAAGCACCACGCGGGAAGCGCCGAGTGCGCGCCAGGCGCGCACGTCCGCCGTGCTGACCGAGGAGGCCTGCGTCGAGATGTGCAGCTCCGCCTCGGGCAGCAGCGCCTTCGCCGTCTCCAGCACGCCGAGGTCACTGACGATCAGCGCGTCGATCCCGCTGCCGCGCAGCGAGGCGAGGTAATCCCGCAGCGCGGGGTATTCCGCCGTGCGCGGCATGGTGTTGACCGTGAGATAGGCGCGCGCGCCGTGCGCGTGCGTGTATGCCACCGCCTCGAAGATCTCCGCCACGGTGAAGTTGCCCGCCGCCGCGCGCATACCAAACATATCTCCGGCAAAATACACCGCGTCCGCCCCGTAGAGCAGCGCGGCCTTCAGTTTTTCAAAATTGCCCGCAGGTGCGAGCAGCTCGGGCTTTTTTTGCAACATGCATACCCCCGAAAACAAATTCTCATCTTATCATACTATACCGCCGCCGCAAAGTCAAGAAAAGTCGGAAGCGGATAAGGAAAGGCTCAAGGCCGGGGAGAGGGACGGCGCGGGTCGTCGAGGGCGCCGACCCCTACCGGTTGGCGAAAAATTTATGCACCGCACACCATCTTACCGCACGGGCGCCGTCTGTCTCCCGCCGCAAATGTACGCATCTATCTATGCCTCCCTTGTGCAAAGGGAGTGTGGTACGGAACGCGCTGCGTTCCTAATGAGTTTCCCTTGCGGGAAACATCACGCGCACCGGAGGGATTGTTACATAGCCACGGAACAACCCCTCAGTCAACTTCGTCAGGATGTTTTTCGGTTTCGCTCGCGAAATCGTCGGTGTTCAGCCGACGAAGAAAAACTCCGCGAGACGCTTTGCGTCTCGTACAGCTCACCCCCTTGCACAGGGGAGCCTCTGCAACACCCCTGTGCAAAAAAGTGCCGCAAAATTCCCTGTTTACTTTTGCGCGCGTATATGGTATATTAAATATGTATGGGTATTAAATAAAATGAAAATTCCCATTGAAAATGCTATTGCCCGCAGGGGCGGCATGGCTTACAATAGAATCAAATATCATGTACATAAAGGAGTTGCTTTCATGAAAACAACCGAACTGGTCCGCAAGATCGAGGGCGGCGAGCTTGACGCCGTCTTTGAAAAGCTCTACGGCGCAAAGGACGCCGGGATGCAGAAGGCGCGCTATGTCCGCACCATTCACAACTTTGAGGCCGACTACGGCACCGACCGCGACGTCTCGCTCTTCTCCGTCCCCGGCAGAAGCGAGATCTCCGGCAACCACACCGACCACAACCACGGCTGCGTGCTCGCCGCCGCGATCAATCTCGACATCATCGCCGTTGCGGCGAAGAACGCAGACGGCCTTGTCCGTCTGCGCAGTGAGGGCTACTCCGAGGACCGCATGACGGTCGCCGAATGCAAGACGCCGAACGCCGACTTCTACTTCAAGTCCCGCGCGCTGATCGCGGGCATGGTGCAGGGCTTTGTCAACTACGGCCACAGGACCGGCGGCTTTGACGCCTTCACCACCAACAACGTCCACAAGGGCTCGGGGCTTTCTTCCTCCGCGGCGTTTGAGGTCATGGTTGGCAACATCATCAACCACTTCTACAACGACGGCGGCGTGGACAACGCCGAGGTCGCGCGCATCGCGCAGTTCTCCGAGAACGTGTACTTCGGTAAGCCCTGCGGCCTGATGGATCAGACCGCCTGCGCGGTCGGCGGCTTTGTCGCCATCGACTTTGCCGACCCGAAGGCGCCGGTCATCGAGCCGCTTGCCTTCGACATGGCAAAGGCGGGCTACAGCCTCTGCATCACCAACACGGGCGGCAACCACGCCGACCTCAACGAGGACTACGCCTCGGTTCCCGCCGAGATGAAGGCGGTCGCCGCGCACTTCGGCAAGACGGTGCTGCGCGACGTGACCAAGGAAGAGATCATCCGCGAGATCCCCGCGCTGCGCAAGACGGTGGGCGACCGCGCCATCCTGCGCGCCATCCACTTCGAAAACGAAAACGTCCGCGTCGCCATGCAGAAGAAAGCGCTGCTGGCGGGTGACATCGACACCTTCTTTGGCGGCGTGCTGGCCTCCGGCGACTCGAGCTACAAGTACCTGCAAAACGTCTTCACCACGAAAAACGTGCGCGAGCAGGGTCTCTCGCTGGCGCTCTGCCTGACCGAGGACACGCTCGCCGGAAAGGGCGGCGCATACCGCGTACACGGCGGCGGATTTGCCGGTACGATCCAGGCATTCGTGCCGCACGCCGAGGTCGAGCACTACCGCAGCGTGATGAACGCCGCATTCGGCGACGGCGCCTGCGTGGTCATGTCGATCCGTCCCGAGGGCGCAATCAAGGTCTATTAAGCTCCGATAAGAATATGCCTTCCCCGGTGGGGGAAGGGGGACCGCGTCAGCGGTGGATGAGGCGTATGCTGCGCTTTACAGCCCTTCATCCGGCACGGCGACCGCCGCGCCACCTTCTCCGCCGGGGAAGGCTATCTGTTTTGTTCGGATTGATTCGTGAGGTTATCACATATGGAAGATTTGCAGCTTTGCACGCTGTATTCCGGCTCCAAGGGCAACTGCACCTATATCCGCGCGGGCGGGGACGCCATTCTCATCGACGCGGGGCGCAGTCTGCGCGCGCTGACGCAGGCGCTCCGTGCCGTGGGCGGCGATATGGCGCAGGTGCGCGCCGTCTTTGTCACGCATGAGCACGCCGACCATACCAGCGCGCTGGAAATGCTGGCGAAAAAATACGAGATCCCGATTCACATCACCGAGGGCTCGGCGGTGCGGCTGCTGTCCGCCGCCCGCTTTCTGCCGCGCCGCGCCGTGCTGCATACGCCGCTCTTTTCCGTGCAGGTCGGCGGCATGACGGTGTCCTCGTTTGTCACCCCGCACGACAGCGACATGAGCGTCGGCTATACGGTGACGCTTGCCGACGGACGCAAGCTGGCGTATGCCACCGACATCGGGCATGTCACGCCCGAGATCGAGGAGAGCCTTGCGGGCGCATATGCCGTGGTGCTGGAATCCAACCACGACGAGGACATGCTGATGCAGGGGCCTTACCCCGCGTGGCTGAAATCCCGCATCGCGTCCGACCGCGGCCATCTGTCCAACGCCGCCTGCGACGCCTTTTTGCCGCAGCTGTCGGCACACGGCACCGCACATGTGCTGCTGGCGCATCTCTCCGCCGAGAACAACACGCCGGCGCGCGCGCTGGCGGCGGCATGTGCCGCCTGCCCCGGCCTGCACATCGCGGTCGCGCGCGAGAGCGAACCCACGAGGCTGCTGTAATGCTGAAGATCACGATCATTTCGGTCGGCGGCATGAAGGAGAGCTATTTCGCCGAGGCGATCGCTGAGTACGAGAAGCGCGCCGCCGCCTATGCCGAGCTGAAAAACATCAATCTGAAGGAGGCGCCGCTTGCCGCGACGCGCGCGGGCGACATCGCCGCCGCGCTGGACGCCGAGGGCGAGCAGATCCTGAAGCATCTGCCGCCGCGCGCCTGCAAAATTGCGCTCTGCGTCGAGGGGAAGCAGCTGTCCAGCGAGGAGCTCGGCGCGCTCATCGGCGAGGTCAAGCGCACGGCGGGCGAGCTGTGCTTTGTCATCGGCTCATCGCACGGGCTCGCGGAAAAGGTCAAGGCGGCCTGCGACCGTCGGCTCTCCTTCTCGCGGCTGACCTTCCCGCACCGGCTGATGCGGGTGATCCTCGCCGAGGCGCTCTACCGCGCGCTCTCCATCGACGCCGGCGGGAAGTATCATAAGTAGAAAAGAGCAATAAAGCCTCCCCCCGGCAAAGGGAGGTGGCGGCGTAGCCGCCGGAGGGATTGTTACAGAGCGAAGAACAACCCCTCAGCCGCCATTCGGCGGCAGCTCCCCTTGCACAGGGGAGCCAAAAGCACTTTTCGTTTTTCATTTTTCATTTTTCATTTTTCACTTTATTTCCGGGGGGTGTTCCCATGCAATATACAGCGGACGTCGGGGTCATCGGCGCGGGACACGCGGGCATTGAGGCCGCGCTGGCCTGCGCGCGCCTCGGCCTTGACACCGTGCTGTTCACGATCAATCTGGACGCGGTGGGCAACATGCCCTGCAATCCGTCCATCGGCGGCACGGGCAAGGGACACCTTGTCTTCGAGATCGACGCGCTGGGCGGCGAGATGGGCTGCGCGGCGGATGAAGTGACCCTGCAAAGCCGCACGCTCAACCTCGGCAAGGGTGCGGCCGTCCACTCCAAGCGCATCCAGGCCGACCGCGCCGCCTACCGCGCGCGCATGAAGCACACGCTGGAGACGACCGCGCATCTGCGCCTCATACAGGCGGAGATCACGGCGGTCGGCGTTGTCGAGGCGGACGGCAAAAAGCGCGTTTCCACGCTGACGACGGCGCTCGGCGAGGTCTACACGGTGCGCGCCGCCGTGCTGGCGACCGGCACCTATCTCGACAGCGCGATCTTCGTCGGCGACGCGACCTGCAAGAGCGGTCCGGACGGGCTGATGGCCGCATCCGCGCTCTCGGAGAGCCTGCGCGCGCTCGGGCTGCCGCTGCGCCGCTTCAAAACCGGCACGCCCGCCCGCGTCAACCGCCGCAGCATCGACTTCTCAAACCTCGAGGTGCAGCCTGGTGAAAGCCCGATCACCCCGTTTTCGGTGCGCACCGACCCGCATGCCTTTGACGGCCTCGTGCAGACGCCCTGCCACATCGTCTATACCAACGCCGAGACGCACCGCATCATCCGCGACAACATCCGCCGCAGCGCGATGTATTCCGGCAAAATTCACGGCACGGGCCCGCGCTACTGCCCCTCCATCGAGGACAAGCTCGTGCGCTTTGCCGACAAGGAGCGGCATCAGCTCTTCATCGAGCCGCTCGGCAGAGACACCGAGGAGATGTACATCCAGGGCTTCTCCACCTCCCTCCCCACCGATGTGCAGCAGGCGATGCTGCACTCGCTCGAGGGCTTTGCAGACGCCGAGATCATGCGCTACGCCTACGCCATCGAATACGACTGCATTGACCCGACCGCGCTGTACCCCACACTGGAGACCAAGGAAGTGACCGGGCTGTACGGCGCCGGGCAGTTCAACGGCACGTCGGGCTACGAGGAGGCGGCGGCGCAGGGACTGGTCGCGGGCATCAACGCCGCGATGCAGCTGCTCGGCCGCGAGCCGCTCGTGCTGCCGCGCGCATCCTCCTATATCGGCACGCTGATCGACGATTTGGTTACAAAAGGGACAAACGAGCCCTACCGCATCATGACCTCGCGCAGCGAATACCGCCTGCTGCTGCGGCAGGACAACGCCGACGCGCGCCTGACCCCCTACGGTCACCGCGTCGGGCTGGTGGATGATGCACGCTTCGCCGCCTTTCTCAAAAAGCAGGCGGCGATCGACGCGGAGGTCGAGCGCATCATGAAGACCAACATACCGCCGAGCGGCGCGGTGAACGACCTGCTCGTGCAAAACGGCTCGACGCCGATCACCACCGGCACAAAGCTCGGCGACCTTGTGCGCCGCCCCGAGCTTTCCTACGATCTGCTCGCCCCCGTCGATCCCACGCGGCCGTCGCTGCCGCGGGCGGTGCGCTTCTCCGCCGAGGTGCGCGTCAAATACGACGGCTACATCCGCCGTGAGCTGGCCGAGGTGAAAAAAATGCAGAAGCTCGAAGAAAAGCTGCTGCCGCCCGACATCGACTATGCCGCGATCGGCGGCCTGCGCCTCGAGGCGCGGCAGAAGCTGAACAAGATCCGCCCCCGCTCGCTCGGGCAGGCAATGCGCATCTCGGGCGTCAGCCCCGCCGACATTTCGGTGCTGATGATCCGCCTTGCCGACGCGGGAGTCCCCGAAAAGGAGAAGAAAAGCGATGAACAAGACAACGCCGACGCTTGACCGCGACGCCTTTGCCGCGGATTATATCCGCATTGTGAGCAGCGCGCGGAAAATGGAAAAGTATGCGACCCGGGAGATGGCAGACCGCTTTTTCCTGCTCACCGAGCGGCTGCTGGCGGCAAACGCGGTGATGAATCTCACCGCCATCACGGACCCGCGGGAGATCATTCTGAAGCATTATTTCGACAGCCTGCGGCTGGCACAGCATCTGCATAAGGTCGGCGCTTCGCTTGCCGATGTGGGCTGCGGCGCGGGCTTCCCCACCCTGCCGCTCGCCATTGCGCGCCCCGACCTTGCGATCACGGCAATCGACTCCACCGACAAGCGCATCGTCTTCGTCCGCGAGACGGCGGCGGCGCTCGGGCTGACGAATGTCACCGCCGTGACGGCGCGCGCCGAGGACGCGGGCGCGGGCGAGCTGCGCGGGACATTCGACTATGTGACGGCGCGCGCGGTGGCGCGGCTGAACATGCTGTGTGAGTTCTGCATCCCGCTGCTGCGCGTGGGCGGCGAATTTCTGCCGATGAAGGGGAAAAGCGGCGCGGAAGAGCTGGAAGAGGCGGAAAATGCCATCGCGGTGCTTCGCGCCAAAACCGTGGAATACGTGGAATATGCCATCAGAGACCCCGCCTTCGACGAAGACCGACAGGAACGCTTCATCGCGCGCATCCGCAAAACGGACGAAACCGAAAAAATTTATCCGCGCAGTTTTGCACAGATCAAGAAAAAGCCGCTTTGATAAGCGGCTTTTTTCGTATTTCTTTTGCACATTGCCGCCGCGCCGCCGCCGCGCGGTCAAAATTCGGCAGCGCGCGCGGGAAAGCGCGCCGCAGGCTTTGCGGATATTTCCGCCGGCGGCGCGCTACCATGGGAGCAGACACAAAACGGACAAACGAAAGGAAACCGAAATGAATCTGCTTGAAAACATGCTCCCGAAGCTGAAGCTGCAAAATCCGCCCGCAGACCCGTCCGAGCGCGTACATAGGATCCCGGTCTGCCGCATCCTGCCGAACCCCGCACAGCCGCGCAAATACTTCGACTCGGACGAGACGCTCCGCCTCGCCGACAGCATCCGCCGCCACGGCATCCTACAGCCGCTCTGCGTGCGCAAGCCGATCTCGGCGGGCGACCTTTCCGACTACGGCGGCGTCTATGAGCTGATCGCGGGGGAGCGGCGGCTGCGCGCCGCCAAGCTGCTCGGCATGGCGGAGGTCCCCTGCATCGTCGTGGAGGCGGACAGCCTGCGCTCCGCCGAGCTTGCCATCATTGAAAATTTACAGCGCGAGGACCTCAACATGTTCGACGAGGCGGCGGCGATCTCGGCGCTGATCGACCTCTACGGGCTGACGCAGGAGGAGGTGGCGGCCAAGCTGTCGGCCAGCCAGTCCTACGTCGCCAACAAGCTGCGCCTCCTTCGCTTCGACGACTTCGAGCGGCAGGTCATCATCGAGCGGCGGCTGACCGAGCGGCACGCCCGCGCCCTCTTACGGCTCGGCGACGTGCGCGCCCGCCGCGCCGCGCTGGAGGCGGTGCTTGCGCGCGGGATGAACGTGGCGGAAACCGAGGCGTATGTCGCGCGCCTGCTCGAGGGCGAGAAGCGCGAAAAGCCGCCGAAAAAGCGCACGGCGCTGGTGCGCGACATCCGCATTTTCTACAACACGGTGGATCGCGCCGTGGACATCATGAAGCGCGCGGGCATCGCGGCCGAGACGCAGAAAAAGGATCTCGGCGACAGCTTCGAGGTGACGATCCGCATCCCGAAGGAGCCGGACGCCGCCCCCGTCGGCGTGTGAATCCCGCGCGGTTTGCCGCGATGAAAAAAGCACCCGTTCGGGTGCTTTTTCGTATGCATCTCATTCGCCGCGCGGCGCAAAGAAATCCGTGCCGGGGGCAATCGGCGTGCCGAGATCCGGCATCCCGTCCGCGCCGAACGTGATGCGGCCGACGTACAGGTCGCGCCGCTTCGTCGCCGTGTTGCGAACATGGTAGGCAAGCCAGGTCTCGCTGCCGTCCGGCGAGGTGAACACCGAGCAATGCCCGGGCGAAACCACGCTCGCCGTACCGGTGAAGACCGCATGGTCGAGCTTCGTCCAGGACGCCTTGGACAGGACGTCGCTGCCGGTCAGCTCCAGCATCCCGAGGCAGTAGCTGTCCGAGGTGACGTTGTTGGCGCTGTAGAGCAGGAACAGTCTGCCGTCATGCTCAAACGTGTGCGGCCCCTCGTTGATCTTGCCGCTCTTCGTCTCAAACGGATAGGTCGCACCGGAGATCGCGGAGACGCGCTTCGTGTCGATCGTCCACGGATTTTCCAGCCGGGCGATCGTGATCACGTTGCCGTTCAGAATGCGGGCAAAGGCGACATAGTTCTCGCCGTTCCGGCTGAACACATGCGCGTCGATCGCGAAAATCGTGTCATTGAGAAAGCCCTTAAAGACATACTCGCCGAACGGATCGTCGCTCACCGCCTCCAGGCAGAACAGGCGGATCGACTTGGAGGGCGACGGCCCCTTGTCCGCGGTGCTGGTCGCGCCGCTCGCGTAGATGTACCATTTGCCGTCCACCTTGACGATCTCGGGCGCGTACAGCTTGTGCTTGATCTCCCGGTCGTCCCCGGCCACATAGACGTCCTTGCCGACGGCGGTGCCGAGGTCGCCGAGCTTCTTTGCGCGGTAGAGCGTGACGCGGTCGTTCTTCGGCGAGGAATACACCGCGTAGTAGTACCCGGTCTCCGCGTCATAGGTGATGCAGGGGTCGCCCGCCGAGGTCTTGTCGTAGATGGGATTTTCCAGAAGATCGCCCATTTGTGTGTCCTCCTCCGTCAGCCGCACGGACGGTCTGCCCGTGACATAATGATCGGCGAAATAGGTGCCGAGGCGGCGGAGCAGCGTGCCGGAGGCGGCATCCAGCGCAACGCAGCCGTCCTTGACCGCCATCGCCGCGCCGCTCTCGGTGCGTGCCGCGCGCGAAAGCGGCCGTGCCGTCCTGCCGATGAGGATCTCGCAGTCGGTCGCCGCCTCGGCGTCGGTCACCACGGGCAGCGTCGTGCCGTAGGCGGTCTGCACCGCCGTCAGAATCGAGGCGGCCGCCAGCTTTTCGGTGCCGCCGGCGTCCGCCGGGATCACGATCTTGGCCTCGGTCACCGGGTACGCACCGATGTACAGTCCGCTTACGGGCGCCAAGGCCAGCACTTCCGCCATTTTCGCCGCATCGACCGCGCCGCTCTGCACCAGGCGGTCGCAGAGCTTGTCCCCGCGCTTCACCGCCGCCGTCAGCGCACGGTAGCAGATGTCAAACGCGCCGCCGCGGTTGAAGTCCGTGCTTTTTGCATCGCACAGCCCCACCGTCTTCGCCAGCGTGTAGGGATTGTTCCACGCAAAATCGCCCGCGCCGTCGTCGTAGCCGAGCACGCGCAGCAGGATCGTGAGGAACGCCGCCTCCGACACCTCGGTGTCGGGGTCAAACTTCGTCTCGCTCACGCCCTTGGTGATGCCGTTTGCATAGACGTAGCCGATATAGGGGTTTGCCCATGCGGGTACATCGGTGAACGGATGCTTCTGCACGTTCGCCGTCGCGTCCTTCTCCGCGCCGGTGAAGCGCACCACGAGGACGAACGCCTGCGCGCGCGTCAGCTTGTCGGCGAGCGCGAAGTTCACGCTGCCGTCCGCGTTATTCCCATAGCCGCCGACGAGCCCGAGCGCATGGAGCGCCTCGGCCGCCGCCGCCCCGGCGGGCGCGTCCGCCGCCGTGATCGGCAGTGCGCAGAGCAGAAGCAGGCCTGCAAGCAGCAGCGCCGTCACGCGGCGCAGATGAAATCTGTGTAACATGGAAAACCTCCGCAAAGATAGATTGCCGCTTCTATTATATCGGATTCCGCCCCGGCTCGTAAATATAAAAACCGCAATTTCTTGTACAAAAAATGCGGGGCAGCCGCGCGCCGCCTGATCGGCGAAAGCGGAACCATATGCAGAAAACCGCTCGCAAGCGAGCGGTTTTCTGCATATCTGCAAATACTATTATTTGAATACAATCGGGTTCTCCCACAGATCATAGGGGCAGACCGGCACACCGAAGACCGTAAGCCCCACATGGAGCGAATTGCCCTTGGTAAAGCCGGTAGAGCCGCTCTCGGCAATGACATCGCCTGCCGCGACCACGTCGCCGGTCTTGACCGTCACCTTCTTCAGGTTGCCGTACCAGCTGAGCAGACCGTAACCGTGATCCACCACGGCGAAGACGCCGGGATAATCCGACGCGCCGACGTAGATGACCTTGCCCGCATTGACCGCGAGCACCTTCGAGCCGTCCTTCGCGTAGAAGTCCACGCCGTCATGCCGGTAGACCTCGTCGGTCTTCGAGACGCTGCGGTAGAGGCCGTAGCCGGTCATGACCGTGCCGTTGTAGCCCTCCTCGGCGATGCCGGGGTTCCACACGCCGTCAAAATACTTCTTCGAGAAGTCGCCCGCCGTGATCTCGGCCACCAGCTTGTCATAGGCGGCCAGCGTCGTCGCGTTGCGGGTCGCCTCCGCCGTCGCCTTGGAAATATCGTATGCCTGCCGCTTATAGCCCTTCGGCTTTTCGGTGACCGTCAGCTTGACGGGGAAAGAGATGCCGTCATAGGTGAAAGTGAGCATATACTCGCCCGCCACCGTCTCATAGGTGGTCGGCAGAACGGCGTACGCATTCTTGCCGTCGGTGTAGAACCTCGGCGTGATGGTCTTGCCGCCGTGCGTGAGCGCCGGCTCCGCCGTGAAGCCGATCTTCGATGCGTCCGCAATGTTGTATGCCGAGATCGGCACGATATTGCCCTGCTGTACGCTGTCCGCGCCGAGGAAGAACTCGGTCTGCGCCTCGATATTGAGGACGAATTTATAGGTGGCGCTGCCGCTGGACATATGCGCCTCGTTGCCCTTCCATTCGACGGCCGCCTCGACGGCGATCGCGCTGTACTTCTTCACATCGACCGCGCCGCCGATCGACGCATAGTCGCCGCTGTAGAGCACATCACCGTCCGCCGTGAGCTTCACCGTGAAGGATGCGGGCGTGCGGTCGCCGAAGTCCAGCGAAAGCCCGCTCCGACTGGTGTAGGAGACCGTGTCCGCCGCTGTGTCGGCCAGCGTGGAGGACAGAATGTTCTTCGCCTCGGCGGTCTGATACGCCCAGCTGTAGCTCGTGGGCAGAATCACGTTGTCGCCGTTTTTCATCTCGGGCAGGTATGCCTCGGCATAGAGGCTCTGCGCATAGGGCGTCTGCAAAAACTCTGCCGCGGCCGCCTCGGGGACGAGGTAGGACTTGCCCGCCGCGTCGAGGAAGTAGACCGCGTCGGTATTCTGCGAGAAGAAATAGCGGTACTCGGTGGAGCGCTTGCCCTCGGTGAACGTGACCTTGAAGTAGGCCGAGCCGGAGAGCGCCGCGGGCGGCTCGGCAAGCGGCGTCGAGGACGTGTTGATGCGGTTTAAGAGCTTGGCGATGTCGCTGTCCGCCGCCGCATTGTAGGACTTGCCCGCGATGTCGCTGATCGTGACACCGGTGGCCGTGTCGGGCGTGACCGGCTTTTTGTTCGTATGGATATAGCTGTACACGCCGATATAGCTCGGAATAAACAGCGCAAGGATCAGGATGACTGCAAGAAAACGGTTCTTTTTCATGCGCATACCTCGCTTCCGTCAGATGCTTTTTCACTTTATTGTATCAAATCCGCGCGGGGACGTCAAGGGACTTTGCGCAAAAGCCGTCGATTTTCGCCGCGATGTGCGTTTTCCCTTGACAGAACGGCGGAAATTATATATAATAGATTGAATAAATATTACGATGGAATCGTATTCGCATTTGCGGCGGTTCAGCATCGCCACAGGAGGTTTCGCTTTTGATCAGAAGCATGACTGCCTTCGGCCGCGCCCGCGTCACGACCGAGGAAAAGGATATCACCGTCGAGCTGAAAAGCGTGAACAACCGCTACCTCGACTGCTCGGTCCGTCTGCCGCGGCGCTACGCTTTTCTCGAGGACCGCATCAAGACCTACATCCAGCAAAACGGCGTTTCGCGCGGCAAGCTGGACGTGTTTGTCGGCGTGGACACGCTGTCCGACGCCGAGACGCAGATTGCGCTGGACGAGGCCTATGCAGAGAGCTATATCAAGGCGCTCTACGCCCTGCGCGACCGTTTCTCGCTCCCCGACGACATCAGCGTGATGGGCGTCGCGGCCGACCGCGCGGTCTTCACGGTGCGCCGCGCCGAGGATGACGCCGAGCGCGACTTTGCGCTGATCCGCCCCGTGCTGGACGCGGCGCTGGCCGAATTCATCGCCGCCCGCAAAACCGAGGGCGGGAAGATTGAGCGCGACCTCATCGCAAAGATGGACGGCATCCGCGCCGTGGCCGCCGAGATCGCCGCCCTCTCCGAAGAAGAGATCGCGGCCTATCATGCAAAATTCACCGAGAGACTGAAACAGCTGCTCGGTGACAATAATATCGTGATCGACGAGAACCGTGTGCTGACCGAGTGCGCCGTCTACGCCGACCGCGTGGCGATCGACGAGGAGCTGACGCGGCTGAACTGCCACTTCGGCGCCTTCCGCGACATTTTAGCCTCGGGCGAGCCCTGCGGGCGCAAGCTGGACTTCCTGCTCCAGGAGATCAACCGCGAGACCAACACCATCGGCTCGAAGGCACAGTGCCTGGAGATCGCCAAGCGCGTGGTCCACATCAAGGCGGAGCTGGAAAAGATCCGCGAGCAGATTCAGAACATCGAATAACCGAACATAGATTAAAGAGGAAACGGAAATGAAATTCATCAATGTAGGCTTCGGCAACATGGTGGCGGCGGACCGCGTGGTCGCGCTGGTCAGCCCCGAATCCGCACCGGTCAAGCGTCTCATCGGCGAGGCGCGCGAGGGCGGCCGCGTCATCGACGTGACCTGCGGCAGACGCACGCGCGCCGTGATCGTCACCGACAGCGACCATGTCATCCTCAGCGCAACCCAGCCCGAGACCATCTCAAACCGCCTGGCCGACGACGCGGAGGACGTGGAGGACGAAGAGGAGGACGCGGAATGAACGGCAGCCTGCTCTTCATCATCTCCGGCCCCGCCGGCAGCGGCAAAGGCTCGGTGGTCGCCGAGGTGCTTCGCCGCGACGACCGCTTCATGTGCGCGGTGAGCGCAACGACCCGCCCCTGCCTTGCGGGCGAGACCGACGGCGTGAACTACTATTACATCAGCCGGGAAGCATTTGAGGAAAAGATCCGCACACACGGTGTGCTGGAGTACACCGAATACTGCGGCAACTATTACGGCACGCTGGCAAGCGAGGTCGAGCGGGCAAAATCGCTCGGCAAGCACCTCATCCTCGAGATTGAGGTGGACGGCGCGACGCAGATCAAGCGCCAGCACCCCGAGGCGGTGCTGGTGATGGTCACGCCGCCGAGCGTCACCGAGCAGAGCCGCCGTCTGCACAGCCGCGGCAGAGACACCGAGGAGTCGATCGCGCGGCGGCTGAAGCGCGCCGAGGCGGAACTTGACTATCTGCCGAAGTACGACTACCTCATCGTCAACGAGAGCGGCAAGCTCGACCGGGCGACCGACGATTTTCTCACCATTGCCCATGCCGAGGCGCTGCGCACTTCGCACCGCGCGGACTTCGCAAAAAAATATTTCGCAAAATAACCGATACGAACATCCCAAAGGAGACACAATACCATGATTAACAAGCCTTCCGTAGAAGAACTGACCCGTGACGGCCTCAACCGCTATGAGCTCGTCATCGCGACCGCAAAGTGCGCGCACCTCATCACCGACGAATACGTCGAGCAGCGCGCCTATGCCGAGAAGCTCATCGAGCGCAAGGAGACCGACAAGCCGATCAGCGCGCTGATCGACAAGGATATCCGTGACGAAAAGGCGGTCAAAAACGCCGTTGCACGTCTGCATGCCGGCCTCTACAAGGTCGTGCATCCGGGCGAAGACGGTTACCTCGACGAGACCGCGCTCGAGGCCGAGCGCGAGACCGAGCGCGAGGAGGCGGACGCGGACGTGACCGCCAATGCGCTGAACCCCGACAACGACTGATTCTGTTTCTGACTTTCTGAGGACCGATGGGAGGTGGGTGCGTGACACAGTATGCAAGCGTCTGTCTGCTCGATGTGCCGTCCGCGCTCGACCGCCCGTTTGACTACCGCATTCCGGAGCACCTTGCGGGGCTGATCGGGCGCGGCTCGCTCGTGCACGTCCCCTTTTCGGGGGCAAACCGGCGGCACATGGCGCTGGTCGAATGCGTGAAGGATGAGACCGACAGCCCGCGCACCAAGGATATTCTCGACGTCAACCGGCTGGTCTCGCTCACCGAGGAGCAGCTGGCGGTCTGCGCTTTTCTGAAGGAATATACGCTCTGCACCACGGGCGACGCGGTGCGCACGCTGACGCCGCCGCTCTCTGCGCTGAAAAGCGCCTCGGAAAAGCAGCTGATCTGCGTCCGCCGCACGGCCGCGCCCGCAGGAGTGCTGCGCGGCGCAAAGCAGCACGCGCTCTACGCGGCCATCGGTGCGGATTTTGCTCCGGCGGCCGACGCCTTTGCAAAAAGCGGCGCGGGCAGCGCCCAGCTCCGCGCGCTGCGCGCGGCGGGGCTGGTCGAGGTCCGCGCCGAGACGGTCTACCGCAATCCGTATGCCGACCTCAGAATCGACGCGGAGCGGGAGAACAAATTAAGCCCGCACCAGACGGCCGCCTATGACCGCCTGTGCGAACTCTACGCCGCAGGCGGCGCGCACTGCGCCCTGCTCTACGGCGTGACCGGCTCGGGCAAGACCCGCGTGATGAAGGCGATGATCGACCGCGTGCGCGCGGACGGGCGGCAGGTGATTGTGCTTGTGCCCGAGATCTCGCTGACGCCGCAGACCGTGTCGCTTTTCTGCTCGTTCTACGGCGAGCGGGTGGCGGTGCTGCATTCCTCGCTCTCGGCGGGGCAGCGCCACGACGCCTACCGCCGCATTGCCGCGGGCGAGGTCGATCTCGTCATCGGCACGCGCAGCGCGGTGTTTGCCCCGCTGCCGAACCTCGGCATGATCGTCATCGACGAGGAGCAGGAGCATACCTACAAGTCGGACATGAGTCCGAAGTACCATGCGCGTGATGTTGCGGCGTTCCGCATCGGGCGCGCAAAGGGGCTTTTGCTGCTGGCCTCCGCGACCCCCTCGGTCGAGAGCTATTACAAGGCGAGAAGCGGCCAGTACGCGCTCGTCGAGCTGACCGAGCGCTACGGCAGCGCGCGGCTGCCGGAGGTCTGCATCGACGACATGCGCAAAAACGCGCTCGGCGGCAATCTGTCGCCCTTCGGCGCGCTGCTCACCGAGAAAATGGACGAGACGCTGTCGCGCGGCGAGCAGGCCATCCTGTTTCTCAACCGCCGCGGCTACAATGCGTTTCTCACCTGCCGCGACTGCGGCGAGGCGGTGCTCTGCCCCCGCTGCTCGGTGTCGCTCACGCGGCACAAGGAGGGCGGGCGGGACTATCTGCTCTGCCACTACTGCGGCTACCGCAGCGCCATCCCGCGCGAATGCCCGTCCTGCCGGTCCACGCACCTCGCCTTCATGGGCTACGGCACACAGAAGGCGGAGGAGGCGTTTTACGAGAAGTTCGGCGGCGCGCATCACGCAAGCCTGCTCCGCATGGACGCGGACACCACCACGAAGAAGAACGCCTACGACGAGATGCTCGGCGCCTTCCGCGCGCACAAGGCCGACGTGCTGCTCGGCACGCAGATGGTCGCCAAGGGGCACGACTTCCCCGACGTGACGCTGGTCGGCGTGCTGAACGCGGACGCCGCGCTCTACCTCGACGATTTCCGCGCCGGGGAGCGCACGTTCTCGATGCTCACGCAGGTCATCGGCCGCGCCGGGCGCGCCGAAAAGCGCGGCGTCGCCGTCATCCAGACGATGAACCCGAACCACGAGGTCATCCGCATGGCCGCCGCACAGGACTACCGCGCGTTTTACGCGCGGGACATCGCGCTGCGCGAGGCATTCACGTTCCCGCCGTTCTGCGACATCGCCGTGATCTCGGCGGCCAGCGCCTCCGAGGCGGCCTGCACCAAGTGCGCGGCGGAGATTTTCACCTTCATGAAGGAGCGGATGTCGGGCGAATACCGCGACGTGCCGGTGATCTCGTTCGGCCCGTTTGAAGCGCCGCTCTACAAGGTGGAGGACTGCTACCGTATGCGCGTCGTGCTGAAATGCCGCCGCTCCAAGCGGCTGCTGGCCATGCTCGGCGAGCTGCTCCGCCATTTCACAACGAAGGAGTACAAGGCGGTTTCGGTCGGCGTGGACATCAACCCGACCAATCTGTAAACAAGAGAACATCTTTTTTAGCCCCCTCGGTGAGGGACGGCGCACGAGACGCGATGCGTCTCGCGGAGTTTTCCCATCGGGAAAACATCCTTCACCGGACGGCGGCTGGGGGAGTTTTTCGCCAATGTGGAAAACTCCTTCCGGCGCATTCGCGCCACCTCCCTCACTGAGGGAGGTAAAACGCAGAAACACGCTTGCAGCGGGTCTTCTCCGGCTGCAATGCTTTCCGAAAGGCAAGGATAACTATGGCTAAACTCAAAATCGTCAAAGAGGGAGACCCGCTGCTGCGCAAAACCAGCCGCCCGGTCACCGAGATCACGCCGCGCATCCTCACGCTGCTCGACGACATGGCCGAGACCATGCGCGCGGCGGACGGCGTCGGCCTTGCCGCCGTGCAGGTCGGCGTGCTGCGCCGCGTGGTCGTCATCGAGACCGAGGCGGGCAAGCTGATCGAACTCATCAACCCCCGCATCATCGAGAGCGAGGGCGAGCAGGAGGAGGCGGAGGGCTGCCTCTCCCTCCCCGGCAAGTACGGCATCACGCACCGCCCGAAAAAGGTGGTCGTCGTCGCCGAAAACCGCCACGGCGAGCCCGTGGAATACATGGGCGAAGACCTGCTCGCGCGCGCCTTCTGCCACGAGATCGACCATCTCGACGGCAAGCTGTTCACCGACTGCGTCGTCCGCATGCTGGACGAGGAGTGAATGTAAGCCTTCCCCCTTGGGGGATGTACGAAGCACAATGCATCCTTTGGCTTCCCTTGGGGGAAGCTGTCGCCGTAGGCGACTGATGAGGGATTGATGAGGGCAAAGCATTGCACTATGCTGTGTCGGCTGTCTGCAAGCCCTCATCCGTCACGCTTCGCGTGCCACCTTCCCCACCGGGGAAGGCTGAGATGCGGCACACCCCTACTGGGCAGGGTGCGTCATTTCACCCCGCCCTACAATATCCCGCTTTTCCTACAGGAAACGACCCTCACGGGAGGTATACTATAGATGAAGATTTTATTCATGGGAACGCCGGATTTCGCGCTGTTCTCGCTGCGCGCCCTCGTGGACGCGGGGGAGAACGTCGCCGCCGTCGTCACCCAGACCGACAAACCGAAAGGCCGCGGCATGACGCTCACGCCGCCGCCCGTCAAGGTCTACGCGACCGGACACGGCATCCCCGTCTTCCAGCCGAAGACGCTGAAGGACGGCGCATTTGAGACCGAGCTGCGCGAAATCGACCCCGACATCATCATCGTCGTCGCCTACGGCAAGATTCTGCCGAAATACATCCTCGACTACCCGAAATTCGGCTGTATCAACATCCACGGCTCGCTCCTGCCGAAATACCGCGGCGCCGCGCCGATGCAGCGCGCCGTCATGGCGGGCGAGACCGTCACCGGCGTGACCTCGATGTACATGGCGGAGGGGATGGACACCGGCGACATGCTGCTCACCGAGACGGTCGCCGTCGCGCCCGACGACAACTTCGAGGACGTGCATGACAAGCTCGGCGAAGCGGGCGCGCGCGTGCTGCTCCGCACGCTGGACGCGGCAAAGCGCGGCGAGCTGCACCCGATTCCGCAAAACGACGCCGACGCCACCTACGCCGCCAAGATCGAAAAGGCGGAATGCCTTGTGGACTGGACATGGGACGCCGCGCGCCTGCACGACAAGATCCGCGGGCTGTCGCCCTTCCCGCTTGCCTATACGACCCTGCCGGGCGGCAAGCTTCTCAAGATTGTGCGCGCACACCCCGAAGAGGCGGAGGCTTCCGCCCCGGCGGGTACGGTCATCGCCGCCGACAAGGGCGGCATCCGGGTTGCCTGCGGCCGCGGCGTGCTCGTGCTTGAGACCGCGACGCCCGAGGGCAAAAAGGCACAGAGCGCCGCCGACCTTGTAAACGGCAGGCAGATCGCCGCCGGCGACAAGCTCGGCTGATCCATGTGCGCACACCGCACGGAAAGGAGATTTTATGCCTTACCTCTATATTGACTCCTGGTATATCATTCTGGTCGTGCCCGCGATGCTGCTCGCACTCTGGGCGCAGATCAACGTCAATTCCACGTTCTCGCGCTATTCCAAGGTGACAGCGCCGAGCGGCATGACCGGCGCGGAGAGCGCCCGCCGCGTGCTTGAAGCCAACGGCGTTGTCGGGGTGCGCATCGAGCGCATCTCCGGCAATCTGACCGACCATTTCGACCCGAAGACCAACACCATCCGCCTCTCGGAGAACGTCTATGACGCGACCACCGTCTCGGCGGTCGGCGTTGCCGCCCACGAGGCGGGACACGCCGTGCAGTACGCCGTCGGCTATTCGCCGATGAAGCTGCGCGCCGCCATCATCCCCGCCACCAACATCGGCTCACAGCTGGCAATGCCGCTGGTGCTGCTCGGGCTGATTCTCTCCTCCGCCATGCTCGTGGACATCGGCATCCTCGCCTTCTCCATGTCCACCCTGTTCCAGCTCGTCACCCTGCCGGTCGAGTTCAACGCCTCGCGCCGCGCGGTCGCCGCGCTGGAGGCGGGCTGCGCCTCCGGCACCGAGGTCAAGGGCGCCAAAGCCGTGCTGCGCGCGGCCGCGCTGACCTACGTTGCGGCCCTCGCCGTCAGCCTGGCCAGCCTGCTTCGTCTCATCCTGTTGTTCGGCGGCAGAAACCGCCGCGACTGACACGGCCATGCATGTACGCAAGACTGCGCTCTCGCTGCTGCGTGACGCAGAAGCGGGCGACAAATACATCGCGCTGGCGCTGGACGGCTATCTCTCGGCTCACCCCTGCGACGCGCGCGACCGCGCCCTGCTCTCCACGCTGGTCTACGGCGTGACCGAGCGGCGCGTGACCCTTGACTACTATATCGACGCGCTTGCCGCCGATCCCCAAAAGGTCGGCGCGCGGATGCGGCAGATCCTGCGGCTCGGGCTGTACCAGCTGATGTACCTCGACCGCATCCCGCCGCACGCCGCCGTCGCGGAGACGGTCGCCCTCGGCAAAAGCGCCGGGGAGCGCGCCTTTCTCAACGGCATCCTGCGCGGCTACCTCCGCCGCGGGGCGGAAATCCCCCTGCCGGCCGACCCTGTCGAGCGGCGGGCGGTGGAGACCGGCTTCCCCGCGCCCATTGTCCGCCTCCTTGACGAAAACCTCGGCGCGGACGCCGACCGCGCGCTCACGGCGCTCACGGCGCACCCGCCGATCACCCTTGCGGTCAATACCCTGCGCCGCTCGCGCGAAGACGCGCTGGCCGCGCTCCGCGCGGCGGGCATCGCCGCCGAAGCCTGTGCGGACGCGCCGCGCGGCATCACCCTTTTGCAGAACCTGCCCTACAGCGCACTCGGTGAAGCGCTCGGCGACGGAAGCTTCTTTGTGCAGGACGAGGCCTCGCAGATCGCGGTGACGGCGCTCGACCCCCGCCCCGGCGAGGTCGGCGCGGACGTCTGCGCCTGCCCCGGCTCCAAGAGCCTGCACGCCGCCCTGCTCATGCAAAACACGGGCAAAATCCACGATTTTGACCTGCACGCAAGCAAGCTGCCGCTGATCACGGCGGCGGCCGCGCGGCTCGGCATCGACATCCTCGGCACCGAAGCGCGCGACGCGCGCACGCCGCGCGAGGACCTGTGCGGCAAATGCGATTTCGTCATCTGCGACGTCCCCTGCACGGGGCTCGGCGTCATGGCGAAGAAGCCGGAGATCCGCTTCCACGATCCCGAGCTTTACAGGACGCTCGCGCCGCTCGGCGGCGAGATCCTCCGCGCCTCGGCGCGCTATCTTCGCTGCGGCGGCAGACTGCTCTTTTCCACCTGCACGCTGACGCGGGCGGAGAACGAAGACAATTTCCGCGCATTCCTTGCCGAAAACCCCGCGTTTACCCCGCTCGACTTCACCGTCGGGTCGGTCACAAGCCGCGGCGGCGCTGTCACCCTGCTGCCGGACGGCCGCCGGGATGGCTTCTTCATCGGCCTGATGCAGAGAACAGGAGACTGACATGGCAGACGCCAATATCAAAACCGACCTCGGCTCCATGACCCGAGCCGAGCTGGAGGACTACATCCGCTCCATCGGCGAGAGCCGCTTCCGCGCGGCGCAGATTGCCGAATGGCTGCGGCGCGGCGTGGATTTTGACGGCATGTCCAACCTGCCCGCCGCCCTGCGCGCGCGTCTTATCGAGACCTGCACGAGCGGCATTCCGAAAATCGAACGCAAGCTGGTCTCCGGGGTGGACGGCACGGTGAAGTACCTCTTCCGCCTCGACGACGGCGAATGCGTCGAAACCGTCATCATGTTCTACAAGCACGGCACCACCGCCTGCATTTCCTCGCAGGTCGGCTGCCGCATGGGCTGCCGCTTCTGCGCCTCCACCATCGGCGGCAAGGTGCGCGACCTTGCGCCGTCCGAGATGCTCGGCCAGCTCACCGCCGCATCCCGCGACCTCGGCGAGCGCATCGACGGCGTCGTGATGATGGGCATCGGCGAGCCGCTCGACAACTACGAAAATACCGTGAAATTCCTGCACCTCGTCACCTCGGCAGACGGGCTGAACATCGGCGGGCGGCACATCTCGGTGTCCACCTCCGGTATCGTCCCGAAGATCGGCGAGCTGGAAAAGGAAGACCTCGCGATCACGCTCTCGATTTCGCTCCACGCGGCAAACGACACGCGCCGCTCGGCGCTGATGCCGGTCAACCGCAAATGGGGCATCGACGAGCTGCTCACCGCCGTCAAGCACTATTTTGACGCGACCGGGCGGCGCGTGTCGATCGAATACACCCTCATCGCCGGGGAAAACGATACCCCCGCCGATGCAAAAGAGCTTGCCGCCCTGCTCCGCCGCTACTTTGCGCGCGGCGACGCCCTGCACGTCAACCTCATCCCGGTCAACCCGGTGCGGGAGAGCGGCTTTGCCAAAGGCAGCCGCGAGAGCATCGAACGCTTCCGCGAGAGCCTTGAGCAAAGCGGCATCACCGCCACGGTGCGCCGCACGCTCGGCCCGGACATCAACGCCTCCTGCGGCCAGCTCCGCCGCGCCGTCGGGCGTAAGGCTTCCCCCTTGGGGGAAGGCTAAGTTGCGGCGGGAGCGAGCCCTTCAGCTCCCCTGTGCAAGGGGAGCTGTCACCGCAAGGTGACTGAGGGGTTGTTCCTTACTCTGTAACAATCCCTCCGGCATGCTTCGCATGCCACCTCCCTTTGCCGGGGGGAGGCTTGGTTAGATTTCACCCCCACGCATGACTTCTTTGAAAGGAACGGTCAGGTCCATGAAATTTTTTGCCCTCTCCGATGTCGGCAGCGTCCGTGAACTGAACGAGGACGCCTACCTCGCCAAAAGCTATGGCGACGGCGCGCTCTTTGCCGTCTTCGACGGCATGGGCGGTGCAAACGCCGGCGAATGTGCCTCTGCCACGGCGGCACACGAGGTGGAGAGTTATTTCGACGCCTTCTTTTCCGAGCGGCACGGCACCGAGCCCGCCGTGATTCAGGCGGCGCTCGCCTCGGCGGCAGACCGCGCCAATTTCAAGATTTACGCGCTGGCCGAGGCCGACCACGCGCTCGAAGGCATGGGTACGACCATGGTCGCCGCGCTGATTGTCAACGGCCGCATCTATGTCGCCAACGTCGGCGACAGCCGCGCCTACCTCATCGACCGTGACGGCGCGATGCAGATCACGCGCGACCACTCCTTTGTCCAGTACCTTGTGGACATCGGCAAGCTCACGCCCGAGGAGGCGCGCAAGAGCTCCAAGAAAAACATCATCACACGTGCCGTCGGCGTGGACCGCGAGGTCTCGGTGGACGTCTCGGTCATCGAGAAGAAGCAGTACGCGGGCAAGACGCTGCTGCTCTGCTCGGACGGGCTTTCCAACTACATCGACGCCCCCGCGCTTGCACCCCTGCGGCGCGAGCACCCGGACGGCGAAGACTTTGTGAAAACGCTCATCGACGAAGCAAACCGCGCAGGCGGCAGCGACAACATCACCGCCGTCGCCGTTGAACTGGACAAACCGGAAGAGGAGGTCTAAGGCTGCTCCGGCAGACCGTGCATCTATGGACGCATATCAGAATTATATCGGCCTTGTGCTGGACAACCGCTACCGTCTGAAACGCCTGGTGGGCATCGGCGGTATGGCGATGGTTTTTGAGGCGGACGACCTCCTCAAAAAGACCACGGTCGCCGTCAAGATCCTCAAGGAGGAGTTTGCGGCGGACGAGGTCTCGGTGCAGCGCTTCATCAACGAATCCAAAGCCGTTCTCATGCTCTCGCACCCCAACATCGTGAAAATTTTCGATGTTTCGGTCAAGGGCGAATACAAATATATCGTCATGGAGTACATCGACGGCATCACGCTCAAGGCGTATATGCAGCGCAAGGGCGCGCTCTCCGTCAAGGAGACCATCGCCTACTCCATCCAGATCCTGCGCGCGCTGGAGCACGCGCATCTCGGCGGCGTCGTCCACCGCGACATCAAGCCGCAGAACATCATGCTGCTCCGCAGCGGGCAGATCAAGGTCACCGACTTCGGCATCGCAAAGCTGCCCGACGCAAAGACCCTGACCGCCACCGACAAGGCGATCGGCACGGTCTACTACATCAGTCCCGAGCAGGCGGCGGGGGAAAAGGGCATCGACCGCCGCGCCGACCTCTATTCGGTCGGTGTGATGATGTATGAGATGATCACCGGCAAGTTGCCGTTTGACGGCGAGAACCCGGTCAGCATCGCCTTAAAGCAGATCAGCGAGGAACCGAAGCCCCCGCACGAGCTGAACCCGAACATCCCGGAGGGGCTGGAGCAGATCATCCTCTTTGCGATGGAAAAGGATAAGGACAAGCGTTTTCAGACAGCGACGCAGATGATCGACCTCTTAAAGCGGGTGCGCGAGAATCCGGGCGTCGTGTTCAAGCAGAAAAATACGCCGAAAAAGCACAGCGGCACACAGTCGAAAAAGAGTACGATGCTCCCCATCATCATGGGCGTAGCGTCGGCGTTTCTCCTTGTCGCGCTCATCAGCGCGTTTACCGTGGTGCATGACATTTTCTTCGGCGACACCGCCAACAACACCGTCACCATCGAGGTGGATCAGTTTGTCGGCCGCGCCTACGACGACGCGCTGCAAAAGGAGCTTGAAAAGTCAAACTACCGCGTCAAGGTGGACTACGCCTACTCGGCCGACACCGAGAGCGGGACCGTTATCGCCCAGACGCCGAAGGCGGGCGAATCCCGCAAGGGCATCAAGGGGCAGAAGTTTGCCGACCTCACGCTGACGGTCAGCCGCGGCGAGGAGGAGCTGTATATGGACGACTACACCTACTTCGACAAGCGGCAGGCACAGATTGATCTGCGCGGCAAGGGCTTCACGGTGACGGTCAGCGAAGACTACAGCGACGTTGTGCCGGACGGCTGCGTCATCTCGACCTCGCCCGCCGCAGGTGAAAAGGTCTCGGCGGGGGCGACGGTCATCCTGCTCGTCAGCAAGGGGGAGAAGATCGAGACCACCGTCGTGCCGAACTTTGTCGGTACGACCTCGGTGGACGCCTATGAGCTGCTCGTCAGGAGCGATCTGCGTCTCGGCACGATCAGCTACCGCTACGACGACTACGCCGACTACGGCATCATCGTGGAGCAGAGCCTCAGCATGGGGACGCCCGTGCCGAAGGGCATGGCCAAGATCAACTTCGTCATCTCCAAGGGGCCGGAGCCGGCCGTGACCGAGCCGGCCGAAACGACGACCGAGCCTGTCTCAACGTCGGCGGCCACCGACTTTGACGACTGGCTGTCGAACCGCTTCAACTGATATGGAAAAGGCAAACGGAAAGATCGTCAAGGGCGTCGGCGGCAAGTACACCGTCCTCTGCGCGGACGGCGCGCACATCACCGCGCGGGCGCGCGGCGCGTTCCGCCATGCGCAGATTTCGCCCGAGGTGGGCGATGACGTATGCTGCCGCGTCGAGGAAAACGGCGACGCCTACATCGAAGCCATCGGGGCGCGGAAGAACCTGCTGATCCGCCCGCCGATGGCCAATCTCGACATCCTGTTCATCACCGCGGCCGCGGCAAAGCCCGCACCCGTGCTTTCCACGCTGGACAAGCTCAGTGCCATCTGCGTACACGACGGCATCCTGCCGGTCTTCGTCATCACCAAGTGTGATCTTGACCCCGCGGGCGGCGCGCACATCGCCGCGCTGTACCGGAAAAGCGGGTTCCCCGCCTTCACGCTGCGGGGGCTCGGCGCGGGCGCGGACGAAGACGGCGATATGCTGCGCTTCGACCGGGACGAGGCCCGTGCGCTGCGCGACTTTCTTGCGGAAAACCTCCCGGGGAAGACCGCCGCCTTTGCGGGCGCCTCCGGCATCGGTAAGTCCACGCTGCTCAATCTGCTGTTCCCCGCCCTCGCGCTTGCGACCGGCAGCATCAGCGAAAAGATCGAGCGCGGCAGGCACACCACCCGCCATGTCGAGCTATTTGAGGCCGACGGCGGCCTCGTCGCCGACACGCCGGGCTTCGGTATGCTGGACTTCATGCGCTTCGACTTCATGCAGGTCGGCGACCTCGCCGACGCATTCCCGGATTTTACGCCCTGGCTCGGGCACTGCCGCTATACGAAATGTACGCACCTCTGCGAGGACGGCTGTGCCGTGTGCGAGGCCGTCGCGCGCGGCGAAATCGAGCGCTCCCGCCACGACAGCTATGTGGAGCTGTACCGCATTCTGAAAGACAAAAAAGACCGGAAAAAGGGCGGACGCTTTTGACAAACCCCTTTACAAGCCAACGTATAACGCGTATAATCAATAGTACGGCGCGTATAACGTCAACGTATACCGTCTCCCGGAGGACACCCATGAAGGATAAATTTGAGATGAACATAGACATCGCGCTGCCCGACCTCGGCCGGGCAAAGCGCGCGGTGAAACGCGCGGTGAAGTCGGTGAAATACGACGTCGCCGCCTTCCGCGACCGCGACCCTGCCGCGCAGAGCGACCTCGAGGTGCTCTTACTCTACTCGGGGCTGCACGCCGTGCTGCTGCACCGCGCCGCGCACGCCCTCTACACGCACGGGCATCGCATGAGCGCGCGCGCCGTCAGCCAGGGCGCGAAGTTTCTCACCGGCATCGAGATCCACCCCGGCGCCAAGATCGGCAAGGGTCTGGTGATCGACCACGGCAGCGGCGTCGTCATCGGCGAGACCGCCGAGATCGGCGACGACTGCACGCTCTACCAGGGCGTGACGCTCGGCGGCACCGGCAAGCACACCGGCAAGCGCCATCCCACGCTCGGCAACGGCGTGATGGTCGGCTCGGGCGCCAAGGTGCTCGGCCCGTTCAGGGTCGGCGACCGTGCGAAGATCGCCTCCAACGCCGTGGTGCTGGAGGAGGTCCCGAGCGACGCGACCGCCGTCGGCGTCCCCGCGCGCGTCGTGCGCATCGCGGGCAAAAAGGTCTCCGACAATCTGGATCACGTTCACGTCCCGGACCCGGTGGCACAGGAATTCTGCCGTGTCGAGCATCGCCTCCACGCGCTGGAAAAGAAGCTCCGCCAATTCGAGGAAGCCGAGGCGGCGAAAGCAGCCGCAGACAAAGAAACCGAAGAACAAACCGCCGCGCCGGGCAAGGACCCGTCCGCCGACGCCTGAAAGGACAGCACCATGCAATTCTACAACACGCTCACCCGCAAAAAAGAAGAATTTGTCCCGATCGAGCCGGGCAAGGTCAGGATGTACGCCTGCGGCCCGACCGTCTATAACTATTTTCACGTCGGCAATGCGCGCTGCTTTGTCGTCTTCGACATGCTCCGCCGCTACCTCGAATACCGCGGCTACGACGTGACCTTCGTGCAGAACTTCACCGACATCGACGACAAGGTCATCCGCCGCGCCAACGAGGAGGGCGTGACCTACGACGTCATCGCCAAGCGCTACATCGACGAGTATTTCACCGATGCAAAGGGCCTCGGCGTCCGCCCCGCGGACGTTCACCCGCTGGCCACCGACAACATCGACACCATCCTCGGCATCGTCGGGACGCTGGTGGACAAGGGCTATGCCTACGCGGTGGACGGCGACGTCTACTTCCGCACGACGAAGTTCAAGGAATACGGCAAGCTCTCGCACATGCCGATAGAAGATTTGGAGGCGGGCGCGCGCATCGACGTGTCCTCGCAGAAGGAGGACCCGCTGGACTTCGCGCTCTGGAAGGGGGCAAAGCCGGGCGAGCCGTCCTGGGACAGCCCGTGGGGCAAGGGTCGCCCCGGCTGGCACATCGAGTGCTCGGCGATGAACCTGCGCTACCTCGGCAAGACGATTGACATCCACTGCGGCGGGCAGGACCTCACCTTCCCCCACCACGAAAACGAAATTGCGCAGTCCGAGTGCTGCAACGGCGTGCCGTTTGCGCACTACTGGCTGCACAACGGCTATATCAACATCGACAACAAGAAGATGTCGAAGTCACTCGGCAACTTCTTCACGGTGCGCGAGATCGCCGCAGAATACGGCTATCTGCCCATCCGCCACTTCATCCTGAGCGCGCATTACCGCAGCCCGATCAACTTCTCCAAGGAGATCATCGAGCAGTCGGCGGCGGCGCTGGAGCGCATCTTCAACTGCGCGGCGGACGTGGACTTCTACCTCAAGAACGTGCAGCCCGAGGCACATGCCGACGGCGAGGAAGACGCGCTTGCCCGCGTGGAGGCGTCCAAGGCGGCCTTCATCGAGGCGATGGACGACGACCTCAACACCGGCAGCGCGATCGCATCGGTCTATGACATCGTGCGCGAGCTGAACCTCCTGGTCAAGGGCGGCGCATCCGAGAAGACCGTGCGCGCGGCGAAGGCGATTTTCGACGAGCTGACCGGCCTGCTCGGCTTTGTCCGGGAAGCGAACGATGACAGCGCGTTCATCGCCGAGATCGAGGCAAAGATCGCGGAGCGCACCGCGGCCAAGAAGGCGAAGGACTATGCCAAGGCGGACGCCATCCGCGCCGAGCTGCTCTCCCGCGGCGTCATCCTGGAGGATACCGCGCAAGGCACGAAATATAAGCTCGAACAGAAGTAAAAAGATAAAAGGCTTTCCGCGCGGAAAGCCTTTTTCCTGTGACGGCAAAAAAGAGCCGACGAAGCCGTCGGCTCAGGCGGTATCTCTCCCTCCGTCACGGCAAGCCGTGACACCTCCCCCGTCAGGAGGAGGCTTTGTTAGATACACATGTATGGCCTGTAGGGACAGGCGTCCTCGACTGTCCGTATGATTCTTTCTGCATTTTGATGATGCCGATTTGAATCTGAGGGTTTGTCATCACTCTGAGCCGACGAAGCCGTCGGCTCTTTTTTTGCGCCGTTTTTCTTTCTGCCTGTGCGCGGTCGTGGGTCTCCGCTTTGCCTGCGGCTTACCCGATCCGGCCGATCGCGTCGGTCAGCTGCCGATATGCTTGCGCCACCTCGCCGTACAGCGCGTCGGCGCCCTCCGTGAAGGCTCTGCCGCGCAGCTTTTCCGTCAGCGCGGCCGCCGGGGCGTACAGGCGGTCAAAGCCGAGATTGGCGCATACGCCCTTCAGGGTGTGCGCCGCGCGGAAGGCGACCTCCGCGTCCCGCTTTGCAAAGCCTTCCTCCAGCGCCGAGAAGCTCGGGTCTTGCGGAAATTTCAAGACGAAGCGCCGGATCATGTCCTCTGCGCCGAGCCGCTCCAGCACTGCGGCATAGTCGCTGCCGATTTCCCGATAAAACTGTTCCGTAGTCATCCTCTGTTTTCTCCGTTCCCGCCTGCGCGGTGATTTGATGTGTTGCCGATGCTATTTGATCTTGCCGTCCCGGTCCTTCGTCAGAAATTTCCGGATGTCGAGCAGGCATTCCAGAAGCAGCGGATTGAACTGCCCGCACGCACCGTCAACGATCATGCGCACGGCTTCCTCCGCGGAATATGCCTCCTTGTAATCGCGCCGGGCCGTCAGCGCATCGTAGGCGTCTGCCAGGGATACGACCTGCGCCGCGATCGGAATCGCGTCGCCGACGAGCCCCTCCGGATAGCCCTTGCCGTCATACCTTTCGTGGTGGTACAGGCAGATGTCATGCGCATACCGCACAAGCGGCTCGTTTCTGTACTCCCGCACGTTCATGACCATGTCGGCGCCGATCACGGTGTGCGCCTTGACCTTTTCAAACTCCGCGGGCGTGAGCTTCCCCGGCTTGTCGAGGATGGCGCTGTCGATACCGGCCTTGCCGATGTCGTGCAGGGAGGACGCCGTGGTGATGAGATACACGTCCTTCTCGCTCAACGCATATTTCGTGGTCTTTTCCCGCAGGCGAAGCAGCAGCAGCTCGGTGATCTTGTTGATGTTGGTCACATGCTCGCCGCCCATGCCGGAGCGGAACTCGGCCACCTGACTCAGGATCTCGACCAGGATGCGGCTGGACTTCTCCTTTTCGAGGATCTCGCTCGACACCGTGGAGATCAGGCGCCGCTGCTTCTCATACAGATTGATGGTGTTCAGCACGCGCCGATACACGACCTTGGCGTCAAACGGGCGGTTGATGAAGTCGGAGACGCCCATTTCGTACGCCCGGCGGATCGTCTGCCCGGAGTCGTCGCTCGTGATGGTGATGACCGGGATATTCTCGATGAGGCGATGCTCCTGCATATAGGCCAGCACGTCGAAGCCGTCCATCTCCGGCATCATGATGTCGAGCAGCACCACCGAGATCTGCTCGCCGTATTTTTGCAGCGCGTTGATACAGGCGCGGCCGTCCGCCGCCTCGAGAATCGTGAACTCGTTGCTCAGGATCGAGGCAAGAATCTCCCGGTTGATCTCGGCGTCGTCCACGATGAGGACGGTCTTCTTGCTCCCCGTGTCCGGGATCTCGCGGTCCTTGTCCGTGACGATGATGTTCTTGTGCAGCTTCGCCTTGTACAGCAGCCGGTCGGCGCGGTGGACTGCGTCCATGACCGGCTCACCCGCGCACATGGTCGCGCCGATGCTCGTGGTCAGGCGGATCGCCTCATACCCCGGCAGCACGATGCTGTTGATGTTTTGCAGAATGTGCCGGAGCGCGGCCTCAAAGCCGCTTTCGCTGACGCCCGGCATAATCAGCAGAAATTCGTCCCCGCCGTAGCGGACGAGCTTGTCCGAGACGCGGATGTCCTTCCGGACGCTTTCCGCAAAGGCGACCAGCACGGCGTCGCCCGCCGCATGGCCGTACACATCGTTGTAGACCTTGAAGTCGTCGAGGTCGATCATGGCGACGCCCGAAGACAGCGTGGAATTTCGGAGCTTTTCTTCATAGAACCGGCGGTTGTAGATGCCGGTCATCACATCGGTATAGGTCTTTTCATAATACCCGTGGATGTGCGACAGGAGCTTTTCCTCACCCGAGAGGTCAAGCAAATCCTCCGCCCTGAACTCGCGCAGCAGCTCCATCACGCAGGGCTTGCCGTCCACCTCGAGGTAGCGGGCGATCACCTGATACACACCTTCCCTGAAGAATTCGAGCTTGGCCTCGTCCTGCCGCGACAGAAACGCCCGCGCCGAAGCGCAGTACTCGCACGGCTCGTCCCTCTCCCAGAAGGTATAGCACGGGCAGGTCTCCCCGTCCGGCTCCCTGCGGCAGAGCCCGGCGATCTGATCCTCCTGCAAAAGGCGAACCACGCCGAATACCCGGCGGAAGCAGTTCATCTCCGCCTCGGCCTGCGCCGCGGTCAGGCTATGCTTTTGTTCCATGCGGGCGCCTCCCTTTCCGAAATGGATTGTATATGTCCGTCATTTTTTCCTGTGTATCGTTTTGCATCTTCACGGCTTTGTCACCCGCCCGGCAATGGCGTCCGCCAGCTGCTCCGCCGTGAAGGGCTTCGGCAGATAGGCGTTCATCCCGGCCTCGCGGCACTTGGCGATCGTGTCGGCAAGTGCCCCGGCGGTCATCGCCACGATCTGCACCTGCCCCGCGTCCGGGCGGTCCAGGGCGCGGATCTGCCGCGCGGCGGCGTATCCGTCGAGGTCCGGCATCATGATGTCCGTCAGGATGACGTCGAAGCCGAAGGGCTCGCTCTGCCCGAAGATCTCGACCTCCTCGCGGCCGTTGGCGGCGGTCCGCACGGTGCAGCCCGCCTTTTTCAGCAGAAATTCCGTGATCTCCAGATTGAGCGCGTTGTCATCGACCAGCAGGACGCTGACGCCCTGCAGGTTCTCCCGGCGTGTCTCCGGCCTGCCCGAGGTCGCCTCGGTCGCGGTGTCGCGGCGCAGCGGGAGCGTGACCGTAAAGGTCGTGCCGACGCCGAGCTCGCTCTCCACCGCGATGCTGCCGCCGAGCAGCTCGGTCAGCCGCTTGACGATGGGGAGGCCGAGCCCCGTGCCGGAGACCGCCGCCTCCTGCGAGGCCTCCCGGGTAAACGGCTCAAACATCACCTGCCGGAATTCCTCGCTGATGCCGCAGCCGGTGTCCGCCACGGTAAATCGGACGACGACGCCGTTTTCATCTTCGGATTCCGTCTCCGCCACCGCGCGGATCGAGCCGTTCGGCCGATTGTATTTCACGGCATTGGACAGCAGGTTCATCAGGATCTGGCACAGATGCGTCGCGCTGCCGATCAGCGCGAAATCCGCCTGCGGCACACGGTTCTCCGCGACAAAGGTAAGCCCCTTATCCGCCGCCTGCGGCGCGATGACGTCGCGGCAGCGGTCAAGCAGCTCGTCCAGGCGGAAGGCGCTCTCCGTGATGTGCATGTTCCCGCTCTCCAGCTTGCTCATGTCCAGCACGTCGTCCACCAGGGACAGCAGATACCAGGCGACCGTCCGCACCTTTGCGCGGATGCGCTTCTGCTTTTCCGCATCGCCCGGAAAATGCTCGGCGACCTCCACGAGGCCGATGATGCTGTTGATCGGCGTGCGGATGTCGTGGCTTATGCGGGCGAGAAAGTCGGATTTTGCGGCGTTGGCGCTCTGCGCCTGTGCATAAGCCCGCTGCAGCTCGGCCGTCTGCTCCCCGAGGAGGAGATTCGCCTTCCGCAGCGCCTCCTGCTGCACCAGCTCCTGTCGGCGCTGCTCCAGCAGAATCCGGTTGACCTGCAGCTCCTTCTGATACAGCGCGTCCATGTCGCAGACCGAGAGCAGCCACAGCCGCTCGCCGCTGTCCGTCACGTCCTGCTTCATGATCCGCACCCACAGCGCGCCGTCTTTGCCGCGCAGATGCGTCTCCGCCGAGCCGGAAAGCGCGGCAAACCGCTCGGGCGAAAGCTCGTTCGGATAAAGCAGCGCGGCAAGCCCGCCGCCGGTCGCCGCCTCAAATTCCGCGGCGGTCGTGTAGCCCAGCATCCGGACGGCCAGCTCGCTGATCACGGCGATCGGCAGCCCCGGCCCGTAATACCCGCCGACAATGCCGACGCCGTGGTTCTCGCGCAGCAAACCGGGTATGCTCTCCTGCATCGTCTCGGTGAAGGCTTCCCCCTCCCGTACAAACAGGGGTTCTCTGTATCCGCCTTCCAGCATCATGTTCTCATCCTCTTTTCTGTCAAGCAGCGTCCTTCTTTTGCTTATAGCGCATGGCTGCGCGCCTTTTTACCGATGTTTCGTTTTGCCCGCCGTCTGTTCGCAGATGCACGCCTTGAGCACGGCGATGTCCAGGGGCTTGGTCAGATGGGCATTCATCCCGGCGGCAAAGCACTGTTCAGCATCCTCCGCGAAGACGTTGGCCGTCATGGCGATGATCGGGACCGCGGCGGCGTCGGGGCGATCCAGCGCGCGGATAGCCTTCGTCGCGGCCAGCCCATCCATCACGGGCATCATCACGTCCATCAGAATCGCGTCGAAGCTGCCCGGCGCGCTGTCCGCAAACCGCTCGAGCGCCTGCTTGCCGTTCTGCACCGCGGTGACGTCCGCGCCGGCGGCGCTGAGCAGCGCCACGGCGATCTCGGCGTTCAGCGCATTGTCCTCCGCGAGCAGCAGATGCAGCCCGCGAATGTCGGCCTCCTGCGTCTCGGTCTCGGGCGGCGTCTCGGGGGCGGGCGCAATCTCAAAGGGAATGCTGATCTCAAAGGTCGAGCCGACGCCCACCTTGCTGGTGATCAGAATCCGGCCGCCCATGCGGTCCAGCAGGCCCTTGACGATCGACATACCGAGCCCCGTGCCGCTGTATACGCTGCGGGCGTCGTTTTTCTCCTGGGAAAACGCCTCGAAAATATGGTTCAGATATGCTTCGCTCATGCCGATGCCGGTGTCCGAAATCCGCCAGCGGTAGGTGCAGCGGCCCTCGCTCGCTTCCGGCATATCCAGGACGGTGGTGATCCGTCCGCCGGGCCGGTTATACTTGATGCAGTTGCTGTAGATGTTGAGAAAGATCTGCCGCAGGTGCAGCGGGCTGCCGTAGACATACGGATACGGCAGCTCTGCCCCTTCATCGGGGCAGTCCCACGTGATGCCGCTCTCCTCGGCGCGCCCGATGACGATGTCGGCGATGTCCTGCCTGAGGTCGCTAAGACAGATACGTTCATGCGCAAGGACGGCCTCGCCGCTCTCCAGCTTGCTCATCTGGAGCACGTCGTTGACGAGCGAGAGCAGATGATCGGCCGCGATCTTTATTTTCCGGCGGTTTTCGGCGAGGAGCGCCGTATCGTCCGCGTGCATATCGCTGATTCGCAGCAGCCCGAGAATGCCGTTGAGCGGGGTGCGGATGTCGTGGCTCATGCGGGAAAGAAAGCCGGACTTTGCGGCGTCGGCGCGGGCGGCATTCTCGATGGCGATGCTGAGCTGCTCGTTTTTCCGCCGCAGACGGTCGGTATATTCCGCCTGCGTCCGGACCTGCTTCTCCCGGTAGCGCTGCACAAGCTGCCAGTACACCGTGTGGATCAACGCGAGCAGGGCAATATAGACAAGCAGCGTGTACAGCAGGGTGCGCGGCGTATTGCTGAACATATCCCGCTCCGCCACATAGCCGTAGATATAGAAGTCGCGGCCGCGCTTCATCAGGCCGAAATCGTGCGAAACCGAATCACCTCGCCGTGCGCTGTACAACTTCGCGTCCCCGTCCTTAAACAGGCTGAGCGCCCGCAGGATCGGGACGTCGGCCGTCTTTGCGCCGATCAGCGAGAGATCGTTGCTAGCCACGATGGTGTTGCCGCTGCCGATCGCGATCGTACCGCCCTTCTCCATGGTGTAGCCGTCGAGCAGCGACGCCGCCGACAGGCTGAACGAGTTCTTATACGAGGCGGGCGTGTGATAGTAGACGGCAACGACGCCGACGGCGTCCTCCCGTGCGGTGGCCGCCACATCCAGATCACTGCCGTCCGTGCAGCGGAACCGATCGGCATACCGCTTTTCGGGATGCAGAGCCGTGTCCAGCAGCGCGCGGGTCGCCAGCGCCTCGTCCAGCGCATCCGGCAGGTCGCTTTCGCTGTGATACTGCGCGTCGATCCCGCCGTCACCGTCCAGCAGATACACGCCGGAGACATAGCTGTCCCGGGCGTAGGCTTCCAGCTCTTTTTCCTGCCCGAGCGCCCGATCGGCCGCAATCCCGTGGGCGATCTGCTTGCCGCTCTCGATGACGCGCATCAGGCTCTTGGTCTCGGAGGCAAGATCAATCTTGGCAAAGTGGTTGCATTGCTCCTTGACGTACTCGGTCGTGACGGACAGCATGTGCGCGGTGGCCGCCATGTCGGCGCGGGCGGAAATGAACAGCGTCACGGCCAGCACGACGATGCCGCCGAGCACCGCAAACAGCACGTTGCGCCGCACCGCGTGCCGGATCTTGCCTTTATTCGCCATGGCTGCTCACCTCCAGATACCGCGCGGGATCCTCGAGATACTTCCCGATGATCTTTTCCGCCATACCGTCGCGCCGCATCTCCGCAAGCGTGGCGGAAAGCGCCTCGGCGATGCCGCGGGTGTCGTCCTTGGCAAAAGCGACGCCGAGGCCGACATCCAGCAGCGTCTCGTCCAGAATGCGATAGTCCAGCTCGAGGTCCTTGATGCCCTGCAGCACCGCGGTCTCATGCGCGGCGATAGCGTCCGCATACCCCTTTGCGAGGAAGGGATAGATCAGCTCGCGGTTCGGCAGCGAGATGAGCTCCCCGATCGCGGGAATGCGCGGATCCGTGTGCGCAAGGAAAATCTCCTCCGGCTTCGTGGTGGACTGCACGGCAACACGCCTGCCCGCAAGGTCGGCCAGGGTGTGGATGTCGCTGTCCGCACGGACGGCCACGATCTGGCGGCTGTACATGTAGGGCTCCGTCCAGTTGTACAGCGTCTCTCTGCCGTTGATGGAAAAGCAGGCCCAGAGGCAGTCGATCTCGCCGCTCTCGACCAGGTCCGTTTTCTCTTCCCAGTCGATCTTGACAAACTCGGCGCGGTAGCCCATGCGGCGGCAGGCCTCCGTCGCAAGCTCCACGTCGATGCCCGTCGGCTGCCCGACGGCGTCCTCGTAGTTGTAGGGCGGATAACTGTCGCTGCCGATGACCAGCACGGGCAGCGCGTCGCCCGCGTCATCCGGCGCCGGTGTCCCCTCCCGTCCGCAGCCGGTAAGTGCGCCGATCAGCAGACATGCGGCGAGCAGCAAGGCAGGCCATCCCGTGCCGCCCGCTCTTCCGTGATATGTTTTCTTGGTTGTCATGTTATGCCATCTCCTTGTGCGGGCCCTCGCGCAGGCGCCCGCACGGTCTTCCGAATTGTCCCGATCCTGTTTTCGCGAAAAACGCGCGCCCGCGCCCGGTCACTCGCCGCGCGGCGGCTCCGTGCTCCCGATCACCAGCGGGTCGCCGCCGGTATTGATCGTCTCGCGCATCATGTTGTCGATCTCGCCGCAGATGCTCCGGCGGCTCGCCTCGATCTTCTGCATGTCGTCGATGGTGGCGGCGGAGGCCTCGGTCAGCCGGTCGAGCTGCTCGGCGGCCTCGTCGCAAAGCCGCTGCAATTCTTCCTTCTGCCGGTTCTGCATCTCCGTGACCGCGCCCACGATGGACGCAACCTGCTGGCGGTACTCGCTCATGCGGTCGAACATCATGTCCGCATAGTCCCGGATCTTGGCGCTGACCGCCTTGTTCTTGTTTTCGATATCCTTGTACGCCACGGCGAAAATAAAGCCGAGCTTGTCCGCTTCAAAGGCGGGCTTCTGCGTGCGCAGCTGCTGCTCCAGGTCGGCCAGCCGCTGCCTGAGGTCGTCGTTTTCGGTTCTCAGCGTATCGTTTTCAGCTCTCAGCATATCATTTTCGGCCTTCTGCGCGTCAAGCGCGGCCTTTTGCGTATCAAGCTCGGCCTTCTGCGCGTCAAGCGCGCCGCGGGAAAGCGCGTCGAGCTTCTGATACTCGGCCGCCGTCTTTTCCACCGCCGCGAGCTTTTCCTTCAGATCGGCAATCTGATCCGCCTGCGCCGCGCCGGTCTCGTTCAGATAACTGAAATACTCGTCGGTCTCCTTGCGGTTGTAACCAAATAAACTCAGCTTCATCTTACTTATCTCCTTGCTTGTTTCTGTTATTGCGGATGGCCTCGGCAAACTGGCGCGAGCCCAGCGGTTTATAGAAGAAGTAGCCCTGGACGTACCGGATGCCGCAGCCGCGCAGGATCTCGATCTGCTCCAGCGTCTCCGCGCCCTCGCAGATGATCTGCACGTCCATGTTCTGCGCCACCCCGGCCAGGCTCTTGAAGATGCGCAAGCCGAGCGGCATTCCGATATTCTCGGTCACGGACTGGCTGATCTTGATGGCGTCCGCCGGAAAGTTCTTCAGGTCGTCAAACGATGCGTAGCCGTCGCCGAAATCGTCCAGCAGGATGGCCATGCCCGCCTGCTTCAGGCAGTTTATATTCTCGCGGACGCGCGCCGCGTCGTAATCGGCGTCTTTGTGATCCTCCGGCACCTCGACCGCGACAAAGCCGCGGCGGATGCCGCTTGCATCCGCAAAGCCGAGCAGCTTCTCCGCGATGCCCGCCTCGCCGAGCGTGCGGCGCGACAGGTTGACCGAGATGTAACGCAGATACCGGCAGACTTCCGCATTGGCGGCCGCCCAGCGGCAGGCCTTTTCAAACACGTAGCAGTCGAACTCGGCGTTCATGTTCTTGTCCCGGACGACCGAGATGAACTCGGCGGGGTGCAGCACGCGGGACGCGCCGCTCAGGCGGGTCAGCACCTCGCCGCCGACAATGTTGCCGCTGCCGATGTCGATAATCGGCTGAAACTCGAGGAAGAAGTTGTTGCCGGCGATGCCGCCCCGCAGATTCTCCTCCACCATCGTCCGATTGTCGTACTCGCTTTGCAGATTGTAGTCCCACGCGACGTAGCGCCGTCGGCTCTTTTTCGCCGCCTCGGCGGCGAGGCGCGCCCGCGCGACGGTCTCCTCAAAGCCGATCGTCCCCGCCGGGATCAGATAGGCGCCGAAGCTGACCGTGATGTCCGGCACACCGGCATGGGTTCTGGCATGAAAATTGAGGTCGCACAGGATCTGCTCGATCACCGTGTTGATCTTCGCCTCGCTCTGCCGCGTCAGCACAACGTATTCTTTTGTATTCACGCAGGCGACCGCATCGTCCGTCTCGCCGAAGGAGGCGAGGACGGTTTCGCGCAGCCGCGCATATGCCTGCCGTTTTCCGTTTTCGTCCAGGCTGTCGTCCGACGCCAGAATGTACAGCACGCCGCAGGGCACGCGGGTGACGCGGCGGATCTTGTCGTACCGCCGCTGCACATAGAGCAGCGGCTCAAATCCGGCGCGCTTCTGCCCGCGGAAGCTCTTCAGCGCACGATGGACAAACACGAGCGCAAAGGCAAACAGCAGCAGAAACGCGGCGGCGAAGATAACCGTCATTAAAATGTGATTTTCACGCATTTGCATCCCCCCAAGCATAGACAGGCAATTTGCCGCGCGTCCCGCGCCGGGCAAGCCCGGCGGCCCCGGCCGCGCGTGCGGCCGCCGCGATGTCGCGGCGGCTCTGCCGCTTTCTGCGGCAGACCGCAGCGGCCAGCCGCAGTCCGCCGAACCGCACAAGGTACGGCAGATCGCGCAAGCCGAATACGCCCGCGCGGCGGTATTCCGCCAGCACCTCCTCCATCGCGCCGACCACGGCGCGCGGCCGGAACTGCCGCGTCTTCCGGTTGGCCGCGCGGATATGGCGATAAAATGAAAGCATTTGTTCTTTGTCCGGGCAGTTTCGGAAATACAGCCCGTCGATGTAGAAGTCCGCCTGCCGGTCGGTCATGGCCGCAAGCGTCGCACGGTAGAAGGCGCGCTCGCTTTCGAGCACCTCGCGCCGCTGCTTTTCGGTCGTGGTGGCCGTGATCTGCCCGTCGTGCAGACGGTAGAGCAGCAGATAGTCGCCGCTGCATGTGATCTTCGCCCCATCGCACAGCATCCGCGTCCAGAGATCGAGGTCCTCGGAGCAGGTGTGCGCCGGGTCGTAGGCGTACCGCCCAAGGGTGTCCGCCCTTGCGATCACGCCGGGGTGCAGCACGGGGCAGAAGAAGAGGAACATCGCGCGGATGCTGTCCGCATCGCAGGCGCGGCCGACCGCGCACGGCGTGATCTCACCGTTTTGCAGCGTGAAGAATTTGCAGAAGGACACGTCGGTGTCGGGGTGGCGCTCCATGTAGGCGTACTGCTTTTCCAGCCGATCCCGCAGGCAGATGTCGTCCGCGTCCATGCGCAGGATGTATTTCCCGGCGGCCAGCGAGATGCCGCGGTTCAGCGAGCGGGCGAGCCGCAGATTTTCATCGTTGCGGAACACGCGGAGGCGCGCGTCGCGCGCCGCGTAGTCCCGGAGAATTTCGGGCGTTGCGTCGGTGGACGCATCGTCGATGATGATCGCCTCGAAGGCGGTGAAGGTCTGCGAAACGATGCTGTCGAGCGTTTCGCGCAGATACCTTTCCCCGTTGTAGACCGCCATCACGATCGAGATGCCGCATCGTTCCATACTACGATTTTCCTTTCAGCCTGCCGCAGAGCCGGAGAAAGCCGTAGGCAAGCGCGATTTTCCGTTTTTGCAGCAGACGGAGTGCGATTCTGCTCTTTTTGGTAATGCCCGCAAACGCGGCGCGGTGCAGCGCCGGGGCAAAGTCGTCGTAGAGGCTGTCAGCCTTCCGGACGGCGGATTTCTCCCCCGCCTCGGCCGCGCAGGCCAGCGTGACGAAGAAGACGAACGCCGCATAGCGATCCACCTGCTGCATATAGCCGCGCGGCGGGTCCTTCACCGCGCCGAGCGCGCGGACGCCGCCTGCAAGATCGTCGAAATGCGAGTCCCGGTAGGCGCGGGACATGGAGTCGCCGCGGCAGCGGCAGTTGTACACGGCCGTGTCCGAGACGCAGACGCGCGCAGCGCGCAGATAGGCGGGGATCACGCACAGGACGTCCTCGCCCATGCTGATGCGCTCGTCCGCGCCGAGCTGGATGTCCCGGATGATGTCCCGCCGGAACACCTTGGCCCACAGAAAGTAGTGCATATGGCGCATGTCCGGCGTCATCAGCATGGCGTCCGTGACGGACGCGCGCCGCGCGCCGGCGTACAGCCCGGCGGGCAGCAGCTCACGGTCGAGCCGTTTGCCGCTCTCCTCGGCGTAGTGAAACGCGAAGGTGATGATGTCGGGGTCTTCGGCCGCAATCAGCTGCGCGGCCGCCGCAAAGAAGCCCGGCTCGACCCAGTCGTCGCCGTCCACGTGGATGATGTAGTCGCCGCGCGCCGCCGCCATGCCCGCCTTTCTGGCCGAGACAAGGCCGCCGTTCGGCTTGTGGAGCACGCGGACGCGGCTGTCCTGCGCGGCGTAAGCGTCGCAGATCGCGGGGCAGCCGTCCTTCGAGCCGTCGTCCACGAGGATCAGCTCAAAGTCCGCGCCGTCCTGCGCGAGAATGCTCTCGATGCAGGGCGCGAGATAGGGTTCGACCCCGTAGACGGGTACAATCACCGAAAAAAGCAAGGTCAGCCTCCGTTCTTCAGCCGCATGAGCAGCTTTTGCAGCCCGATCAGCGAAAACCGCATGGTCATGGCGAACGCCGCCTGCGTCGGCGGCAGCCGGTACCACGGATAATGCTGCAAGGTGTTTTTCAGCCGCGGGTCGCCGCAGATGGTCCGCAGGCGGCGGTTCAGTTCCTTACGGCCGAGGCCGTTCGCCCCTGCAAACTGGATCTCCTGCATACACACCGCGCGGGCATAGGCCTGAAACAGGCGGTCGGTATACGGCTTGTACACCTCCTCCGGCATACGGCGCGCAAGATGCGCGTTGATGCCGTCGATGATGAACGCGCACTTCTCGAAGCGGTCGGCGCGGTAGCTCTTGGAGAGCGAAGCGCCGTTGCGGCAATAGCAGTAGTACGCGCCGGGAATGCCGACGGCGCAGGCGGCGTGATCCAGCACGTCGAGCAGGAAAAAGACGTCCTCGCTGGCGACCTCCCGCTCCGAAAGGAAGCGGATGCCGCCGCGGCGCAGCGTCTCGGCGCGGTAGAGGTTTTTGACGCTGCTGAAGCCGTATTTGCTGTCCTGCTTCTCCTCGGGGCGCGCCCCGGAGACCTCCAGCATCAGCCGGTCGATCCCCTCTTTGCCGCGGAACACGGTGTAGCGGTCGAAGCAGTTGATCTCCTGCACGTCGTCCGCCTTGGCGGTCATGATACCGCCGATGCAGCGGAAGCCGCACATCGCGAGGTCGGCGTTCTCCCGCACGGCGGCGTCGTGCAGCCGCTCGTACATATCCGGCTCGACGTAGTCGTCCGAATCGACAAAGCCGATGAAGCGGCCGACGGCCGCGTCCATCCCGGAGTTGCGCGCGTAGCCGAGGCCCGCGTTCTCCTTGTGGACGACCCGGATGCGCGCGTCCCGCGCCGCCCATGCATCACACATTCTGGGACATCCGTCCGGCGAACCGTCGTCCACCAGGATGATCTCGATGTCCGGAAAGGTCTGACGCACCAGCGACTCGACGCAGCGATCCAGATATTGCTCCACCTTGTAGACGGGTACGATCACACTGATCTCAGCCACGCCGCATCACCTCCGCATAAAGTTCAAGCAGTCTGTCACAGTAGTCCCCGAGCGTGAGGAAGCCCGCGGCCGCCGCCGTGCAGCTCCGCTTCATCGCGGCCAGCCGTTCCCGATCCGACAAAATGTCGCGGACGGCGTCCGCGAAGGCGGCGGCGGTCGGCGCCTTGGCAAGCAGGCCGGTCCTGCCGTCCTCGACCAGCTCCGCCATGCCGCCCATCGGCATCGTGACGCATGGCACGCCGAGCATCTGCGCCTCGAGGATGGACATCGGGCAGTTTTCATAGCAGACCGACGGCACGGCGACGGCCTCGGCCATGGCCAGGTTGGTATCCAGCTCCCGCCCGGTGACAAACCCGGTGAGATGCACATTGGGAATGCCGGAAAGCAGCGCCTCGTCCGGGCCGCTGCCCATCACGACGAACTGCACCGACGGCAGCAGAGCCGCCGCGTCGCGCAGAATGCGCGTCCCCTTCTCCTCGCTGAGCCGCCCCGCAAAGGCGATGTAGGGGAAGTCGAAGCTGCTTTTCGCGTCGGCCGGGCGCGCCTTCGGATGCACGAAATTGTGCAGCACGACCGTGCGGCCCTCAAACAGCGCCCGATTGTCCGCCGTGACCCTGGAGCAGAGAAAACGGCTCGGCGCGATGAACAGATCGACCTTTTTGTATGTCCCCCTGATCCTGTAGAACAGCGCCTCGGCCACGCCGAGTATGCTCTTGACCGCAGAGGAATGGATGCACTTGTCCTTGATGCAGGGGAGCTTGCTCCCGCCGACACACTTCTCGCAGACCGCGGCGCGGTCGCTGTTGTAGAGCAGGTGGCCGGGGCAGATGAGCTGGTAGTCGTGCAGCGTCCAGACGACCGGGATGTGCCGTTTTTTCGCCGCGTCGATGATCGAGGGGGTCAGCTGAAAGTTGATGTTGTTCAGATGCACGACGTCTGGCTTCATGTCGTCCAGCACGCGGCCGATCTTCCGTTTGGCCTCGAACGAATAGATGATCCTGAACGGGTAGAGGAACCGCGCGGCGCGCTTTGCATGGAAATCCATGTTCTGCGTATAGGCGCCGATGCGGTTGCCGACGGTGTTCTTTTCATCCGCCATGCCGAAATACTGCACCTCATGCCCGTGCGCCGCGAGGTAATCGCCGAGCGCGAGCATATAGCTCTCCGCGCCGCCGCGCGGATATAAGAATTTGTTGACCAGAAGAATCTTCATCGGTTTGCATACCTCCGGGCGCTACAGCAGCAGCGGATGCGCGTCGAGATCGTCGGCCTTGCGCTCGACCTTTTGCGCATAGCCGTTGCCGATCATCAGCACGCCCGTCACCGTGGTGAGCAGCGGGTAGTTCAGGGTATTGTCGGTGCTGGAGACGATGACAAGGTAGAGCGTCAGCAGCATACAGAGCACCGCGGACCCGGCGTCGCCTTTGCCAAAGTAGCTTGTGCGCAGCACCGTCATCGACAGAAGCCACAGGATGTACCCGAAGAAGCCGAGGTCGATGTAGAACTGCAAAAAGTCGTTGTGTACCGCCTGCACGCCGAGCGAGACCTCCTCGTTGAGCTGGTAGGTCAGAAAGCCGATGCCGCGGCCGGGAAACAGCGGTGAAAAATCGTAATATGTGTTGACGTGCGAATAGACAAAGGCGCGTCCGCTGGTGTCGATGCCGAGCTTTTCCAGGGCGGAGAACACATCCAGCTTGATGACCCAGATGTACCCGACCAGCAGCACGCAGGTGAGGAGCATGACGGCATTCGCCGCGCGGCGCACCGCCCCATCCGAGAGCCTTGCGACGGCAAAGAACAGGATGCGGAGGACGGCGACCGCCGCCATCGCGAGGATCGCAATGCGCTTGAACGCCGCGAGAAAGCAGAACGCGGCCAGCGCAAACATGACCCAGAACCAGAGCTTTTTCCGCGGCTTATACAGCATATAGATGAGGTATGCGCCGAGGCAGAAGGCCAGCTCGTGGATCTCCACCTTGATGATCGTGTCACCCGTGTTGCCCGCAAAGCTCAGGATCAGCTGCACAAATTCACGCATAAATGTCCCGACGCCGTCCGACAGCATGACCGAGAAGATCATCAGCAGATTGGCGCCGAGGATCGCCGCGAGATTCCACCAGATGCCGTCCTCGCCGAACACATACATCACCGCCCCGGCGGTCAGCGCACAGGACAGGATGTTGGTGTACACGAGGCAGCCGGAGAGACCGCGCATGATGGTGGACACCGCGCTTCTGTCGATGACCCACACCAGCATGGAGGACAGCACGATGACCAGCAGCGGCATACCGAAGACCAGCGCGGACTTCAGCGAGACCGCCGCGCGCGGCACGTCCGGCCGGATGAGAAAATACAGAAACGCCGAAAAGATGACGACGAGGGCAAAAACGTGCCGCAGCGTGATGCCGATGCCGCCGATGAAGATCGCTTCGCTGACGAAATAATACATCAGAAACAGCACGGCGGTGAAGTACACCTGCACAACAGTGCGTATGGCTTTTTCTGCGGGCACGTTTTTCCCTCCTTTCCTTCAGTTTTCTTTAGTTTGCGTCGCCCTCTCCGTGCGCCGCCGTCTTCGGTTCGGCGACGCAGGGCTTGCCGTTCCGGATGGCCTCCACGAGCAGGGCTCTTGCGGATCTGATCCGATCCCGGAAGGTCTCGGCGATGCCGACCGTATATTCGATGCGGACCGTCTCGCAGACGTCGCGTCCGTCGAGGCAGACATCAAAGTTCCTGAGTGCGTCCTCCGCCGTGATGGAGTCGCTCCGGTTGACCGTCACGATGAAGTGCGCGTTCTCATTGTAGACAAACATCGCGTCCGTCTTGGCGAAGACCGCCCGCAGATCGTCGGCAAAGAGCCGGATGACCTCGTCGCCGGTATTCCGCCCGTACAGCTTGTTGATGTCCCGCTGGTTGGTGATCTGCACCGAGACCATAACCGTGCCGTCGTCGATGATCGTCCTGCTGTTCTTTTGCAGATACTTGTCGAAGTACGCGCGGTTGTGGAACCCGGTCTTCTTGTCGGTGTAGAAGTTGGCGATCACGATGTCGTTCATTCTGCCGACCAGGATCAGCCCGCCGCAGCAGACGACCGTGATGAAGATAAATGCGATGACGCTGTACAGCGTGACGTTGAGCGTTGCGCTCGTGGAGGCGGAGGACAGGATCGTGATGTTCCGGCAGCCGAGATACCCGTTGTACTCGCTGTTGGCGACAACGGCGATGTCGTAGAGGTCGCTCAGCTCGTCCACCACCTCGCGGATGGTCTCCTTCACCTCGGCCTCGGCGGCGGCATAGCCCGCCTCGGAGAGCTGCGCACAGGTCTTGTCGGAGGTGCTGCACGCGCCGCCGCAGGTACCGCGGCAGGTGTTGAAGGCGTCCAGCACATACCGGCAGTAGGCCGTGTCGATCTTCGCGAGTGCATCGTTCAGGTCGTGGTCGCGCCATGCGTAGATCAGCTCGTCATAGGTCACGGTCTGGTCGCTCTTGGTGATGATCTTGCCGTTTCCGTCCACGAGATCCTTGCTGTACACATCCTTCAGGATATATTCCTCGGTGATGTCGGTGTTGCCGGACTCGCGCATCTTGAAGAGGTAGGCGTCGATGATCTCCTCGACGTCGTCAAACATCCCGCGCTCGTTGGAGCCGCTGATCGCATTGTTCGCGATGCGCGTCCGGTAGGTCGCATTCAGCAGGCTCTTGCTCTTCGTGATCTGGTGCGCGTAGATCTCGGCATACAGATCCCGGAGGGTGACGTTGCGGATGAAATTGAAGCGGTCGATGATGTCGTCAAAGGACATGCCCATCTCGGTCGAACGGTAGTACGGATAGATACTTGTGCGCTGGTAGAGCGCATTGACCGTGGTCTCGATGTTGCTGTCGATGTACTCGATCATGCGGAGATAGTCGTAGTCGTTCTTATAGATCTCCTCAATGTTGTCGCTGATGTGATCCACATTGATGTAGTTCTCGGCGAAGACCGAGAAATACGCATCGAGAATGCCGTCCAGCATCGTCTGGGCAAAGCGGCTGCCCTCGGTGCTGCTGGCGGCGAACGCCACGATGTAGGTGGTCGGCACATAGGTGAATGCCTCGCCCTCGTCCAGCTTCGCGTTCTTCTGCGCCTCCTTGTCCGGGTCGGGAACGGAGGTAATCGTGATACGGGCGGACAGCTTGTCCGCCGAATACGAATCGGGGAGCGACATCTTGTCGATCGCCTTGGTGAGGATCGCGGAGGACTTGATCTCGCTGACGTCAAGATCGGTGCCGCTCGGCGTCTTGCCCTGCTCCGCCGCCTCGTAGTTGTAATTGATGACGGCGGCGGCCACATAGGTCTGCTGCCGGCGCAAAAGGAGCCAGATGAAGCCGGACAGCACCAGCGACAGGATCAGCACATAGGGGATCATCCGCTTGATGTATCTGAATATTTTCTTTTCTTCCATGCGATGCCCTCCTTACTGCTCGTCCTGCCTTGCAAAATCCTTTGCCGTCGCGGCCGCAAAGCAGGAAACATAGGCAAGCAGCGCGATCACGGCAAGCCCCCGCATCTTGGACAGGACGGACGCCGGATAGACCGTCGCCGAGATGCACTGGTTCATCTGGCTGGAGTAGTACTCCTGCCCGATCAGGCGCGCCTCGCCTGCAAGCTGCTTGAGCGTGACCGCGGTCCGCGCGATCAGATCCGCCGTGTAGGCACGGTTGGCCGCCGTGTTGCCGGAGGCCTCGCCGAACTTTTGCAGCTTGAGGTCGTTGTCCTTGATGCTGCTTTGCAGATTGGCAATGTTGCTGCTGTAGGCCACCGACTGCACCGACAGCGTGTCGATGCCGATCTTGGTGCGACCCATGTAATACTGGCCGTCGTTATCCCATGTCGGCACCAGCACGATGCGCGCCATGTCCTTATCGTACTTGGCCACGGCGCTGTTGGTGATCGTGTAGGACTCCTGCAGCTTTTGCAGATCGTAGCCGTACATGGTCTCGTTGTAGTTGTATCTGGCGAGCAGCTTTTTGCTGTTTTTCGAGATCCCGTTTTGCAGGATGAACGCATAGATCGTGTCGCCGATCTGCGTGGAGTTCAGCATATCGACCTTCGCTGCGGCGGAAGCAAAGGTGGCGCCCGTCGAGGAGATGAATGCCGAGTTCTTCACCTGCAGGCCGTACAGATAATTCAGAATATAGCTTGCTTTGTCGGAAAGCAGCGCGGCAATGTCGATATAGTCGAGCTCGTCGAGGGCGGCGTCCAGATCGCTCATGTCAAACTGGAAGTCATTCACATAGTTGTCGAAATAATAGTCCCGATAGGAGTTGCACAGCAGCTGCACCACCGTGCCGGTGTCGTATTTCTTGGTTTTCTTGCCGGCCTGGTACTCCACCCTGAATTCGGTCGAGATGTGATAGTTATCCTTGGAATAGGCGTTGCCCTGATTCAGCGGCACGACGCTGAAGCAGCGCTTCAGGTCGTCTGCACTGAGGTCGGTGAAACCGCCCTTCTTGATGAGGCGCTCCAGCACGTCGTCGCAGATGATCTCCGACATGTTGTAGCGCGTGCCGTTGACGTTCTGCCCGAGCGACGCCTCCGCATAGTTCAGCGCGATGACGGCGCTGGCCTGCTTTGCGGTGTCGAAATAGGATACGATCGTATTGGCAAAGCCGATCACAACGGCAAACAGCAGTGCGCTCATCCGAAAGGGTATGATCCGTTTCAGCTCCGCCTTCGTCTGGCTTCTTGTCTGGTGGCGTGTCTTCTTCCACAGGGTCACGCCCGCAAAGACGAGCAGGGCGCCGGACATGCCGACGGAAACCAGCTTTATGAGTTGCGATAACAAGCCCGATCCCTCCTTAATACTTGTTGATGTCCGCGATGACCATCTCGGGCTGATTGAAGAGCCGCAGCGGATTGCGGTTTTCCAGTCCCGAGCTGACGATCACCTGTGACAAATTGTGCTGATACTTGCCGTAGACCATCGCGCCCTTGCGCTCCGGCAGAAAGCCGTCGGCCCGCGTGTAGAGCGCACCGAAGCCGGGCAGGCGCAGCACGCCGCCGTGCGTGTCGCCGCAGAGCACGAGGTCGCCCCAGTATGCCTCGTCGAGCGTCTCCAGGAGAAGCGGCTCATGGCAGAGGAAGAGCTTGATCTCATCCTCGTTTTCCGTGATGAAGCGGTTGAAGGCCTCTCCCGCATAGGGCCAGAACGCCGACGGATTAGAGGTCAGCGTGCCGAAGATGCGGACCCGGTTCTCGCCGATCGTGATGAGGTCGCTCTCGTTGAACAGGACCTTCACGCCGGTCTCCTCCAGCGCCGCGCGCAGACCGTTGTCCAGCGCATAGAGCTTCTGCACGTCGCGGTCGTCATCGGTCGCGCCGATGGCCGCGTCCAGCGCCTCCAGCGTCATCGTGCAGGAGAAGGCCTTGGCACACTCGTTGTTGCCGTAGATGTAGTAGGTCGGCGCGATGTCGGCCAGCGCCCGGCAGAGCGAAACGGCGGGCGCGATGTCCGCGTCCTGATCCACGCAGTCGCCCGTCAGCACGATGATGTCCGGGTCGAGCTTGCCGATGCGGTCCAGCAGCGCCGCGTTGTCCTTGCCGTAGACCGAGTCGTGCAGATCGCTCAGCTGGATCACGCGGAAATTCTCATACGTCCCCGTGATGCCCACCGAGTAGAAGTTCTCCTTGAACGTCCGGTTGGCCACATAGTTGACGCCGATGACGCCGAGCGCAAACGCAAGCGCCAGGCAGATCAGCGAGGCCATGATGTTGCGGAGGACGTGCGCCTTGCTGCGCTTCGTCCTTCGCTTCGCCTTCGGCTTCGTCTCCGCCTTTTCGGCGCGCGGCCGCGCGCTTTTTTTCTCCGTTTTTTTCGTCGGTTTCTCCGCCGTTTTCTCCGCCGGTTTTTCCGCCGCCCGGAACTTCAGCTCCGGCATCCGGCCGCAGACCGCGCCTGCGGCGCTGAGGAGCGCATGGCGGTTGCGCGCGAGGAAGTCGCCGCACACGGCCTTGTCCCGGCAGCCGAACACGAAGAGGTTCTTATCCTGTTTCAGAAGCGAGAAATTCGCCTCAAATATCGCTTGATCTTCTTCGGAGAGCAGCGCGCCCAGTTTTTCCGAAAGCACGGAAAAGGTATCTGTCATGTTGCGTTCACTCCTTTCAATACGTCCTCGTAGTATGCGAGCGTTTCGCGCGCGGTCTTCTCCCAGGAGAAGCGGCGCAGCACGGCGTCGGCCGCCGCGGCCCGCAGCTGTCCGACCCGCGCGGGGTCTTGCAGCAGAAGTTCCAGCTTGTCCCGCAGATCCGCCGTGTCTCCGCTTCTGAAGAAGGCGGCGCTGTCACGGCAGACGCTCAGATTCTCAGGGATGTCCGAGCAGAGCACCGCGTTGCCGTAGGCGAGTGCCTCCAGCAGGCTGATCGACATGCCCTCCAGCTTGGACGGCAGGCAGACCAGATAGGCGCTGCTGTACATGGAGACGAGCGTGTCGCCCGCGATAAAGCCGGTGAACAGAATGTTGTCGCAGCCGCGCGCCGCCTCCTTCAGCCGGGCGGCGTAGGCGTCGGTGTCGCTGGAATCGCCGCAGATCACCAGTTTTTTATCCGTATCGAGCTGTTTGAAGGCCTCGATCAGATAGTGAATGCCCTTTTCCTCGGTGAGGCGGGCGACCACGCAGATGTAGCCGTCCTTGTGCAGGCCGAATTTTTCGGCAATGATGCGGTCGTCCAGCTTTTCGGGCTTCGCGATCCCGTTGGGGATCACGACGGCCTCGCGGCCGTAGGTCTCCTTAAAGTAGGTCTTCGCGCTCTCGCTCAGCACGATGATCCCGTCGGCGTGCTTGGCAATCATCCGCTCGCCGAACATGATGTACTTCGCGCCGAAGCCGTGCTTCCACTTATCGCGCTGCCAGTCCAGCCCGTGCACGGTCGCCACGCACTTTTTGCCGAACAGCTTCGGCAAAAAGATGGCCGCCGCGGGGCCCTCCGCATGGAAATGCAGGATGTCGTAACGGCCGAACAGGCTGCAAAACGCTGCGGTGAACGAGGCGATCAGCGCCGAGACGCCGCGGCGCTTCAGTGTGCGCGCGGTCTTCAGCCGGACGCCGCGGAAGCAGCCGTCCGCGACCTCGTCGGCAAATTCCGGCTCGATCCTGTCGGACGAGCGGTTGTAGCAGACGACCTCGTTCCCCGCCCGGACGAGCAGGGGGCAGAGGTTGGTCAGCACCGTCTCGATGCCGCCGCGCGTGGATGGGATGGCCTTGTGGCCGATCATTGCAATTTTCATATTACCTACCTGTCGCGTGAATCATGGCAAACGGCGTTTTCAGGATGATCCGGATGTCCTTCCAGGTCGTGCGGGTCTCGATGTATTCGAGATCCATCTCCAGCCATTTGTCAAACGGAATGTCGTTGCGGTGCGGCGAGATCTGCCAGGTGCAGGTGATGCCGGGCGTGACGATCAGCCGGAGCCGGTCGTAGTCGGTGTACTGCTCCACCTCGTTCGGCAGCGGCGGACGCGGCCCGACGAGGCTCATGTTGCCGACGATCACATTGAAAAACTGCGGCAGCTCGTCGATCGACAGCTTGCGGATGATCCGGCCGACGCGCGTGATGCGCGGGTCGTTCTTCATCTTGAAGACCGGGCCGTCCATCTCGTTCCGCTCCATCAGCTCCGCCTTCCGCTTGTCCGCATCGACGTACATCGAGCGGAACTTGTACATGTAAAACGGCTTGCCGTGCCGCCCGATACGGACCTGCTTGTAGAACGGGCTGCCGTGCGGATCGTCGATGAAGACGATCAGCGCCAGGAGCAGCATCGGCAGGATCAGCGGGATCAGCAGCAGCGTCACCGTGACAAGGTCGAACGCCCGCTTCTTCTTCCAGTACGAGCCGTAGGACTTTTCGATCAGCTTTTTCAGCCTGGCCGCCGTCCTGGCATCGACCTTTTCGTAGTCAATGTAATGTCCCATTTACCATTCCCACCTGTCCGATCTGTAGAGAAGCTTTCCGTAAAGGAAGCAGTATGCCTTGATGCCGATGATCCGCTTCAGCCGGAGCGTGCGCCTGGTCACATCGCTGGACCAGGACGCATCGTAATGGTGAATCGAGATCGTGTCTTTCGTGATTTTCTTCTTGCCGGTGAAAAAGTTGATCGGGCACAGCACCTCCTCCCGGAGGAAGCACACATTGTCGATCACCTGATCGCGCCTTGCCGGGTCTACGCCGAGCGCTCTGAGCGAAGCCGTGTTCCGGTCCGGGCAGGGCGTGGTGTCCGGCTGGCCGTCCGCCCCGAAAAACGAGATGCCGTCGTAGCCGTCGAGCATCGCCTTCACAAACCGGTTGCCCGGCACGGCGCCGAACCCGAGCCCGGTCGCGACCAGATCCTTGCCACACTCGTAGCCGAAAAAGCCGTCGTACTTCCCGGTGAGCGCATCCAGGCTTTTCAGCAGCTCGACGTCGGTGTCGAGGTAAACGCCGCCATGCTCGTACACGACCTTCAGCCGGACGTAGTCGCTGACAAACGCCCATTTCCCGGCCTTGTATGCCTCCGACGCATAGCGGTTTTCGTCGAGATCGACGTTGCTCTCATCCCAGCGGACGATCGTGTAGTCCGGGCATTTCTTCTTCCAGGACTCGATGCATTTCTTCACCGAGGGCGGCAGCGGGCTGCCCCCGAACCAGCAGTAATGAATGATCTTCGGTATGCACATGGTCTCACACCCTGTTTTCGATATAGGACGCCGTCGCGTTCTCCCGCGGGATCACCCGCGCGGGGTTGCCGATGACGATGCTGTGATCCGGCACGTCGAAATTGACGTAGGCAAGCGGCGCGATCAGCACATCGCTCCCGACCGTGATCTTCCCGACCACGACGGCGTTGGTCCCGATCCACACGTTGTCCCCGAGCGTCGGCGTGCCGCGCCTTGCGCCGCGGTTCTCCTGCCCGAGCGTCACGCCCGTGGCGATGTTGACATTTCTGCCGATGATGCAGTCGGGGTGGATGATGACGCGGCCGAAATGGCCGATGTAAAAGCCCTCTCCGATGCTTGTCCGCGCCGGGATCTGGATTCCGGTCCTCTGCGACAAGTGCCGCAGGCGCAGATGCACAAACGGATTTTTGCTGCCCTGCGCCCGGCGGAAGGCCAGGATGAAGCGCAGCTCCGGCCTGCGGAAGAGCCGATGCAGAAGCGGCTCGCCGCCGTCGCCGTAATAGCGGTACAGATCCTTCTTCGCGATGTCTTTCATCTCTTCGCCCCCTTCATCCTGCCAAGCAGCAGGCCGATCCGATCGGTGACCGCCCGAAACGCCTCCGGGCAGACGATCGCATTGACGATGCAGTAGACCGGCAGGATCCACAGCATGTTGAGTATCCCGTGCAGGCAGAGCGTGAGAAAACGCATCCCGCAGAAATGTGTCGTGCCGAAAATCGCGTAAATGCCGCCGAAGACCGCGCCGTTCGCCGCGAGCAGGCCGAGGCTCTTCCACACGCTGCGCCCGAGGATCTTCCGGTTGGTGTAAAACAGCGTGACGGCCGCGCGGAACACGATGGCGGCCACCGTGCCGAGCAGCGCGCCGCAGATGCCGAACCGCAGGATGCCGACGACGGTCAGCGACAGGTTGATCCCCATCTCGCAGACCGCGTGCCAGCGGGTCGCGCGGAACGCCCCGGCATATTCGATCACCTGATTGGCGGGCAGCTTTGCCGCCGAGAGCATCTTGGCCACGGCAAAGAGCAGCAGCAGCGTCGGACGGATGTAATCGGCGTCCCGTATGCCGCCGGTGTAGATCTGAATAAGGGGCAGCAGAAAGACGGCCATGGCCGTGTACACGACGAAATTCAGCATGATATAGAGGCATTCGTACACGCGGAACCGCCGCAGAAACAGATCCCTATCGACGGAAAAAAGCTGTCCCAGGGCAAAATTGAAGCCCTTGGCAAGACAGCCGATAAATGTCTCCACCTGCATGAAAAACAGGTTGTAGACATAATAAACGCTGACGGTGTTGAAGTCCGTAAGGAAGGACAGCAGCAGAATGTCGGTGTTGTTGAACACCATTGCGGAGAGCTGATGCAGGAGGACGGCGTTCTTCTGCGAAATCGCCCGGAAATCAGCCGCGACATTCAGATCCAGCCAGCTATAGTGTTTTTTTGCATAGAACGCCACATAGAGCAGCTGTGCAACGGCCGTCATGCAATAGGCCGCCTGCATGAGCACCAGGTTGTCGGTCAGCATCAGCACGGCGACCTTCAGAAAGCCGCTGACCACCTGGAGTACCGTCTGCGAATTGGTGATGACGTACTGCATCCCGTCGGTTTCGAGCAGGATGCTGTATTTCCCCTGCACGAAGAAGGTGACAAGGGAGGGGATGCCGTTGAGCAGCACCAGCGCGACGACCGTCCGGGACGGCAGCCCCGTGTCGATGCAGAAGCCGTAGATCACGGCGATCAGCGAGATCGCGGCGGCATAGGTCACACCGATGCGGATATAGTGCCGTCTCGTCGCGGCGAGGATGCCGTTGATCGCCGCCCTGTCCCCGGTCGCAACCGGCCGGAGAAGCGCCTGCGAGGTCGCCAGTCCGACGCCCGCCTCGAGGAGGCACAGATAGGTGAAGATCTGCTTGATGGTGGAGAGAACGCCGTTGACCGACGAACCGAAGTTCTCGATGTACAGGCGGGGGAGCAGAAAGCCGATGGCAATCGTGACAACCTGGCACAGCACGACCGACAGCAGATTGAATTGAATCTTTCTTGCATGCGTTCCCATCGGGAGCTTACTCCTTTCTTCGGCAGATCTCAGTAGATTTTTTTGAGGAAACCGAACGGCTTTGTCCCCGATGCAAGGAGGATCGCCGCGGTCAGAATCCCCGTGCAGGCCAGCACCGCCGCCGTGAGCAGCAGCGAGTTTTCAATCACGGGATAATATTCCGTGAGCAGCGTGACGGGGATCATATGTGTAAAGTAGATCAGGCTGCTGCACGGGCGCAGAATGCCGCACACCCTTTCGCCGACCCCGATCTTCGCCGTGAGCACCGCGCGCAGCAGATAATACGCGGCCGGCAGGAGGAAGAAATATAAGTCGTATTCCAGCGGCTGCCCGAACCGGGCGACGCAGGCAAATTCGGCGGTGAGCAGCAGCATGGAGACCAGAAAGCCGCAGGCCGCACGGCGGAACGTGCCGAGATCCTCCCGCGCCGCAAGCGCCGCGCCGAGGGCGACGAAGACCATGCCCTCAAACACGCCGTTGCGCGTCGTCCCGATCACGCTGTAGACCGCCCGGACCGCATCGGCAAAGCCTTGCGGAAACGGAAGCCCGGCGACAAGGCCGTACCAGCTCTGGCCGAAAAGGCCGATGATGTAGAGCAGGACGCCGACGGCGATGACCGTGCGGAGCTTCATGCCCCGCTTCAGCAGGAACGCAACGAGGCTGACGGCGACGATCGTCGCCGGGAGATACCACAGAAGGCCGAAGCCGGCGGAAAACACCATGTTTTTCAGCCAGCCGAGAAAGATCGGCAGAGCATTCTGCCGGTCCCAATACATCTGAAGCGCCGTATAGGGGAAGTAGATCGCCGACCAGATCATATACAGGCAGAAGATCCGCCGGAGATACCGCCCGACGATGCCGAAGTCCACGGCGCCCGGCCGCATCTTCCGAAACAGCAGGAAGCCGGACGAAATGAAAAAGAACGGGACGGCGATCCGGCACAGGCAGTTGACCAGAAGCGAATTCAGTCTGCCGTCCACCGATTCAAGCGGCGCTATGTGGATGAACACGATCATCACCGCGCAAACCAGCTTGACCACATCCATAGCGGGATAGTATGTTCTGTTCATGGCTCTCCTTTGCGGAAATCGAATGCTACGGCGGCGTCTGACGGATCGGTGCCCGCCGAAATGCCGTATCGGCGCTTGGTGTATGCGGGTCCCGCCCGCTTTTTGTGCAGGTTTGTGCGTGTTGTTGCAAGCCGGACAGATCTCGATATAATAATCGTTCTTTTTCTAAAATATATCTCATTTTATAATACACGAAAATCCTGGCAATGTCAAGGTTTTTGTCTCTTTTTGTAGACATGGCGCGTGTTTTATGTTATGATAAAATACGGGTCTGTAATTGAGACCGATTCTGAAATCGGGGGCGAATCCGGATATGAACAGAAACAAGCTGATCGACGCGCTCAAGGGGTATGCCTGCCTGCTTGTGGTCTTCGGTCACGTCATCATCGGCATCCGCACCGCGGGCGCGCCCGTCCCCGCGTTCATGGAGACCGCGGAGCGCTTCATCTGGTCCTTCCACATTGATCTGTTCATGTTTTTGTCCGGCTTTGTCTACACGCTGACCGGCGGCCGGAAAGGAAAAGGACGGCTCGCCTTTCTGCGGGACAAGCTGCTTTCGCTCGGCATCCCGTACCTGTTCTTCTCCTGCCTGTACATCACGGTCAACTGCCTTGCCCCCGGCGTCAACAACCCCGCGTCCTTTACCGACATGCTGTTCCTCTGGCGCACCCCCATCGCGCAGTACTGGTTTCTGTACGCGCTGCTTTGGCTGTTCGTCCTCTGGACGCTGCTGCCCGACCGGCTGCCGAACGCGGCGAAGACCGCCCTGCTCTACGGCGTATTCCTCCTCTGCAAGGTTCTCGACCTCGACATGGGCGTTCTCGACTCCTCGATGAACTGTGTGCTCGCCTTCGGCCTCGGCACCTGCCTGCATTCCCTGCCGGTCGAGCGGGTTCCGCTGCCCGCAAGGCTGGCGGTGCTGCCCGTCCACGTCGGCGTCACCCTGTGGGCGATCGGGAGCGGCCGGATCAACTGCCTGCTTGCGGACGACCTTGTCACGGTGCTCGGCATCGCGGCGTCGGTCTGCTTCATTTACACCGTCACGCGCGCAGCCGCGGTGCGACGCTTTCTCGAATTTATCTGCAAATACTCGTTTCAGATCTATCTGCTGCACACCTTTTTCACCGCGGCGGTCCGCATCCTGCTCTTCCGCCTCGGCATTGCAAGCTACCCCGTCCATGTCCTCGCGGGCACGGTGATCGGCGTGGCGCTGCCCATCGGCGCGGCCGCACTCGCGGCGCGCTCGCCGTACACGGAGTTCTTTTTCTTCCCCAAGCGCGCGCTCGCCGCCATCCGCGCGCGCCGCACCGGATCCGCGCAGTCCTGAGCCGCGCGCCGCGCTTCGCCGCACCGCTCTCATGCAAAAAGGCAGCCCTTTCGGGCTGCCTTTTTCGATTGAATGCGTGCTTTACACCGGCCGGAATGCAGCGTTTGCACCGTGTGTGCCGCCGTCAGCCGCCGCGGCATTCGCCCCCGCGAGCGTCCAGCTCCGGCTCTCGGTCTGGAGCCGCACCATGCGGGCGAATATGCCGTTCTCTTGCAAAAGCTCTGCTGGCGAGCCCTGCTCGGCCACCGCACCATCCTTGAGCACCACGATCCTGTCCGCGCCGGAGACGGTGCGCATCCGGTGGGCGATGATGAGGACGGTCTTGTTTTTGATGAGGCGGGAGAGCGCCTCCTGAATGGCCGTTTCATTCTCCACATCCAGCCCGGCGGTGGCTTCGTCCAGCAGAATGACGGGTGCATCCTTCAGAAAGGCGCGGGCGATGGAAATGCGCTGCCGCTCACCGCCGGAAAGCGCACAGCCGTTTTCGCCGATGTCGGTGTTCCAACCGTCGGGGAGCTTTTCGGCAAACCTGTCCACATTGGCGAGCCTTGCCGCCGCGATCACCTCTTCGTCCGTCGCGTCCTTGCGGCCGATGCGGATATTCTCCAAAATGCTGTTGTTAAAGAGCGTCACATCCTGAAACACGATGGAGTAGAGACTCATCAGCTTTTCCGGGTCGATCTTCGATATATCCATGCCGCCCACGGTGATCCTGCCCCGGTCAATGTCCCAGAACCGCGCCGCCAGACGGGAAACGGTGGTCTTGCCGCCGCCGGAGGGGCCGACCAGCGCCGTGACCTGCCCCTGCTTTGCCGTGAAAGACACGTCCTTCAGCACCGTCTCGCCGCTCTGATAGGAGAAGGCCACATGGTCGAATACGATGTCGCAGCCCCGATTGGTGAGCTGTTCGCTGCCGGTCTGCACGGGGCAGTCCAGAATCTCATGCATACGCTCGATGTTGCTGCCTGTGCCGATGATGGCGGCGAGGTTTTGCAGCGTTCCCTCCAAGGGGTCATACAGGCGGGACACCACCAAAAGGAACATGAAGAAGGTCATCACATCCAGCTCGCCTTTTACCAGCAGAGATGCACCTGCAAGGGCGGTGGTGGCAATGCCCAGCCGCAGTACAAGTCCCGCGGAGACCACAAAGACCGCCGTTCCCAGCTCACTTTTGATGAGTCGGCCTTCCACCGCACGAATTTTCTTTTCCAGCCCGGCAAGATAGCCGTCTTCTGCGTTGTTGGCGCGCAGGTCGGGCAGGGTCTCTATGCACTCCTGAATGCCGTCCTCGCAGGCGACCTTCGCCGCCGTCGCCTTGCGGGAGAGCCTTTTCTGCACGTCGGAGGCAAGCCCCACGATGGCAAAGGCCACCGGCAGCGGCCAGATGGCGGCAAGCGCCATGCGTCGGTTGAAAAACAGCATGGACACGGCGATGACCGTGGTGGAGAGGATCGCGCCGTACAGGGGCGCAACGAAATGAGACTGGCTCTGTTCCAAAACGGCGCAGTCATTCATGATGGAGGAAGTCAGGTCGGCAAGATCTTTCTTTCCGAAAAAGGAGAGCGGGATCTTCCGCAGCTTCTCCGCAAGGCTCACGCGGCGCACGCCGGATTCCACATAGGTGACAAGATAGGTGTTGTCATACTCCAGCCGTGTGCAGCCCGCAATGAGCAGCGCCGCCGCAAGGCAGCTGATGACATAGAACGGGATTCGCCCTGCCGTCAGCGCGCCGTTCATCATATCGCCCACCAGCAGGTACAGCAGCCCCACCGGCAGCATGAAGGAGATGTTTTGCAGCGCACAGCTTAAAATGCCTTTGATGCTGTCCACCGCGCCCTTGTGGGAGAGTGCATAGCGTCTTTGTAAATACTTGATCATCGCTCAAACCTCCTTTTCCACTTTCCACCGGACGGACTGCTGATAGTCCCGCCACATGGCTCCGAACAGACTGTCCTTGCGTTCGGACAGCTCTGCAAAGCTGCCCTCCTCCGCAAGATGACCGTCCTCGAGCACATAAATACGGTCGGCGTTCACCACGGTGGAAAGGCGATGGGCGATCATGATGACGGTGCGTCCCTTTGCCAGCTCGTTGAAAGCCGCCTGCACTTTTGTCTCATTGTCCGGATCGGCAAAGGCGGTGGCCTCGTCCAGAATCAGCACCGGCGCGCCTTTCAGCATGGCGCGGGCAATGGCCAGCCGCTGCGCTTCGCCGCCGGAAAGGTGAATGCCCTGCGAGCCGATGACCGTATGCACGCCGTCCGGAAATTTTTCGATGATGTCCATACACTGCGCCGCACGGAGCGCCGAGAGCACCTCCTCGTCCGTGGCGTCCGGCTTGCCCATCCGCACATTGTCCAGAATACTGCCCTTGATGAGATGGCTGTTCTGAAACACAAAGGAAACGGTGTCCATCAGCTCGTTTTTGTCGATGTTCTTCACATTCACGCCGCCGATGGAGATGCTGCCGCTCTGCGGGTCAAAGAAACGGGCGATCAGCGCCGCCAGCGTGGATTTGCCGCCGCCGGAGGGACCGACCAGCGCCGCCGTCTGTCCCGCGCCGACGGAGAGGGAGATATCCTCCAAAGCGTTTTTCGCGCCGTCATAGCTGAAGGTAACATGCTCCAGCGTCACCGAGCCGTCCCCGGGATGCTGCGGCGCTTCCGGCTGCGAAAGCGGCGGGCTTTGCAGCACGCTGTCAATACGGGTGACGGCGTCCTGCACGATCATGCCGTTCTCACTCATAAACATCAGCTTGGTCATTGTCAGAGAGATGACCGGCGTGACGATGATGTAAAAGAGCAGGTTCAGCAGCACGCCGCCGTCCGCGCCGCCGCGGGAGAACAGAAAGCCGCCCGCGATCAGAAACACGAAAACGCTGTTGACCGCCAGCGTATAAAACGTCATGGGCCAGCGCAGCTGCTTGGTGTAGGCGATGACCCAACGCTCGTAGTTGTCGATGGTGTCCTTGAACTTTTTGAAGGAGAACACCGTCTGCCCGAAGGTCTTGACGACGGGAATGCCCCGGACATATTCCACCGCCTCGCCCGACATATCCGCCAGCGCGTTCTGGTACTGGGTCATTTTATCCTGCATCCCCTTGCCGGTCATGCTTGTCATCACGGCAAAGGCGAGCGCCACCGGCACAAGACTCAAAAGCCCCAGCCGCCAATCGAACAGGAGCAGCAGCGCCAGAAGTCCCGCGATGGTCGCCACAGCTCTTGCCTTGTCGGGCAGCTGGTGGGCGAGGTAGGTCTCCGCCGCGCCGGCAGTCTCCGAGATGGTGCGGCGCAGCCTGCCGCTGCCGAACTGCTCAATGACCCCCGGCGGCAGGGTGGCAATATGCTTCGTCATGGCAAGGCGCAGATTGGTGGCGATGCGGAACGCCGCAAGGTGCGAGCACATCAGCCCCGTGATGTAGGTCAGCACAGCGGCAACGGCAAACGCCACCGCCATCCAGCCGTAATGCGTCACATGGACGGCATTCTCATAGTGCGGTGCAACCTCGATGACCTCCCGAAGGATGCGCCAGATGTACCAGAACGGCACCAGCGCCAGCAGCGCACCGGCGGCGGCCAGCGCCCACGAAAGATAGGTCAGGATCCGGTATGTCCCCGCATAATCCAGCAGTCGGGACAGATTGGATTGCTTTTTCAAGATGATACCTCCTTTTTTAAGCTTAATTGATGATGTCGGCTTTCCGACGCAAAGCGGTTAGCTGTGGCTAACCGCCGGGCAGAACATACCGCCCCGCACCGCCTTCCGGCAAAGCCCTTTTCAGCACGCGCAGCGTTTCCGGCAGAAGCGCCCGCATGTCCTTCCCCGCGACGCGTGAAGGCAGCGTGCCCCGCGGACCCGGTTTTTATAGTCCGCCTTCATATTTGGAGCTCCTCTCTTTTTCGACGATCTTCATGCAGAAATCGCAGCGGTCGTCGCCGCGACCGAGCGTTTTCGTCCGATGCCAGACGAGCTTCGGGTGAAGTCCGTCATAGGTGATGTCGTCGCTGTCACAGAAACAGCGGCAAAGCTCGGGGCAGCCGCAGCGCACACATTCGTCGTGATAGGGGCATTTCGTCATATCGATGCGCCATATACCGTTGCCGACCTGCAGCTCCTTTGCGGCAAAGCCCGCCGAGCTCCCGAAGAACTTCGGCGTCTGCGCGGCGAAAATACCCGGCACCTTCTTATAGAGTCCCGGGATACGCATCAGCCGCAGAAAGGTCTTTTTCAGCCGATATGCCCGCGCTTCCACATAGCCGTGAACGGTTTGAAGTGCCTCCTCCTTGGGCATGACCGTCTGGAGCGTCTCGTAGCTCGCAATACCCGGCAGGATCTGGCCTTCGAGATGCCGCATCCTTTCCTTGCCCGCCCCGGCGTGCTCCGCGCGCAGCTCATCCAACCTCTTTTCAAAAGCGGCCTTCAGCGCGGCTTCCCGTTCCGGAAATCTTTCACGCGCCGTTTTTCGGAACGCCTTTGCAAGATAGCTTTCTTTCATGGATTTACCTCCCGCTTATAGTTTCTTTTTTTATATCCGCAGTCGCAGTATGGGCCGCCGGAGGCGAGGGTGTACTGCCGCACAAAGTCGGTCACGCCGCCCGCCTCGCTCATGGTGTAGTCCAGACGGCACAGCGCGGGGGTGAGGTCATAAAGTCCGAGCTTTTGCATCAGCACGCAGATACCGCACTTGGTAAAACGTCCCTCGTAGCCGCTGCCGTCCGGGTATTCGTAAAACTCCATGTTCCATGAGTAGGGGTTGCGGTCGGCGGCCTTCAGCGCGGCGGCGGCTTTCATGCCGACGATGTCCTTTTCGGTGAACTTGCTCTTTCCGCTCCTTCGGCAGAACCATTTCATGGGCTTTGTCATCATGGCGTTGGCGTAGTAGGCGGTCAGCCGTTCCATGTCGGGACGCACCGGCATGGCGAGAATGAACGCGCCGATCATGGCGCAGTTGACGAGGTTCATCTTGAAGCGGTCGCCTTTTTCAAATTCCGGCAAACCGGCAATGATCTTTCTGTATTCAGGCTTCGCTTTTTTCGCAATCGCTTTTGCCGTGTCCGCATCATAGCCGAACACCGCTGTCAGCTGTTTTCGGAACGACGATGCAAACAGCGCCCACATGCCCATAGGCATTCCGAAATAGGTCACTTTTTGTCCCTCCACTCGCATATGGCACGGGTCATACGGCGGTCAATGTCCATGCGCGCCGTTTTACACGCCTCGGGATATTGCTTTGCAGCGCTGAACGCCAGCTTGACAAACAGTGCCGAGCCGACGGGAAGCATGGTCTTGAGCATACCGTCGGGGAAAA
>CAKSLQ010000009.1 GCA_934467415.1 uncultured Eubacteriales bacterium
CTCACACACTTAACTTCTTCAGTTCTTTGTGTTTCTTTCTCTTTGTTGTTCAATTTTCAATGACCGAAGTCGGCCGCGCTCTTTTGCGCAACCTTGTATATTATACACTCTCGGGCTTGATTTGTCAATAGTTTTTTGAAAATTCTTTCGGAATTTTCTTTTCACTTTTTGACGTCCTCTTGTCGAGAGCTTTTACATTCTACCACCCGAAAACGGGATTGTCAAGCCTTTTTTGCAATTTTTCCGAAACTTTTTTCGGCCCGAAACAGCCCCCACAATATGTTGCGGACAAGCCCCGTATCCGATACAATCCGTACCCTGCACGGCGATTTGTTCCGACACAAAAAATTCACTTGCAATCCGACGCGGGTATGCTATAATGTATATTGAAGTTTTGTCCCCATCTGAAATGCATGATCGGTACGGAAAGCGAGTCTATATATAATGAAGAAAAAGCATGAAACGAACCCCCGCCTCGGCAGAGTGGGCGGCGAAGCGGTCCTCGAGGGCGTGATGATGCGCTGCGGAGACCGCTACAGCATCGCGTCCCGCCACGAGGACGGCTCGATCTCGGTGGAAAACCGAAGCTATGTTTCGCTGCGCAAGCGGAACAGGTTCTGGAACCTGCCGCTGGTGCGCGGCGTGGTTTCGCTGGTCGAGTCCATGAAGCTCTCCTTCAAGGTGCTGTCCATCTCGGCGGACGCCCTCGGCATGGACATGGACGAGCCGGAGACGAAGTTTGAAAAATGGCTGGCAAAGACCTTCGGCGACAAGGTGATGAACCTCATCATGGGCGTCGCCGGATTTCTCGGCGTGGTGCTGGGCATCGGTCTGTTTTTAGTGCTGCCGACGCTTGCGACCAAGGGGCTGGATATGCTGCTCGGGCTTGCGGGCGGCACGCTCGGCGTCTTCAAGACGCTGTGCGAGGGGCTGATCCGCATCGGCATCTTCGTCGGCTACATTCTCCTCGTCTCGCTGATGCCCGACATCCGCCGCACCTTTGAATACCACGGCGCGGAGCACAAGAGCATCGCCTGCTATGAGGCGGGGGCGGAGCTGACTCCGGAAAACGCAAAAAAATACACGCGGTTTCACCCGCGCTGCGGCACGAGCTTCATCTTTATCATGCTGATCCTGAGCGTGCTGGTCTTCTCCTTTGTCACCTGGGACAACCTCTGGCTGCGCCTTGTGCTGAAGCCGCTGCTGCTGCCCGTGATCTGCGGTATCGGCTTTGAGTTCATCCTCTACGCGGGCAGACACGAGAACCTGTTCACGAAGATCGTCTCCGCACCCGGCCTGTGGATGCAGCGCATCACGACGCGCGAGCCCGACCTCTCCCAGCTGGAGATCGCCATCACGGCGCTGAAGAGCGCGATGCCCGACGAGTTCCCCGCGAGCGAGGTGGAGGCGGTGATCGCCGCGTCCAAGCCGCAGACGGCGCCCGCGGCGGACGGCGAAGCCGACAATGCCGGAGAAGCTGCCGATGCAGGAGAAGCCTCCGATACCGGGGAAGCCGCCGATGCCGGGGAAGCCGACGCATCCGGCAACGCGCCCGACGGCGGCGCGCAATGACCTTCGCCGCGCTGAAAGCCGCGCTGGCCGACGCGGGCGTGGAGAACGCCGCGGGCGAAGCGCGTATACTGTTAACGAGCCTGTGCGGCGCGAATGCCGCCGACCTGCCCTTTTGCGACTTTGTGGATGCGGACGGGCGTCTCTGCGACGCGGTTGCGCGGCGCGCGCGGCACGAGCCGCTCCAGTACATCCTCGGCAGGTGGCCCTTTTATCGGGAAGAGTATTTCGTCTCGCCGGACTGCCTGATCCCGCGCGCGGACACCGAGCTGCTGGTGGAGACGCTGGCGGCCGACCTGCCGCGCGGCGCGCGGCTGCTTGATCTCTGCACCGGGAGCGGCTGCATCGCGATCTCGACCGCGAAGAACCGGCCCGACATCACGGTGCTGGCGGCCGATCTGTCGGCGGGTGCGCTTCGGATGGCGGCCAAAAACGCGGCGGCAAACGGCGTTTCGACCGTTTCCTTTGCGCAGCTGGACGTGACCGCGCCCTCGCCGCTCGCCGAGCGGTTTGACTGCATCGTCTCAAATCCGCCCTACATCCGCACGGACGTTGTGCCGACGCTTGCGCCGGAGCTTTCCCATGAGCCGCGCATGGCGCTGGACGGCGGCGCGGACGGCCTGGATTTTTACCGCGCAATTCTCACAAACTACGCACAAAATCTTGCAGACGGCGGCGTTTTTCTCTTTGAATTCGGATACGACCAGGAAAAAGACGCGGCGGCGCTGGCGGCGGCGCACGGACTCGGCTTCACGCCGCTTTTCGACCTCGGCGGGCGCTTCCGCGCCGCGCGCATGACGAAGCAACAAAGAAAGGTTTGACACTGTGATCGGTATTTTTGACAGCGGCCTCGGCGGGCTGACCGCCTACAAGGAGCTGCACGCCCTGCTGCCCGCGGGCGATTTCGTTTACTTCGGCGACACGGGGCGCGTGCCCTACGGCTCCCGCTCCCGCGAAATTCTGACCCGCTATGCGGGGCAGGACATCCGCTTTCTGCTCCGGCAGGGCGCGGACGTGATCCTCGCCGCCTGCGGCACGGTCAGCTCGGTCGTGCTGGACGACATCAAAGGCGAATTTCCGGTTCCGCTCTTCGGCGTGGTGGATGCGTCGGTGCGTGCCGCGCTCGCCGCGACGAAGAATGAAAAAATCGGCGTGATCGGCACGGGCGCGACGATCACGAGCGGCGCGTTTGCCAGAAAGCTCACCGCCGCCGACCCGAATGCCGCCGTGACCTCGATCGCCTGCCCGCTGTTCGTCCCGCTGGTGGAGAACGGCTACATCGGGCGGGACTGCGCCGTGACGCGGCAGGTCGCCGACGACTATCTCGCGCCGCTTCGCGCCGCGGGCATCGACACCTTGATCCTCGGCTGCACGCACTTCCCCATCATCGCGGACATCCTCGGCGAGCTGCTCCCCGGTGTGACGCTCGTCAATTCCGGCGCGGCCGCCGCCGCCGAGGTGGCGGCGCACTGCGGCAGGCCGGACGGCAGCGGCAGCGCCTCTTTCTTTGTCAGCGACAGCCCGGTCAACTTTGACGCGGTGGCCCGCGTGTTCCTCGGCGGGGAGACCATCCGCGCAAAGAAAGTGGACATCGAGGCCTATTGAGGGAAAAACGAAAAATTGCAAAAGAAAAACAGGGGCAGCCGCCCCTGCAACGCAAAAAAGCCGCCGTCGGCGGCTTTTTTCTTTTCTTTACGCCTGCGCGTCGGCGGCGCGCTTTGCCTCGATGGACGCTTCGAGCATCATATCCTTGACCTTCATGAGGCGCGTGGTGTTGCCGCGCTCGTTCTCGTCCAGCTTCATGGTGATGCTCTTGATGGCGACCTCGTAGCGCGGGATCATGATATACTCCAGCGCGTTGACGCGGCGGCGCGTGCGTTCGATCTCCTGCGCCAGCATCTGCGCGGACTTCTCCAGCTCCGCGAGCTTGACGAGGTCGTCCGCCATGGCGGACAGCTCGCGCACGGCGGCGTCCAGCTCGCCGGAGGTGAACGCAACGCCGTACGGCATATCGTGCGCGCCCTCTCCGACCGCGACCGGCGAAAACGCGGGCACGATGACGCTCATCAGATTCTTCGTCGAGACCGACAGCTCGGTCGAGCGGGTCGGCAGGATCAGCGCCTCGCGCATGGCGCGGGGACTGGTCAGCGCGCTTGCCGTGGCAAACGACCGGTGGACCCGCGCAAGCTCGTCCTCGACCTTTTCGCGCATGGCCTTGTCCTCGCGGACAATGTCGAGAAAGCGGCGCATCAGCTCGTCGCATTTATCTTTGAGCAGTTTATGGCCGCGGCGCGCGGTGGCGAGCTTGTTTTTGAGGTTCTTCAGCTCCATGCGCGTCGGGTTTACTCTCAGTTCAGCCATTTTGTCCTGTCCTTTCGGAAAATTTGCGTGGGGCGGCTCCCCTGTGCAAGGGGAGGCTTGGTTAGAGCGGTTCGGATGCGGGCGACCGATGGTCGCCCCTACGGTGTGTGCAGTTTTTATGCAAACCGGTAGGGGTCGGCGCGCGATTCGGCTCCCCTTGCACAGGGGAGCTGGCGCCGACAGGCGACTGAGGGGTTATTCTCTACTCTGTAACAATCCCTCCGGCACGCTCCGCGTGCCACCTCCCTTTACACAAGGGAGGCTTGGATGCGGCGGGCGACCGATGGTCGCCCCTACGGTGTGCGCGCCTTTTCGCCACCCCGCAATTCCTTTTATTCGCCCTGCCAGTATTCTTCCACGATGTCGGGCTTGATGCGCTTCATCTCGCTCTTCGGCAGGATGGCAAGCAGCTTCCAGCCGAGGTCGAGCGTCTCCTCGATCGTGCGGTTCTCGTAGAAGCCCTGATTGATATACTGCTTTTCAAACTCGTCCGCGAACTTCGCATAGAGGCGATCCATCGGGGTGAGCGCCGCCTCGCCGAGGACGACCATCAGCTCCTTGGCCTCCTTGCCGCGCGCGTAGGACGAGAACAGCTGGTTCATCGTGCCGGCGTGGTCGCGGCGGGTCTTACCCTCGCCGATACCCTTATCCTTGAGACGCGACAGCGACGGCAGCACATCGACCGGCGGCAGGTAGCCGCGGCGGTACATCTCACGCGACAGAATGATCTGCCCCTCGGTAATGTAGCCGGTGAGGTCGGGGATGGGGTGCGTCTTGTCGTCCTCGGGCATGGTGAGGATCGGGATCATCGTGATCGAGCCGTCCGAGCCGATCTTGCGGCCCGCGCGCTCATACATCGTTGCAAGGTCGGTGTACAGGTAGCCGGGATAGCCGCGGCGGCCGGGAACCTCCTTGCGCGCCGCGCTGACCTCGCGCAGCGCCTCGGCATAGTTGGTGATGTCGGTCATGATGACCAGCACGTGCATCCCGCATTCAAAGGCGAGATACTCGGCGGCGGTCAGCGCCATACGCGGGGTGGAGATACGCTCGATCGCCGCGTCGGACGCCAGGTTGATGAACAGAACGGTGCGGTCGATCGCGCCGGTCTTCTTGAAGTCGGAGATGAAGAAGTCCGCCTCCTCGAAGGTGATGCCGACGGCGGCAAACACGACGGCGAAGCGCTCGTCCGTGCCGCGCACCTTGGCCTGGCGCGCGATCTGCGCCGCAAGGTTGGCATGCGGCAGACCCGAGCCGGAGAAAATCGGCAGCTTCTGTCCGCGCACCAGCGTGTTCAGCCCGTCGATGGTGGAAATGCCGGTCTGGATAAACTCGGAGGGGTAATTGCGCGCCGCCGGGTTGATCGGCGTGCCGTTGATGTCGAGCGACTTCTCTGCCATGATCGGCGCGCCGCCGTCAATCGGTTCACCCATGCCGTTTAAGACGCGGCCGAGCATGTCCTCGCTGACGCCCAGCTCCACGCCGTGCCCCGCAAAGCGGACGCGGCTCTCGGCCAGGTTCAGCCCCGCGCTGCTCTCAAACAGCTGCACGAGCACGTCACTGCCGTTGACCTCGAGCACGCGGCAGCGGCGGATGGAGCCGTCGGGCAGCTCGATCTCTCCCAGCTCGTCGTATTTGACGCCGTCCACGCGCTTGACCAGCATCAGAGGGCCGGCAACTTCTTCGATTGTCTTGTATTCCTTAATCATCGTCGCGCCTCCTCAGTCCTCGTCCCGTGCTTCGCACAGGGCGTCAAGCGCCGCGTCGAGTTCGGCCTCGATGTCGGCGTAGATCTTCTTGTACTTCTTATCGTCCGCGCTCTTGGCACGGCCGATCTTCTCGCGCACGGGCAGATCTGCGATCTTCTGCACGTCCGCGCCGCGGCGGAGCGCCGCCGTCGCCTTGTCGTAAAAGTCGAGAATCAGCGTGATGAGCGCGTACTGCTTCGGCAGCGAGGTGTACATATCGCCCTCTTCGAAGGCGTTCTGCTGCAAGAAGTCCTCGCGCACGCTCCGCGCAACCTCCATCGTCAGACGGTCGTCGGGCGACAGCGCGTCCATGCCGACCAGCTTGACGATTTCGTCGAGCGAGCTTTCGCTTTGCAGGATCGACATGAACCGGCCGACCTTGGCGCTCCAGTCGGGCGCGACGTTCTCGCCGTACCAGTCGGCAAGGCGATCCTTGTACAGCGAATAGGAGTTCAGCCAGTTGATCGCCGGGAAGTGGCGGCGGTAAGCCAGGTTTGCTTCCAGCCCCCAGAACACCTTGACGATGCGCAGCGTCGCTTGCGTGACCGGCTCGGAAATATCGCCGCCCTGCGGCGAGACCGCGCCGATGGCGGACAGCGTGCCGATGCGGCGCTCGCCGCTGCCGAGGCAGACGACCTGCCCCGCGCGCTCGTAGAACTGCGCCAGGCGCGAGGTGAGGTAGGCGGGATAGCCTTCCTCGCCGGGCATCTCCTCGAGTCGGCCGGACATCTCGCGCAGCGCCTCCGCCCAACGGGAGGTGGAGTCGGCGATGACGGCGACCGAATAGCCCATGTCGCGGTAGTACTCTGCGATGGTGATGCCGGTGTAGATGGACGCTTCGCGCGCCGCGACCGGCATATCCGAGGTGTTGGCGATCAGCACGGTGCGCTGCATCAGCGACTTGCCCGTGCGCGGGTCGGCCAGCTCCGGGAACTCGCGCAGAACGTCGGTCATCTCGTTGCCGCGCTCGCCGCAGCCGATGTAGACCACGATGTCCACGTCGCTGAACTTGGCGAGCTGGTGCTGCACGACCGTCTTGCCCGAGCCGAACGGGCCGGGGACGCAGGCCGTGCCGCCCTTGGCGATCGGAAACAGGGCGTCGATGACGCGCTGCCCCGTGATCATCGGCTCACGCGGCGGCAGCTTTTCGGCATAGGGGCGCGCCACGCGCACCGGCCACTTCTGCATGAGCGTGACGTCCACGATGTCGCCCTTGTCGGTCTTGATCTTGCCGATCGTATCGGTGACGGTGTAGCTGCCGCTGAGCAGCTCGAGGATCTCGCCCGAGACCTTCGGCGGCACCATGACCCAGTGCTTGACGACCTCGGTCTCATCGACATAGCCGAGAAAATCGCCGCCGCGCACACGGTCGCCCTTGCGTGCGGTCGCGCGGAAATCCCAGCGCGCCGCGCGGTCGATGGCAGGCTCGTCGATGCCGCGGATGATGTTCGGCCCGTACTTCTCGTGCATGGTCTCCAGCGGGCGCTGGATGCCGTCGTAAATATTCGTGATGATGCCGGGGCCGAGCTCCACCGACAGCGGTGCGCCGGTGGAAACCACGCGGTCGCCGCGGCCGATGCCCGCCGTCTCCTCATAGACCTGGACAGAAGCGCGGTCGCCGTGCATCTCGATGATCTCACCGATCAGCTGCTTTTCGCCGACGCGCACGACGTCGAACATGTTCGCCTCGCGCATACCCTCGGCAATGACCAGCGGCCCCGAGACCTTGACTATCTTTCCCTCAACCATTGTGTTTGTCCTTTCGTCCGGATTATTCTTCCTTGAACAGGATGTCCGCGCCGATGGCGCGTTCGCTGGCGGCGCGCAGCGCCTCCATGCCCAGCCCCCGGGAGCCGCCCGCGCCGGGGATGACCACGACGGCGGGGGTGGGGCTGTCCTTGTATTTCGCAATGTCTTCGGCGAGCGGCGCGGCGTATTCCTCGGTGACGAAGATCACCGCGCAGTCCTCGGCCGCGAGCCTGTGCAGCGCGTGGCGCGCCTCATGCTCGTCCTTGACCGGCATGGCGACAAACCCGATCGACAAAAAGCCGAGCACGCTGTCGCGTCCGCCGAGTATTCCGATCTTACTCATGGTAAAAACCTTTCTTTCGGGTGTGTGGGGAGCGCATTGCTTTTTGCTTTGCGTTATCTCTCCCTCAGGCGCTGACGCGCCAGCTCCCCCGTCAGGAGGAGCCATGGTTAGCATGCGCATGGAGGCGTGTCTTAGGCTTCCCCTTGGGGGAAGCTGTCAACGGAGTTGACTGATGAGGGACTGCACAAAGCAAAACATCCCGCCATGCTGTGCCGTCTGCCTGCATGCCCTCATCCGCCGAGGCAAGCTCGGCACCTTCCCCAAAGGGGAAGGCTTGGACGTGGGCGACCGATGGTCGCTCCTTTTTCCTTACACCCGAATATTCTGCAAAATCGTGTCGCGGTCTGCGTGTGCGGCACGCAGGGCGAAAATGACACGCAGGTTCTTTGCCTCGCGCTGCACCGCCGAGAGATAGGCGTATATCTTCGTAAGCCCGAACGGCACAAACTGCGCGCCCGTTCCCGCGCCGAGCAGCGTCTCCGCCGCCCGTCCGATCGCCGCAAGCGACGCGTCGGGGTCGGCAAGCAGCGCCGCGGCCTTCGCGTTCTTCTCGCCGAGCGCTTCGGCAAGCGCCGCGCGGTCGGCGGCCTTGAACGTCCCCACCGGCAGGTTGCCGCCCTCGAGCAGCATGGCGGAAAGCCCCGCGGGCTTGCCCACGTCGAGCATCCGCACAGCCGTCTGCACATTGATCGCGTCGATGCGCAGCCGGACCGCCGCAGCGAGGCTTTCATCCGCCGCGGCCGCGTCCAGCATGTCGGCAAACGCCGCACGGTCGATCACAAGGTCAATGGCCTGCGGATCATGCGCGGCGGCATAGGCGGCCAGCGCCTTCGGCGCGGCGGCGGCCATATGCTTCGGGAACGCTTTGTATTCCCCGCTCTCCACGGCCGCGACGGCCGCCTCGGGCGCCGCCGTGCCGCAGGCAAACAGCATCCCGTCGGCGGAGATCCCGCCGACCTTGGCCTTGATCGCCGCCTTCAGGTTGTTGGCGTCGTACTCATAGCGCATGAAGTCGAACAGCTTCGGACTCGGAATCGACTCTGCCACCTCGGAAAAGGCGGTGTCGAGCAGCCCCTCGAGCGTCGCCTCGATGTCGAACGCGCCGTCGGTGTACACCGGCGTGACCGCGTCGGCAAGCAGGGCGACGGCGTCCGCCTCGGCGGCGGCGTCGATGAGCTGCATGTATTTCTCTTTGGTGAGCAGCTTCGTCTCAAACACGCTGACGCGCGCGGACGCATACATAAAATCCGTATCTTTATAAGCCATCTTACCCCTCCTCTCAGCCGAAGAGGACGGTGCGGATGTGCGGCTCGGTCTGCTCCCGCGCGTCGCGCAGGATCATGTCGAGCGAGCAGTTGATGAAGGTGTCGCCGCATTCGAGCAGCAGTCCGCCGTCGATGTCGGCTTCACCGCCGAGCGCGACAGGCTCTCCGCAGCCGTGGATGAGCTTCTCGCCGAGCGGCAGATCGACCGCGGCGAGCCGCAGGACATATGCCTTCGGCGCGATGTTCTCGCCGAAGGTTTCCGCGGCGTGCGCCTCGCGTGCGTGGCACTCGGCAAGCGCCGCGCGCAGCACGCCCGAAAGAAACTCGAACCGCTCGTCGCCGGAAAGCCCGGCCAGCCGCGCGCGCACGGTCTTGTACACGCCCTCGAGCACCTCGGCACGGCAGGCGAGCGTGACCGCGCGCTTCGCCGTCTCGGCGGCACTCGCGGCGCGCTTGTCCGCCTCGGCGTTCTCCCGCGCGACGGCGGCCTCGCTGTCCGCGCGGATCGCGGCGACGCGCGCGTCACTGTCGGCACGGATCTTCGCAATCTCGGCGTCGGCGTCCGCGCGGATCTTGGCGATCTCGGCCGCAGCCGCGTCGTCGATCCGTTTTGTAATGTTCATAACGCCGTCCATTTTTCCCTCCGGCATTAAACCTTTGCGAAGAGAACGAGCAGCAGCGAAACGAGGACGGCGAAGATCGCGTAGGTCTCGACCATGGCCGCCGAGGTGATCGCCTTACCGACTTCGTCGGGGCGCTTTGCAAGGAGGCTGATGCCGCTGGCGGCAACTCTCGCCTGGAGGATCGCGGAGAAGTAGCCGACGATCATGATCGGCAGCGATGCCGCGAAGAAGTAGATGCCCTGGCCGACCGTCAGCTCGATCGGCGTGCCGCCGAGCAGACCCATCTTGGAGATGATGAGGAACGCGGTGATCAGGCCGTAGATACCCTGCGTGCCGGGGAGCGCCTGCAAAATCAGCGCCTTGCCGAACTTGGAGGGGTCCTCTGCGAGCAGGCCGCTCGAAGCTTCACCGACCATGCCGACGCCCTTTGCCGAGCCGATGCCGGAGAAGACGACCGCAAGCCCCGCGCCGAGCAGCGCCAGGTTGTTGCCGGTGAACCAGGAATTGAGAAAATCAACGAAAGTCATGATGTTTGTCTCCTTTGGTTTTATATTTTTTTGTTTTTTTGATTTGTTTTAAGGGGGCGCGGATCCTTGGCCCCCTTGGGGGAAGCTGGCGGCGGGAGGCAGACGGCGCCCTACGGTGTGTGCACTGCACTTCTGCCGCTGTTATTCTTGGCTCCCTCAGTGAGGGAGCTGTCGCCGACAGGCGACTGAGGGGTTGTTCTCTACTCTGTAACAATCCCTCCGGCACGCTCCGCGTGCCACCTCCCTTTGCACAAGGGAGGCGAAGTCAGATTGCGCACGGATGCGGGCGACAGACGGCGCCCTACGGGCTTGTGCGGATTCTATCCAGACCGGTAGGGGTCGGCGCCCTCGACGACCCGTCGCCAGAGCATTAGACACCTCATCCACCGCTGGCGCGGTCCCCCTTCCCCCACTGGGGAAGGCTTGGATGCGGCGGGCGACCGATGGTCGCCCCTACGGGGTGTGCGCCTTTTTATTCTTCTCTTGTTTCCTCGCGGTAGGTGTACTCATCCGCGGGGGCAAGGGGACGGAACGGCTTGCCGCCGTCCGTGAAGAACTTGCCGAAGAACTCGATGTATTGCAGGCGCGAGGTGTGAACAAACGTGCCGAGCACGTTGATGACCAGATTGAGGATATGCCCGACGATGAAGATGAGCACCATCGCGATGAAGCCGACGACCGAAGGCCCGGCCAGCGTCGCCAGAATGTTGACGACCTGCCCGATGACCGCCGACGCAAGTCCGAGCGCGAGGATACGCGAATAGGACAGGAGGTCGGAGCCGTAGGAGATCAGATCGTACAGGCTGAAAATGCCCTTTCCGAGCTTCATGATGATGTTCTTCTCAGCGCGCCCCTGCGTCAGCACCAGCATGGCGACGCCCGCGAGCGCCACCCACTTGCCGATTTCGGGCTTCACCGCAAGCAGGCCGAGGCCTGCGAAGAGCACCCACCACGAGCCGACGTCGAAGATGGCGTCGAGCGGCTTTCCGCTCTTCCAGATGATCGAGAACTTCACCGCCATGCCCGCGACGAGGTGTACCGCACCGACGCCGAGCGACAGGATGAGGAAATTCATCGGGTTCTGGATCGGGTCAAACCACAGCGCCAGCGTCTTCGGCACCTCGGACATCCCCGCCATGTGCTGCATGTACGCAAGCGGGAAGTCGCCGAAGTACGACCCCATCAGCACGCCCCAGATCATCGAGGAAATGCCGCAGTAGCCGAACATGGCGAGGAATGCGCGCATCCCCGGCTTCGGATGCAGGAGGCGGATCGCGCCGAATCCGGCGAGGACGAGCAGGAGCCCGTAGCCCGCGTCCGCAAACATCAGGCCGAAGATGATGAAGTAGAAGATGCTCATGACAAACGTGGGATCGTAAGTGCCGTATGCCGGGTAGGAATACATGCCCATGACCCACTCGAAGTTCTTGGCAAAGCCGTTGTTGCGCAGCTCGACCGGCGCTTCCTCCCCGGCGGGGACATCCTCGATCGCGTAGTCGCAGTCGAAGGCGTCCAGCATCCTTTCCGCGGCCTTCTGCCGCCGTGCGGGCAGGTAGCCCGTCAGGAGCGCGGTATAATGCGTCTGTCCGCTCTGCGCCATCGCGCCGTAGGCGGCCAGCTTGGTTTTTTCAAAGTCGCTGAGGATCTCGAGCAGCCCGACACGCGCGGCGTCGGCCTTCAGCCCCTCGACAAGCGCCGCGTCTTCCCCGCCGAGCGCCTTGATCTTCGCGCGCGTGCGGCGGATCGCCTCGGACGCCGTGCCCGTCCCCGCCGGGAAGGCCGCGCGGATGAAACCGAGCGGCAGGAGCGCCGCGTTCACCCGTTCGAGATCCTCCTTCAGGCAGAGGATGCCGACCGTCGTCTGCAATTTGCCGTCCGACAGCACCGAAAGCTCTGTGTCCGTGCCGTCGAGCGCGGCGCGGACCGCGTCCGGCGTGACCCCGGCGGCAAAGCTACCGAGCAGCAGCGCACAGCGCGCCGTGCCGGCCGTCTCCAGCGGCACATCCAGCTTTTCATAGGGCAGGAGCGACGCAAGCAGGTTCTCGGCGTCGGCCGTCTGTGTGCGGATCTCCGCGCGGCGATCCAGCTTTTTGCCGACGGCGGCCAGCAGGCCGCGCGCCGCCGCATATTCCGGCGTCGCGTCGAAGTGCATCACATCGGTGCAGGTCTTCGGGTCAAGCAGGCTTTTCGTCTCTTTTGCATACTTGTGCAGAACGGCAAGCGCGTCCGTGAGCGCCGCGATGTCGCGTTCCAGCGCGCTCTTCGCCGCCGGATCGCCGCCGCTCTCCAGCGCCGTGCCGTCCGCCTCGCTGCCGAGCGCCTCCTCGGAGAGCTCCACGCAGCGCAGGGCGCACAGCCTTGCGATGAGGGCGCGCAGCTCCTCCCGGTTCGTCAGCACCGACAGCTTTTTCATCGTGCTTACTGCCACTGTTTTCTGATGCCTCCGAGGATCTCCTCAACCGCATCCGCGGCTTTTTTCTTTGTGATCTCACCGGATGCGTCGGCGGTCGCCTTCGCCATTCCGCGCGCGTCCAACACGCGGCGGTCGCCCGCCTCTTTGGCCGCCTTGGCCGCCGCCGCCTTTGCGGCATGTGCCGCCTCGGCCGCCGCCGTCTCGGCGTCCGCCGCTGCCGCCGTCGCCGCCGCAATGTCGTCCTTTGCCGCCTGTCTGGCCGCCGCCACGCGGGCGGCCGCCTTTTCCTCGGCGTCCTTGACGGTGCGGATCGTATCGCTCAGCATAGTCGATTTCCGTCCTTTCTTTCGGGGATATGTATACTATAAATATTATTGTAGAAATTTGCGTGTCTCAGGCTTCCCTTGGGGGAAGCTGGCGCGTTAGCGCCTGATGAGGGATTGATGAAAGTCAAGCATCGCACTATGCTGTGCCGGCTGCCTGCATACCCGCATCCGTCGCCGTTCGGCGACACCTTCCCCACCGGGGAAGGCTAAGACGCGGCGGGAGTAAACCCCCGCCCTGCGGGTGTGTATATATTTTTCGCAATCCGGTAGGGGTCGGCGCCTCGACGACCCGTTTCTTTGTGCGTGACACCTCATCCACCGCTGACGCGTGATGTTTCCCGCAGGGAAACTCATTGGAAACGCTTTGCGTTTCCGTCCCCGTCTTCCCCAACGGGGAAGGCTAAGGTGCGGCGGGAGACAGACGGCGCCCTGCGGTATGCGCGTAACACGCGGGATGTATTCCCTCTCCCGCTTGTTTATTTTTTCACACTACGGCTATCTTATAGCAAAAAAACCGCAAATGCAAGAGAACGCGCGCGGCTTTAATTCTTTTTCATATTCTCTTGTGATACCGCTGTTATTTTACCATGTCCTGACCGAAAGTGCAAGAAATTTTGCAAAAAGAAATTCTTTTTGTCTCTGCCGGAACATCCCGGCGGCACATCCGCGGCGCGGGGTTGATTTTTGTCGATAACTATGATAAAATAAGGAGAGTTTTTTTCGGGAGGTCATGCCATGTTTGCCTGGAAAACCGATAAAATCGAAAAATACCGCACCAAGGGCCGGATCGCCGCGGCGCTGATCGCCGCCGCCCTCGCCGGGGCGCTCATCGGCGTGTGCAGCCTGGCCTTCGCCGCCGGCGCACACCCGCGCGCCATGTTCTTCTCCTACTTCTCCCACCCCTGGACGGTCGCGCTCAACCTCGCCGTCCCGATCGCACTCATGCTCCTTTTCACCCTGCTCACCAACCGCGCGTGGATCGCCTGGCTCCTGACCAACCTCGTCGTCATGCTGCCCACTGCGGTGAGCTTCTTCAAGGTCGCGTTCCGCGGTGACCCGTTGTGCGCCGAGGATCTGACCCTTGTCACCGAGTCGAAAAAGATGCTCGAAACCTACAAGCTCTTCTGGGACAAGCGCTTCGGCTTCTATCTCGCGATCCTCGCCGTCGGCACGCTGATGCTCGCGTTTTTCTTCCGCGGGCGGTTCCGCCGCGCGTGGCCGCGGCTCGTCGCCGCGCTCGTGCTGGCGCTGGCCTGCGCCGCCGCGGCGCCGCTCTATACCCGCGCTGATATTTACAATGTGAAGACGTCCAACACCGCACTCATCAACCCCTATTCCGAGAACGACCAGTTCATCTCCAAGGGCTTTGTCTACCCGTTTTTGCACTCTGTCAAGGACGCGTTCCACCCCGCGCCCGACGGCTATGACGCGAGCGGCGCGAAGGCCGCGCTCGACGCCTGCACCGACGAGGCGATCCCCGCGGACAAGCGGGTCAACGTGGTCGCCGTCATGCTGGAGGCGTACAACGACTTCTCCCGCTTTGAAAACCTGCACTTTGTGCGCGACGTCTACGGCAAGTACCGCGAGCTGGAGTCGATGGGCTATTCCGGCACGCTGGTGACCGATGTTTTCGCGGGCGACACCCGCATAAGCGAGCGGGAATTTCTCACCGGGCTGCCCTACAGCCGCATCGACAACTTCGTCGCGCCGTCCAACTCCTATGTGTGGTACTTCCGGCAAAACGGCTATCACACGACCGGCTCGCACCCCTGCTACGCCTGGTTCTACAACCGCAAAAACATCAACAAGAACCTCGGCTTTGAAGACTACCTCTTCAGCGAAAACTATTTTGCCGAGCGGACGCACGGCGACATCACCTACGACGGCACCTACTTCCCGATGCTCTACGAGCTCTACGAGAGCCGCGACAAGTCCGTCCCCTGTTTCAGCTTCAACATCACCTATCAGGGGCACGGCCCCTACGAGGCGGACAACCCGCATTACACCGAGCCCTATGTGGAAAACGGCGGCTGGTCGGACGCGGCGCAGACCATCCTCAACAACTACCTGAACGCGCAGGCCGAGACCACCGAGATGCTCTACGACTACGTCATGCAGATGCTTGCAACCGACGAGCCGGTCGTGCTGGTCTTCTTCGGCGACCACAAGCCCTGGATGGGCAACGCCGACAGCGTCTATCACGAGCTTGGCATCAACATCGACCGCTCGACCGACGAGGGCTTCCTCAACTATTATGCCACGCGCTACCTCATTCTCGCCAACGGCGCGGCAAAGCGCGTGACCGGCGGCGATTTTCGCGGCGAGGGCGAGACGATCTCGGTCTCCTTCCTCATGAACAAGGTGTTCGAGCTGTGCGGCTGGCGCGGCAGTGCGTATATGCAGCTTGCCGCCGCACAGATGCAGAAGACCCCCGTGCTGCACCGCAGCTTTGACCTGCGGAGCGACGCCTATCGCGTCTTTGATGATGTGACCTATTACTACAGAAAGAATTTCGTCTACGAGCAATGAAACACTTCCTCAGAATCTGCATACCGCTCCTGCTCCTTGCGGCCCTCCCGCTCTCCGCGGCGGCGCTCCGCCCCGGCGACGTGGCCGGGCGGGTACTGGCCACCGAGATCCGCGCCTTCATCGACGGCGTGGAGATCCCCGCCTACAACATCGACGGCAATCTCGGCGTGGTCGCCGAGGATCTCGACGCCTACGGCTTTGTCACCGGGTACGACGACTCGAGCCGCACGCTGACCGTCACCCGGACGGGCGCGGCGGTGCGCGGCGTGGAGATTCCCGAGAGCAGCCACCGGCCGAGCGGCACGGTCATCGCGCGCGTGCTGTATTCCGACATCCGCGTCTATCTCGACGGCCGCGAGATCCCCGGCTACAACATCGACGGGCGGACGATCATCCTGTTCTCCGCGCTCGATGCCTACGGCCGCCGCACCTATCTGCACGGCGCCGCCCTCTCCATGCTCCGGACCGGCGAGGTGCAGCCCGCCGCATCGCCCGTGACACTGCCCGACCGCGTGGTACACGGCGGCGGCACGATCGACGGCTACGCGGGCAGCAACTCGCTGGAGGCGATCAATGCCGCCTACGAGGCGGGGCACCGCACGCTCGAGCTGGACTTCCTGCTCTCGTCGGACGGCGTGCCGGTCTGCCTGCACGACTGGTCGATGTTCTATTCCAATGACATCACCGACGGCGTTCCGCTGTCGCTTGCCGCATTCCGCAACGTCCGCATCTACGAGCGGTACACGCCGCTCGACCTCGAGACGCTGGCCGCGTGGCTCACGGCGCACCCCGATGTGCAGATCGTCACCGACGTCAAGGACAACAACCTCGGCGTGCTGCGCACCATCGCCAAGTCGCACCCCGAATTGCAGGCGCGCTTCATCCCGCAGATCTACGCCTATGACGAATACGCGCCGGTGCGCGCGATGGGCTACGAGAACATCATCCTCACGCTCTACCGCCTCGGCGAATACAGCGACAAGGTGAACACGAAGAAGATCGTGCCCTTTGCCGCGGCGCGCGGCCTTGTCGCCGTCACGGCGGACGTCACCATCGCGAGCGAGAAGTTCATCGCCGCGTTCAACGAAGCGGGCGTCCCGCTGGCGGTGCATACCGTCAACGGCGAGGCCGAGCAGGCCGCCCTGTTCTCCGCCGGCGTCAGCACAATCTATACCGACATTGTAAAATGAGCAAAGCAAAAAGCCGCCCGCAGGCGGCTTTTTTTGCGCGGGGGAGGCTTGGCCGCGGCGGGAGACAGACGGCGCCCTACGGGTTTGTGCGGATTCTTTGCAAACCGGTAGGGGTCGGCGCCCTGCAAAGTTTGTTCCCGCGGGCGCTTGAAAAACATGCCATCCGTATGCTATAATTCCGACAGAGCACATTTTGAAAAGGAGGGGTCGCGTTTGCTGGCCGCCATGCTTACCGCCTGCGGCGTCGATGACGCGGATGAACGCGAACTCGTGCAGCAGCTGTTTTTCACCTATGGACGGCAGGTCAAGGCGCTTGCCGGGCGAATCCTGCGCAATGAACAGGACGCCGAAGACGCGCTGCACGATACGTTCCTGAAAATCATCCGATATCGCAAAAAATTTGTCGGCGCCGACCCGGCCGAAATCAAGCGGCTGATCGTCATCATCGCCAAAAGCGTCTGTTTCAATCTCTATCGCCGCAAAAAGCAGGAGAGCGCCTGCTTTGCGGCGGCCGACGAGGACTTTGGTACACCGGATGCCGACGGCATGGACGCAATCGAAGCCTTTCTTGCGCACGAGAGCGCGGCGCGGCTGCGGGACGCAATCAACACGCTGGCCGCCCCCGCGCGGGAGATCGTGCTGCTGAAATACTACAGCGGCTTTTCCAACACCGAGATCGCCGCGCTGCTCGGGATTCCCGCATCCACGGTCGGCACGATCCTTTGGCGCAGCCTGAAAAAAATCAGAGAAAGAACGGAGGCATACTTCTGTGACAACAACGGATAACCGGGAGCTTTGCGGTCTGGCAGCGGCGGCGCGCCTCTGCCTGGATGAGGACGTCGCCGCGTTTGACGCGCCGGATACGGAAAATGCTGCAATCAGCCGCAAAGAGACCGCGCGGATTCTGCGTTCGATCCGCGCCTCCGGCGCGCGGCGCAGCGGACGTTTCGGCAAAGCGGCAGCCTGCTTTCTGCTCGTTTTTTCCCTTCTCTTTGCCGGGGCTATGTGCATAGAGCCAATCCGTGCCGCGGTTCTCCACGCAATTCTGAACTTTTACGAGGACTGCATTCATGTATGGATCGCCGCGCCGGAAACGGAAACGCCGGATAAAATCCTCGAAGTCCTTCTGCCCGATGTCCCGAATGACTGGACAGCGGAAGAAATCGTTTGTGATGATACGGACGTGATCTATATTTACCATACCCCGGACGGTCAGCACGCCTCTTTCCAGCAGATGCCCTGGAGCGATTCCGCCGTCATCGCGCTGGATAACTCCGACTGCACCGTGCGGGAAATCCGGCTGAACCGCCGCCTGACCGCGCAGCTGTTCGCCTATACGGACGGACGGTACGCGCTCGTCTGGGAAAATCGCTATACATTTATCGCGGACGGAACGAATATCGACCTCGATCTGCTGCTGTCCATGGCCAACAGCGTGAACGACAAAGTGGAACAACTTTCGGCAAAAAAATAAATTTTCGGAAAAAGTGGGACGGAGTCCCCCGCTCGCGTGTTATATTCTACAGAAGCCGGGCATCCTGCGGATTTTCCGTCGACATCCGCGGCCTGCCCTGCGCACACCGTAAAATAAGGGGAGGACTCAAAATTGAAACGACTTTTATCCGGCATCCTGATCTGCATCTGCATTCTCGGAATGGCCACCGGCGTTCATGCCGAAAACACGATTGTACCGCTGTGGGATAACATCAATAGACTGACAGTGAACATTACCTTTGACGGCATGGCCGGAAAAGCGTCTGCATATGTCGCCGACGCGACCTACTCTGCCGAAATCTCCGGAACACTGACCGTATACAAACAAACAAAAGCCGGTTGGTTGTTTATCTGCCGTGAAAAAGGCACATCAAGCAGCGGAGCCTTGCCGCTCAAAACAAGTTTCACAGGGGAAAGCGGCGCGTACTATAAGGCCGAATACAGCGTGACCGTCACCAAAAACGGTGTCAGCGAATCGGCAACCGAAGTTGCCTATAAAACCTGTCCGTAAGTAAGGAAAATCATACCGTTCTTCCCGCGCGGCGGCGGACTTCCGATGAAGTCCGGCGGGAAAAGACAACCCACACATGATTTCATGCATTTTATGCAGAAAGGACATTGTAATGAAAAAAATTATATGTATTGTTTTGTCGTTTGTATTAGTTTCGTCCATGACAATTTTTTCATATGCGCAGGCAGAATCGAAATCACCTGCACACGACAGTATTGATGAGGTCATTGAAAATGGAACCATTGTTTCTGTGACAGATTTTGAAATTGAAATTGTATACGAAACCGAAATCTGTAATGACAAGCCAACATTGTATAGTAATACAGATTCAAGCCTCGTTCAAAAGAAAGTTTCTTCCTGCAAAATTGTAACAGACTCCACAGAGGACACACAGAATATTTATAACGAATTATCTTTAGATACCGACAAATCTTCAGGTACTCAATCAAAAGAGTATACAGGTGCATTGGCTATTCTATACAGCACGATTTACTACTCTGCTACGGAAATCAACTCTGTCAAATATATATGGATCACTTCTGCGTCTGGAAGTGTAACGCTGTTTGATTATCCAACATCGATTATAGGCAGTACTGCAACTTTCGGGCAAGTAGGCTTTACCGTAAGCGACGGCTTCAAAGAACAAGTTTACGAAAAAGACCTCGGCAAAGTATTCTCTTGGACGGCATATCCGCCGTCTTCTTTCCAAAAAGTAGCTATGGTTGAAATGAACAGCCTAACATGGGTAGGGTGCGCATATAACTGCACGGTTCGCAGAGGAACTGCTGACAGCACATATACATTAGCCAATAATGCCTTCTCTATGTAATTTTACTACGGAGGTTGCTATGACAAAGAAAATCGGACTCATCCTCTTGAACCTTGCGGTGCTTGCCATCGGCATCGGGTATCCGTATCTGGAAACACGGCTGTCCGGCCAGATCGCCGCGACCTTTAACAGCCGCCTTTTGGGGATTGCAACCGCGGTAAAGGCTGCATTCTATGTTCTGCTGCTTGCCGAGGGCTTGCTTGCCATGCATCTCACGCTCGGCCTGCGACGCGGCGCGGGCGCGCGCTTTGTCCCGATTGTCAAGGCCGTCCGCTTGCTTGCGGCGGCAGCCGCGGCGGCGTTGTTCGTCTTTGCCGTTTACCCGCCGCAAACCGCAAGTCTTGCTCTGCTTGCCGCCATGCAGACCGTGGATTTGCTGCTGCTCGCACTGCCCGGCATGCTGCGCAAAAAAGAACAGTAACGCAAAGAAAACCGCCGTTCGGCGGTTTTCTTTGCGTTTTAGCGGACGCTTGCGGCGTCCGTCTGCTTCTGTGACTTCTTGACGCGGAAGAGGAGGCGGCAGAGGGCGCGGCCGTCAAACGGGATGAGCGGATAGAGATACGACCGCGAACCGTTGACCGTCTCGTTGGTGGCGATCAGCACCGGGATGAGCGCAAGCCCGATGCCGAAGCCCCAAGCACCGAAAATCGCGGTGACGGCAAGCAGCAGCATCCGCATGAATTTGACCGCGTACCCCAGCTCATAGCTCGGCTGCGCGAAGTTGGCGATCGTGACGAACGCCATATAGAGGATGACCTCGGGGATCAGCCAGCCGATGTCCACGGCGAAGTCGCCGAGGATCAGACCGCCGACCACGCTGAGCGAGTTGGCCAGCATACTCGGCGTATTCATGGACGCGAGCTTCAGCCCGTCGATCATGAACTCGACGAGGAACAGCTGAAAGATCAGCGGGATGCGCCCCGCCGTGCGCGGCAGGACAAATTCCAGCCAATCCGGCAGCAGCCGCGGCTCGGTGACAAAAAGGTACCACAGCGGCACGAGAAAAACCGTGAGCCAGAAGATCACATGCCGCACGACGCGCAGATACGTCCCCGTGAGGGGCGGGAAATAGTAGTCCCCGCTCTCCTGCAAAAAGTCGAGGATGCCGGTAGGCAGGATCATCGCCTCGGGCGAGGTGTCGCACAGGAGGAGCACGCTCCCCTCGGCGAGCTGCGCCGACGCGGCGTCCGGGCGCTCGGTGGAGCGGATCTTGGGAAACGGGTTGTACCATCTGCGCCCGATCAGGCACTCGGCAAGGCTCTCATGCCCCATCGGCAGGCAGTCGGTGTCGATGGCGTCCAGCTTTTTTTCGAGGTATTCGACGTACTGCGGGTTCGCCTTGCCCTCGATGTAGACGAGCGCCATGTCGGTCTTCGACTCCCTGCCGACGCTCTTGTAGACCACGCGCAGCTTCGGCGTGCGGATGCGGCGGCGGAGCAGCGCCGTGTTGAAGATGAGCGTCTCGACGAAGCCGTCCCGCGCGCCGCGCATCACGCGGTCGCTCTCCGGCTCGGCGACACTGCGCACCGGGTAGGTGCGCGCGTCGATCAGCACCGCGTGCGCGCCGAAGGTCTCGCCGAGCGCGGCGACCCCGCCCGACAGCACCAGCGCGGCCGCCGCGTCGAGGTCTTCGGTGACGTCCACCTCGACATAAGGTACGCCGCCGTCGGCAAACCGCACCGCCGCGTCTTCGCCGCGCGGCAGGCCGTCGAGGCCTAAAAAATACTGCATCAGGCGCTGCATGATCGCGTCCTTGACAAAGCCGTCGATGTAATAGAACACCAGCGTATCGCCGCCGACGAGCAGCCGCCGCCGGATGAGGTCAAAGCTCCTGTCCGGCGCAAGGCAGGCGTCCATCGCCGCGATATTGTCCTTAAACGATGCGGAAAACTGCAAAAAACCACCTCCGAAATAAGGGAGCATCCACGCCTGCACCGCAGGGGCAGCCGCGTGCGGACTCCTTCCGTCACGCTTCGCGTGCCACCTCCCTCACCGAGGGAGGTCATGAAAAAACCACCTCCGAAACACAGAAAGTGTTGCCGGAGGCGGCTGTTTTTATGCAGCTGTTTTGCGGGGGGATTTTAGGCTTCCCTTGGGGGAGATCTGTACGAGACGCGGCGGGAGTAAACCCCCGCCCTACGGTGCGTACACAGTTTCCATCCATCCGTAGGGGCGACCATTGGTCGCCCGTTTTCGCTTTGCATAGGCGGGCGACCGATGGTCGCCCCTACAAGGGTATCCTTCGCGCACCCTGCCCTGTAGGGACCGGCGTCCGGGGCGGTCCTTTTTTGCCGCGGTAGGGGCGGGTCGTCGAAGGCGCCGACCCCTACCGGGTTTGTGCGTCTTTAGGCACCCTCGCTCATTTCCCGAACAGATATGCGTAATAATTCTTCTCGAGGATCAGGCGCACAAATTTGTTCTTGCGCTGGACGACGCCGTTCATCTGCTTGACGTAGGCGGCGATCTCCTCGTCGCTCGCCTCAAAGCCGGGATAGGGCGTGAAGGTCTTGGTCGCGCTGTGGTACTCGCCGTAGGCGTTGATCCAGTTCCACGCGCTGCCGTCGCCGTCCTGGTTGAGGATCACGAGCGGCATGGTGTCGGACAGGATGTCCACGCCCGCAAACAGGCGCGAATCGTATTCCAGCCCGAACAGGTTGGAGAGCGTCGGGATGATGTCGATCGCGGAGCAGGGCTTATCAACCACGACCGGCTCGGTCATGGACGCGCTCCAGAGGATCAGGCCGTTGCGCAGGAGGTCGAAGTTCTTGTGGATGCCCGCCTCGGGGATGCCGTACAGCTCGGCAAGCTCGCTGTCCGTGAGCGCATACGGATAGTGGTCGGCATTCATCACGAAGACCGTGTTTTCAAGCTCCCCTGCCTCGTCCAGCTGCCGCACCAGCTCCTCGAGCATCAGCTCGACCTCGTACTGGCAGGCATGGTACGCCTTGACGTTGTCCGAGCAGGTCAGATTCTCCACAACGTCCTTGTGCCGCTTGGACATGTTGTTGCCCATGAACGAATAGTTGGCATGGCCGCTGACCGTCATATAGTAGGCATGCCACGGCTGCTTCAGATTGATGTAATACGGCAGGGTGGCGACCGCCATCTCGTAGTCCGAGCGCGGCCAGCAGTCGGTCAGCCCCTCCAGCCCGTGATTGATGGCGATGAACTCGTAGCCGAAGTTGGGGTGCGACTTGTCGCGCCCGTAATAGGTGTAGTAATGGTTGTGGAACGCATAGGTCTTGTACCCGATGCGCGAGAGCTGGTTGCCCATCGCGAAGTACATGTTGTCCTTCGCGCTCATCTCGAGGCACTTCGCGCTGTTGTGGAACAGGCCGGTCATCGTGGTGTATTCGCCGGTCGCGGTGCTGCCGCCCCAGAGCGAATTGTAGTAGTTGTTGAAGACGAAGCCCTCGGTCGCCATCTTGTAGAGAATGGGCGTGCGATCCTTGTCAATCGTCTTGTAGGAGAAGCCCTCCAGCGTCATGAAGATGAGGTTCTTCCCCTTGAACATGCCGGTGTAGGCGTTCTTCTTCGTCGGCGTCAGGCTGCCGAAATACTCGTGCGCCGCCTTGATGTCCTTGTTCGTTTCCTTTTCGGCCAGCGCCGCGAAGTCGATGTCCATCACGTTGTCGCCGTATTCGATCGGCGCGGGCGGCTCGGTGGTCGCCTCGGTGGTGTCGCTCGTGTCGGCGGGCGCGGTGGTGGCCGCCGGGTCGGTCGTGGATTCAAACGGGTTGACCGTCTCGCCGCCGCTCGGGCCGTCGTCGTCGGACGCGCGCTCGCCGAAGAGCGTGACGTGCATGTCCAGCCGCATGTCGGTGATGACGCCGAAGCGCTTGGTCGCCTCGGTGGCGGAGAACTCGGTCCTGTAGTAGTACCGATCGCCGAAATCGCCGTTGTCAAGCGAGACCGCGCCGACCGCAAGCAGGTGGAAAAGCAGCGCGAGGATCAGCAGATAGATGCGGAACGCGAAGGTCGGCGCGAAGGCGGGGGCGTAGCTTTTGCGCTTCACGCAGAACAGGATCAGCGGCAGCGCCAGCAGCAGAATGCCGAACCAGGACGCCGAGATCGTGGACAGCGTCTCGCGCCAGAAGTCGCGCAGTGCGCCGCCCGCCATGCCCATCGTGGCGAAGCGGTAAAAGCTCTTGAAGAAGCGGAAATAGACGTACTGCGACTCGAAGATCAGCGTGGTGACGACGAAAACAACCGTGGTGAAAACGCGGTTGGCGCGCAGGGGCATCAGCAGGGCGATGCCGCTTGTGAGGAAGCCGAACGCGCACGAAAACAGGAAAAGCACCAGCAGCGTGCGCAGCGGCAGCTCGCCGTAGACGGCGAAATGAAACACGACCTCCATATAGAAGACCGCGAGGGGCAGGAACAGGAAGAAAAACGCGTTGCGGCGTCCGCGCAGACGCGCCCGCTCCGCGCGGGAAAGCTCCCCGGCGGGCGCCTTCGGCGGAAAGAGCGCGCGCAGATTCGGCTCGTTTTGCAGAGCTGCGCCGATGCGCGCGAAGAATCCTTTCATTTTTTCACCTCCGAAGCTCTACAGTTCATAACGGATATATTTTACTACAACTTTTCGCAATTTACAACCGCCTTTGCAAAAAATTCACGAAAGCGGGGGAGGAGAGGCGGGAGCGAGCCCCCGCCCGTGCGGTATGTGCGGGTTTTGCGCATATCTGTAGGGACAGGCGTCCTCGACTGTCCGTTCCGCATTTTTTCAGCTCCCCTGTGCAAGCAGCCGCACCGGACACGCCGCCGAAAAGCAAACACTTTGTCGAAAACGCACGGGGCGGTTGACAAACGCGGCGCAGCACGGTAAAATAGAAGCAGAAAAAGCCGCCACGCGGCTATACTAAGGAGGAAATCTATGTTTTGTGAAAAATGCGGAAAAGAGCTTGCCGCAGGGACGAAATTCTGCGACGGCTGCGGCGCACCCGTCGATGGCGCACCCGCCACGGAAGCGCCGAAGAACAACTTTGAAGAGACCGTGAAGAACCTCGGCAACACGGCGGATGTCACCGGCGATTTTGACGCGGCGGACATCGCAAAGAACAAGGTGCTGTCGCTGTTTGCCTACCTCGGCCTCCTGTTCCTCATCCCGCTGCTGGCCGCGCCGAACTCGAAGTTTGCACGCTTCCACACGAACCAGGGACTTGTCCTCTTTATCGCGGGCGTGGCCTGGGGCGTCATCAGCGGCATCGTCAATCTGATCGTCGGCGGTGTGCCGGTGCTCGGCAGCCTGTTCTCCATCCTGTCGTCGCTCGTTTCGCTGGCGCTGTTCGTCCTCGCGATTCTCGGCATCGTCAACGCATGCTCCGGCAAGGCAAAGGAGTTGCCCCTCGTCGGCAAGTTCAAGATCCTGAAGTAATCTACATAAACAAAAAAGCGCCCTCGGGCGCTTTTTTGTTTGCCGGGCTTTTGGGCGCGCGCCCTACAGTGTGTACAATTTTTGCGTATGCCTGTAGGGACAGGCGTCCCCGACTGTCCGTTTTTCCTTGCGTTATCTCTCCCTCAGTCGCCGTTCGTTAGGATGTTTTTCGGTTTCGCCCTGCGAAATCGTCGGCGTTCAGCCGACGAAGAAAAACTCCGCGAGACGCAATGCGTCTCGTACAGCTCTCCCCCGTCAGGAGGAGCCAAGTTTGATTGCGCACGGGACGGCGGACGGCAGACGGCACCTTACGATATGTGCGAGTTTTGCGTATACCTGCGCGGACAGTCGAGGACGCCTGTCCCTACAGATTGGTGGGGAACGATTCGCGTTTGCGCGCGGATGCGGGCGCGCAAAACGCAAAAAAGAAGAGAGCCGAAGCTCTCTTCTCTTTTTGCTGTGTCGCTAATTACTTAACGATCTTGAAGACCGTCAGATCAAGCGTGCCGTTCTTGGAGTCGTAGTCAGCATACGCGGAAAGCGTAACCGTCAGCGTCTCGTAGTCAGCAGCGCTCTTGTCGACAGAACCCGTCGTGAACTCAGCAAGGCTTGCATAGTCGCTGTAGGACTCATCCTTGCCGGGAACGATGATGGTCTTGCCGACCATTGCTGCAACGAAGTTGTCAAGGACACCCTCGGTAGGCTCGGTGATCTCAGCGATTGCATCTGCGCCCAGCGTGTAGGTGTAGTATGCCTTTGCATCCTTGAAGTCTTCCATCGTAGCAACATCGCTGAACTTACCGTTCGCCTCTTCAGCAACGATAGCGTTGTCGAATGCGTAGTCGTTCTTGTCGATGCCGGTAACGTCAACCGTAACAACCTTAACGTTGATCTTGGTGGGCGTTGCCTTGTCAACCAGGCCGGGGATCGTGATGGAGGTGTCATCCTCGAAGTCGAGACCTGCGAGGTTAGCCTCAACGAGGTCGTCGTTGTCGATCAGCTCGAGAGCTGCTTCAACAACCGTCTTCGTGGTGGTCTTCTCGAGATCAGCATCCTCGGTGAGGTGGAGCAGATCGCCCTTCTTGAAGCCCTGGATCGTGGTAGCATCGTCGATCTTGTCAACGGTGACCTTGATGGAATCAACAGCCTTCAGGGTCTTGAGGTCGAACAGGTTGGAGACCGTAACTTCGTACTTGTCATCCTCGGTAGCGTCGATGTCTACAGAGTAGTCAGCCAGTGCGATGTAGTAGGTCTCGTTAGCCGTTGCCGTGCTGGAGGTGTAGCCCCAGTAGGTGGTGAGAACGCTCGTATCCTTCAGGGTAGCGCCGTTCAGATCCATAACGATCAGCGAGGAGTTTGCAGAGAGGAAGTAAACCGTGCCCGCAGTAACATTCAGCGAGCGGCTGTCCTTCTGGACACCGGTGCGGACGCCAACCTTGTTGCCGTTGATCACTGCGATAACGGTATCCTTGTTGAGCGTAACGCGAGCTGCGTCATCCTCATCGTTGGTAGCCTGGATCTTGTTGGTCTTTGCGGTGGTCTCGGAGAAGACCAGACCGGCCTTGTCGGAGCCTGCAACCAGCGTAGGCGTGGTGTCGTTGCCGCTGTTGTATGCGGGAACAGCTGCGAGATCATAGACGCCGTCCTTCTCGTTGACTGCGTAGAAGATTGCTGCGCCGTTGAGCGCTGCTCTGCAAGCCTCGAAGTCAGCCTTCTTGTTGTAGGTGTCGCCGATCATGTCGTAGTACTTTGCAGTCTCGCCGAGGTCGAGCTTGCTCTTGAACTCGGTCTTGTCTGCATTGTAGGTGCCGTAGTAGAAGTTCTTGACAGAAGCGAGCTTCCACTTGCCGGTTGCGGTGTCGAGAACCGCGATACCAACGTAGCCGTTGTCATCGAGGTAAACGCCCTTGGTCAGCTTATCCGGATAATCTGCGTCCTTAACGTCGAGCAGGTTAGCCATCTTAGCGGCATCGGTGGTAGCGATGACGAAGTCGAAGGAGTTCTCATCGTTGCTGGACTTAGAGGAGGTCTTCTCCATGTAGACAACGTTGCCGTCCAGCTCAATGTACTTGACATTGTTCTTGCCGGCCTCGAGGTCATTGACGAAGCCCTTGATTGCAGCAGCGTAGTTCTCATAGAGAGACTTGCTGTTGTTGAACTGGAAGTCGAATGCGCCCTTGAATGCAACATCCTTGTTAGCGCCGTCGATCTTGACAGTTTCCTTGTTTGCGTTGAAGCTGGTCAGTCTGCCTTCCTTGAAGGCGCCGGTCTGTGCAACGGTCAGGATGTTGTCGAGCTTGTTGTAGCTGTAGAACATGAAGTCGCCGGACTTGACAGTCTCGCCTGCGAGCTTGGTGTTCATTGCATCCTCGCCGTTAGACTTGCTGACGGACTTGGTAGCGTCGGTGATCTTGGTGTTCGAGGAAACGAGTCTCTCTTCGAAGTAGGTGTTGTCGCCGTCGAAGTTCTTCGTCTGGGTGGAGACGTAAGAAGCGATAGTCACGAAGGAAGCGTCCTTCGAGGTGGGCTGGTACTTGATCGTGCGGTTGAAGTACTGGCCGAAGCTGTAAGGCGTGTAGTAAACGTTCAGCGTGTCAGCCTCGCCCTTGCCACCGTCAACAACGTAGTACTCAACCTTGCCGTAGGTGTTGTCGCCGACATAGCCGTCCTTCGAGGTGTACACGAAGTTGCCGGACAGCTCGTTGATGTTGGCAGCCTTGACCCAACCCTTGTCATTCTTCTCAACAAAGGTGTAGAGGTTGATGTTGTAAGACTTGCCGTCGTTCTTGAACTTGGAGCCGTCAAGGGTCAGGGTCTTGTTGGCCTCATCCCACTTGATGTTGCCTGCGTTGCCGAGGTTCTCAACAACCGTGTAGGTCTCGAAGTCAGCATAGACAACGGATGCATCGGAGTTGTCAGCGATGACGTCGTAATCCTTCTCGAAGTCGGCAACAGCCTCATCAACGAAGAGGGTAACGGCGCGGCCGAGGTACTCAACCTTTGCAACATCGGTCAGGCCGAGGTCAGCAACTGCGATCTCCTGCTTGAAAGAAGCATAGATGTCATTGCCGTCCTTATCCTTCTTGCCGGTGTTGTACGTGCCGTCAACGACGACGGTATCGACATCGTCATCATCAGCAGCCTTAACAAACGCGGTGATCGTACCGTTGATCTCGCCCGAAGCGTAGCCGGAGTCAACCAGCATGGTCTTGCGCTCGATCTTCTTGTCGGTGATTGCTTCGGTCAGACCCTTGTCATCGGGGTACAGGATCTTGTCGTTGAGCGGGTCAACAACTGCGATGACGGTGTTGAGCATATCCCAGATAATCTGAGAGGTCTCGCCGCGGGTCAGAGCAGCCTTGTAGTTGACGTTCTCAACATTGTCGGTCAGACCGAGCTTCTGAGCTGCGAGGATGTAGCCGTAGGGGTAGTTCATGTCTGCGGTCTCATAGCCGAGCGCACGAACTGCCATAACGAGCATATCCTGGTAGGTGATCGGATCGTTGGGGCCGAACACGCCGTTGCCGCGACCTGCTACGACCTTTCTGCCGTAAACATAGTCAATGGCCGTGCCGTACTCGGTAACGTCCTTGAATGCGGTGCTCGTCTTGTCTGCGTTCCAGACCTCAACGCGGGTCTCACCCGAGAGGGTCTGTGCAAAGAAGAGAGCGGCCTGATAACGGGTAACGCCGTTGTCAAGCATGAGGTTGCCCTTTTCATCGCCCTTCATGATCTTGAGGGCAACAAGGTGCTGTGCAGCGTCGGTGTAATCAGCCTTGCTTGCAGCACCGGTCGTGATGACAGCTGCGCTCAGGATCATGAGCGTTGCCATTACGAGGGCGAGAAACTTCTTGAAATTTCTCATTGTTTTTTTCTCCTTTACGAATTTTTTTGGATACCGCCGTACACCTGTCGGTATCGGTTTTATCCTGATGTTATCTTACTTCATGGCGGCTTTTTTTGCAAGGGGTTTTTCCAAGATGTAACGAAACTGTAATAATAAACCCCCTTTAGAAATGTTTCGGCCGCTTTTTTGTCAGAATGGTGACAGAATGGGGGGGAACACAGGCGCGGGTCGTCGAGGCGCCGACCCCTACCGGGTTTGTGCGTGATTCGGCTCCCCTGTGCAAGGGGAGCTGTCAACGAAGTTGACTGAGGGGTTGTTTCTTTGCTTTGCAACAATCCCTCCGTCATGCTCCGCATGACACCTCCCTTTGCACAAGGGAGGCAAATGTAGATTGCGTACGGTCGCGGCGGGAGACAGACGGCGCCCCTACGGTTGGGTGGGGGTTCTCTGCCTTTTCGGTAGGGGTCGTCTCTTGGCTTCCCCGTTGGGGAAGCTGGCGCCGTAGGCGACTGATGAGGGACTGATGTAAGCAAAACGTTCCGCATTGCTGTGCCGACTGCCTGCAAGCCCTCATCCGTCACGGCAAGCCGTGCCACCTTCCCCACCGGGGAAGGCTTGGATGCGGCGGGGACGCAAAAAGCTCCCCCGAGGGGGGAGCTTTCGCATTGGGTTTTTGCTTTGGTCTTCGCTTAATGCCGGGTTCAGCCGCCGTAGGGCATGAGGACGCGGGCCACGTTCAGCGTGAGCGCGCCGGTGTTCTCATCATACTCGGCCATAATCATCAGCATCATCGTGATCGAGGCTGCGCCCTCGTAGTCATCGCGGTCGGCCTCGGGCACGAGAATCTCCATGCCCGCGGTATCGAGGATGAACTGATCGAGCACGCCTGCGACCGGCTCGGTGATCTCATTCGTCACCGATGCATCCAGCGGATAATCGTAGCCGGAGAAATCCTTGCGGATCTCGACCTCGGTCGAGCCGAAGCCGTTTTCGCTGTAGGCATGGTTCAGCGCAAGGCGCGTGAAATCATACTTATCCGTGTCAAGCCCGGTCGCGTCGATCGTGACGACCTTGGCGAGAACAGACGCCAGCGCGTCGGGCAGGTTCAGCGCGCCGCCGTTTACGCGAACGGTGTCCGCGTCGGTGAAGGTCAGGTCGGATGCCTTGACCTCGACCTGTCCGTTCTTCGTCTCATTCAGCAGGCAGGCCGCCTTGAATGCGGCGAGAATGCTCACGCCGGCATGGGAAATCACGCCGTCCTCACCCGCGTACAGCGCCTTCGTGAGGTCGAGCGCCGGCACGGTGTCGGTGTTGAAGCTCTTCGACGCGACGACCTGCATGGCGCGGAGGTCGAGCAGGTTGGTGACGGTGACGGTGTACTTCTCCTTCACCTCTTCCCCGCTCGATTCGACCGTGAGCTCGGTGCCGCGGAGCGGCGCATAGTAGGTCTCCGCGCTGTTTTGCGCACGGCTCTCGCCCCACGCCCCGACATCGGCGAAGCTGCCGCTGAAGACGGGCGCGTCAAACTGCGCGACAATCAGGTCGGAGGAGGCGGCATAGAACTTCGCCGCGCCCGTGACCGAGAACTTCGCCTTCTGCACGCCGACGCGCACGCCGACGCGGCCGTTCTTGTCCACGAGGGCAATCACGGTCTCGCTGTCCAGGGTGACGCGGGACGCGGACACGTTTGCATCCGGGTCAGCCTTGATGTGGTTGGTCTTGGCGGCCGTATCCGAGAAGACAAGGCCTGCATCCACGGTCGCATACTTGACTGCGCCCGCCGCAGAGCCGAGGCTGTACACGCCGTCCTTTTCCCCGGTGACGGCGAAGATGCCGCCGCGGATCAGCGCGTCGCGCAGGGCGACGTAGTCCGCATACTTCGTATAGGACGCGCCTGCAATGTCGGTGTAGGTCGCGAGCGTGCCGATGCTGCCGCTCGTCTTGTATGCGTCGGCCGCCGCGTCATAGCCGACCGCCATCTTGTCCACGGAGACGAGCTTCCATCTGCCGCTTGCGGTGTCGAGCATCGCGAGCTGCACATTGCCGTCCTTATCGAGGACGAAATCGGCGGTGTACTCCAGCTTGTCGGCGTCGGTCTTCAGCAGCTTCGCCAGCAGCTCGCGATCCGTGCTGACAACGGCGAAGTCGTGCGCGGCCGTGCTCTTCTCGCCGCTGTAGGCCTCGAGGAAGACGATCCGGCCGTCCGCCTCGACGAAGCGGACATTGTTTTTGTCCTTCTCATAGGACTTGATGATGGATTCCACCGTGGCCTTATTGGCTGCAAAGCTTGAATAGGGTGCGTCAAAGCCGCCCTTGAAGCCGAAGCTCTTCTGCGCGCCGTCAATGCGGACGCTCTCGCCCGAGGCGTTGACGCCGGTCAGCTTGCCGGTGCGGAAGCCGCCCGCATTCTGTGCGACGGTGAGGATGTTGTCCACGGCATTGTAGTAGTAGAACATGAAGTCGCCGGACTTCACGCTCTCCCCTGCAAGGGTGACGCCCTGCGCCGCCTCGCCGTTCTTCTTCGAGACCGACGCGGTGGCTGCGGTGACGCGCGAGGTCGTGCCGAGGAGGTACTCGACGAAGTTCGACTTCACGCCGTCCGCGTTCTCGACCTTTGCGGCCTCATAGCTGCCGACCGTCACAAACGCGGTGTCCTTCGAGGTGGGCTGATACTTCAGCGTGCGGACGAAATACTGACCGAACGCATAGGGCATATAATAAATATGAAGCGTTTTGACCGTTTCGCCGCCCTGCTTCGTCTCGCGGACGATGTAGCGCACCGCGCCGTTTGAGTTTGCGCCGGTGTAGCCGTCCTTCGCGCTGTAGGCGAAGTTTGCGAGGAAGGTGTCGCCCGCCGTCTTCGTCCAGCCGTCCTTGGTGAAGCTGTAGAAGGCGGTCGCATACTTGTCGGTGGTGTACTTCACGCCGTCGAGCAGGATCTGCGACGTGCCGTCGTCGTTTTTGATGACCTTGATGCTGCCCGCGTCGCCGAGGTTCTCCACGGCGGTCAGCGCGTCGCTGTCCGCAAAGACGACCTTCGCGTCCGCGTCGTCTGCATCCACGTCATACTTCGAGAAGAAGTCCTCCGCCTTGCAGTTGACATAGAGCGTCATGGGCAGCCCGAGGTAGTCGATCTTCGGCGTTTTTTCGGTGATGCCGAGGTCGGCCGCCGCCAGCGTGTAGGCCGCGCCGTTGTATTCGACCGTGACGGTGTCCGCCGCGTCCTTCTTGCCCGCCTCAAAGCGCTTGACCGTGACGGTCAGCTTGCCGTCGGCAAAGCCCGCGCGCTCGAGATAGGTCTCGCGCTGAATCTTGCCGGGGCCGAGCAGCGCGCCGTAAGCGGAGTTGTCCTGCTTGCCGGGGTAGATCAGCTCGTTTGTGATCGGGTCGGTCACCGCAAGCTCCGTGCCGAGCATGTCCCAGACGAGCTGTGCGGTCTCGCCGCGGGAGAGCGGCTCTTTGTAGCGGATGCTGTCGATGTTGTCGGTCAGCCCGAGCTTTTCGGCGGCGAGGATGTGCCCGTAGGGGTAGCTCATATCCGCCGTCTCGTAGCCGAGGGCGCGAACCGCGAGGACAAGCATATCCTGATAGGTGATCGGATCGTTGTAGCCGTAAATGCCGTTGCCGCGGCCGAGGATGAATTTCATCCCGGCGAGGTAGTCGATCGCCGTGCCGTATTCGGGCACGTCGGTGAAAATGGCGCTTTTGTCTGCGTTCCAAACCTTGGTGTCAGTGTTTCCGGTGATTGCCTGAACGAAGAACAGAGCCGCCTGATAACGGGTCACGCTCTGATCGAGCATGAGGTTGCCGTTCTCATCGCCCTTCATGATGCCGATGGCCGCCAGATGATGCGCCGCGTCGGTATAATCCGCGCCGCGCTTCGCCGCGCCGGTCGTGATGACGACCGAGCCCGCGATCATCAGGGTCGCCAGCATCAGGGCAAGAAATTTTCTCAAATTTCTCATGTGTGTTCTCCTTCTCTTCTTTCGGTGCGGGCGCTGCCGCGTTCCGTGAGCCTATCTTAACAAAGGAGAAACGGGATTGCAAGGCTTGTCAGCAAGCTGTCAGCAAAGCGTTACATTTCGCGTTTTTTTGAATTTGAATCTGTAAGATTTGCGCCTTTTTTTGCCGCAGGCGGAAGAAAGTGCGGCGGGAGACAGATGGCGCATGACGGTGTGTACACAGTTCCCTTCTTTCCGTAGGGGCGACGCTATTTTAGGCTTCCCTTGGGGGAAGCTGGCGCGTAGCGCCTGATGAGGGACTGATGTAAGCAAAACGTTCCGCATTGCTGTGCCGACTGCCTGCAAGCCCTCATCCGTCAACTTCGTTGACACCTTCCCCAACGGGGAAGGCTTGGTTTGTTCGCGCACGGTCGCGGCGGGAGACAGACGGCGCCCTACGGTGTGTGCGTAACACCTCATCCACCGCTGACGCGGTCCCCCTTCCCCCACTGGGGAAGGCTTGGTTAGAACGGTTCGGATGCGGGCGACCAATGGTCGCCCCTACGGTTGGGTGGGGCCGCGCCGCGCAAAAAGCCGCCCGGCGGGTGCCGGGCGGCTTTTTTGTATGAATTTTGCTCAGATTTCGGGGACGGTGATCGTCTCGTTGGTGGGACCTTCGGTCTCGGGGTCTCTTGCTGCGGGGATATCCTCGCCGCTTGCGACAACGCCGATAATCTCACCGACACGGACGACGACCGCGTTCAGCGAATTTGCATCCGGATCGTAGTCGAGGTATGCGTAGTAGGTGACGCGGACGCGGAGCGAGCCTGCGTAGTTCCAGATCGTCTCGTAGTTGCTATCGACGGCGGGAATCAGATAGTCGCTCCAGCCGTTCCAGCGGAACCAGTGCTGCGAGCAGATCAGACCGTTCTTGCCGGCGTTCATCGTGGTGATTGCACCGTCGACGATGGCATCGGTTGCATCCACGCCGTTGACATAGTTGCGGCGGATTGCAAACGTGCCGTCCGGGCAGGTGGTGTCCTCCAGATCGACGACCTGGTAGTTTGCACGGTTGGAGTCGTTGTCCTGGTGGAAGATGTACGAATCCGCGAAGCTGTACTTCTTGTAGTCCACGCCGGCGCCTGCATCGAGGTCGATGAAGGTGACGTTCAGCGTATCCAGCGTCTGATACTTGACATCGGTCGTCTGGTCATAGGCGACCTTTTGGCCGGGCTTGCCGTCCTTGGGCATCGTGACAAACTGGATGCGGTCCGCTGCCGCGAGCCAGGAGAAGCCGCCGTAGGTGTAGTCGCCGTTCTCGACGTAGACTTCGCCGAACGAGGTGAGCTTGACCTCATTGTTCTCTGCATCGACACGGATGACCGCGGTGACGCTGTTGATGACGTCCTCGGTGATCGGCTCGGCGTCGGTGGAGACGAGCGTGATGCTCTCGTTGCGGTTGGTGCGCAGGTTGATGAGGTTCTTATACTCGTGCTCGTAGAGCTTCTTGCCGTTGTCATCCTCGACGGGGTTGCCGCTTTCATCCAGCTTGAGACGGCTCTCGATATACTTGGAAGCCGCGCCGAACAGGTAATAGCCGATGCCGTCGTCCTTGTCGGCGGTCTCGCCGGTGTGCCAGATGCTTGCGGTGTTGCCCTTATAGGTCTCGGACAGCGTGGAGGCGGGATCGTAAATAATCAGCGCCTTGCTGTCGGAGCGGAGAACCTCTGCGGCCGCGGAGAGCCACAGCGAGTTGATCTCGGTGGTCTTCTTGCCGAGCTCGCCGGTGACGGCTGCATAGCCATCCCCCGCGATCACGATGGCAACCGTGTCCGCGCCGGTGACATAACGGTCGGTGGGAATGCCGATGTAGTTGGTGCCCACAAACTTGTTGGACTTGCCGAAGCCGAAGGAAACATCCGCGTTCGAGCCGCTTGCCTGAATCACGGGAGCACCCAGGATACCGGCCGTCTTGTTGCCGTTCTTGTCGACGTACTCGCCATCAAACTTCTTCGTGCCGGCTGCATACAGCTCAAGGAAGCCGTCGCCGTCACTGTCCTCGCTGAGGTAGATCGCGCCGTTTGCCTTGAACAGGTCGTACAGCGTGTTCTTCGTCCAGATGCCGAGCTTGTTGCGCTCCTCCGCGTTCTTGAAGCTCTGCGTCTCGTCGCCGCTTCTCGTGCGGACCGTCAGACTCTCGACCTTGACCGTCTCAATCTTGGCGGTCTCGGGGTTGTAGACCTTGACCACGGCGTTGCCGTTCTCAAAGCCGATGTCCCAGACCTCGTCGTCATTGTTCACGGCCTTCTTGTGATCCTTCATCGTCTTCTCGATGTCCACGATCACATAGTCGCCGCAGACCAGGTTGTCTGTGTCGGAATAGGATTCGATATACGCGATCTTGCCGTCATACTCGAGGTAACGGACGTTGATCTCGCCCTTCTTGTAGCTCGAGAGGATGGGCTGGAGGCGCGTCTCCTCGATCGCCTCGTATGCATCCGTGCCCGCCAGAATACCGGTGGCCGCGTCCATGTTGCCGAGGATGCCGATCGCCAGCGCGTCGCCGTCGATCGTGACGGTCTGTGCCTTCTTGTTCAGGCCGGACAGCGTGCCGGTCTGCATCGTGCCGAGGTTGGCCGCCACATACAGCTTATTCGTCAGCTTGTTGTAGTTGTAAATCATGAAGTCGCCCGACTTGATCTCCACGCCGGAGAGCTTCGTGTCCTTCGCCAGCTCGCCCTTCGCCTTGGAGACGGTCAGCGTGCTGTCGCCGGGGGTGTACTTCGAGGTCGAGCTTGCCATCGAGGTCGTGCCGGCAAAGCGCTCGATAAAGTTGGTGCGGTTCTCTGCCGTCTTGGCAGCGCCGTTTGTGGTGTCATAGACCGGTGCGGCCGCATAGGTGCCGATCATGGTGAAGGCAGCCGCCTTGTTGCCGTTCGAACTGTCCTTGTAGGTGCGGGACGCATACTGGCCGAACGTGTAGGGGATGTAGACCAGCTCGTCGTACACGCCGTCATCGTCGTAGTCATACGCGTCGATGCGGAAGTAGCCGAGGCTTTCGAGCTTCTTTACAAGCTCGTCGTAGGTCAGCTCCGCAAAGACCTTCGCCGCGTTGTCGGTGTAGGTGAGAATCGTCGGTGCGGCGACCTTGGAATCCGCGAACTTGACGGTCGTCTTGTTCAGCGACAGGGTCTCCTTGGTTTTGTCATACTTGACGACGTTCAACTCGCCGAGGTTCTCGTAGACGTCGGGATCGGTCATCTCGGCGTAGATCACGCCGATGTCACCCTTGTCAAGCTCAGCCTGGGTCGGCGTCTTGGAGTCGAAGACCAGCGTGAAATGCTTGCCGATGAGATCCGCCTCGCTGACACCGGCGGTGGGGCCGCCCTCCACGGGGAAGGTCCATTCATCGGTGTGCTTGACATTCTTGTCATCGGTGTAGGTGTAGGTCATCGTGATCTTGTCCTTAGCCGCATAGGAATAGCCGTCAAGCTTATACTTTTCGGTTGCGACGAGGACAAACTCCATGCGGGACGAAACCTTGAAGTTGCGCTCAAGGTACGTGTCCTTGGTCATATCGCTGTCGTCAACGCCGTTGACCTTCTTCAGCAGATCGGCAAGGAGCTGCTCCCTTGCGTCGGAGGTCTGGCTGATCTCGGTAACCAGCGCGTCGTAGACCATCTGCGCGGTCTGGCCGCGGTTGAGGTAATCGGTGCCCTTGACGTTCTTCAGCGCAAGACCGAGCTTGTCAACCTTGGTGATATAGGAGATCGGGTAGGTGGCGATCATCTCCTCGGTCTCGTAGCCGAGCACGCGGACGAGCATCGCGCACATATCCTGATACATGATCTGCGCGTTGTAGCCGAAGCGGCCGTCACCGTAGCCGCGGATAATGCCCATATTGGCAATCAGGTCCATCACGGGGCCGTACTCGGGTACATCCGAGAAGACATCGCTCTTCCCCGTGCCGTATGCGCTCTCGTTGGTGATGCCCGTGGCGATGCGCGCAAAGAAAAGCGCTGCCTGGTAGCGCTGAATCGGCTCTTCCAGGTGCAGCTGTCCGTCGTCGTAGCCCTTCAGGACCGAAATGGTCTCCAGATACTTCGCCGTCGTGGTATAGTCCTTATACTCGTCGGATGAAGCAATGATGAAGATTTCGAGGCCGCTCGCCGAGATCAACATGGCGAGCATCATAACGACCGACAGCGCGATCGCTACGATCTTCGTGTGTTTTTTCATGCTCTTTCTCCTTTTTCGGGCGCCGCTATGCGAAGCGAATCTGTGCATATTGTCGTGCGGCGACAGATTTCCTAATAGCATATTACTACACATTCGCGGAATTTACAAGAGTTTTTTGCGATTTTGCCCCCAAATTTTCGGCCTTTTTCCGAAAAAGGTTGCGATTCCGCCCCGCGGATGTGCAAAACGGGCAGGGCCCTTCCCCGGCGCGCCCGCCGAAAAAAAAGCGAAGCTGCCCCGGAAGGCCGCCGCGGCGGTTTTCCAAGGACCTCTTCGCTTTTCCCTTGCTTTATCTGTTTTTGTCGGTCTCGTCCATGCCGAACTGCCCCATCAGGCGCTTGTTGAATTCCTCGGCGGTGTTGTAGCCCATGCGCTTCTGGCGGTTGTTCATCGCCGCGATCTCGAGGACGACGGCGAGGTTGCGGCCGGGGCGCACCGGGATGGTGAGCGACGGCAGCTCGATGCCGAGGATCTCGGTGGTCTGCGGCTCAAGCCCGAGGCGGTCGTACATCTTGCCCTGCACCCAGGGCTCGAGCGTGACGACGAGGTCGATCTTCTCGGTGTCCTTGACCGCGCCCATGCCGAACAGGCGGCGCACATCGACGATGCCGATGCCGCGCAGCTCGACGTAGTGCCGGATGATCTCGGGCGCCGAGCCGACGAGCGACTTTGCCGAGACGCGCTTGATCTCGACCGCGTCGTCCGCAATGAGGCGGTGGCCGCGCTTGACCAGCTCGATGGCGGTCTCGCTCTTGCCGACGCCGCTGTCGCCGAGGATCAGCACGCCCTCGCCGTAGACCTCGACGAGGACGCCGTGGCGGGTGAGGCGGGGCGCGAGCATGACGTTGAGATAGGCGATCAGCGCCGCCATGAACTCGCTTGTGCGCTCGGCGGTGCGGAGCAGCGGCACGTCGTATTTTTCGGCGCAGGCGAGCATGTTGGCGGGCAATTCAAGGCCGGAGGTGATGACGACCGTCGCGGGATGGGTGGCGAAGAACGCGTCCATCGCCTTTTCGACCGCGTCGCGCGGGCGCTCGTTGAGAAAGCGCACCTCGCCCTTGCCGAAGATCTGAATGCGCTCGGCGTCGAAGGTCTCGAAAAAGCCGATCAGCGGCAGCACGGGGCGGTTGACCTCGTTGGAGAAAATCCGGATCTCGGCGGCCTCGGTCGGCAGCGCGAGGGGTTCGAGTGCAAATTCGCGAATCAGGGATTCCAGGGAGATGCTGTACTTTTCCTGCATATCGGTTTCCTTTCCCGCAGCGGCGGTATCTTTACTCCAGTTTACCACGAAACCGGGTGCAATACAAGTGCGGCCGCGCATCCGGTTTGTTTTTCAGTCCCGGTCCCGGTCGGCGGCGACGGCGTCGGCGGCGCCGTACAGGCGGTCAAACAGGCGCACGACGACGGTGGCCGTCTCGGCGCGCGTGATCCGCCCGGCGGGGCGCAGCGAGCCGTCCTCGTAGCCGGAGATCAGCCCGGCGGCCACCGATCTTTCCAGCATCGGCGCAGCCCAGGCCGCGATCGTCCCGGCGTCGGCGAAGCCGCCGAGCGGCGCGTGTTCACCGTCCCCGAGCAGGCCGCCGAGGACGTAGAAGGTCTCCTCGCGCGTAATGGCGTCGCGCGGCGCGAAGATCAGCCGCCCGTCCGGCGTGTCCTTGCCGCGCATCAGCCCGGCGCCGTAGACGGCGCGGACGTAGGGAAGCGCCCACGCGGCGATGTCCGCGCTGTCGGCGAAGGGAAGCGCGGTGTCGTCGCCGGTCGCCGGATCGAGGCGCAGCACGCCGCAGAGAATCTTGGCAAACTGCTCGCGGCTGAGGTTTGCATCGGGGTTATAGACGATTCTGCCCGTCTCGTCCTCACTGCCGCTGACCACGCCCGCAAAGGAGAGGGCGTTGACGTAGTAAGACGACCAGTGCCCGGCAAGATCGGCGTAGCGGCCCGTGTCATACTGCTCGGCGAGCAGCAGCGGGCCGACCGCGACGGTGCGCGCCGGATCGGTCGCGGTGAAGCCGATGAGCGTATCGAGCGTCAGCACGCCGTCCACCGCAGTGGGGACGAGCGTGAGCAGGGCGCGGCCGTTGTAGTCGGCAAAATCATAGTAGGCGTCGTAGGCCTGCGTGACGGTCTCGGCCGTGCCGTCCGCATGGGTCAGCGTGAAGACGGCGTAGGGCGTCTCCTCGGCGGTGATGCCGTCCGCCCACAGCCAGAGCCGCCGCCCGGTGAGACCGCTGCTCGACAGCCCGGCGACATGCAGGGCGACCGCAAACGGTTCGGGCGCGGGTTCGGGTGCGGGTTCGGTTGTTTCGGCCGATTCGGTTGTTTCGGTCGGCTCGGTTGTTTCGGCCGGCTCGGTCGGTTCGGTTGACTCGGTCGATTCGGTTGACTCGGTCGGTTCGGTTGTCTCGGTCGGCTCGGTTGTTTCGGTCGGCTCGGTTGTTTCGGTCGGCTCGGTTGTTTCCGTTGTTTCAATCGGCTCGGCCGGGAGATTCGGCGTCAGCACGAACGCGCCGCCCGCGGCAATGCCGCCGTCTGCCGCATAGGCGAGGGTATAGTCGCCGCCCGTGACCGACGCGCCGCTTTGCAGCAGGCCGTCGAGCTTGAGCGGGGAAGTCGGCTCACCGAACAGCGCCGGGATCACCAGCGTGCGGTCGAGCAGGGTGAACGCGATGCGGCTGCGCACGGTGGGCAGGGGTTCGGTCGGTGTTTCGGGGTCGGGTTCGGGTTCGGCGGGTTCTTCTTCGGCGTCATCGGCGGTTTCGCCGGGGATTTTGATCCCGTCCTGCGCAAAACAGAAGGTGCTGCCGCGTTTGACGGCGCGGAGCGCCTCGTTTTCGCAGCGGACGTCGGCGAGATCGCCGATATAGACCTCCGCGCCGTCGGCGTAGGCGTGCAGCGTCACGGTGACCGTGCCGTCGGCCGCGGCCAGCAGCAGCGTTTCGGCGGCGCGCAGCTCGTCCACGGTGTCGGTGACGCGCAGATAGCAGGACGCGCGCAGCGTTTCGTCCCCCACGCGGGTCTCGACCGTGAGGATGCCGCCGCCCCGGACGGCCGCCGGGGTAAAGACGATCGCGCCGTCCGCAATCTCGGCGCGGCCGAGCGTGTCCGAGACGGTCAGGGTCGTGTTCTCCGCCGTGAGGATGTGTTCGACGGTTTCGCCCGCGCCGCTCTGCACGGCGGCGGGGATCGGGCAGGCCGCGCCCGCAAGCAGCGTCAGCGTCGGGGGCGTGAGCAGCAGGCGGTGCGCCGCCTTTGCGGCGTCGTCCTTTTCATAGAGCGCGGCCGCATTGGCAACCTTGCGTTCGCCGCCGTCCGAGGGGCGGTTCTGCACGGCGGCCGTGCCGTCCGCAAAGGTGACGAGCGCGGTCGAGCCGCCGCCGTCAAAGTTGATCGCCTCGGTGCAGCCGAGCGCCGCGAGGGTGTCGGCCAGCGCCGCGAGCGTCAGTCCGCCGGCATAGCCCGTGCGGCGGCCGTCGGCGACGAACAGCAGGTAGCTGCCGTCGGCTCTGACACCGAGCGCGGTGCGGGGCTGGCGGGTCTTCTCGTGCTCCTCGTTGACCGTGCCGTCCTCGAATCTGCCCTCCCGGAGGATGACGTCGCCGCCGCCGAGCGCGGAAACCGCGTTTTCAAACCCGCTGTCGCAGGCCACGCGCACCGTGACGGTCTCGCCGACCGTCAGAGCGGCATAGTCCGAGGCCGCCGCAAAGGCGGTCGGCACGGTCAGCACGGCCGACCCCTCCGGGATCGCGCCGTTTTCGGCCGCCTCGCGCACCTCGGTGACTTCGGCGGTCACCTCGCCGCCAAGCGTGAGCGCGCCGTCGAGCGCGAGGACGTATTCGGTCGCGGCAAAACCGGCGAGCGTCGTGGTCTCGCCGTAGTCGCGGGTGAGCAGGTAGACGCCGTAGACGCCGGGGTATTTGTTGACGTGGCTGACCGGGAGGGTCGCCGCATCGGTCTCGATCGTGACGGTCTCGCCGATCTTGCCGAAGATCACGCCGCCGTCCTTATCAAAGCCGACCGCATCGCGGCCGTCCGAGGAGGACAGCAGCCGCCCGTCCGAGACCAGAACGCCCATCGGCACGCCGGTGTACAGGCTGAAAAAGTCGGCGTTGACGGCGGCGGTGAGCGTTTCGCCCTCTACGGCCGCCGCATTTTGCAGGGAGGAGAGCTTCTCGCGGCTGTGCAGGCCCGCGCCGAGGTTGACGGCGGCGATCCGCGCGCCGGAGGCCGGGGAAGCGGTGACGGTGAACGCCGTCTGCACCACCTCGCCGGAGGCGCGGTTCTCATAGCGCGTGAGCGTTGCCGCCGCGCCGAGCGGCGTTTCCGTGAGGTTTGTGATGCTGCCAAACGCGCCGAGCGTGTCCGGGTAGACCGGCGCGGCCGGTTCTGCGGCGGGGTCGGGCTCGGTCGTCGGCGCGGTTCCGGTATCGGAAGCGGTTGCAGCCGCGGCGGCGGTTTCGGCCGCGGCGACGGTTTCGGCTGCGGCGGGCAGCAGCAGCGAAAGGGTGAGCGCGAGCGCCGTCAGCGCCGCGATGAATTTTTTATATGTATGCGTCATGCGGATTCCTTCTTTGCGGTTTCGCGAACAAGCTGTATATGGATAGTTCCATTGTAGCACACACGCATCGGCAAGTCAAAAGAAATTTGCGGAAAGCCGCCGCAGCGGGGAAGCGGAAAGGGGGGTATGCCTCCCCCGGCAAAGAGAGGTGGCACGCGAAGCGTGACGGAGGGATTGTTACAAAATCACGAAACAACCCCTCAGGCGGCTATCGCCGCCAGCTCCCCTTGCACAGGGGAGCCAAAGCACGCGCAAACCCGGTAGGGGGCGGCGCCCTTTCAGGCTTCCCCAATGGGGAGAGCTGTACGAGACGCAAAGCGTCTCGCGGAGTTTTCCCGATGGGAAAACATCCTGAGCGCAGGCGACTGATGAGGGACTGTGCAAAGCAAAGCGCCGCACCATGCTGTGCCGGCTGCCTACATGCCCTCATCCACCGCTGACGCGGTCCCCCTTCCCCCAGAGGGAAGGCTTAGATAGAACGGTACGAGGCAATTCTCCCCCACGCGCGAAAAAACCTCCCGGATCGGGAGGTTTTCGTTGTTTTCAGCAAGCCTTCGCTTTTCTCAATAGTAGAACACGTGGTTGCCGATGGTCTCGATATATTCGCGGTTCTTCGCCATCCAGCTTCCCTTGCTCACGCGGCCTGCACAGAAGTAGAGCGCGTTGTCCACGACCTCGACGCCCTCGAGCACGACCTTGGCGGCGCGCACCGAGCTGTCGGTCGGGTCATTGTAGATCGAGCCGGTGGCGACCGGCGAAAACTGCGTGCCGTATTTGCGGTCAAAGATGACGCCGTAGACCGTGTCCGGGAACGAGCCGTCCTCGGTGCGGTTCATCACGACGTTGCCCACCGCGATCTGCCCGCGGAAAGGCTCGCCGCGGCTCTCCGCCGAAATGATGCGGGAAAGCCAGTAGACAATGTCGCTGTCATAGAACGTGTCGCCGTGCTCCAGCGCGGTCGGCGTGCCGGTAAGATACACCGCCTTTTCGGCCGCGTTCCACGTGCAATCCAGCGAGTAGGCGCGGCTGATTGCGCGGATCGGCACATAGATCGTACCGTCGATGTTGCGGTTCTTCGCAAGCTCGGAATAAATGATTCTTGCGTTCGCCTCAATGTAATGTTCGTCTGCCTTCGCCTCGACCGTCATGCCGAGCGAAGTTGCGACCGAAACGCCGCGGGAATCGTCCCACGCAAACGTTGCGTCCGGGTCTGCTGCGAGAATACCTACGCGATAGGGGATGTACGCCGTGCCCTCTGCGAGCCGTGCGCCTTCTACGGGGTTGCTGTTGATATAAAGGTCAATGGGGGTACCGAAATTTTCGGAAGCCGCGCAGGTAAATGACATCAGCAGCAGGGAGAGCACCGTGACACAGAGCCAGAGTGCCGTCTTTTTGCATAATTTCATTCTGCTATTCTCCTTGTAAATTTTGGGGGTCCATTGCTGAAAAGCAAACTTCGGAAAACGGGCGTTTGCCTACACTTTTGCACCCGATCTCCCGAAAACGCCTGTTATAATAGCACAACTTTCCCCACTTTGTCAACACTTTTTTTGCGGAGTGTGCCCGTCTGCCCTCCGGAGGCGCTATCATTTTTGCCCCGTTTCGCGCGGTTTTATTCAATCTATTTATATAGGACCGGGCGGAAAGTACACTTTTTCCGGAGCAAAATATTTTTTGTCCGCGGGGCGAAAATGCATTTCTCAACAGGGTTTACAAAAGCGGCACAGCCACTTTTTCGCCGAAAAAAAGCGAATGCGGGCGAACGGCGGGGGTCGGAAAGCGGAAGGTCTGCGGCGGGGTTATTTTGGGGCCGCCGACGGCGGAAAGCGGCGCGTTTCGGAAGCGGTTTCCGCGGTTCGTTTCCGGGCGGTTTCACGTCCGCCGTTCACCCGGTTTTCAGCGGATTTTCACCCCGTTTTTGCACGGTTTTCTTCATTATTATATATAGAAGACAAAACGCGGCCTCCCGCCCGAAAAGCGCGCGCTGCAAAACTGCTTTCCGCCGCCGTGCGGCGGCGCGCAAAACGGAGTTCGCGCGGTGCGGAAACTGCTGCTGCACGGCGGGTCTGCCGCGGCGCGGCGGCAGTACGCGCGGCCGTCGGCCGCGGGCGGGGAAGTGCCGCATCGGCAATGCCCGCGCAGTCGCGCGGTATCGCCGCGGACGGGCGGCGAACCACGTCGAATTGTGTCCTGTCATTTTTTGGGCGCAAGATGTAGTGTTGCAAAGGTTTCACGTGAAACAATCCGAGACTTACGCAGCGCATTTTCGCGCCGACAATGTTTCATGTGAAACATTTTTGCATGGAGAAATGTGAATTTTATCTTAATTTTATGGGTCTTCGGTTGACTTATAAGGCGCAGGGTGCTATAATAGGGACAGTCTTCAAGTTTTGGAGGGTCATATGGGAAAAATCATTGCTTTTGCCAACCAGAAAGGCGGTGTCGGCAAGACGACCTCGGCGGTCAACATCGCCGCGTCTGTCGGCATCCTCGGAAAATCCGTGCTGCTCATCGACCTTGACCCGCAGGGCAACACCACCAGCGGCGTCGGCATCAACAAAAAGAATCTGAAGTCCACCTCCTATGAGCTGCTCATCGACGAGATTGACGCCAAGCAGGCCATCGTGGAGACTGAGTTCCGAAACCTCTCGGTCATCCCCTCCAATATTTCGCTGGCAGGTGCGGAGTTTGACCTCTACCAGCTGGAAAACCGCGAATACCGACTGAAAAAGCAGCTGGAGGCCGTCAAGGACAATTACGACTACATTTTCATCGACTGTCCGCCGTCTCTCGGCATGATTACCGTCAACGCGCTGGCCGCGGCAGACGCCGTCATCATTCCGATGCAGTGCGAATACTACGCGCTGGAGGGGCTTTCGCAGCTGATGATTACGATCCGCAAGATCAAGCAGCTGTACAATCCCGAGCTGGAGATCTGCGGCATCCTCATCACCATGTTCAACGGCAGGCTGATCCTGACCATGCAGGTCATTTCCGAGCTGAAGAAGTACTACTCGGATAAGCTGTTCAAGACGCCGGTATCGCGCAATGTCAAGCTCAGCGAGGCGCCGAGCTTCGGCAAGCCGGTCTACTACCACGACAAATCCTCCAAGGGCGCAAATGAGTACCTTGAGGTCGCAAAAGAACTGATCGAACGCATCTGACCAAAAACAGGGGGGAGAAACAGCATGGCGAAGAAACCGGCGGGGCTGGGAAAAGGCTTCGACAACATCTTTTTTGACAATTCCATTGAAGAGAAGGGCGGCATCACCCGCCTGCGCATCGGGCAGATCGAGCCTAAGGCCGATCAGCCGCGCCGCGTCTTTGAGGGCGAGGCGCTGGCCGAGCTGGCCGATTCGATCGCGGCGCACGGCGTTTTGCAGCCGATCCTGGTGCGCGAGATCGCGGACGGACACTATCAGATCATCGCGGGCGAGCGGCGCTACCGCGCGTCCAAAATGGCGGGGCTGACCGAGGTTCCGGTCATCGTCCTGGACAAGGACGACCTGGAGACCGCGCAGATCTCGCTGATCGAGAATATCCAGCGCGAGGACCTCAACCCGATCGAGGAGGCGCAGGCTTACCGCGCGCTGATCGACAGCTACAGCCTCACGCAGGAGGAGGTCTCCGCGAAGGTGGGCAAGGGCAGAAGCACCATCACCAACGCCCTGCGGCTGCTCGACCTCGGCGACGACGTGATCGCGATGCTGAACGCGGGCGAGCTGACCGCGGGACATGCCCGCGCGCTGCTCTCGCTGAAGGACAAAACGCGCGAGCGCGAGCTTGCCGGGAAGATCGTCTCGGGCGGCCTTTCGGTGCGCGCGGCCGAGGATTTGGTAAAAAAAGAGAATCGTGCTGCGGCTGCCGCGGCGGAAAGCGCGGAAACCGCGCCGGAGCTCGGCCTCGAGATCGACTATTACGCCGAGCTGGAGAAAAAAGCGATGGGCATCCTCGGGCGGCGGGTGAAGATCAGCCACCGCGGCATTTCCAAGCACATCACGGTGTCCTACGAGGACAACGAGGATCTGGAGATCCTCTTAACCAAGCTCTGCGGCAGCGGGATCATCGAGTCGTGAGGCAAGAACGATATAAGCGGGTGCAACCTGCAAATCCGGCCGGTATGCGCATCTTAGGCTTCCCCGGTGGGGAAGCTGGCGCCGTAGGCGACTGATGAGGGATTGATGAAAGCAGGGCATCGCACTGTGCCGTGCCGGCTGCCTGCATGCCCTCATCCACCGCTAACGCGGTCCCCCTTCCCCAAAGGGGAAGGCTAAGACGCGGCGGGAGCGAGACGGCGCCCTACAGATGTGATTTCATCCGTCCCCGCAAATTTCTATATATAAGGAGGTGTTTGTATGTCCGCTCTGCGAGCGTTTTTCGCCGAGCTCGGCGATTACCTCGGTGAAAAATACTTTTCGCCAGACCTCGGCGACCTGAATTACCTGAACAGCGACGCCGCCGTGCGGTTTCTGCCGCTCTGCATCGTCGGGCTGTGCGCGGGCATCTTCATCGCCGCGCTGATTTATTACTACAACTGTGAGTATCTCGGGCGCGCGGTGCGCCGCCTCTACGCGGCGGGCGCATTTGCCCCCGCCGAGGCGAAAACGCTGGCCGAGATCCGCTGCGGCGGCCGCGCCTACCGCAAAAATCTGCGGCGCGGAACCGTCCTGTCGAAATATGTCGTCCCCGCCGAGACGGAGGGCGGCGCAGAGCCGCGCTACTACATCCCGGAGGATCGGCGCGCGACCGCGCTCAAGCGCTACAAGCCGCTGCACGGCGGCGTTGCCGCGCTGTTCGGGATTCTGATCGCCTGTGCGGCGCTCTGCTTCATCTTGTTATATTACACCCCGGACGTGGTGCGGCTGGCCGACAACGCGATCGGCCTGATAAAATAACAGATATTTCTGCATAATGGAGTAAACTATGGCTGACAAGAATACATGGCTTTCGCCGGAGGAGCGCGCGGCGCTGGCGCGGCAAAGAGAAATGGAAACCGCGCGGCGCACAGCCGTGCAGAATCGGGCTGCACAGGCCGTGCCGCGCACACCGAATGCGGGCGCGGCGCAGGGCAGTCCCCGCACTGGTGCGGCGCAGAATCCGCGCGCCGTCGCGGCGGAACCGAACGCGGCGGGACCCGCACAGCGCAGACCCGCGCAGCCGCCGACGCGCCCCGGCGCACAGCGCGGCGGCGTACCGAGCGGTGTGCGGCAGGGACAGCGCACGGTGCGTCCGTCCGCGCCGGTTCGCCCCGGTGAGGCGGCCGGTGACACCAAGGAGCTGCCGCGCTATATTCATTCGGCCAAGCGCGGCGGGCATAAGCCGCCGAGGCGGAAGACCCGCACCGCGCCCCCCGTCCGCATCAAGCTGCCGCCCAAGGTGCGCGCAGTCCTGCTTGCGGTCGCGGCGGTCGCACTGGTCTTCATCCTCCTGCTGATCTGCGGCGTGCGCTACACGAAGGAAACCCGCGCCGACGGCAGCACGATCAAGTTTTTCGGCATTGTGAATGCGAGCGGCATCCGGAGCGGCTGGCTCTCGGCCGACGGGGCGCGCGGACGCATCGCGGACGGCAATACGATCACCTATTCCAACGGCGACGTCTATACGGGCGGCATGTCGGGGCTGAAAAAGTCGGGCACGGGGACATACAACTACAAGAACGGCGACGTCTATACGGGCAGCTTTTCCGACGACCGTGCAAACGGCAGCGGCACCATGACCTATGCAAACGGCAATGTCTATACGGGTTCGTTCAAGGACGGCCTGGCGGACGGCGAAGGGACATACACCTACAAGAGCGGCGACACCTACGTCGGCAGCTTTAAGGCCGGGCGCAAGAACGGCACGGGGACGTACACCAGCGGCGACGCGGTCTACACGGGCGCGTATGTGAACGACGTCCGCGAGGGCAAGGGAAAGCAGGTCTACGCCAACGGCGATGTCTACGAGGGCGAGTTCAAAAACGACATGCGCAACGGGCAGGGCACATATACCTTTGCAAACGGCGAGCGCTACACCGGCTCGTTCCGCGACAATCAGCTCAGCGGCGAGGGGACCTACACCTGGCCGAGCGGAAAGACCTACACGGGTCGGTTTGAAAACGGCAAAATCGTAGAAGAATGAAATCAGAAAAAGGCTTCCCGCGGGAAGCCTTTTTTCGCGGAGGGGGAGCACCGGCGAGGGTTGCAGGCGGGAGAGAGACGGCGCCCTGCGGTGTGTGCGTCTTTTGTACAATCCAGCAGGGATCATGGCACCCCGGAACGCAAGCGTGCCGCTCTATCCGTGCCTTCCCCTTTGGGGAAGACGGGGACGGAAACGCATGGCGTTTCCAATGAGTTTCCCTGCGGGAAACATCACGCCCAGCGGTGGATGAGGGCCTTATGGCAGTTGGCACGACACTGTGCGATGCCCTGCTTTCATCAATCCCTCATCCGTCGGCTACGCCGACACCTTCCCCACCGGGGAAGGCTAAGATGCGGCGGGCGATTCATGAATCGCCCCTACGGTGAGCGGGGAGTTTGTGCAAATCGGTAGGGGTCGGCGCCCTCGACGACCCGCAACCGCACCTTTCTCTCCGTGCCGCTCTCACCACGCAAAAGACCGCCCTGCCGTGCAGGGCGGTCTTTTTCTTTACTGTCAGTTGCGGATGGGGCGCAGGTCGCGGGCGACGATGTACTGCTTCTGTCCCGTGTAGTAGTTGATGACGGGGCAATAGGTGTACGGCATGTTGTTGTCGATCTCCGGCTCGTCCATGTAGACGCCGAGGCGCTTGCCGAGACACCAGACGATCGTGCCTTCGCGCGGCGTTGCGCCGACATTGGTACCCATGACGGGCAGCGTCAGGAAGTCCGTGATGCCCGTGTCGTTCTGTTCACTGAAAACGACCTGATGCCAGCCGATCTGATGCGCGTAAACACTGCGTTCCGCCACGGCGATCGCCTGCTCGATGGTACACTTGTTGTTCGGCGAGAGCGTGGTGTCCGACGTCCCCTTGATGAGGTCGAGCGCGTTCATGAACGCCATGGACTCCACGGCCCAGCTCTCGAGCTGGCCGCGATCCGTGTAATTTGCCAGCTTCGAGGTGTAGCTCGTGTAGCTGTAGTCGGAATTCTTCTCGATATAGCGCAGCGTGCGGTAGAGGAAGGTCGCCATCTGCTGGCGGTTGAGCGTGGCGTCGGGGGAGAAGGTGGTCTCCGACGTGCCGGAGGTGATCCCGGCGGCGTAGGCCTTGAGAACATAGGGGCTGCTCGTGTCCGTAAAGGTGTTTGCGGCGGCGGGCGTGATGGTCTTGCCGGTCATCTCCTCGGCGAGGCGCACCACCACGGAGCAGAATTGCAGCCGCGAGATGTTCTTCGTATAGTCATTGCCGAGCAGCTCGAGATCCAGCAGGTTGTCGTTGAGCGCGAAGTTGACGTCGCTCTGCGCCCAGGTGCTGGTCTTGGCGGTGTTGCGGAGGCGGAGCGTGAACATGCCCGCCTGATCCTCGGTGCTGCTGAGCGCGAGCGTCTCCCGCATTTGCAGCGCGGCGTTGACCTCGGCCTGATAGTGTTCCAGTGTGCTGTCGTTGCCGCTGAGCTTGAGATCCTTCTCGGTCAGATGCTGCTGCAAATAGCGGTCGGATCTGCCGCAGACATCGCAGCTGAGCCAGTAGACATGCATGCCCGCCGCATTGACGCCGACATACGCCTGGTCGGTGGCAAGCTCGTCGTACAGCGTGGCATGGGTAAACTCCGACAGCTTCTCGATCGCCGTCGCACGGAAGCGGGCGGAGACATGGTTCGGATTATACTCGCACTTGCCGCAGATCACGCAGGAGTAATACCACCGCGGAGCGGTCTGGCAGTTCGGATGGGTGTAGACGCGGTCGGCCGTCTTGATCTGCTGGGTGTAGACATGGCCGGGGCACCAGTCCTTTGTGGCGGCGGCGGCGCCCGCCTTCTGCGCGGCGTAGACATCATTGCCCGAATACACCTTGATGTTATAGGGGATGATGTAGCCGCGGCCCTCCGTCATTTTTTCCGCAAACGCGGGCACGGCGGACTCGGGGATGTACACCGTACCGTCGGTGGAGCAGAACTGGAGGTCACTGCGGCCCTCCCAGCGCGGCGAATGGTCCAGCGGGCTGCGCAGGGCATTGTCCATGCGGCCGACGAAGGTGTAGACATCCACCTTATCGCTCAGCCAGATATTCTTCAGATGGCGGGACCACACAATGACATCGAATATGCCTTCCGCGCAGTCCCGGTTGTAGAAGTCGCTGTCTTCCACATCCATGATGAGCGTGCCGATGTCGTCGAATTGGTCGAGATAGCCGAGGTTGTAGCCGTCACCGCGGTGTTCGCTGTCCATGACGACCACGGTTTTGCCTTTGTTTTCGGGGTTTTCCGCGTCTGCCGCCGCCTGTGTGCGTGCCGGGTAGACAGCGCGGCGCGCTTTGGCCAGTGCGGCGGCGGTCTTCTCCTGCGCGGCGGCAAGCTCGGCTTTTTCCGTGTCACTCATCCGCTCGCCCTCGATGGTCAGGCTGACCTGGAGGGTGGGGAAGTAGGGCGCGCTGGTGCGGGCGGTGGCAGGCTGGCCGTTGACCGTGGCCGTGAAGGTGTCCGCCGTCACGACCGTGTCGCCCATGAGGTTCGTGTAGTTGGCGCAATAGCCCTTCGTCGTGTCAAAGGCGAGCTTGACCGTGACGAGATAGGTGGTTCCGGCGCGGAAGAGGAATTCATCGTCCTCGGTCTCCACATCGTCGCCCATCCATTCGGTGTACATAACGGTGACACCGGCTGCCATCAGATCAATGCCTCCGCTCTTGATGGAGCGGACGTTGACGGCGGTCTCCATTTCGCAGGGGTCGCCCGCCTTCGGCATATCGAAGACGATGTCGATGTGTTTGAGCGGTGTCGCGGCGGCGGACGCCGTCATCGGCGCAAGAGAGAGTGCAAGCGCCGCGATAAGCAGGAGAGATAGGAGCTTTTTCATGATGTTTCCTCATTTCCGATGCTGTTTCCGCCCTCTGCCGGGGCAGAGGGGAAGCCTCTACCGCTATTATACCGCGTTTTGCAGGTCGGTGACAAGTCTTTTTCAGCAAATTTGCGGCAAATGTGCCCGCCCTCTTCCGGATACGCGGACGCGGGCAGGCGCATTTGGGGGATTCGGCGAGGCGCAAAGCGTCTCTTAGGCTTCCCCCAAGGGGGAAGGCTAAGACGCGGCGTCACCCCAGCGCTTTTTCGACGCGGCGGAGGATCTCGCCGTTGTCCGGCATCATGGAGAGGATCACGACGCTGCCGCGCGTGACCACGACGGCATTTTCCGCATAGCCGCGAAGCCCCGCGGCGTTCAACGCGCGCTTTGCCGCGGCGGCGCGGCGCTCGAAGAACAGCGCTCCGTCCTGCGCGTCCGACGCGCGGTAAAGCCGCATGACGCAAAGCTCGCAGAAGTCGCCGGAGAGGGAGGAATAGAGCGCGAAATCCTCGATCCGGTCGCGGAACGCGGGATAGCCCGCGAGGCCGAGATAATCGTCGAGAAAATCCGCGTCCGCCTGTGCATCGTATCCGCGCCCGTAGCAGAGGATGCTGCCCGCGGGCAGGGTTCCGTCGGCGGCGGTCGCCGCAAGCACAACGTCGTACAGCCGCGCATTCCCCGCGCAGGAGAACAGGCAAAACAGGGCAAGCGACATCGCAAGGTGGATGTAAAAGCAACGTTTTTTCATCATTATAGAAACAGATGTTCGGCGGGAATCCCGCGTGGTGTGAGTGGGAGGTTTCCGCGATTCTTAGGCTTCCCTTGGGGGAGAGCTGTACGAGACGCAAATGCGTCTCGCGGAGTTTTCCCGATTGGAAAACATCCTGAGCGTACACGCCTGATGAGGGATTGATGCAAGCAAAACATCGCACAATGCTGTGCCGGCTCCCTGCATGCCCTCATCCCCCGCCTACGGCGGGACCTTCCCCAACGGGGAAGGCTTGGACGCGGCGGGAGACGGACGGCGCATGACGGTGTGTGCGTTCTTTCGGCTCCCCTGTGCAAGGGGAGCTGTCAACGAAGTTGACTGAGGGGTTGTTTCTTTGCTTTGTAACAATCCCTCCGGTGCTTCGCACCACCTCCCTTTGCCGGGGGGAGGCGAATGTAGATTGCGCACGGATGCGGGCGACCGATGGTCGCCCCTACGGTTTGTGCGGATTTTTCGCAAACCGGTAGGGGTCGGCGCCCCGACGACCCGTTGCTCTGTGCGTGACACCTCATCCGTCACGCTTTGCGTGATGTTTCCCGTAAGGAAAACTCATTAGGAACGCTTGCGTTCCGTACCACACTCCCTTTGCCGGGGGGAGGCTTGGTTCAAACGGCACGTTGACCCCCGCTACATTCTTTGAATACGGATGACGGCGGCGGTCATGTCGTCGCGGCAGAGCGTGTGCCGCTTCGCCTCGGCGAGGATGCGCGCGGCGGCATCGGCGGCGGCGAGATCCGCACCGCACAAAAGCTCGCACAGCCAGAGCGGCTCCTCGATGTCCTCGGTGACGCCGTCGCTGAGGAGCACCACGGCGTCGCCGTCCTCGCAGGCAAAGACGGTCTTCTCGGCGTCCACGTCCTCGAGAATGCCGATCGGCACGGTGCGCGAGCGGATCTTGAAGATGCGGTCGCCCCGCTTGACAAACGAGGGCGCCGCGCCGCTCTTGAAGAACGTCCCCTGCCCGGTGAAGCAGTCGAGCGCGAACAGATCGACCGTGGTGAAGCCCTCCTCGCGGTCGGTGCGCGTCATCGCCGCCAGCAGCTCCAGCGCCGCGGTCACATCGTTGCCCGCGCGCAGCATCTTTTCGAGGAAGAGCGCGGCCTTCGCGCTTTTGTCGGCGGCGGCGCGGCCGCTGCCCATGCCGTCGTTGACCACCGCGTAAAAGCAGCCGTTTTTCGCGTCGAAGCTGCACACGCGGTCGCCGTTTTCCTCGCCGCCGCCTGCGGCCGCCGAGGCGATGGACGCCTCGGCCTTGAAAAGCGGCGCGCCCTTGACGATCATGTTGATGCCGCCGTCCGCAAACTCGAAGAGCGGCGGCTCAAACCGCCCGCCGAGCGCCTCGGTGAGCGCCGCCGTGATCTCGTCGGCCGTGCAGCGCATGGCGCTGCCGCCGACGCGGAAGGCATAGACCTGCTTTTTCCGCGTGCCGAACACACCCATGCTGTCCGCCGAGAAGCCGATGTGTCCGAGCGCCGTCACGACGGCGGCACGCCCGGCCGCGTCCGGCGCGTAGGCGGCATCACCGCGCGCCAATGCCTCGGAGAGCACGCGGGCGAAGACCGCGTAGTCCACCGCCGCGCGGCGGCTGCCGTCGGCGGAGAGCATCTCGCGAATCAGCTTTGCGTTCTCCCGCTCGATTTCGTCGAGCATCCGGTCGGCGGAGGTGCAGCGCGCGAGAAATGCGGGCGGCAGGTCGCCGCGCCCGACCTTGCCGTGCTTATAGAGCCCGGCGCTGATTTTACCCAGTGTATCCAGTGTCACGGCATAGTCCCTTTCCCAGCACAGGCTGCATGCCGCGCAGCGGCGGCAGAATTTGTCGCAGACCCGGTCGCAGATGCGCCGGACGTCGAAGATGCTGACGCGCGTTTCGCGTTCGGAGAGGTCGGCGAAGGCATTTGACATCGCCTCAAAGGTTTCGGAGAGGTCGCGCACGGTCTCGCGGCCGCTCTTTTCCCGATAGGGCAGAACCGCCGCATCCGCGTCCGGCGCGGCACGGCTTCCGGCGGCGGGCAGCAGCTTGTCGGCAAGGTCGCCGTGCGGCAGGAAGGTCAGTGCCGCGCCGAGGAGAAATGCGGGCAGGGCGGAAAGGAGCAGCGCCTTGCCGCCCGCAAAAAAGCAGAGCGCGGAGAAGCCGGCGGCAGCAGCGGCGGCGGCCGGTGCCGCGGAAATATGCGCCGCCGTCAGCGAAAAGAGAAGCGCCGCGGCCGCCATGCCGGGCGAGGCGGCGGGATCGGCGGCAAAGCCGAGCAGCAGCGCAAGTACGCCCGCCGTGTGTGTTTCCAGCCGCCGCGCGGCCAGCAGCGAGAGATAGGCGGCGGTCGCCGTCGCCGCCCGGACGGCGAGCGGCATCTCAAGGGACGACACCGCAAACACAAAGGAGACAAGCAGAGCGGTGTGTCCGATCACCGCGCGGGACGTGCGGCGCGCCGCAGCGGCGGTGTAGCCGATATACAGATAGGCAAGCGCCGGGCAGACCAGCACCGCAAAGCAGACGCCGACGAGGTCGCCGACGGCAAAGCCGCCCGCAAACAGGCGCACCATGCCCGCCGTGAACGCGGCAACGGCGGCGGAGCAGACGCGCAGCGCCTCGCCCTCGCGAAAGAGGACGGCGCGCGTCTCCCCGGTAAAGAGGCGCGGGCGCACGGGTGCGGCGCGGCGGGGGTCAAACACGAGCGAAAAGACGACGCGCAGGATGACCAGCACGATGCAGCCCGCAAGCGACGGCAGATTGCCGGAAAGCAGCGCGCCGAGCAGCACCCCGGCGGCGAGCGCGGGCGTGTCTCCGCCGCCGGCGGCGGCGACGGCGAGGCCGAGCGGATAGACGGGGAGCGGCAGGCGCACGCTGCCGAGCAGCGCGGCGAAGGCCGCGGGTGCGGCGGCCGCGAAGAAGCGGCGCAGCGCGTGTGCGATGCGCGCGCCGTCGCCGTCGTGCTTTTCGCCGGATGTATCGGGAGCGGCGGCGGGCGCTGTCGCGTCCGTGCGCGCAAGGTGCGCCCGCAGTCCGGCAAAGAAGCCGCCGAGGCGCGCCCCGGCCGCAGCGGTCACGGTTTGGAAGTCCTTCATGATATGCATTTCCTTTCTTTTTTATGTATCTGCATTGTAGGAAATACCGGACAAAAAAGGCGTCGCATCCGCGCTGTCGCGGCGGGAAAGATTTGCGGGACGGATGGCGGCGGCGCGCGGGAAATACCGAGTCGTCCCATTTCCGGCGGGAGAAAACGCGAACGGGGAAGCCGCATGTCGAAAAAAGGCGGACGAAAATGCGGGGGGATTAAGGCTCCCCTGTGCAAGGGGAGCTGGCGTGGTACACGCCTGAGGGGTTGTTCCGTACAAAAACAATCCCTCCGCCGCCGTTCGGCGGCACCTCCCTTTGCACAAGGGAGGCGAAGATAGAGCAGCACGACGCGGCGTTCCTTTGGCTTCCCCGGTGGGGAAGCTGGCGCGCAGCGCCTGATGAGGGATTGTGCAAAGTAAGGCATCGCACCATGCTATGCCGACTGCCATAAATCCCTCATCCCCCGCCTACGGCGGGACCTTCCCCCAAGGGAAGGCTAAGACGCGGTGTGTGCACAGTCGCTCCTACAGATTGTGTGGGACTTTTCCGCACAATAATTATTTTTCTTTCAAAAACAACTTGACAAATCCGTATGGGCTTGCTATAATATACTCCGGTTCGCTGCTATGGCTCAGTCGGTAGAGCACATCATTGGTAATGATGAGGTCACCAGTTCGATTCTGGTTAGCAGCTCCAAAAAGCACTTGCATGTCGCAAGTGCTTTTTTTGCGTTTAACATCTGCCGGAAGCAAAGCGGAAAATTTATGCGATTTGCCTGTTTACTTTCGTTTTTGACTTTGTTATAATCTAAACAGAACAAATCTATTATTTCTGTCGGGAAGCAATCTTTCGGACACCTGGGAGGTAACTATGAGAAAACACCTGTGCGGACTTGCCGTCATCCTGCTTGTCTGTGCCGCGCTCTTTGCGCTGCCCGCCTTTGCGGCGGACGTCGCAAGAAATGAGAGCACGGGCACGCTCTATGACGCGCTCGACGACGCGCTTTCGGAAGCAGACAAAAATGACATCATCACACTGCTGGACGACGCGAATACCGTAGATATTGATGAAGGCGGCAGCTACACCTATGTGCCGCTGACCATCGAGATGAGCGGTCACGGCATCACCGGCATGCTGACCGTCACAGACGACCTGAAGCTGAACGGCGGTACATTTGACGGTCTGCTTGTGGTCGATATAAGCGGCGAGGAAGGCGCCCTCACAATAACTGCGCCCGATACGGCGGACTACGCCGTCAATCAGATGCTGACGGTCAACGACGGCACGGTCAACATCTCGGGCGCGAAGATCGCCGTCCGCGGCACGCTGTCCGTCTCCAGCGGCACGGCAGTCACCCTCTCGGGCACGGAGAAGGCAGTCGAACTCTTCGGCGCCGAAACCTTCGGCAACAAATTCTACGGTGCCGTCGATGCAGACGGCGACACGGACACCGCCGCCGTCTACAACGCAGAACAGCAGACCTACACCGTCGGCGGTGTGGCTGCAAAGAAGCTCTCCAACATAAATGCCGGCGAGCCGGATCCGGCGGAAAAGCCGAAGCCCAACCCGGGCAAGACCACCGTTCCCGTAACGGCAGGTTCATCCGCAAGCTTCAAGGTTGCCTACACGGGCACGGAAGACCTCACGTTGGATATCCAGAAGAACGCACTGGATGACACCATCCGCGTGAGCGCCGCAAAAACCGCCGACAACATGTGGACGGTCTATGTGACGCTTGCGGACGAACCCAAACAGACGAGCTATCTGCTCCATATCTACCCGGAGGGCGACACATCGCGCAAAGCTACCGTCACGGTCAATGTCGTGCCGCACAAGGCAAAGGTTGTAGAGAGCGGCAAGACGACCTACCTCGACGACCTTTCGTGCACCCTCACCGCCGACGACGGCACCATGCAGATCACGCTGCTTGACGACATCGAATTCGGCGCTTACAAAGACCCGCTCACCCTCCGCGGGGGCAGTCCGATCACGCTCGACCTCGGCGGACACAGCATTGACTATGTCTGCATCGGCGAAGATATCTATGACGAAGACTATGGAACCATCGGCTACAACAGCGCCCATGTGACTGTCGTGGGCGACGGCAGCATCAAAGAACTCTATCATGTCGTAGGCACCGTCCGCGTGCGCGGCGGTACAATCAATCACCTGTCCTGCTCCAGCAGCTACGAGCAGGAAGGCATGTACCACGGCAATGTTTTCATCTCGGGCGGCACGCTGATCGGCAATCTGTCTGTCTCCACCGGCAGCTACAACGTGACGGTCGAGGGCGGCACCGGTCATAAAGCCCTTATTTTCTGCGACGCCCTTGAGACGAAGATCACGGACGGCGAATTTGAGGAACTCATCCTGGTTCCCCCGACAAGCTCGGACTGCACGCTTGTCCTCTCGGGCGGCAAATTTGCCAAAATAATGACCCAAAGCGGGACAAACGAGAAGGGACTCTATCTTGCAAAGTACCTCGCGCCGGACTATTTCTTCTACACGAAGCCCGCGGGCGGCAGCGACTACACGCAGCTTGTTGACGCATCGGCGGTGACCGAGCTTACCGATGTCGTCATCAAGAAGCACACGCACACCGTCGGCGCGGACGGCAAGTGCACCGAATGCGGCACGCATGTCGCGGACATCCGCGTGGAAAAGGACGGCACGACGACCTACCTTGCCGCCGACAAGCTGCAGGACGCCCTCGACATGATGCAGACGTCGGACAGCTATGCCAACACCGTCACGCTGCTCTCCGACATCGACCTCGGAAACGGCAGAATCACGATTACAAGCGGCAGTTTCACGCTGGATCTCGGCGGAAAGACCCTGTCCTCCGGCTATGTCGGCACATGGCATGCACTCCTTGAAATCAAACCCGACTACGGAGCATCCGCCGCTGCGCATATCCGAAACGGCAGCATCGTCAACCGAATCCATGACAGCTCCGTCTATTCGGAAACGATAGCGCTCCTCCTCTCCAATAATGCCGCCGTCACCCTCTCCGATGTGACCGTATCGGGCGGCACGAATCAGAGCGGCAAAAACCCTGCTGTCACGCAGACCTTCGGCACACTGGTTGTGGAGGGCGACAGCGTGCTCGACGGCGGTCTCTTTGCCGATAAGCCGTATGCAATCACGCTGCGCGGCGGCAGCTTTACGGCGGGATATCAATCTTACGGCATGCTGACCGCAATCAAGGTCACCGCGCCGGGCGACTTCGGTTATTACAGAGACGCGGTTGACTTTCTTGCCGACGGCTGTGCCTTTGTCAAGGCGGACGATGAGACCGCCTTTGTTACAAACCTCGGCAACATCACGGAAGATGTCAAAATCATCCCGCACACGCATGACTTCTCGGCGGGCGACACCTGTGCGTGCGGCGTCTCCTATGTCGCAGAGCTTAACGGCGTGAAGTACACCTCACTGAACAAGGCAATCGCTGCGGCAAACGGCGGCACAGTAAAGCTGCTGTGCGACGTGGACTTCGGCGCGTCCGGCACGCTCTATGCGGCGGATGCGGCTTACACGCTCGACCTTGCGGGGCACACCCTGCGCGGCAATGCCGACACGCTGGTGGCAGTCGTCAACAGCGAGGACGGGACGGCAGCCGTCTCCATCCTCGGCGGCTTCGTTGTCGGCAGCAACAGCTACACAACCATCCGTGCCATCGGCGCAGATCTGACGCTGCATACCGATGTTACAAATACCAAGCCCTACGACTATGTGCCCTCGGCAGCCATCATTGCGTCAAACAGAGTGGATTCGGGCAGCCGCATCACCATCGTGGACGGCACCTACATCGGCGGCGTCCACTGCTACAGCAAGGATTCGACGGTGCGGATTATGCGCGGCGTCTTTGAGAGGGGCGGCAACCTCTTCTCGCTCAAAGCAAGTTACTACGATATCGATCAGCGCAAGGAGGTTGACCTCCCGCTCGCAGCCTTCATCGCGGACGGCAGCTATGTCGTAAAGACGGCGGACAACACGAAAGTCGACCTCACGAATCTGTCCGAGATTGAGGACGCCGTCACCGTCAAGGTCTGCACCGTGCACGACTACGGCTGGTCGATGGACACAAGCGGTGTGGAATCCGTCGTCTGCAAAAACTGCGGCAAGCGCTGCACGCATACCGCGCCCGACGCGGACGGCAAGTGCACCGAATGCGGCTTCACACTGGAAGCGCAGGTGGGCGATGCCTACTATGCATACTTCTCCTCCGCCGTCAAGGCAGCGGCGGAGGCAGGCGGCACGGTTAAACTCCTCTGCAATGTGACCGCCACCGGACCGCACAACATCGCCGCGCTGCCGAGCGGCACCTACACGCTCGACCTCGCGGGGCGCAGTCTCACGGTCGGCACCGATGCGGCAAACCCGGGCTGCTTCTCCTCCGATGAGAACACCGCGCTCACCATCATCAGCACAGACGGCGCGGGCATCCTCAATGCAGCGCTGTACATCCACGGCGACTTCAAAGTCGCGGCAAATCTGTCGGTCGAGGGTCTTGTCGAAGTCTATAAGTCGCTCGATGTGGACAGCACCTCCTATGCGCCCACCTTCAATGGCGAAATCGCCGTCAAGAACGGCGGCACGCTGACGGTCCGCCACGGCAACTTCCGCAAAGATGTCACCGTGGAGAGCGGCGGCAAGCTGAACGCCTTCGTCCGGGACGGCGGCGATGTGTACTTTGCTTACCCGGTCAAGGTTAACGCGGGCGGCACGCTCCGCGTCACAGGCGACAGCAGCTTTGAGAAGCTGGAGATCGCAGCCGGTGCGGATGTCGTCCTTGAAGGCGGCAGATTTGCCGACCGCATCTACACAAGCGACGGCAGCCCGCTGGCGCCTTACCTCGCGGACGGCTACGCCTTTGAAAATTTCGTCGCCGGTGTCATTCAGGATTCAGGTGCAGGCTCGCTCGGCAATGTCACGGTCGTTGAACACACCGCGCATACTTCGGTTGACGCGGAAACCGGCAAGTGCGCCTGCGGCAAGCAGATGCTCGCCGTGCGCATTGCGAACAACAACAGTGTGGTTGCGGGCTATGACAACCTGCCCGACGCGCTGAACGAAGCCGCGTTCGGCGATACGGTCCGCATCTTCGGCGACGCCGCAACCGGCAATCTTGTTCTGCATCCGCAGAGCATGCAGCCGCAGATCACGCTCGACTTGAACGGCAAACAGGTGGACGGCGGTCTGACGCTTGAAAATGTCAAACTCACCGTTGAAAACGGCACACTTTCCGCAGGTTCCGCGCTGACGGTCGCCAAGGACGCATCGCTCACGCTGAACGATGTCGAGTGCGGCTGGGATGTCACGGTTTCCGGCAAACTTGCCGTCACCGATGCAGACACCGTCTGCGCGGGCACCGTCACGGTCAAGGACGGCGGCAGCGCCGCACTCTCGGGCGGCGCGTACAAGAAGATCGTGTGCGAGACCGGCAAGGTCGCGGACCTCCTTGAAGATGCTTTTGGCTACACCGAGACCGCCAATGCCGAAAGCTGGCTGGGTGGCGACGGCAAGACCATTGCGGACACCACGGTTCTGCGGATTCCGCTTCTGCTCGTCACGGTCGGCAACACCAGTGTCCCTTACGGCACCGATGCCACGCGGACGGTTTCCTATTTGACGATCGATATCTCCCCCGACAGGTCGAAGCTCTCCTTCCGGTGGTACAAGGTCGAGGGCGGCACCTACACGCCGCTTGCGGGCGAAACCGATGAACTTTATGTCCTGCCCGCCGGCACGCTGCCCGGGCTCTATAAAGTCACCTGCGATGTCACCTACAAGGGTTACACGATGCGCAGCGACGAAGGCCTTATCGAGATTCGCAAAGCGTCGCTCACAGAGGGCACGCATTACACCGCGCCAACGGCGGCACCGTTCGTCTATGACGGAGGTGCGCACGCCCTGCTGAACGCAGGCAGTATCGCGGCGAACACCGACCTTGACGGCTGCAAGTTTGTCTACAGCACAAGCGAGGACGGCAATTATACCGAGACGATGCCCACCGCGAAGGCGGCAGGCGACTACACCGTCTGGTATAGAGTTGCGGGCAACAACTGCTTTGCCGACACCGCAAAGTACAGCATTGATGTGCATATTGCTGTTGCCACAGTCACGGCAGTCAACAAAGACTACCCGTCGAACTTTACCTACGGCAAGGCAATTTCCGCGCCCACCAAGGCAAACCTGACCATCACCGGCGACTATGACGACGCGACGCTCACCTATGCATGGCGCGACGCGGCGGGCAATACGCTGGCAGAAACGCCTGCCGAGCTCGGCAGCTACACGCTGCACATCGAGATCGCCGCCACCGCCAACACGGGTGCGGCAGTCGTCGACATTCCGGTCAGCATCAAGCCGGATACGGCTATGAAAGCCGTCATAAAATCCGTTTCGACCTACAACGGCAATTCGCCGCGCAGCTATGAGGTCGACCTCCTCGCGCTTGTGAAAGATGCCGGACTTATTCCGGCAGGCGACACGCTGACGGTGCGCGACCAATTTGATATTTTCTTCTTCACCGATGACGGCAGCTATTCCGCTTACGACCCCGCCACGGCAGACTACGCCGTCACCGCTGTCAAGAAGGACGGCGAACCCACCACGCTGGTGATCACCGTCTCCGGGCTTGACAGAACCCCGACCAAAATCTACTGCATGATCAACGTAAGACTGTCGAATGCACACTACACCAACATCCTCGCGCAGATTTCGCTCTTCGCCAAGGACAAGGAAGATAAGACGCTCTCCGTGATGATGGACGGCTGGACTTACGGGCAGTATGACGGCGCTTTCAACAGACCGGTCTACATGGTGCCCGCCGGCACGGAAAAGACCACCGTCACCTACTACGCAGAGGACGGCAGTGAACTTGCAGGCGTTCCCACCGATGCAGGCAACTACAGCGTGCGTGTCGTCTGCGAGACCGGCGACGCCATCTGGAGCGGCAGCGCGGACTTCACAATCGCGCGGCGCGACATCGCGGATGCCTCCGTCACGCTCGGCGACGCACTCACCTACGACACCACCGAGCAGACGCAGACCGTCCGCGCCGTACACTTTGACGGCGTCGATGTCTCCTACACCGTCGAGACGGGCAGCGACAAGGCAACAAATGCGGGCAATTACACGCTCCGCCTGATCGGCACCGGCAACTACACCGGCACGCTGGAAGTGCCGTTTGTGGTCTCGGCAAAAGTCGTCACCGCAGCCGTCGTTGTCGAGGGCAATTATACCTATGACAATGGCAACGCCATTCTCCCAGCCGTCAAAGTCTTTGACGGAAATGTTGAAATCGACCCGTCCGAATACACCGTAGCGTGCGCAAACAACATCCATGCGGGCACTGCCACCGTCCGCATCGTGAATGCCGACGGCGGCAACTATGTCGTCTCCGGCACAACCACCTTTGAAATCGGCAAAGCAGCGCAGAATCTCGCAGCAGATGCCGTCACCGGCGTCTACGGCGAGAGCGGCAAGACCGTTTCCGCCACCGGCACGGTCGGCGCAATCACCTATGCGGTCACGGCGGGCAATGAAGTGCTTGACGTGAGCGAAAGCGGTGCGCTGACCTTCAGGCAGGGCGGCGACGCGACGGTCCGCGTCAGCGCCGCAGGCGACGACGACCATGCGGCAGCGTTCATCGACGTGAAGGTTCATGTCGACAAGGCGCATGTCACGCTCCGTGCGCTCGACAAGCAGATCCGCACCGGCAAACGGATTCCCGCGCTGGATGCACCTGTTCTCGGCACGGATTACACCGTCGAGGGTCTGCTCGGCAATGACAGCCTCACCGGCAAAGTCACGCTCCGCTATGACGGGACGCCGAGTGCGTCCAGGGCGGGCGAATATACGATCCTGATCGAGCATGACGGCACCGACCCGCGCTACACGGCGGACACCGTCGCAGGCAGGCTGATCGTCAAACGCAACACGGAAGATATGCGGGAGGAGAAGTCCTACAAGATCTCCGTCAGAACATCCGAGGGCGGCAGCGTCAGCCCCTACGGCACAATCCTCGCCCTTGCAGGCAAGGATCAGACCCTGACCTTTGTTCCCGACGACGGCTACCGCGTCTCCGCCCTGTATATCGACGGCAGCCGCGTACCCACCGCCGAGAGCTACACCTTCAAGCGGGTAAACAGCACGCATACGGTTGAGGTGATCTTCGCCAAGATCGGCGAGATCGCAGCCTCCGACTTTGACGACGTACCGGACGACGGCTATTATAAGGATGCGGTCGACTGGGCAGTCGATCGGGGCATCACGGTCGGCGCATCGGCAACAAAGTTTGATCCGAACAGCATCTGCACCCGCGCGCAGGCGGTCACGTTCCTGTGGCGCGCGCTCGGCAAGCCCGCGGCAAAGAATACGGCAATGTCGTTTACCGATGTTGCGGCAGATGCATATTACCGCGACGCAGTACTTTGGGCGGTCGAGAACAGGATCGTCCTCGGCGTCAGCGAGACGAAGTTTGACCCGGACGGCATCTGCACCCGTGCGCAGATCGTCACGCTGCTGTGGCGCGCGGCAGAGTCGCCCGCGGCGGGCAGTGCAAATCCGTTTACCGATGTGGCAGCGGATGCGTACTATGCAGACGCGGTCCTCTGGGCAGTCGGCAAGGAGATCACCATCGGTACGAGCGGTACAACGTTCAGCCCGAACCGAATCTGCACCCGCGCCGAGATCGTCACCTTCCTGTACCGCACCCTCGCAAAGTAAATCCACACAAAAAAAGCCTTCCGCAAGGAGGGCTTTTTTGTGTGGGTGAGGGAGAAAAAGCACACCATTATCCTGTAGGGGCGACCATTGGTCGCCCGTTTACACATTGCACAGGCGGGCGACCGATGGTCGCCCCTACGGTATAGTTGGAATTGTGCACACACCGCACGGACATCGTCTGTCCCCGCCTTTTTCAATTAAACTTGACATTTTTTTCATTCTTTGTTACAATACAGATAACACATACTAAGGAGACCGCCATGACACCGAAAATACCCCTCGGCCGCGAGGCGCTCGAACGCAGCTATAAAAATTCGCGCGGAAACCTGCTTCTCGTCGTGATTTTCACCGTTATCAACGCGATTCTGGCTTTCGCGGGTTCTTCCTCCTATTTTCTTTTCTCGGCCTATCTGCCCTATTATTCGGTCATATTCGGGCTTGTAATCACCGGGCGGCTGGACGCCGATACGGATTTTCAGATCGACGAAAAATATCTCGTCTATTTCGTCGGCTTTGCCGTCCTTGTGCTCGGGCTGTATCTGCTGTTCTGGCTGTTTTCGAAAAAGCATTACGGCTGGCTGATCCCGGCGCTGGTCTTTTTTGCGCTGGATACGCTCTTTCTTTTGCGGGATTCCTTCGGCGGCTTTGATTTCAGTCTGCTGATGGACGTCGTGTTCCACGTCTGGGTGCTGATCTCACTCGCGCTCGGCATTTCAACCGGCGTCAGGCTGAAAAAGCTCGATGCCGCCGAAGCAGCCGCCGCGCCGATTGAAACGACAGCCGAAGAAAAAAACAGCGACAGCGTGTTTAAGGAGTAAAATAAACAATATATCTGTGCATCCCTTACACAGGAAAGCCGAATGATATGCACAAACCTTGTAGGTCGCCGTCTGTCTCACTCCGTAACCAAGCACAATCTATCTTCGCCTCCCTTGTGTAAAGGGAGGTGCCGCCGAACGGCGGCGGAGGGATTGTTACAGAGTAAAAAAAGATTGAAAAAGACAGGACACAACCCCTCAGTCGGCTAACGCCGACAGCTCCCCTTGCACAGGGGAGCCGAAAAAAGCTCCCTTTCGGGAGCTTTTTCTTTGCCTTTTCTTTGCTTCTTTACTTTTTCTTTGCTTTCTTTTCGCTGATTTTCTTTTCGGCCGCATCGACGATCCACACGGCGAGAAAGGCGCAGACCGTACCGATCACCGCGCCGCCGAGCACGTCGGTGGGATAATGAACGCCCACATACAGGCGGGAGAGCGAGATCAGCACGGCGAGAATCATCGCGGGGATCGAAATCTTCTTCGGCGCGCGGAGAAGCAGCACGACCGCGACGGCGAAGGAAGCGGCGGTATGCCCGGAGGGGAACGAAAAATCGCTCTGCTTGCCGACGATGCGCGTCAGCCCCTCGATGACTTCATACGGCCGCGTGCGCCGGAACAGGTTCTTTGCCGCGCCGTTGACGAGAATCAGATGCAGAACGAGCGACGTGCCGCAGGTGATGCCGGTTTTGCGATAGGTTTTGGTCAGGATCAGCACAAGCGACAGCACAATCCAGAACCAGCCCGCCTCCCCGAGATAGGTGATGCCTTTCATCACGGGATCGAGCCACGCCGCGCGCAGATGGTTCTGTATCCATAAGAGAATCTCCGCTTCCATAGTCCCTCCGAAAAAAATGTGTTATACCTATAATACACCATTTTTCGCCGTTTGTCTATATACTATATATAATTATAATATATATATAATTTATGACTTGCAAAGAAGACGGATCCATGTTATAATTTAAACTGTACAATTATACGAAAGGAGGCGCTTTTTTCTGAACTCACTTGCAGAACTTGCGTCCGTATGGCAAAACGTCTATGAATCGCTCGGCGAGGTGTTTTCCAACTCGACGCGGGATCTTTGGTTCGGCTGTATTCAGCTCATTCACCTCTCCGACAAGCTGGCGCTTCTGACGATCCCGGTAGACTTCAAATGCAACATCATCAAAGATAAACATATCGATATTCTGAAAGAGCACTTCTACAATTATCTCGGCTTCGAGATTGAGGTGGACATCATCACGCACAAAAAGCTGGATGACGACGCCGCGGCGGAGCTCCTCTTTGAACAATACATCAAGAAAAAGACGATCACCGAGGAAGAGGAAAAGAAAAAGAGCCTCGAAAACGACATTCGTCTCATTTCCTCCGACCAGGCGGACAGCGACAACCCGAAAGGGCTTGCCTACTTCACGTTTGAAAACTTCATCGTCGGCGATGCAAACAAGTTTGCGTATGCGGCCTGCTATGCCATCGCCACGAGCGACGAGGTCAACTACAACCCGCTGTTCATCCACGGCAAGAGCGGCCTCGGCAAGACGCACCTGATGTACGCGATCATCAACCGCCTCTTCAAGCGCGATCCCAACCTGCGCGTCATCTACATCCGCGGCGAGGAATTTACCAATCACCTGATCGAGGCCATCAAAAACGGCACGACCGAGCAGTTCCGCGAAAAATACCGCACGGCGGACATTCTGCTTGTCGATGATATTCAGTTCATCGCGGGCAAAAATGCGACGCAGGACGAATTTTTCCACACCTTCAACGTGCTGTACGAGGCACAGAAGCAGATTATCGTCACCTGCGACCGGCAGATCCGCGAGATGAAGAACCTCGAGGAGCGCATCCGCACCCGGCTCGAATGGGGCATTTCCGCCGACATTCAGCCGCCGGACACCGAGCTGCGCATGGCCATCATCCGCAAGAAGGCGGAGGAGGTCAAGCTCTCTCTCTCCGAGGACATCGTCGAATACCTCGCCGAGCGGCTGCGCGGCAACGTCCGCCGCATCGAGGGCGGCGTCAAGAAGCTGCGCGCCATGCAGTTCTTCGAGGGCAAGAAAATCACGCTTGACCTCGCCCGCTCGGCCATCGCGGATTTTGTCCCCGAAGAAGAGCCCGAGCACAACAAGATTGAGAAGACGCTCGACAAGGTCTGCGACCTCTACAACATCTCGCGCGAGACCATTCTCGGCAAGAAGCGGTCGGCCAACGTCGTGCTTGCGCGGCACACCTGTATGTACATTCTGCGCGAGGGGCTGGAAAAGACCTACGAGGAGATCGGCGCGGTCTTCTCCTGCGACCACACCACGGTCATGGCGGCCATTCGCAAGATCGAGCGCGAAAAGGAGGAGAAGCCCGCCTTTGCCGAGAATGTGGAAAATCTCATCCGGGACATTCGGGAAGATAAATAAAAAATCATTCAAAAACCACAGGTTTTTGAATGGGGCAAGGGCGTTCACTCGCGTGCGCTCAATCGCGCCGCCCTTTAAGGAGTAAAAAAGCCGGCACAGCCGTCTTTTTTACAAAAATATAATTCATATAGAAATAACCGCACTTTTCCACAAAGTTAGTCAGAAAAACGGTGTGGAAAACATTGTGGAGAAAAACTCCACATTTCAGTGAAGCGGTTTTGCAGATGTTTTGCAGAATAAAAAATCCCGCGTTTGCCGCATTCCGACAGGCGCGCCGGACTTTTCCACAGTTTCCACCGCCTCTACTGCGTCTACTGCTGAAAAAGATATATATTCATTTATGGATTGTATCGGCGGAGATGGCCTTCTCAATGGGAAGCCGAAATCCGCACAAACCGTAGGGGCGACCATCGGTCGCCCTCAACCGTACCAATCTATCTTTGCCTCCCTTGTGCAAAGGGAGGTGCCGCCGAACGGCGGCGGAGGGATTGTTACAGAGTCAAGGAACAATCCCTCAGTCGGCTAACGCCGACAGCTCCCCTTGCACAGGGGAGCCGAAAATCCACCCAACCGTAGGCGCCGTCTGTCTCCCGCCGCATAAATGAGGCAACACCTCATCCGCCGGGACAAGCCCGGCACCTTCCCCCGCTGGGGAAGGCAAAGAATGAGGGTGACCGTACCGCGTTATCTAAGGCTCCTACAAGGGAAGCCGAAATCACGCACAAACCCGGTAGGGGTCGGCGCCCTCGACGACCCGTCCCTACTTCAAAATTTACCTACCCCCCTTTATTTCACTTCTAAATTTATTTTTATCATAGGAGAAACAGCATGAAGATCAGATTTGAAAAAGCAAAGATGCTGGAGAAGCTGGTGCGCGCGATGGGCGCGGTCTCGTCGAGAAATACGCACCCGTTTACCGAAGGCGTGCTGCTGGAGACGGCGGGCGACCGCCTGAAGCTCTCGACCTACGATATGGAAAAGAGCGTCCGCGCCTCCATTGAAGCGGAGATTCTGATCGAGGGAGGCTGCGTCATCAATGCGCAGCGTCTGCTCAGCATCGTGCGCATTCTGCCGGAAAACGAAATCACCATGACGGTGGACGACGAGCTGCTTGTCACGATCCAGAGCGGCCGAAGCTCGTTTTCGCTCCATGCGCTCGCGGCCAAGGATTTCCCGCAGATGCCGGTCATCGTCGGGCGCGAATCCTTCACGATGGAGCAGTGCGTGCTGAAAAAAATGCTGGCGAAGACCGCGCATTCGATCGCGCAGATCGACCAGCGTCCCGTGCTCTGCGGCGCTTTCTTCAAGCTGGAGCCGGACAACATCAAGGTCGTCACCTGCGACAGCTACACGTTGTCGGTCTGCGACTTCAAGACCCCGGTGCTCAGCATGATCGAAAATCTGGAGCGCACCTCCTTTATCGTGCCGGGCAAGACCGTGGCCGAGCTGTCCAAGATGCTCTCGGACGAGGAGGGACAGTTCCTCACGATCATGGTCACGGCGAAGAACATCATCTTCAATATGGAAAATCTCGTGTTCTCCTCGCGGCTCGTCGAGGGCGAATACATTGATTACGACCGCCTGATCCCGAAGGATCAGCCGATCGAGGCGGTGATGGACGCGGCGGCGTTCACCGCTGCGCTCGAGCGCGCGGCGCTCATCTCGGAGGAGCGCATCGCCGGCACGGCGAAGAACTATGTCAAGCTGACGCTGAAGGACGGCATCATGCAGGTCTCGTCGAAGAGCGCCAACGGCAACATTATCGAGGAAGTCCCGGCCGAAGCGGTCGGCGACGAGATCGTGATCGGCTTCAACTGCCGCTATCTGATCGACACCATGCGCTCGATCGAGAGCGAAAAGGTGAAGGTCAAGCTCATCACGCCGTTCACCAGCGCGACCTTTGAGCCGGTCGAGACGGAAGAAAAGGACGACAGATACCTCTACATGGTGCTGCCGCTGCGCATGAAAGAATAATGATTCTCGAGAGCATCACGCTTGAAAATTTCCGCTCGGCGGAAAACGAGCACATCCGGTTTGACCCCGGCGTCAATCTGCTCTACGGCAACAACGCGGAGGGAAAGACCAATGTGCTTGAGGCCATCTACTTTTTCGCGCGAGGCAGATCCTTCCGCACGGCGCGGGAGAGCGATCTCGTGCGGTTCGGCGCGGACGGCTGCGGCATCGGCATTGCATTCACCCGCCGCGGCGAAAAAGAGACCCTGGATTACCGTTATTTCGACGGCACGCGGCGGCGGACGAAAAACGGTGTGAAAATCACCGCGCGCGAGGCGCTCGGCGTCTTCTGCGCGGTGCTGTTCTGTCCCGATCATCTGGCGCTCATCAAGCGCACGCCCGGCGAGCGGCGCGAGTTTCTCAACGCGGCCATCGCGCAGATTTCGCCCGCCTATGTGGCGGCGCTCGGGCGGCACAAAAAGCTGCTCGAAAACAAGAATGCGCTGCTGCGGCGCGAGGACGGCTTCGACCGCGCGCTGATGGAGAGCTACAACGAGGAGCTGGCGGCGGTCTCGGCCGAGATTCTGGTCGCGCGGCGGGCATACCTTGCAAGGCTTTCCGCAAGCGCCGCGCGCACGGTCGCCGAGATCAGCGGCGGCCGCGAGACCGTCACGACGGAGTACGCCTGCGACATTCCTGCCGAAATATCCCGACCCGAGGATGTTATGATGGCATACAGAGACCTCTTCCTCACAAATCTTGCGCGCGAGACGGCGGCGCGGATGACGCTTTTCGGCGTGCAGCGCGACGACATTCTGTTTTATGTCAACGGCCGCGAGGCCAGGCAGTTTGCCTCGCAGGGGCAGCAGCGCTCGATTGCGCTGGCGCTCAAGCTGGGAGAGGGCGAGATTCTGGCGGCCGAGATCGGCGAGGAGCCGGTGTATCTGCTCGACGACGTGCTCGGCGAGCTGGATGAGGAACGCAAGAGCTACATTCTTTCGCGCACGGGCGGGCGGCAGTTGATCGTCACCGCCTGCGAAAAAAACGACTATGACGCGCTCGTCGGCGTGAAGAAGATTCGCGTATGCGGCGGGCATTACACGGAGGACAGATAGATGTACCTGCACGCGGGCAATGATAAGATCATCCGCACGAAAAGCATCATCGGCATTTTCGATATGGACAACGCCACGCGCGGCGCGGATACGCGGGCATTTCTGCGCGCCGAGCAGAAGTGCGGCAGGCTGGAAAGCTCCAAGGAGGATATCCCGAAGTCGTTTATCCTCTATGAAAAGGACGGCTCATGTAAGGTCTGCATCTCGCAGCTGTCCACCCTCTCGCTCTGCACCCGCGCAAAGAAAAGCGAGATGTGAAGTTAGAAAGGGAACGCAAGGAGGCTTTTTGAAAAAAGCCCCCTTGACCCGCAAAAACGTTTGAAAAAAGTTTCAAAGAAATATAACTCATACGCAATCTAATTTCGCCTCCCTTGTGTAAAGGGAGGTGCCGCCGAACGGCGGCGGAGGGATTGTTACAGAGTAAAAAAGATAGATAAAGCATGGAACAACCCCTCAGGCGCTCCCGCGCCAGCTCCCCTTGCACAGGGGAGACGAAAGTACGCGCAAACCCGGTAGGGGTCATGGCGCCTCGACGACCCGCAATCATACCGTTCTAACATAGCCTTCCCCCTTGGGGGAAGGTCCCGCCGTAGGCGGGGGATGAGGGGTAGCCATTCGTCAGAATGGCGTCTCTACAGTATAGAACGTGACTGTGCAGACGGACGCTTACGCGTCCTACCCCTCATCAGTCAACTCCGTTGACAGCTTCCCCCAAGGGGGAAGCCTAAGAAGCGCACCGCGTCCCATACAGCTCTCCCCCACCGGGGAAGGCAGAATCGCGCAAACCCTTACAATCCCCCACCACGATTATTCTTATATTTTCTATACAACCATTCTCCTGAAAGGAAAACAACATGGAACAGAATCACGGCACATACGAAGACAGTCAAATTCAGGTGCTCGAAGGGCTGGAGGCCGTTCGCAAACGCCCGGGTATGTACATCGGTACGACCTCGGAGAAGGGGCTTCACCATCTCGTCTACGAGATTGTGGACAACTCCATCGACGAGGCGCTGGCCGGGATGTGCGACAAGATCACGGTCGAGATCCACACCGACGGCAGCGTCTCGGTCGAGGATGACGGACGCGGCATTCCGAGCGGCATTCACCCGGTCAAGGGCATTCCGACGCTTGAGGTCGTCTACACGATGCTCCATGCCGGCGGCAAATTCGGCGGCGGCGGCTACAAGATCGCGGGGGGCTTACACGGCGTGGGCGCCTCGGTCGTCAACGCGCTGTCCGAATGGATGGAGATCGACAACTACCATGGCAACAAGCACTGCACCGAGCGCTTTGAGCGCGGCAAGGTGGCGCGTCCTTTCTTCGAGGATGAGAACACCACGGCGCGGCACGGCGTCTATGTCCGTTTCAAGCCCGACCCCACGATTTTTACCGATACCACCGAGTTCAGATACGACATTCTTCTCAACCGTATGCGCGAGCAGGCGTTTCTCAACGCGGGCGTGCGCATCGTGCTGCGCGACCTGCGCACCGACCCCGTCACCGAGGACGATCTCTGCTACGAGGGCGGTATCATCAGCTATGTCGAATACCTCAACGCCGGGAGAGATGCGCTGACCCCCGATGTCATCTACATGAAGGGGCAGAAGGGCGATTCCATCGCCGAGGTTGCGATGCAGTACAACGACGGCTACAATGCGACGGTCGTTTCCTTTGCCAACAACATGGCGACCATCGACGGCGGTACGCACGAGGAGGGCTTCCGCGCGGCTCTCTTACGCAGTGTGAACAAGTACGCGCGCGCCAAAGGCTTCTTAAAAGATTCCGACCCCAACCTCACGCAGTCCGACGTGCTCGAGGGGCTTTGCGCCATCATCAGCGTCAAGCTGACCGACGCGCAGTTTGAGAGCCAGACCAAGGCCAAGCTCGGCAACTCGGATGTGCGAACGCTGGTCTCGGGCATTGTGTCCGACAAGCTGGACGAATATTTTGAGGAGCATCCCGCCGAGACGAAGGTCATTCTCGAAAAGACGATCTCCGCGGCGGTCGCCCGCGAGGCGGCGCGCAAGGCGCGCGAGAACACGCGCCGCAAGGGCGCGCTCGACTCCATGACCCTGCCCGGCAAGCTGGCCGACTGCCAGGAGAGAAACGTTTCGCTCACCGAGCTGTACCTGGTCGAGGGCGACTCGGCAGGCGGCTCTGCCAAGGACGGACGCGACAGCCGCTATCAGGCGATCCTGCCGCTGCGCGGCAAGGTGCTCAACGTCGAGAAGAGCCGCGTGGACAAGGTCTACGGCAACCAGTCGCTCATCCCCATCATTCAGGCGCTGGGCTGCGGTATCGGTGACAGCTTCAACATGGAGAAGCTGCGCTACGGCAAGATCATCATCATGGCCGATGCCGATGTGGACGGCTCGCACATTCAGATTCTGCTGCTCACCTTCTTCTTCCGGCACATGAAGCCGCTGATCGAAGAGGGGCATGTCTACATGGCGATGCCGCCGCTCTACAAGGTGTACAGCGGCACGAAGCAGGTGTACGCGTTCTCCGACGCGGAGCGCGACGCGGCGCTGGCCGAGCTCGGCTCGCGCGCAAAGGCCGAGCGCTACAAAGGTCTCGGTGAGATGGACGCGGATCAGCTCTTTGAGACGACGATGAACCCCGAGACGCGCACGCTGAAGAAGGCGACCATCGACGACGCGATCGCCTGCGACCGCATTTTCTCGATCTGCATGGGCGATAAGGTCGAGCCCCGCCGCGATTTCATCGAGAAGAACGCCAAGTACGCGGAAAATCTGGACGTGTAAAAAGCGAAGAATTGCATAAGATGTAAAAATTCTTATCTTTCCTGACCCGTAGGGACAGGCGTCCCCGACTGTCCGGAAGCCCTCCACCAAGGGGGAAGCCTAAGAGACGCACAAATCATGCCTCCCTTGTGTAAAGGGAGGTGTCATGAGTAGCATGACGGAGGGATTGTTAAATGGCAACGATACAACCCCTCAGGCGCCGCCGGGATGTTTTTCGGTTTCGCTTGCGAAATCGTCGGTGTTCAGCCGACGAAGAAAAACTCCGCGAGACGCTGCGCGTCTCGGACAGCTCACCCCTTGCACAGGGGAGCCGAAGTCTGCACCAACCGTTCCAAGCCTTCCCCGTTGGGGAAGGTGTCAACGAAGTTGACGGATGAGGGAATGCAGGCAGCCGGCACAGCACAGTGCGATGCTTTGCTTACATCAATCCCTCATCAGTCGCCTACGGCGCCAGCTTCCCCCAAGGGAAGCCTAAAAAACGCACTAACCAAAATCTCCCCACATCCGCTTTTTCCACTTTTCCACCGCGTTTTCCACATTGCATTTCCACCCGAAACCCCCGATTTTACGGCATTTTCCCGCGGTTTCCACCCGAAAAACAAGCACTTTTCCACATTCGTTGTGCATAACGTTGTGGAAAAGCACCGAAAAAGGATTTATACAACATGAGTAAGAAAAAAGTACAGCTGAGCGAATCCATCGAATTTCCGGAGCAGAAGATCGTACCCGTTGACATTGAGAAACAGGTGCGGCAGGGCTTTATCGAATATTCGATGAGCGTCATCACCAGCCGCGCGCTGCCCGACGTGCGCGACGGTATGAAGCCGGGTCAGCGCCGCATCCTCTACGCGATGTACGAGGACAATCTCACCTATGACAAGCCGTTCCGCAAGAGTGCGACCACGGTCGGTAACGTGCTGGGCCGCTATCATCCGCACGGCGACAGCGCCGTGTACGGCACGATGGTACGCATGGCGCAGCCCTTCTCCTATCGCTATCCGCTCATCAGCGGCCACGGCAACTTCGGCAACGTGGACGGCGACGGCGCGGCGGCCTACCGTTACACCGAGGCGCGGCTTTCCAAGATTGCGGACGAGATGATGACCGACATCGAGAAAAACGTCGTGGACTTCGTCCCCAACTTCGACAACTCGCGCAAGGAGCCGGTCGTGCTGCCCAGCCGCTTCCCGAACCTCCTGGTCAACGGCAGCATCGGCATCGCGGTCGGCATGGCGACCAACATCCCCACGCATAACCTCGGCGAGGTCATCGACGGCACACTGGCCATGATGGACAACCCGGACATCACCGTGCCCGAGCTGATGCAGTACATCAAGGGCCCCGATTTCCCGACCTACGCGACGATCTACGGCACGCGCGGCATCCGCGAGGCGTATGAGACCGGCCGCGGCCGCATCGCCGTCCGCGCGACGGCGGAGATCGAGGAGGAGCATCGCCGCATCGTCTTCACCGAGATCCCCTACATGGTCAACAAGTCGATGCTGGTGGCGTCGGTGGCCGATCTGGTCAAGGACAAGCGCATCGACGGCATCACGGACCTGCGCGACGAGAGCGGCCGCGGCGGTATGCGCATCGTCGTCGAGTATCGGCGCGACGCCAATCCGCAGGTCATTCTTAACCAGCTGTACAAGTACACGCAGCTGCAGGACACCTGCGCGGTCAACATGCTTGCGCTGGACAACGGCGTGCCGCGCATTTTCAGCCTGCCCGAGATTCTGAAAAACTACATCGCGTACCAGGAGGGCATCATCACCCGCCGCACGCAGTTTGACCTGGATAAGGCGCTCGCCGAGATGCACATCTACGAGGGCTACAAGATCGCGATCGACCACATCGACGAGATCATCGAGCTGATCAAAAAGAGCGCGTCGGTCTCGGACGCGAAGGCAAACCTCATGGCAAAGTACGGGCTCACCGACGTGCAGGCGCAGGCCATCGTCGATATGACGCTCGGCAAGCTGTCCGGCATGGAGCGGCAGAAGATTGAGGATCGCCTCGCCTATCTCGAGGCGCGCGTGGACGAGCTGCGCGGCATTCTCGCCGACGAGAGCAAGGTCAAAGGCATTCTCCGCGAGGAGCTGACCGCCATCAAGGAGAAGTTCTCGGACGAGCGCCGCACCCGCATCGTCGAGGCGGAGGACGACATCGACCTCGAGGACCTCATCGAGCGGCACACCTGCGTGGTCACGCTGACCAACGCGGGCTACATCAAGCGGCTGCCCGCCGACACCTACACCGCGCAGCACCGCGGCGGCAAGGGGCTGATCGGCATGACGACCAAGGAAGAGGACTTCATCGAGAAGGTCGTCGTGGCCAACAGCCATTCCTATATTCTGTTCTTCACGAACAGCGGCAAGGTGTATATGCGCAAGGTCTACCAGATCCCGGAGGCATCCCGCACCGCCAAGGGCACAAATCTCGTCAACCTGATCGAGATGGAGAGCGGCGAGCGCGTCACCGCGATGATTGAGGTTCCCTCGTTTGCCGAGGAGGGCTACCTCACGATGGTCACGAAGAACGGCATCATCAAGCGCACGCCCCTGTCCGAATATGAATACCAGAGGAAGGGCGGCAAGCGCGCGATTTCGCTCGACGAGGGCGACGAGCTGGTCTTTGTCCGCCGCACCGAGGGCGACACCGAGATCATCATTGCCACCCACGACGGCAGCGCCGTCCGCTTTGAAGAGAGCGGCGCGCGCGCGATGGGACGCACCGCGCGCGGCGTGCGCGGCATCCGCATCGCCGAGGGCGACGAGGTCTGCGGCGTGGCGCTGGTCGAGGCCGGCAAGAAGCTGGTCACCATCACCGAAAACGGCTACGGCAAGCTGACCGATTTTGAGGACTTCCGCACGATGAAAAACCGCGGCGGCAAGGGCGTTGCGGCGCACGGACTCGGCGAGAAGACCGGCGCGCTCGCGTCGATCGCCACCGTGGACAGCGAGGACGACCTCATGCTCATCACCGGCGAGGGCATGATCATCCGCACGCCGGTCACCGACATCCCCACCTATTCGCGCACCGCGGGCGGCGTCCGCGTGATGCGGCTTGCCGAGGGCGAGAAGATTGTCAACTTCGCCAAGGTCGCAAGGGCGACCGAGGAGGACATCGCCAAGGCGGACAGCGAGGTGCCGGACGATATGCCCGCACAGGGCGGCGCGGAGAAGATTGTGACCCCGCTTGTCACCGAGGATACGACCGATGAAGAGATTTAAGACCGCCGCGGCGGCGCTTCTGCTGCTTGCACTGCTCTGCGCGCTCACATCCTGCGGCGGCCCGCGCCGCATTTACAAAAGCGACGTTGCCGAATGCCTGCCGGAGCTTGTCGGGCAGTCCAAGGTGCTCAACGAGATTTACTTCGGCGACGGCTTTCCGCCGCGCGGCGACGCAGAGCTGCCCGGCAACGGCTATTACTACGTGGACGGCGAGGTCTACGGGTTTGCTTCGATCGAGCAGATCAAGGAGGCGACCGAGCAGGTGTTCACGCCGGAGTACAGCGCGATCCTGTATGCGGCCGCGTTTGACGGCGTGGTCGGCGGGGACGGCGCGGTCAGTCTGCCGCGCTACGCCGAGGGTGAGCTCGGGCTGATGCAGCACATGGGGGCGACGGTCTATGACCTCGCCGACCGCAGCTATGATTTTGAGACGCTCAAGCTGAAAAAGACGGGCAGAAACCGCGTCACGGTCAGCGTCGATACGATGGACGAGCACGGAAACGCCGCCACGGTGGAGCTGATCGTCGTCCGCACCGTCGATGAGGAAGGGAACGTGCATTACCGCCTCGACAGCCCGACGTATTGAGAAAGGGAAAGATGCATCTCTAATAAAGCCTTCCCCCTTGGGGGAAGCCTAAGACGGTGCACAAACTATCCCAAGCCTTCCCCGTTGGGGAAGGTGTCACGGCTCGCCGTGACGGATGAGGGCATGCAGGCAGCCGGCACAGCACAGTGCGATGTTCTGCTTTCATCAATCCCTCATCAGTCGCCTACGGCGACAGCTTCCCCCAAGGGAAGCCTAAGATACGCACAAACCCGTAGGGCGGGGGCTCGCTCCCGCCGCACCCGTGCGCATTCTAACCAAGCCTCCTCCTGACGGGGGAGGTGCCGCCGAACGGCGGCGGAGGGCGAGATATCGCATAGAGAAAACAGCGCACAAATATTGCTGCGCGTTTTCTCTCCCTCAGTCAACTTCGTTGACAGCTCCCTCGTCAGAGGGAGCCAAAAAATGATTCCATTTTTACGGAGGCACATATGGCAGTCACAAAGAAGAAAGCAAAGCCGGTCGAGGAGACCGGAGACCCGGTTGCCGATAAGCAGAAGGCGCTGTCCACGGCGCTCGGCCAGATCGAAAAGAACTACGGCAAGGGCGCGATCATGAAGCTCGGCGAGGGGCTGAATGTGGATGTGGACGCCATCTCCACGGGTTCGATCTCGCTTGACCTTGCGCTCGGCGTCGGCGGCGTGCCGCGCGGACGCATCGTCGAGATCTACGGGCCGGAATCCTCCGGTAAGACCACGGTTGCCCTGCACATCATTGCCGAGGCGCAGAAGGCGGGCGGCGAGGCGGCGTTCATCGACGCGGAGCACGCGCTCGATCCGCACTATGCCAAGAAGCTCGGCGTCAACATCAACAATCTGCTTGTGTCCCAGCCCGACTGCGGCGAGGACGCGCTCTCCATCGCGGACGCGCTGGCGCGTTCGGGTGCGATCGACGTCATCGTCATCGACTCGGTCGCGGCGCTCGTGCCGCGCCAGGAGATTGACGGCGACATGGGCGCGTCGCATGTGGGTCTTCAGGCGCGCCTGATGTCGCAGGCCATGCGCAAGCTGTCCGGCGTCATCGCGAAGAACAACTGCGTCGTCGTCTTCATCAACCAGCTGCGCGACAAGGTGGGCGTCATGTACGGCTCGCCCGAGGTCACCAGCGGCGGCAACGCGCTGAAGTATTACGCCTCCGTGCGCATCGACGTGCGCAAAAAGGAGCCGCTCAAGCTGGCAAACGGCGAGATCTACGGCAACCATGTCCGCGTCAAGGTCGTGAAGAACAAGGTTTCGTCGCCGTTCCGCACGGCGGATTTTGACATCCTGTTCGGCAAGGGCATCTCCAAGAACAGCGAGCTGCTTGAGCTCGGCGAAAAGCTCGACATCATCAAGAAGAGCGGCTCGTGGTTCTCCTACGGCGAGGATCGCATCGGGCAGGGCAAGGACAACGCGCGCAAGTTCCTCGACCAGAACCCGGAGGTCGCCGCCGAGATCGAGGCCAAGGTGCGCGCCGCCGCCAAGCCGGAGCTGCTCGAGGAAGAGCCCGAGGCGGCGTTTGAGCTGGACGACGAATTTGACGTCCGCGACTTTGAAGTCGATGGATGATTTCGCCTGCACCGTCACGCGGCTGACTTCCGCGGACGGCGGCGACGGCGTGCGGCTCACGCTCGCCGACTTTCCGGACGGCGAGGGGCGGACGCTGACGGTTTCGGCGGACGACTTTCTCGCGATGCACATCGCGCGCGGCGCGATGGATGCAGACACGCTTGCCGCCGTCACCGCGGCGGCGGGGCGGTACGCCGCGCTGCGCGCGGCGATCCGGATGCTTTCGGCGGGGCAGTGCAGCCGCCGTCGGCTGTATGAGAAGCTGCGCGCGCGCCGCATCCCGGACGCGGACGCGGCTTTCGCGGTGGAGACCGCCTATGCAAACGGGTACATCGACGAGGACTGGCAGCTGAAAAGCTACATCCGCACGCTGACCGCGCAAAAGCAGTACGGCCCGCGAAGGCTTCACGCGGCGCTCGCCGCAAAAGGCTATCGCGGCGACGATATCCGCCGCGCGATGGAGGAAAACTTCGGCGCGGAGGAGATCCGCGCGGCAAGGCGCGCCTTTCTCGAAAAGAAGTTCGGCAAGACTGCGCCCGAGACGCGCGAGGAGGCCGCCGCCATGCGGCAGGCGTTGTATAAGCAGGGGTTTTAGGGATGGCGCGGGGTATGCTGTAATAAAGGCTTCCCCCTTGGGGGAAGCTGTCGCCGTAGGCGACTGATGAGGGGTAGCCATTCGACAGAATGGCGTCTCTACAGCACAGAATGAGACTGCACAGACGGATGCTTACGCATCCTACCCCTCATCCGGTGCGCGTGATGTTTCCCGCAAGGGAAACTCATTAGGAACGCTTGCGTTCCGTACCACCTTCCCCCAAGGGGGAAGGCTAAGGTACGCACAAGCCCGGCAGGGCGCCGTCTGTCTCCAGCATTGTACACAAACAACTTTTTTACCTCCCTCGGTGAGGGAGGGGGGGCCGCGTCAGCGGTGGAAGGAGTCTTGCTCTCTGCAAAACTCCCCCAGTCGGCTAACGCCGACAGCCCCCCTTGCACAGGGGAGCCGTAGGGGCGACCATCGGTCGCCCGCACCCTTGCGCAAACTATATAGGGCTCCTCCTGACGGGGGAGCTGTCGCCGAACGGCGACTGAGGGAGAGATAACGAAAGGCAAAACGGGTCGTCGAGGCGCCGACCCCTACCGGTTGGTACGGTTTTTAACATCCCATAGGGCGCCATTTGCCACCCCAACCCAACCACAAACAAAGATTTTATTACCCGGAGATACCATGAAAATCGGATTTGTATCGCTCGGCTGTTCCAAGAATCTTGTGGACACCGAGGTCATGCTGAAACGGCTCGCCGACGCGGGCTACACCATCACGCCCGACGAGACCGAGGCGGACATCATCGTCGTCAACACCTGCGGCTTCATCCAGAGTGCCAAGGAGGAGGCCATCGACAACATCCTCGACGTCGCCTGGCTGAAGAAGAACCGCTCGCTGAAGGGCATCATCGCCACCGGCTGCCTCGTGGAACGCTACCGCGAGCAGGTGCTCGAGGAGATGCCCGAGGTGGACGCGGCGCTCGGCACCGGCTCGTATCACAAGATCGTCGAGGCGGTCGAGGCCGTTGCGCGCGGGGAGAAATACGCCTCCTTCGAGGACAAAAACGAAGCGCCGCTCGGCGGCGAGCGCATCGTCACCACGCCCCCCTACACGGCCTACCTCAAGGTCGCCGAGGGCTGCGACAACCGCTGCACCTACTGCGCCATTCCGCTCATCCGCGGCAGAATGCGTTCCCGCCGCATCGAGGACGTCGTCGCCGAGGCCAAGGCGCTTGAAAAAATCGGCGTCAAGGAGCTCAACATCATCGCGCAGGACACCTCGCGCTACGGGCTCGACCTCTACGGCAAGTACATGCTGCCCGAGCTGGTGCAAAAAATTCTTGCCGAGACGCAGATCCCGTGGATCCGTCTGCTCTACCTCTATCCCGACAAGATCACGGACGAGCTGGTCGCCGTCATCCGCGACAACGACCGCGTCTGCAAGTATGTTGACCTCCCGGTGCAGCACGTCAGCGACACCGTGCTTGCGCGCATGAACCGCCACGGCGACGGGGCGGTCGTCCGTGCCGCGGTGGAAAAAATTCGCCGCGAGATCCCGGGCGTGACCCTGCGCACCACGGCGATCGTCGGCTTCCCCGGCGAGACCGAGGAACAGTTTGCCGAGCTGTGCGAATTTGTCAAGGAGACCGGATTTGACCGCTTCGGCGCGTTCACCTACTCGCCCGAGGAGGGGACGCCCGCCGCCGAATTTCCGGATCAGATCGACGAGCAGGTCAAGCAGGATCGCTACGACACGCTCATGGCGGTGCAGCTCGCCGTCTCGGAGAAAAAGATGCAGGAGCGGCTCGGCGACGTCGTCGAGGTGCTCTGCGAGGGCTATGACCACGTCGCGGGTGTGCAGTACGGCCGCAGCCGTGCCGACGCGCCCGACGTGGACGGCAAGGTCTATTTCACGTCGGCAAAGAAGCTGCCCGAGGGCGTTTTCGTCAACGTGAAGATCACCAAGGCGCTGGATTACGACCTGTTCGGCGAAGCCGTCAGGTGAGGAGGACAATATGAAGCTCAATCTTCCGAATAAGCTCACGATGATGCGGGTGCTGCTCGTCCCGGTGTTTCTCGCCCTCATCACGATTCCCGAGAATCTCTATGTCGCCTGCATCGGCGGCGCGGCGGTGTTCGCCATCGCGTCGATCACCGATATGCTGGACGGCAAGATCGCGCGCCGCCGCGGGCTGATTACCGATTTCGGCAAGTTCATGGACCCGCTGGCGGATAAGCTCATGGTGTTCGGCGCGATGCTGGGCATTCTTTGCCGCATGGAGGCGATCCGCCCTTTGTTTGTCTGGGCGGCGTTCATCGTCATTTTCCGCGAGCTGGCGGTCACCTCGATGCGCCTCGTCGTCGCGGGCAAGTCGGGCGAGGTCATCGCCGCCAAGATGATCGGCAAGATCAAGACCTGCACGCAGATCGCGGCGGTTCTCGTGATTCTGCTGGAACCCGCATGGCAGCCGATTTTTGCAACGGGCAATCTGCTCAGCTATGTTTTCATGGCGGCGATGGCGCTCATCACGGTCATCTCCGGCGTGGATTATCTGAAGTCCTACTGGAAGTACATCCGGCCGTAAGTTTTAATGAAACCGTAGGGGCGACCATCGGTCGCCCGCATCCGTGCGCATTCTAACCAAGCCTCCCTTGTGCAAAGGGAGGTGTCATGCAGAGCATGACGGAGGGATTGTTACATAGGTACAGAACAACCCCTCAGACGGCTATCGCCGCCAGCTCCCCTTGCACAGGGGAGCCGAACTTTGCCACCCGAGGAGGTTTATTATGGAAACCGAAAAGCAGATCAAGGCGACAGTCATGGATGACGCGGCGCTCGGCCGCGCGCTCACGCGCATCGCGCATGAGATTCTCGAGCGCAACCGCGGCGCGGAAAACGTTGCGCTGATCGGCATTCGCCGCCGCGGTGTGCCGCTGGCAGCCCGCATCGCGGAGAAAATGACGGCGATCGAGGGGACGGCGCCCGCCGTCGGCGAGGTGGACATCACGTTTTACCGCGACGACCTCACCACGCGCAGCGAACAGCCGGTGCTGAACGCCACGCGCATCGACTTTGACATTACGGGCAAGGACGTGGTGCTGGTGGACGACGTGATCTTCACCGGGCGCACCGTCCGCGCGGCGATGGAAGCGGTGTTTGACCTCGGCAGACCGCGCACCGTGCAGCTTGCCGTGCTCATCGACCGCGGCCTGCGCGAGCTGCCGTTCCGCCCGGATTTCGTGGGCAAAAACGTGCCCACCCGCCACAGCGAGCTGATCTCGGTCAGCCTCCGCGAGATCGACGGCGAGGACAGGGTCACCATCAAGGAATAAGATAAAACGGAGAAGACGCGGGGGAAGCCGAAAGCTTCCCCCGCGCCTTTTGTCCGGGAAGGCTAAGATACATTCAGGCTTCCCCTTTGGGGAGAGCTGTACGGGACGCAAAGCGTCCCGCGGAGTTTTCCCGATGGGAAAACATCCCAAGCGTAGCGACTGATGAGGGATTGATGTAAGCAGGGCATCGCACTGTGCTGTGCCGGCTGTCTGCAAGCCCTCATCCACCGCTGGGCGTGATGTTTCCCGTAAGGGAAACTCATTGGAAACGCTTTGCGTTTCCGTCCCCGTCTTCCCCAACGGGGAAGGCTAATTCAGAACGGTACGGTGCGTTTCTTTGGTTTCCCCACCGGGGAAGGCTTGCCACCATTTTCGACCGCCTGTTCCCGAAAACGGACTTCTCCCGGAAAACCGTTGCGGCCGCCGCCGCGCAGTGCTACAATAAAGAAAAATGCAGCTTCGGGGAGACTATCTATGATCGAATTTCTGAAAAACAACACCGAGACGCTTGTCTGCATGGACGGCGCGGCCATTGCCCGCATTCCCGCGGCGGCGGGGGCGGCCGACAGCTTTGAGGCCATCGAGGACGGCGTGTGGAAATGGACGCGCAGGACCGCCGCGCCGACGGCGCACATGCGCATGACGGTCATCGCCGCGACGGCCGACTTCACGATGATTCCCGGCATCAGCTACGGCGGCAACGGCTGGGGAACCACGCCCGAGTACGTCGGCGACCGCGCCGAGGACGGCACGCCCTGGAGCTTCGCCTCGCACCGCGCGACGATCCCCTCCTGCACCTACAGCGAAAACGACCGCGCGAGCCTTGCGCTCTTTGCCGCCGACCCGGACGACTCCACCGCCTGCTCGCTCTATAAGACCGACGACGGCGAAAACCATGTGCTGATCTTCCCCGAGGAGGAGCGGCCGAAGACCTTGCAGCGCCATTTCTGGGGCGATGCGTTTGTCGGCGAAATGCAGCCGGCCGACACCTTCTGCGCGATCCTCTGCGTCTGGCCGTCGGACGGCACGCGGCACCGCTATGCGCCGCTCTGCGACTTCGCCTGGCGCTTCTTCGGGCATTCGCTTGCCGCGCCGAAGTCCGCGCGCGAGCTCTACCGCCTCTCCATCGCCTACTGCCGCTACCTGTTCGAGCGCGAACGCGACGGCTTTGCCGGCTTCACGATGGGCGCGCAGTGGCATCTCGGCATCACCGCCTATCAGAAGACGCTGCATCGCTACGAGATCAGCTGGGTCGGGCAGAGCGCGTCCATGGCGAACGCCTACATCCACGACTATCTCATGACCGGCGACCGCGAGAAGCTGGACATCGCCCTCGAGGTGCATGACAGCTGGCTGCGCGCCGGGCGTTTCCCCGCCGGGCACGTCGCCGCGCGGCTGGATTTTGACCCCTGGCTGAACGACAGCTATCCCGCCGACTACGAGCCGGATCGCTGGAAGATCGGCGAATGCACCTACGAGACGCACCTCGCCTGGCGCGGCAAGACCTTCCGCCGCGACCAAAACGGCCGCATTCTGCTCTCGCACGACGCCTGCAACAACGGCGGTGCCGCCGACGGCTACTTCGAGGCCTACGACCTCCTCAAGGAGGCGGGCATCGACAAGCCGGAATACCTCGCCGCCGCCTACGGCATCTGCGATTTTGCGCTGCAAAATCAGAACGATGCGGGCGCGTTTGCAAAGTCGTGGGACGAGAACGGCAAGGTGCTCGCCGCGCGCGGCACGGTCGGCGCGTTCCTCATCCTGCCGCTCGTCACCGCCTACAAAAAGAGCGAAAACGAGGGCTATCTCACCGCCGCCGAGCGCGCGTTTGCCTATTACTACGGCGCGCTTGTGCGCGACGGCTTCACCACGGCGGGCGCGCTCGACACCTACTGCATCGACAAGGAGTCGGCAAGCCCGATGCTCCGCGCCGCGCTCGCGCTCTACGACGTCACGGGCGACCGCGCCTATGTCGCCGCCGCCGAGAAGATCGCGTGGTATCTTGCGACCTGGACGATGCACTTCACGGTGAAATACCCGGCGGACTCCATGCTCGGCAAAATGGGCTGGGACACGTTCGGCCTGACCTCGGTCTCCACCGCGCATCAGGCGCTCGACCAGTACGCCCTGCGCGATGTGCAGTCCTTCCTGCGGCTGTACGAGCTTACCGGGTGCGTCCAGTGGCGCGAACGCGCCGTCGCCTTCTGGTGCGCGGCCTGCCAGTGCATCTCGGACGGCACGATGTATGTGAACGGCCGCCTGCGCCCCGCGGGTGCGCAGGATGAGGCGATTTTCCACACCCGTTGGGGTCGCCACGGCGTCGAGCCGTTCCGCCCCTCGCAGTGGCTGCCCGCATGGCCCTGCGCGTTCCGCCTCGAAAATCTCCGGCAGATGTCCGATTGGTCGGTTCTCGACGCCGGGCTTGCAGAGATCAAGCGGAAGAAGTAAGCGCAGGAAAAGCGGCGGGAGACAGACGGCGCACGACGGTATGTATGCATCTTCTGCGAACCTCTACCGAAAACATCTTCCCCCCACACGCAAAACACCCCCGGGCTTTCGGATGAAAGCCTCGGGGGTGTTCCTATCATTTTTTACAGCACGCAGGAGAGGAACTCCTTGGTGCGGGGGTTCTGCGGGTCGGTGAAGATTTCCTCGGGCGTGCCCTCCTCGACGATGACGCCGTCCGCCATGAAAATCACGCGGTCGGCCACGTCGCGGGCAAAGCCCATCTCGTGCGTGACGACGATCATCGTCATGCCCGCCGCCGCCAGCTCCTTCATGACCGCCAGCACCTCGCCCACCATCTCGGGGTCGAGCGCGCTTGTCGGCTCGTCAAAGAGCATGATGTCGGGATTCATCGCCAGTGACCGCGCGATGGCCACGCGCTGCTGCTGACCGCCCGAAAGCTGATGCGGATAGGCGTCCGCCTTGTCGGAAAGGCCGACACGCGCGAGAAGCTCCTTCGCCTTGGTCTTCGCCTCCGCCTTGGTCATCTTCTTCAGCTCGACCGGCGCAAACATGATGTTCTCAAGCACGGTGTAGTTGGAGAACAGGTTGAAACTCTGGAACACCATGCCGATGTTCTCGCGCACCTTGTTGATGTTGGTCTTCTTATCGGTGATGACCGCGTCGTCCACGATGATCTCGCCGCCGGTCGGCTCCTCGAGCCGATTGAGGCAGCGGAGCAGGGTGGACTTGCCCGAGCCGGACGGCCCGATGATGCAGACGACCTCGCCCTCGGTGACGGTGAGGTCGATGCCGCAAAGCACCTCGAGCTTGTCAAAGTGCTTGACCAGATTTCTGACCTTAACCTTTTCTGTCATAGCTCATCCTCTTTTCAATGCGGCGGGACAGCACCATCAGGAGCGAAATCACCACAAGATAGAGTGCGCCGACATAAACATAGGTTGCAAAGAAGCTGTAGGTCGAGCCGACATACTGCTTTGCGCGATTGACCACCTCGGCAAGGCCGATGACCGACAGGATCGAGGTGTCCTTGACCGTGATGATAAACTGGTTGACCAGCGAGGGAATGGCGATCTTGAACGCCTGCGGCAGCACCACGCGCAGCATCGTCTTTGCGGACGAAAGCCCGAGACTGCGCGCCGCCTCGGTCTGCCCCCTCGGCACGGCCTGAATGCCGCCGCGGAAGATCTCCGAGATGTACGCGCCCGCGTTGAGGCTGAGCGTGATTGCGCCCGCCGCAAACGGCGTCAGCGTAAAGGCCGTCCCCGTCATCACCTTGACCAGCTGCGGGATTGCGTAGAACACGAAAAATGCCTGGACAAGCATCGGCGTGCCGCGGATCAGCCAGACATAGACGGCAGAGATCGCGCGCAGAACCGGGTTCTTTGCCATGCCCATGATGCAGGACAGAAAGCCGATCACCATGCCGAGGGCGATCGCCAGAAGCGCGATGCCGATGGTCAGCTTCAGTCCGTTCAGAAGAAGCGGGGTCGCTTCATGAAACACTTTTACAAAATCCATAAGTCTGCGTGCCCGCCGGACGGCGGCTCCTTTACTTCCGATAGATACCAAAATTTAGGATGGCGCGAAAACGCGCCATCCTAAACCGAACAAACTGGTTTGCGGGGCAATTACATGCCGTATTTCTTTGCGATCTCGTCGTACTTGCCGCTTGCCTTGACATTGGCAAGACCTGCGTTGAAGAGCTTGATGAGGTCAGCGTTTTCGCCCTTCTTCACGCCGAAGCCGTAGGAAGCGGGGTTGATGACGTCGCCGACGACCTTCAGCGGCTGACCGTCCTTGATCGCTGCGCCGATGACCGAGCGGTCCTCGAAGCAGGCCACGCAGGTGCCCTGTGCAACTGCCTGATACATCTCGGGCGAGCTCTCAAACATCATCGTGGTGAAGCCGTACTGATCCTTGACGGACTCGGCATATTCAAGACCCATCGTGCCGGCCTTGGTGGCAACGACCTTGCCCTTGAGGTCGTCAAGCGCAGCGACTGCGCTGTCTGCGGCAACGACCATGATCTGGCCGTCCTCGAAGTAGCCGTCCGAGAAATCGAAGATCTCCGCGCGCTCCGGCTTGATGGTCATGCCGGCGATGACGGCGTCTGCCTGACCGGCCTGAACCTGACCGAGCGCGGCGTCGAAGCCGACGTTCTCGACCGTGTACTTGAAGCCCTGATCCGCGGCGATCGCGGCGAGCAGATCCATATCGAAGCCGACATAGGTGTTGGTCGCGGTGTCCAGATATTCAAAAGGCTTGAAAGCGTTGTCCGACACGATCTTGTAGACCTTGCCGTCGTCCTTCTTGCCGCAGCCGACAAATGCAAATGCAAGCAGCAGTACCGCCAGCGAAAGAGCGGCGATTTTGAACATGTTTTTCATAAGATTACCTCCAACGCTATGAAAAAGTATGACTTATAATAGCATTAAAAATTCATTTTGTCAAGCGTTTTTTTCATATATATGCCGTTTTTGTCGATTATTTTGCAACAAAGAGCGTCTTTCCCTGCAAATTGGGGAGCGCCTTTACAAATTGCACAAAATCTGCTATAATGGACGCCGCAGGAGAGGGGGAAGCACAATGACGGAAGCATATCCGCGTCCCGCCGTGACGGCCGTGCTGTCGGTTGCCGACATGCGCCGGAGCGATGCGTACACGATCGAACATTTTACGGATTCGAAGACGCTGATGGCGCGGGCGGGGCAGGGCCTTTTCGAGGCCTGCAAGTGGCACGGCCGCGTCGCCGTGGTCTGCGGCAGCGGCAACAACGCGGGCGACGGCTACGTCCTCGCGGCGCTGCTCGCCGAGGCGGGCATCGACGTGCATATTATATTAATGGAAGAAAAGTTCTCGCCCGACGGCGCGTACTTCTTTGCGCGCGCCCGCGCGCGCGGCGTTCCGGCTTCGCTTTGGGAAGCGGGTACCGACCTTCGCGGCTACGATTGCATCGCGGACTGCATCTTCGGTACGGGTTTTCACGGCGAGGTGCGCGGCGCCGCCGCCGATGCGATCCGCGCCATCAACGGGAGCGGCGCGTTCGTCGTCTCGGCGGACATCAACAGCGGGATGAACGGCGACACCGGAGAGGGCGATCTCTGCGTCGTCTCGTCGCTGACGGTCTCGATCGGGTTCTATCAGCCGGGGCATTTCCGCGGCCGCGCACCCGAGGTGATCGGGCGGCTTGTCAACTGCGACATCGGCATTCTCCCCCTCGGGGAGATTCTCGGGTATCGGTGAGGCGACGGGCGGGCACCGAATTGCGAAAATTCCGCACAAACCGTCATGCGCCGTCTGTTTTCCGTCGTTCTATCTGAGCCTCCCTTGTGCAAAGGGAGGTGTCACGGCTTGCCGTGACGGAGGGATTGTTGCATAGCGCGGAACAACCCCTCAGTCACCTAACGGTGACAGCTCCCCTTGCACAGGGGAGCCGAAGACAAAAACCCCGCATGGTTCGCCGACGCTCCCCCATTATAAAATAAGGAAGGTTTCGCACCTTCCTTTTAATTTATTCTTCGCTTTTCTTTTCCCGGCGTTGGATTTTCAGGCCCTCCACGACCTTCGCGCCGCGCGAGTTGCCCTCATGCTTCGTATAGAAATAGCCGAAGACCGAGAAGACGACCGCGCCGATGAAGTTGACGAGCAGATCCTTCATCGTGTCGATGAGGCCGATGTCGAGATAGCCGCCGAGGCCGAGCGACTGCCCGTTGACGGCGGTGTCGGTGATGTCGCGGAGGATGACGGCTTTATTCACGCCGTCCGGATTGAGCGAGACCGAGGAGATCACGTTCACCACCGTGTCCTTCTGCATGTCGGTGAGGAAAAAGCGGTCCATGCCGAACTCGAAGAACTCCCACAGCACGCCGATGGTCATGGAGAAGCAGAAGGAGACCAGTGCGACGAAGACGGGGGACAGGTGCAAATCGAAGCGCTTGCTCCGGTTGAGCAGGTCGATCAGCGACAGGCCGACCGCCGCGGCGAGAAAGCCGTTGAGCGTGTGCAGCATGGTGTCCCAGAAGGTGAACTTCACATAGAAGTCGCCGAGCTCGCCGAGGATTTCGGCGGCAAAGATGAACAACAGCACAATGATCTCCAGCGTGGACGGGACGCGCACGCCGAAGTTGGATTCCACAAAGGCGGGGAGAAGAAAAAGCACGAGCGTGAAGACGCAGAGCGCGGCGTTGGCGTAGTTGCCGTTGAAGAATTGCAGCACCGCGACCGCGATGACGATCAGGCGCAGCACCACGTAGACCGCGAAGGTCTTTTTGTCCTCGCGGATCAGCTCGACGAGCCGCGCGCGGCGCGAAGGCTTCTTCGCCTTTTCTTTTTTGTCCTTTTTCATGTTGTCCTCCTTGTTTCTCGCGCCCCATAGGGGCATATCGCGCCTTTGGCATATCGCGCCTTCGGCATATCGCGCCTCCGGCATATCGCGCCTTCGGCATATCGCGCCTTTGGCATATCGCCCGCTTTTAGCTAATCCTCTTTGCCGTTTTAATCGACGCAATCAGCTTTCTGCGAATCATGCCACATTTGCCGTTTAACTTCTCGTAAACCGTTTCGTCAAGAGCGCCTGTTTTGAACAAAATTTCAAGCCAATACTCGGTTTCATAGCTTTCCTTCAATGCAATTTCCATCTTGTTGACAAAGTCGGCGCGGCTTTGCGCATATTTTGCTTCATGGGCATTTGCGCCAATGGAAGAGCAGGCGCGCAGCAATTGATTGACGAATACCGATTTTCCCTTGATGCCTTCGCAAACTGCCGTTGTTTCCACCGTCAATTCTACTGCCAATTCCCGAATTGTTTTCTCGTTCATAGTGCCTTTCATGCGCGCGGTAAGGCGATAGGCTCGCTTTGCTCGCGCGATATATCGGCGCTGCCGATGCGATATAGCCTCACTCTCGTTCGGCTGCGATAGCATATAAATTCCGGCATATTCAAAGCTGCCTGCGCATCAGGAGCCAACTGCAACGGACATTCCGCCATCGTTCGGCAGGCAGGAATTTATATGGCGCGGGGATTCTATACCACCATTTTACCACAAAAACCATGCAGATTCAACCGTTTTCCAACATCTTGCGCGCAAGGTCGCGCATACCGTACAATCCCGGCGGCCTGCCGATGAGAAACCGCGCCGCCGCCAGCGCGCCGCGGGCGAACAGCGCGCGGTCCTCGGCGATGTGCGTCAGCGTGAGCTGCTCGCCCTGCCCGAGAAAATGCAGCTCGTGCATCCCGGTCACACTGCCGCCGCGCAGCGCATGGATGCCGATCTCGCCCGGCGCCCGCGCCCCGCGCGCACGGCGGTCGTAGATATAGCGGTCACCGCCGCCGCCGCGCTGCACCGCATCCGCCAGTGCAAGCGCCGTGCCGCTCGGTGCATCCTGCTTGTCGCGGTGGTGCGTCTCCACAATCTCCACGTCGAAGGCGGGGCAGAGCGCACGCGACAGCCGCTCCGCCAGCGCCTCCAGCAGACCCGCGCCGAGCGACATGTTGCGGCTGACAAAGAGCGGCACGTCCGCCGCCGCCCTTGCAATGCGTTCCAGCTCCGCCGTGGTGTACCCGGTGGTCGCCAGCACGGCGGGGCAGCGCCGCGCCGCGGCAAAGGCAAGCAGGCCGTCGAGCGCCGCCGGGGACGAAAAGTCCACCACGCAGTCGCAGGCCAGCGCCGCAGGCACGTCGGCGAGCGCCGCAAAGGTCGGCACGCCGCCCGCATCACCGCCGTCCGCCGCGGTGCTGCGCACATCGACGAGGCAAGCGAGCGTTTCGCCCGCCTCGGCAAAGATGCGCGCGCACGCGCGCCCCATCCGGCCTTTTGCCCCCAGAATCGCCGCCCGCATACCGCCGCCTCCCCTCTCGTTCCAGTCTATGTCCGTGCCGGCCGGACTATTCAAAACAATTGTTTTCAAATTATAAACTCATATTGACAAATTATAATAAATCGTGTATACTGTTGTTGGCTATTAAAGCCAAAGGAGTACAGTATGAAAAAATTTTTACATCGCGTTCTCCCATTTGTCTTTGTTATCGCACTCTGCCTTTCCGCCACCGTGCCCGCCGCGGCTGCCGCACTGTGTGCCGACGCGGACGGCGACGGCGAGATCACGCTGCAAGACGTGTTCTGCGTTCTCGCGGACCCGAGCGCGAAGAGTGATCCTGCGGGCGCGACCGCCGCGGCGCTGCGCATCCTCGGCGCGTCGGTTTCCGCCGCGCCGAAATGCGGCGTGTTCTACGAAAATGATTTCTCCGACCCGAAAACGCTTGCCGACTTCACCGCCTACCGCGGAAAATGGTCGATCCGCGGCGGCAGGCTTTGGCTGGATTCGATGAACGACGACAGCGTGGAGTCCAGCGCCTTTCTCCTTTACTCCGGTGCGGAAACCATGCATCTGAAAAACTATCGCATCGACGTGGACATCCTCAATGTGCAGTCCCAGTGCGGTGTGCTTGCCCGCTGTGACGATGCATTCGTCCGTTCCGACGCGCCGACCAACGGTTTCCGCGGCTACTACGGCTTCGTCGGCACAAATGCGGACAAGGGCGCGATCGGCTACGGAAATACCGGCAACGGCTGGGGCGGGAATATCAGTGTATGCGACGCCTATTCTCTCAAGCGCGGCGACGATCTGCACCTTACGGTGACCGTCTTCGGCGACCGCATCTTCGCCACCTTCACAAACCTGGCCAACGGCAAGATTGAGGTCTCGCTCGTCGGCGCAAGCAGCACCTGGAAGCGCGGCGGCTTCGGTTTTCGGATGCGCAGCAGATACGGGAAGGTTGTCGCCCTCGGCAATACCGCGTTTGACAACCTGTGCGTCACCGTGATCGACGAAAGCGGGCTGCCCACCGCCGAAAACAAGCCGATCGGACATGTTGACAACAAGGTCACCGATGTTTTGTTCATCGGCAACAGCTATACCTATTTCAACGATCTGCCCTCCATGGTCCAAGAAATGACGGCCGATGCCGGTATCCGCGCCTCCTTTGCCATGTATGCGAACGGCGGCTACAGCCTGCGGGAATTCTACGAGGACCTGCAAAACGGCGATGCGGAGCTGAAAAAGGCGCTTCGCCTGGCGGACATCGTGATCTTCCAGGACTACGGCGGCGCGACCGCGTACAGCGCGGACTATATCGAGCTGCTGGCATCCCGGCTGGACCCGTGCGTCAAGCTGTATTTTTACCCCTACAAAAACGCAACGGCACCCCGCGCGGCGCTTGACCGCTTCATTGATCTCGGGCTTCCCGTGACGGTCATCCGCACGCCCGATCTCTATCAGTCCACGCTGACAAAGTATAAGGTCAACTATCTGATAAATGACGGACCGAAGCACCCGCAGCCGATCCTGTCGCACCTGTTTGCGATGCAGATTGCGGCGACCGTCTTCGGCATTGATCCTGCCCGGGTCGATCATTCGGGTTACACCGGCGCGCTGGCGTCCATGACAGCCGATGAGCAGGCGGCATTTTTTGCCGACGTATGCGGCAGAATTGAGACGCTGCGCACGGAACCGCTCCCGCATTCCTGAACAAAAAAGCACACGCTGCTGCGTGTGCTTTTTTTGTTGCAGGCGGCGGCGCCATCGGACGGAGCCGCGCAAAAAGAGCTTGCTCTGCGTCTTACGGTTCCTCGTCCCGGCAGCAGATCAGATCCTCCGCATAGGGCAGGGTGCGGATCCAGTCGCAGAAGACGTGCCACTCGTCGAGCTTGTGCGCGCGGCGCGCGTAGTAGATGTTGACGAGCGTCTCGTAGTTCATCGTGACGGTGCGGAGCTGGTTGTAGGACGAGGGCAGCAGCTGGATGAGGTCGTACCAGTCGCGCTTGTCCTTGGCCTCGACAAAGCGGAGGCGGGTCGCCTCCATGTAGTCGATGTAGGTGCGGAAGGCGGCAAGCGCGCCGTCCGACAGCTTGTCCGCGCTGAAGTCCGACAGCTCAAACGGCTTTGCGTGGATTTTGTGCATCGTGCTGGTGGAGTTGGCGACCGTGGCGACCTTGTAGGTGTCAAATTCCTTCCACCAGTAGAGCGGCGCGGTGATGTCCGCCGAGACAAGGATCTGCCGCATAAATTTGCGGTGGTCGCTGCCCGCGCGGCAGAGCTTCTTCGCAAGCGTGAGGTCGTTTTCGCCGAGAATATAGTTGCCCTTTTCGTCGTAGGCGCTGTCCGATTTTGCCCAGGAGTTCATCGGGTTGCGCGCGCCGCGGATGGCGTTTTCCAGATTCATCACCGAGGTGCGTTCGAGTTTCAGCATGGCAGTTCCCCTTTTCGTGCGTACTGCAACCAGTATACCACATGCGCGGCGGCTGTACAAGCCCGCGGACGGATATTTTGAGCGTACAAAAGAAAAAGCCGCACGCAAATGCGCGCGGCTTTGTTTCTGTGGCAAAATCGAATTTCAAAAGAAAAAGGGAACGGAAAACCGTTCCCTTTGTTTCTGTGGCAAAATCGGAAGCCCTGTTAAATTACTTAACTTCGACTTCTGCGCCTGCAGCAACAAGATCAGCCTTGATCTTCTCTGCTTCGTCCTTCGCGATGCCTTCCTTGATTGCCTTCGGAGCAGCCTCAACGAGGTCCTTTGCATCCTTCAGGCCAAGGCCGGTGATCTCACGGACAACCTTGATAACGCCGAGCTTCTGAGCGCCTGCGCTCTTCAGGATGACGTCGAACTCGGTCTTCTCTTCTGCTGCGGGAGCGGCAGCGCCTGCGCCTGCTGCAACTGCAACGGGAGCTGCGGATACGCCGAACTCCTCCTCGAGAGCCTTTACGAGATCCTTCAGCTCAAGGATCGTGAGAGTCTTTATCTCTTCCATAATGTTTGCGATCTTTTCGGTAGCCATTTGTACTATCCTCCTGTGAAATATAAAATAATTTTGATTTTAAGCGGTTTGTTTACGCTTCTGCGGGCGCCTCAGCTGCGGGAGCGGCTGCGACCAGGGTCGATGCAACGACATCGTCGCTGCCTTCGCCTGCCTTGTCGATGATCGCCTGCAGACCGAAGCACAGACCGTACAGCGGGGACTGGAGCGAGCCGAGAACCTTGCCGACGAGGACTTCCTTCGAGGGCGTGTCTGCGAGCTCCTTCACAGTATTGACATCAACGACTGCGCCGTCGATGAAGCCTGCGCAAAACTCAAAGGATTCAACCTTCTCGACGTACTCCTTGAGGATCTTCGCGGGAGCGATGGGGTCCTCTGCGCTGATGGCCAGCGCGGTCATGCCGTGAAGGTGCTCCTTCATGGCGCCGTAGCCGACCTCGTCACAAGCTCTGCCCGTGATCGAGTTCTTGATGACCGAGTACTCGACGCCTGCTGCGCGCAGAGATGCACGCATCTTGGTGTCGTCCTCAACGGTGATGCCTTCGTACTTCACCAGTACGCCGGCCGCCGCGTTTTTGAGTTTTTCGGCAAGTGCTGCTACCGTTGCCTGTTTTGCTTCAAGAATCTTCTTGCTTGGCATCGTATTTTCACCTCCGTTAAACAATAAAAAAATCTTTCTACGGTAAGACATAAGGATACCGAAAGAAAGATTACAAAACAAGTTTTATAAACATCCCTCGGCAGGAAAGCTTGCGCTTTTACCGGAACCTGCTGTCTTAGGTAACAAAGGGATTATAGCAGACCCCGCCGCCGTTGTCAAGGGCTTTGCGAAATTTTTTTGAAAAAAGTTTGGGGGAGCGTAAGCCTCCCTTGTGCAAAGGGAGTGTGTCCCGGAACGCGATGCGTTCCTAATGAGTTTCCCTTGCGGGAAACATCATCGCCGACGGAGGGATTGTTACATGGCAAAGGTACAACCCCTCAGTCACCTAACGGTGACAGCTCCCCTTGCACAGGGGAGCCGAAATGACGCACAAACCCGGTAGGGGTCATGGCGCCCCCGGAACACGATGTGTTCCTAATGTGTTTCCCTTGCGGGAAACATCATCGGCGACGGAGGGATTGTTACATGGCAAAGGTACAACCCCTCAGTCACCTAACGGTGACAGCTCCCCTTGCACAGGGGAGCCGAAATGACGCACAAACCCGCATCGTGCACAATCTACCTTTTTACCTCCCTCGTTGAGGGAGGTGTCGCCGAACGGCGACGGAAGGAGTTTTGCACATAGCAAAAACTCCCCCAGTCACCTAACGGTGACAGCCCCCTCACCGAGGGGGCTGAAGATGTGCACACATCCGTACACATTCTAATACAGCTTCCCCCAAGGGAAGCCTAAGACGCGGCAGGCGACCGATGGTCGCCCCTACGGTTAGAATATTTGCTTTGCAGAAAAATTGACCTCTCCCTTTTTTCAAAGTCCTTTGAAAGGGGTACGGGGGAAACTTTCGTACACGAAAGTTTCCCCCGTTTTCATTCCTTATCTAACTTTCAGCACAACCTTGCCGACATTCTCCCCACGTTCGAGGATAGCATGTGCCGCCTCGGCCTCGGTGATGGGCAGGACCTTGTAGATCGTCGGGCGAACCTCGCCGGTGTCGATCTTCGGCCAGACGTCCTTGACGAGCGTCGCGAGCAGCTTTGCCTTGAACTCCGGCTTCTTCGAGCGGAGCGTGCTGCCGATGAGGCGCACATTGAGGACGTACAGCTTCTTCAGGTCAACCTCGGTGATGTCGCCAGCGAGGGTGGCAATCATGATCCAGCGTCCGCCGTAGCGCATGTACTGGAGGCACTTGCCCTGGATGCTGCCGCCGAGGCAGTCGATCGCAACGTCGATCGGGTGACCCGCGTCGCGCTCCTCCTCGAGCACCTTCACGATGTCTTCCTTTCTCGAGTTGACCACGCGGTCAGCGCCGAGATGCTCGATGCGGTCGATCACGCTGTCCTCGATGACCGTGGTGATGACGCGCGCGCCGAATGCCTTCGCCATCGGGATGACGACGCTGGCAAGGCCGCTTGCACCTGCGTGCATCAGCAGCGTGTCGCCCGCCTTCAGCCCGCCCTCGATGAAGAGGTTGAGGTACGCGGTGGCAAACGCCTCCGGGATCGCCGCCGCTTCTTCAAACGAGCAGCTCTCCGGAACGGGCATCAGCATGTCGTACTTGACGTTGGCGTATTCGGCGTAGCCGCCGCCGCCGAGCAGCGCGCAGACCTTGTCGCCGATCTTCCAGGAGGACTTCTTCTTTGCTTCCTCGCCGAGCTCCACGATCACGCCCGCGATCTCAAGCCCCATCCATTCGGGGCAGCCGGGCGGGGGCGGATAGTCGCCCGCGCGCTGCATCAGGTCGGCGCGGTTCAGCGCCGCGGCGTGGATCTCGACCAGTGCGTCCTCGGGGCCGACGACCGGGTTCGGCACGTCCGACCAGTTGAGCGCGTTGGTGTCTTTGTCGATCAGAATCGCTTTCATAGTGTCTGTTCCTTCCTTTCTTTGTCGGCCGCTCACAGAACGGTCGGGGTCTTGAAGTCGACATCAAAGCCGCAGGCCGCCAGAATCATCTTCTGGAGCTGAAGCTCGTAGTCGTAGTCGAAGGGGTTCTTCTTCGTGCCGCGGATGTAGGCGGCGAAGTCATGCAGCATCACGTCGTAGCGGCCGGTCGGCTTCTGGAACGGGATCTCCGCCTTGACATCGTTGTAGATGTTGTTGCCGGTCATGCGGCGGTCCGCAAAGGTCATCTTCGTCGGGTTCTCCAGCGGCTTGATCTCGACCGAGCCCTCTCTGCCGCAGAGCACAAACTGGCGTCTGCCGTAGCCGTTGACCTCGGTGGAGTTGATGCGCACGGTCGCCACAAACTTGGGGTACTTCAGCACGGCAAAGGTGTTGTCCAGCACGCCGTCCAGGATGAAGCCCGACTTGTTGTGCATCGGGATGATCTCGTCCGGCACGCCCGCGACGCTGTAGATCAGGTCGATCAGGTGGCAGCCGAGCCAGAACATGTTGCCGCCCTTGAAGCCGGACAGCAGCTTGTTGACGCGCATGTCGTGCTGCGTGCTCATCTGCGCGTCGATCGCGGTGATCTCGCCGATGCGGCCGTCGTTTACCAGGTCGTGCATGTAGAGCACGGCGGGATTGTAGCGGTACATGTAGCCGAGCTGTACAACGAGGTTCTTGCGCTTCGCGTCGCGGAGCATGTGCTCGTAGGCGGCGATGTCTTCTCCGCCCGGCTTGTCGAGGTGAACGTGTACGCCGTGGTCGATGCAGCGCTGCGCTGCGGCGACGCTTTCCAGCTCGTAGCCCTCGCAGAGGACGGCGTCGAGGCCGGGGACGGCGAACAGCTCTTCCTCGGTCATCACCGGCACGTCGCCGTAGACCTTGTCGTTCTTGATTTTTTCCGCAACCGCGGGCGACTCGGGCACGATGCCCACGATCTCAAAGAGGTCGGGGAACTTCTTCGCGCCCTCAAGCTTGGCGCGGCTGTGGTCGTGCCGCGTGCCGATATGGCCGAGTTTAATCTTTTCCATGGTCGATTCTCCTTATATGCTTTTGTCTTATCAGCGCATCTTCGTCCAGTCAAACTGAACGACGAGCGGGAAGTTTTTCTCGTTGACGAGGCGGGTGTAGACCGCGGGCGCTTCCTCGGGCAGGTGCGTCTCGGCGATCATGTCCTTGAAGCGGAGGCGGCCGCCGCGCAGCAGCTTGAAGATGCCGTACAGCTCGTCGTCATAGCACCAGTAGCCGGGTGCGGACTCCCGGTTCGGGCGGGCGGCCGTGTGCGCGCCGACCAGCGTGATGCCGGGGAAATGCACCTTTCTGTAGTAGTCGATGGTGAAGTCGGAATTTCGCGTGCAGCCGAGCAGCGAGACGCGGCCGAACTTCGCCATGCAGTCGAGCACCTGGTCGAGCGCCTTGCCGCTGCCGGTGACCTCGACGGCGACGTTGACGCCCTTGCCGTCGGTGACCTTCTTCACGTTCTCGACAAAGTCGGGCGCGAAGGGGTCAAAGGTGTAGTCGGCGCCCATCTTCTCGGCGTATGCGCGGCGCTCGGCGATCGGGTCGACCGCGATGACCGGCGCGCAGCCTGCCGCGCGGCAGAACTGCACCGCCAGCTGGCCGAGCAGACCGAGCCCCATGACGATGGCGCTCTCGCCGAACTCGGGGCGCGTCTTGCGCAGACCCGCTGCCGGGAAGGTCGCGATGACCGACATGGCCGCTTCTTCAAACGAGATTGAGTCGTCGAGGATCTTGATCGCCTTGCTCTCGTGGACGAGGCTGTATTTGGTATGTACGCCGAAGCAGACGACCACGCGGTCGCCCACCTTCACGCGGGTGACGCGGCTGCCGACCTTGATGACCGTGCCTGCCGCGCTGTAGCCCAGCTTGCGGGGGAAGCCGTGTGTGTGTGCCGCATCGCGTCCGGGCGCGATGTTCATGTCGCCGATGATGTTGGCGCGCTCGGTGCCGGGGCTGATCGTGGAGAAAGCCACATCCACCAGCACATCGGATTCGCCCGGTTCGCCGGTCGGCACATCGACCAGCTCCGCCGTGTTCGGGGCGGTGAAAATGATCTGTTTGTTGTTCATGCTCTTTCCCTCATTCTCTCCTTGCATTTGCGCGGACGTGCGGACGTGCCGCGCTTTTTTTCCCTGCAATCATTATAGCCCCCGCGGGGCGGGAGTGTCAAGACGGCGTGAACAAATTTACTGTCATTTCCGTGCAAAAAATCATTTTCTTTTTTTGAAAATTCGTATAGAAATTGCACGTTCTCCGCTTTTTTACGCCGCCGACGGGCGTTTTACGCGCGGCGCACGACCCGAAACGGTGTAAAAAATTAAACTCCGGGGTGCGGGAAAAGCGGCGGGAAAAGGAAGAAAAGCGGCGGGACGGCGGTGTGCGCCGCCGTGTGCAAAAAAGGCGGCTGTATCGGAAGTGCGGGGTGCGGATCGGAAAGGACAAATGCGCGGCAGGCAAGAAAAAGAGCGGCGGATCGCCGTCCGCCGCTGCAAAGGCGCGCCGCCGCGCAAAATACGCTTGCATTTTCCGCGCGTTTTTGATACTATATATTTAAGGAAGATTTGCACAGAGGGAATGGGCGGAGCGCGCAAGCGACGCACAGACCATAGGGCGGGGGCTTGACGACCGGCACCTGTGCACAAACAACTCTTTTTACCTCCCTCGGTGAGGGAGGTGGCGCGTAGCGCCGGAAGGAGTCTTGCTCTCTGCAAAACTCCCCCAGTCGCCGTCCCTCGCCGAGGGGGCTGAAAATTTTACAGAGCAAAGAAACAACCCCTCAGTCGGCTTACGCCGACAGCTCCCCTTACACAGGGGAGCCGAATTTTCCCCTCACAGCACCTCCAGCGTCACATCGTCCGCGAGGGCGTACCCCTCGCCGCGGCGGGCGCGGATGATCTCGCCGGGGAGAATACGGCCGAGCTTTTTGCGCAGATAGCAGATATACACGTCCGCTACGTTGCCCGCCGCAGAGCCGAACAGCGCGGCGGCGTCCGCCCGCGAGAGCGCGCCGCTTTTGCCGAGCGCGGCCAGCATGGCGCATTCGCGCGCCGAGAGCCGCACCTCGCCCCCCGCGCCGCCGACGCGGCGCGAGGCCGTGTTCAGCGTGAGCGCGCGCGAAAACGGCGTCGGCGCGGCGGTCAGCCGTGCGGCCAGCTGTGCACGGAACAGGGCGAGGTCAAACGGATAGAGCAGAAACAGCGTGTCCGCGGTCTCGTTTTGCCGTTCGGCGGCGCGCAGCCGTTCCTCGTCGCGGGAAAAGGCGATGCCGCCGGACAGGCCGTCCGCCGCGTCGAGATCGCAGACGATCAGCCGTGCGTCGGCCGCCTCCCGCCCGTATGCGGCGGAGAAGCCTGCCGCCCGCGCTTCGAGCGCCAGCGCCCGCCCGAGCCGCACGTCCGATGTGCGAATGTAAATGTCCATGCCGTCACCCCGCTTTTTCTAATAGTTTAACGTTTTTCTGCCGCGATGTCAAGCGGTGGATTATAAGCAGCGAGTTCAGTCTGCCGCCGTGCGCAATCTATCTTTGCCTCCCTTGTGTAAAGGGAGGTGGCGCGCGGAGCGTGACGGAGGGATTGTTACAGAGATAAAGAACAACCCCTCAGGCGTGTTCCACGCCAGCTCCCCTTGCACAGGGGAGCCGAAAATGCATCGCACAGGGGAGCCGAAAATGCATCCGGCAAAAGGAGGACTTGTGTCATGGAAAGAAAACACAACCAAGATATAGTGCCACTTGCAAAAGAACTGCGCAAAAACATGACCAAGGAAGAACGGCATCTTTGGTATGATTATTTGCGGGATTACCCGGTTCGCTTTTGCCGGCAAAAAGTGCTCGGAAAATTCATTGCGGATTTTTACTGTGCACGGGCTAAATTGGTGGTTGAATTGGACGGTCAATACCACCGGGAAGAAGAAACCGTTCGGAAAGATGCTGAGCGAACGGCGTTTTTGAATAGTTATGACCTGCTCGTGTGCAGAGTCCCCAATAGGGAGATTCATCGGGATTTCAAATCTGTTTGTGAAAGAATAGATGCGTTGGTGCAGCAGCGGCTGAAAAACAACCCCTCAGTCGGCTAACGCCGACAGCTCCCCTTGCACAGGGGAGCCGTACAAGCCTTCGCAAGCGCGTCCGTGCGGATCTATCTTCGCCTCCCTTGTGCAAAGGGAGGTGTCATGCGGAGCATGACGGAGGGATTGTTACAAAGCAAAGGAACAACCCCTCAGTCAACTTCGTTGACAGCTCCCCTTGCACAGGGGAGCCGAAAACACGCACATGCTTTGTAGAGACCGGCGTCCTCGACGGTCAGCATCCGCTACAGCACAAACGGACCGTCATGCGCCGTCTGTCTCCCGCCGCGCGCGTGCGTTGCAAACAAGCCTCCCTTGTGCAAAGGGAGGTGTCATGCGGAGCATGACGGAGGGATTGTTACAGAGCCACGGACAAACGCCGCGAGACGCATCGCGTCTCGTACAGCTCTCCCCCAAGGGGGAAGCCCAATGAGCGCATTTCGCCCACAACGCCCCACGAAAGGAGAAACACCATGGAAAAGATCATTGCCCTGCCCGAGGAGGCGGAGGAGGCGCGGACGCGCCTGCCGATCGTGCCGATCGCATTCGGCAGCGGCGGCAAATGCCCGTCTGCCGACGAGGCGCACCTGCTTCTCTCGGTGTGCGCGGGCAGCCTCTCCTATACCGACGCCTCCGGCGAGGAGACCGCCGACGAGGGGCAGCTCCTGTTCGTCCGCCGCGGGCATGTGCTGCCCGACCTTGCGCCCTCCGCCGACTTCGACTGCGAATTTGTGCTGTTCGACGCCGCGGAGGATTTCCTTGCGCACCTTGAGCTCGACGATATCTCGACGGGCGAGGTCGGCGAGGGCTGCGGCCTCAGCGCCGTCGCCAAAATGAGCGTCTACGCGCTCGAATACTACCACGACTGCCTCAAGATCTGCGCGGCGGTCTATGCGGCGCTGGCCAAGATCGCGCGCGACCGCATGATCTCGAAGCTGGAGCGCTTCGACTCCCTCTCCGAGCGCCTGTCCCCCGCCATTTTGCAGATCGAGCAGCGCTACGGCGAGGCGCTCACCGTGCCGATGCTGGCGCATGCCTGCGCCATGGGCGAGAGCCATTTTTCCCGCGCGTTCAAGCAGGTGTACGGTACGTCGCCCATCCGGTATCTCATCCGCGTGCGCATCGAGGCGGCCAAGGTGCTGCTGGCCGACACCGATCTGCCGCTCGAGGAGATCGCAAAGCGCTGCGGCTTCGGGACGACGAAGTATTTCGGCGATATGCTGCGGCGGCACGAGCACGTTTCCCCGCGCGAGCTGCGCGCCATGTACCGCAGTATGACGCAGGTGAGCTTCTTCTGAGGGGGCATCTAAGCCTTCCCCCTTGGGGGAAGGTGGTGCGATAGCACCGGATGAGGGGTAGCCATTCGTCAGAATGGCGTCTCTACAGCACAGAACGAGGCTGCACAGACGGATGCTTACGCATCCTACCCCTCATCAGTCAACTTCGTTGACAGCTTCCCCCACGGGGGAAGCCTAAGAGACACCGTAGGGATGACCACCCATCGCCCGCCGTCCAAGCCTTCCCCAGCGGGGGAAGGGGGACCGCTTGCGGTGGATGAGGTGTCATGCAGACTGCCGGCATAGCATAGTGCGATGCTTTGCTTTCATCAACCCCTCAGTCACCTGTCGGTGACAGCTCCCCTTGCACAGGGGAGCCGAAGAAAGCCCCCTCAAATCCCTGCCGAAGCGACATGCATTTTCCCCGCTTTTTCGGCGCATTTCCGTATTTTTTCTGTAAAAAAAGCGGCGTTATCCCTTTACAAGCGCCCTGTTGAATGCTATAATATGCAGAGATATTGATATTTTTAATACAATATATTTTTTTCGGAGGTATTTTCCAAATGGCAAGACAGAAACTTTCCATGGATGGCAACACTGCCGCGGCGCATGTAAGCTATGCGTTTACCGAAGTCGCAGGCATTTACCCCATCACCCCCTCCAGCCCTATGGCAGACTATGTCGACCAGTGGTCGGCGTCGGGCAAGAACATTCTCGGCAAGCCCGCACTGAACATTTTCGGCACGCCCGTCAAGGTCATGGAGATGCAGTCTGAGGCGGGTGCGGCAGGTACCGTTCACGGCAGCCTTGCAGCCGGTGCGCTGACGACCACCTACACGGCGTCTCAGGGTCTTCTCCTGATGATCCCGAACATGTACAAGATCGCAGGCGAGCTGCTTCCCTGCGTATTCCATGTATCCGCACGCTGCGTGGCATCCCATGCGCTGAACATCTTCGGCGACCACTCGGACGTCTACGCATGTCGCCAGACCGGCTTTGCAATGATGGCCGAGACCAACCCGCAGGAGGTCATGGACCTTTCCGCCGTTGCACACCTGGCAACCATCAAGGGCAGAGTGCCGTTCCTCAACTTCTTTGACGGCTTCCGCACCTCGCACGAGATCCAGAAGATCGAGGTCTGGGATTTCGACGAGCTGAAGGAAATGACCGATATGGACGCGGTTGCAGCATTCCGTGCGCGCTCCATCAACCCCGAGCACCCGGTCCTCCGCGGCTCGGCTGAAAACGGCGATATCTTCTTCCAGCACAGAGAAGCATGCAACAAGTATTATGAAGCACTTCCGGCCATCGTCGAGGAGTACATGGACAAGGTCAATGCCAAGATCGGCACCGACTACAAGCTGTTCAACTACTACGGCGCACCGGACGCAGAGCGCGTCATCGTCGCGATGGGCTCGGTCTGCGACGTCTGCGAGGAGGTCATCGACTACCTCACCGCGAAGGGCGAGAAGGTCGGCCTTGTCAAGGTCAGACTGTACAGACCGTTCTGCGCGGACAGACTGGCAGCCGCACTGCCGAAGACGGTGAAGAAGATCGCCGTTCTCGACAGAACCAAGGAGCCCGGCTCCCTCGGCGAGCCGCTCTACCTCGACGTGGTCACCGCGCTGGAGCGCGAGGGCGTCAAGGCGGAGATCGTCGGCGGCCGCTACGGCCTCGGCTCGAAGGACACCACCCCGGCAAGCATCTTTGCCGTCTATGAGAACCTGGCCGCAAAGCAGCCCAAGGGCGACTTCACCATCGGCATCGTCGATGACGTCACCGGCCACTCCCTCGAGGAGAAGCCCGCGCCCAACACGGCGCCCGCAGGCACCATCTCCTGCAAGTTCTGGGGTCTCGGCGGCGACGGCACGGTCGGCGCAAACAAGAACTCCATCAAGATCATCGGCGACCACACCGACAAGTACATCCAGGCGTACTTCCAGTACGACTCCAAGAAGACCGGCGGCGTCACCATCTCGCACCTGCGTTTCGGCGACAAGCCCATCAAGTCTCCTTACTACATCAACAAGGCAAACTTCGTGGCCTGCCACAACTCGTCCTACATTCTGAAGGGCTACAAGATCGTTGAGGACGTTATCCCCGGCGGCACCTTCATGCTGGACTGCCAGTGGACGCCCGAGGAGCTGGATCAGCACCTCCCCGCATCCGTCAAGTCCTACATTGCCAACAACAACATCAAGTTCTACATCATCAACGCAACGTCGATCGCCGCAAAGGACATCGGCAATGCCAAGGTCAAGAACACGGTGCTCCAGTCCGCATTCTTCGCACTCGCCAACATCCTGCCGAAGGACGAAGCCATTGAATATATGAAGAAGATGGCGTACAAGTCCTACATCAAGAAGGGCCAGGCGATGGTTGACCTCAACTACAAGGCAATCGAAGCCGGCGCCGCCGCAATGGTCGAGGTCAAGGTTCCCGAGGCCTGGAAGACCGTTGAAGTGAAGCCCGAGGAGAGCAAGGTCACGGGTACCCGTCCCGAGCTCGTCAAGTTCGTCAAGGAAATCGTCGAGCCCGTCTCCAAGATGGACGGCGACTCGCTGCCGGTTTCCGCATTCATGGACTATGTGGACGGCACGCTCCCGCAGGGTGCTGCCGCATACGAGAAGCGCGGCGTTGCCGTGAACGTCCCCGTATGGCATCCCGAAAACTGCATCCAGTGCAATAACTGCGCATTCGTCTGCCCGCACGCGGCCATCCGTCCGTTCGCGATGACCGAGGAGGAGGCTGCCAAGGCGCCCGCCGCCACCAAGTTCACCGCAAAGCCGGTCGTCAAGACGAACTACAAGTTCACGATGGCGATCTCGCCGATGGACTGCATGGGCTGCACGCTCTGCGTCAAGGCCTGCCCCGTTTCCGCGAAGGCGCTTGCAGACGCCGCCAAGACGGTCGCTGCCGAGCATCCGGATTACGATGCAAAGACCGCGGCGAAGGAAGCTGCCAAGGTTGCAGCGCCGAAGCTCGCGATCGCGATGACCACGCAGGAATCCCAGCTGGATCAGCAGGCTCCGTTCGACTATGCGGTTGCAAACGTCGCCGAGAAGCCCGAGCTGATCAACGCAACCGTCAAGGGCAGCCAGTTCAAGCAGCCGCTGCTTGAGTTCTCCGGCTCCTGCGCAGGCTGCGCCGAGACTTCCTATGCAAGACTCATCACCCAGCTGTTCGGTGAGAGAATGTACATCTCCAATGCGACCGGCTGCTCGTCCATCTGGGGCGGCTCCGCACCGGCAACGCCTTACACGGTCAACCGTGAGAGCGGCAGAGGTCCCGCATGGGCAAACTCGCTGTTTGAGGACAACGCCGAGCACGGTCTCGGTATGGCGCTCGGCCAGAAGTCGATCCGCACGAAGCTCATCGGCCTCGTGAAGGAGCTTGCCGAGAAGACCACCGACGCCGATAAGAAGGCGGCTGCCGAGGAATACCTCGCAACCGTGGACGACGGCGCAAAGAACGAGCCCGCAACCAAGAAGCTGGTCGCGCTCCTCGAGGCGGATCCCTGCTGCGATCTCGCAAAGCAGATCCTTGCCGAGAAGAACTACCTCTCCAAGAAGTCCATCTGGATCTTCGGCGGCGACGGCTGGGCATACGACATCGGCTTCGGCGGCCTTGACCACGTCCTCGCCTCCGGCGAAGATGTCAACGTCATGGTCTTCGACACCGAGGTTTACTCCAACACCGGCGGACAGGCCTCCAAGGCATCCAACATCGGTCAGGTCGCACAGTTCGCGGCTGCCGGCAAGGCCATCGGCAAGAAGAACCTCGCCGAGATCGCCATGTCCTACGGCTACGTCTATGTGGCACAGATCGCCATGGGCGCAGATATGAACCAGACGCTGAAGGCAATGACCGAGGCGGAGGCATATCACGGCCCGTCGCTGATCATCGGCTATGCACCCTGCGAGATGCACGGCATCAAGGGCACGATGGCAAACTGCCAGCTCGAGATGAAGCGCGCGGTTGAGGCAGGTTACTGGCAGATGTTCCGCTACAACCCGATGCTCAAGGCAGAGGGCAAGCATCCGCTGACCGTTGACTCCAAGGCGCCGACGGCATCGTACCGTGACTTCATCACGAGCGAGACCCGTTACAGCCGCCTGCAGCAGCAGTTCCCCGAGAGAGCAGAAGTTCTGTTCGCAAAGGCGGAGGAGGCTGCAAAGGCGAAGTACGAGAGACTCGTCAAGTACAGCGAAATGCTCGGCTGAGCAGAATAAATCAAAAATTCCGCAGGGAAACCTGCGGAATTTTTTTGTGTCTGCTGCCTGCAAGCCCTCATCCGTCACGCGAAGCGTGATGTTTCCCGTAAGGGAAACTCATTAGGAACGCTTGCGTTCCGTGCCACACTTCCCCAAAGGGGAAGGCTTGGTTTGTTCGTGCACAGAGCAACGGGTCGTCGAGGCGTCGACCCCTACCGGGTTGCAAAGGCTTCCCGCATCCCCGTAGGGCGGGGGCTTGTCTCCCGCCGCATAAATGCGGCGACACCTCATCCGCCGGGACAAGCCCGGCACCTTCCCCCGCTGGGGAAGGCAAAGAACGCGCGAGTCGCCGTGCCGCGCTATCCAAGGCTTCCCCCTTGGGGGAAGCTGTCAACGAAGTTGACTGATGAGGGGTAGGACGCGCAAGCGTCCGTCTGAGCAGCCTCGTTCTGTGCTGTAGAGACGCCATTCTGACGAATGGCTACCCCTCATCCGGTGCTAACGCACCACCTTCCCCCGCTGGGGAAGGCTTGGTTCGTGCGTTGCACAAACATACCGTCGTGGCGCCATGACCCCTACCGATTTGCGAAAAATCCGCACAAACCGTAGGGCGGGGGCTTGTCTCCCGCCGCATAAATGCGGCGACACCTCATCCGCCGGGACAAGCCCGGCACCTTCCCCCGCTGGGGAAGGCAAAGAACGCGTGTGACCGTACCGCTCTATCTAAGGCTCCTCCTGACGGGGGAGCTGGCGCGCGAGCGCCTGAGGGAGAGATAACGCAAGGAAAAAACAGACCGTCACGCGCCGTCTGGTCTCCCGCCGCATCCGTGCGCAATCTATCTAAGCCTTCCCCAGTGGGGGAAGGTGTCAACGGAGTTGACGGATGAGGTGTCACGCACAAAGCAAACGGGTCGTCGGGGCGCCGACCCCTACCGAAAATGCGCAAAACGCAAACATACCGTCACGCGCTGCCTGTCTCCCGCCGTGCGCGGGGCGCTGCTTTGTCTGTTTTGTACATTATTATCATATATGTCGGGATCCACGCATTTGCGGCGGCGCAGCATCCTTCAAAACCGCGAAAAAACGCAGAAATTCCCGCCGAAAACCGCCTGCGGCGGTGTAAAAAGATCTATTATGTGAAACAAATGTTTGCATTTTGTGCAGAACGGAGAAATTTCACGCGCCTGCGTGACACAAAAAAAGACAGACTTTTTTTATTTTTTGCCTTGAAAACAGGGACGATTGTGTATCTTGACCAAAAAATCCGGGCGGATTTGCGGGAAATTGCCGCTCGCGCTTGTTCAACTTACACAAAAAAGAAAAATCGTCGTTTTTTTCAGCGCAGAAAAAGTGACAAATGCAGTCCCTTGACTTCATTTTCGCCGTGCATTATAATAAGTACAGAAAAATGCCCTCGTTGTACAGAAAAATGTGCCTGTTGGGTAAATATTTCAAAGGAGAGAGCTATGAGAAAGAAAATCCTGAGCCTGATTCTGACGCTTTGCATGCTGCTCGGCATGTTCCCGTTTGTGGTGAGCACGCAGGCGCTTGCGGTGTCGGAGACAGACGGAAAGGTCCATCTGACGACGGCGGAAGATCTGCTGGCGCTGATGGGCGACTCCACCCTGTGGGATAAGAATATTATCCTGGAGAATGATATTGATATGACCGGTGTTTCCGGCCAGTCGCCGATTGGCGTACAAGGCAACACGTTCACGGGCAGCTTTGTCGGTGTGCCGAAGGCGGACGGTTCCAACCCGGAGATCAAGGGCCTTGACATCAAGGCCACGACGCTGGTCAACCGCTGGGGTCTGATCGGCGAGGCATCCGGCAATGTCACGGTCAAGAACATCACTGTCAGCGGTGAGATTTCGACCGCGGGCGGCAGCGTCGGCGGTATTGTCGGCATCATTATGAGCGGCAGCCTCACCATTGAGAACTGCGTCAACAACTGCAATATCACCAGTACCCATACAAGGTACAGCCGCGCCGGCGGTATTCTCGGCATTTCGCAGAACGCAAGCGCCTCGATCAAGAACTGCGTCAACAACGGCGCGATCAGCGCCACGGGCGACAACGTCGGCGGTATCGTCGGCAGATTTGAGACGACGGCGGGCAAGACCGGCTTCGCGATGGAAATCGTGAACTGTGTCAACAACGGCACGGTCAGCGGCACGTACAACAACGGCGGTGCCGGCGGCATTGCCGGCGCTGTGGTAGACCGCGGCGGCGTCAGAATGACGGTTCAGAACTGCCTGAATACGGGCGCCGTCACCGGCAAGGGCTACGTCGGCGGTATCGTCGGCACCCCGTACAATGCCAAGGCGCCGAGCGGCAATCAGTTTGTCAACGAGTACATCGACTGCATGAACACCGGCAAGATCACCTCGACCCAGCAGGGTAACGGCTATGTCGGCGGCATCATCGGCTATGTAACGAGCGGCGGCAAGGCGACCGTGACGCGCGTGTACAATGCGGGTGAGATCGTGTTCTCGGCCGCACCCCTTTCGCTGGCGATCTGCGGCGTTCCGCGCACCTCGGTCTTCACGGGCGCTTACTACAGCGCAGGCCCGGATGACGCGAACGGCACTTTCGTTACCCCCGCATCCACGATTGACGAAAACAAGGCGCTCTTCCCGGCACTTACGGAAGGCGCATGGCTGTTCTCTGCGGACGGACCGATGCTGCGTGCATTCCACGAGCACACGTATGCAAACGGCGCCTGCACGGTCTGCGGCGAGGCGGATCCGGCTTCCTGCAAGCATGAGAATACAAAGGATGTCATCATCACCCCCGCGACCTGCGTCAGCGAGGGCCTGAAGAACGTTGTCTGCCAGAACCCGGATTGCGGCGAGATCGTAGAGAGAAATGTGACGGTCGCGAAGGACCCCGCAAACCATGTCAACGGGCTGCTCTGGTATGTCAACGAAGCGGGCACCTATTCCTACGGCTGCCCTTCCTGCGGCGTTGAACCGCTTGCAACGCAGGAGACGCTGCCGACGGTTTACGTTTGCCAGACCAAGCTGAATGATATTTCCGGCGACGACACCGCGCTCGGCGGAGAGGATACGCCGGTGCAAACCATCGAAGAGGCGGTCAGACGTCTTGCCGGGACCGGCGGCACGGTGTTCTTCCTGGGCCGCTACACGATCACCCGGAGCATCACGCTGCCCGAATGGAACGGTAAGATCACCTTCCGCGGCACAACGGATGCAAGCGGAAACGCGAGCAGCGGGTTCTTCTTTGACTTCGCCAGCGAGATTGACAAGTACAACCGACTGACCGACAACAACATTTGCCTGTCGCTCGGCGGCGATGCAGAGTTTGACACCGTCGTCTTCAAGGGCAAGAGCGGATACTCGGTCAAGAAAGCGGAAGACGGCACCGAAACGGTTACGGAAGGCAAGGACACGGTTCTTGCCATCGCAGCCAACTGGCACAATGTGGACTTCACCTATGTGCGCTGCCATGACCGTGCGCGCGTGTTCTTCACGGCGGGTGAATTCCTCTCCAAGAAGGACAACGACGCAGCCAAGAACGTCACCGTCAACCTGTTCGGTGTGGCGGTATCCTCGGGCAACCCGAAAGGATTTGTCCCGTTCTATCACATCGTGCTCGGCGACTGGTTCGGCGCCGACAACAAGACGGTCGATATTTCCAACAAGACGGTTACCCTGAATATGCGGAAGGGCACACACGGTGAGGCCGAGGCAGAGCTGGTCTACACCATGTCTACGCACGCATATAACAGCCGCAGATTCGGCCTTTCCTCCAACTGTCAGACGACAATCAACCTCTATGACGCCTCTGTCATTGACAAGCTGAGAACCGGCTATACCAATGCGGTAACCGAGGACGGCGCTGCGTCCCTGGATAAGCTGGAATTGAACTTCAACGACAATTCCGTAATTACCTCCATCGCGCTGATCAGAAATACGAAGGACACGGCGATCCGTATTTCCGACGAGGCGGCAGAACGCAGCAAAGCGATTCCGGCTGCATTTGAGCTGCAGGCGTACGGCGCGTTTGCCGAGAGCATGACCGGTACGGTCACGGCAACCTACGGCGACCACAGCTTTGCCGCAGCGGTTGAAAAGCCGATCTATGAAAGCACGCAGACGGGCAAGTACACGGTGAACGCGACCGTCGCGCCCGAGCACAGCTTCGGCGACTGGGAGATTACCGTGCCCGCAACGCCCACGCAGGACGGCACCAAGACCCGCACCTGCTCGGTCTGCGGCAAGGAAGAGACCTCCACCTACACCTACGACTGCGCATACCATCAGTGGCTGCCGGTCGAGGGCGGCTACAAGTGCGCGTTCTGCGCAACGTTTACAGCGACGCTGACCGCACCTATCACCCTGAAGATCGAAAATGTTGCGATCGCAAACGGACAGGCGACCGTCACGGTATCGCTGGCGGCCACCGAGGCGCTCAAGGGTCTCCGGTTCAGAATCGGCGTGCCCGCGGGCTTCACCTATGTGTCCGCAGCGACGAACCTCACCGAGATCCCCGCGGCCGGTTCCGAGGTGACGCCGAGCGGCATGAGCTTCGGTGCAGGCACCGACTCGATGGTGCTCCTCAACTTTGACGAGCAGACCCTCGCATCCTTTGAGAAGAGCAATGTGCTCACGCTGACCTACACGGTGGACGAGAGCTTCACGGCGCAGAGCGCCGACTTCACGGTCAACCTGATCGAGGTGTTGGATGACAACGCCGCATCGCTTGCGGCAGACGGCGTCGGCTACACCTGGACGCCCTCGGCGCACGAGCATGTGTACGTCGAGACGATCACGACGCCGGCAACCTGCGGCAAGGACGGCGTAAAGACGTTCACCTGCCAGGGCTGCGGCGACAGCTACA
>CAKSLQ010000010.1 GCA_934467415.1 uncultured Eubacteriales bacterium
CCTCGGTGAGGGAGGGGGACCGCGTCAGCGGTGGAAGGAGTCTTGCAGAGAGCAAAACTCCCCCAGTCACCTATCGGCGGAGGATGTTTTTCCGTTGGGAAAACATCCTGCCGGATGAGGGACTTCTGGCAGTCGGCACAGCATAGTGAGATGTTTTGCTTTGCGCAATCCCTCATCAGTCGCTGACGCGACAGCTTCCCCAACGGGGAAGCCTAAGAGACGCACACACCTCGCGCGGCGGGGACTCGCTCCCGCCTCCAAGCTCTCCCCCAAGGGGACGGAAACGCACGCGCCGCCGTCACGCCGGAGACGCCCTTGCGGCTCTTTTTTCATTTCACCCTGCCAAATGCGTTGTTTTCTTTGCTTTTTTTCGGAATTTGCAGAGAAGGTGTGCGCGGCGGCGCCCGGATGTGCTACAATAGAAAAAAACGCATGGCGCGGAGATATAAGAGGTATAACCCATGAAGTGTGAGACCCTGCATTTGAAGGATATTTATCCGTTTCTCGGCGAAGACGGGCGGGACGCGGTGCTGGACTGCTATCGGCCGTACAACATGCCCGAGATGCACCGCGAGGGGCAGAAGCGCAAGACGCTCCTGATCTGTCCCGGCGGCGGCTATCAGTTTGTCAGCGAGCGGGAGGGCGAGCCCGTGGCGCTGCATTTTCTCGCCGCGGGGTACAACGTGTTTGTGCTGCACTATTCGGTGGACACACACCGCTTCCCGGCGCAGCTCTGCGAGGTCGCGGCGGCGGTGGAGCTGATCCGGGCGCGCGCCGATGCATGGAACTGCGATGCGGAGCGGCTGGCGCTGCTCGGCTTTTCGGCAGGCGGACACCTGGCCGCGCACTATGCGGCGGCGTCTGACTGCGCGGCTGTGCGCGCGCATTTTCCCGCGAGCCGCAATGTGAATGCGGTGCTGCTGGGTTACCCGGTGATCACGGCCGAGGCGGGCAAGACGCACGCGGGCAGCTTTGAGCATCTGTGCGGGCATTTTCCGCTGACGGCCGAGGAGGAAGGGCAGTTCTCCTGCGAGCGCCTCGTGCGGCCCGGGATGCCGCCTGCGTTCCTGTGGCACACGGCGGCGGACAAGACCGTCCCCGTGGTCAACAGTCTGCGCTTTGCAGAGGCGCTCGCGGCGGCAGGTGTGCCGTTTGAGCTGCATGTTTATCCGTTCGGCTGGCACGGGCTTTCCACGGCGGACGCCGAGACGGCGGCAAACCCGCTGCCGAAGAACATTCAGCCCGTGCACGGCTGGCTTGCCGACGCTGTCCGCTTTCTCGGCGACGTGCTGGCGTGAATTGTGATAGAGTAAGAAGAAATGAGGGGGAACTTTCGCACACGAAAGTTCCCCCTCGCCTCTTCAAAGGACTTTGAAACAGGCTTCCCCGGGGGAAGCCTGTTCTCATTTCTGCTGTGCATTTTCGCCGCAACCGTAGAAAAAAACAAACATTTTCGCATATTCTGCTTGACTTGTGCGGCGGCAGCCGTTAAACTAAAGTTGTATCATCATATCTGCGGCACACCCGCTGCACGAAAGGAATCCATATGAGAAAACGCATTTTTGCACTGCTTTGCGGCGTTCTGCTCGGCGCGGTCTGCACGGCTGCCGCAGGCGCTGCGACGCTGACGACGACCGACACGTTCAAGAACCCGGTTGCCGAGGGCGCAGACCCGTTTGTCCTCCTTGACGACGGCGTCTACTACCTCTATTCCACCAACGACGGCGCAAACGGCTACATCGTTTACACCTCGACCGACCTTGTCAACTGGCAGGCGCGCGGCTACGCCATGAAGAAAAACGGCGCGGCGCAGGGCAGCTTCTGGGCGCCCGAGGTTATCCGTGAGGGCAACACCTATTACATGGTTTACACCTCGAAGGAGCGCATCGGCATCGCCACGTCCGACAGCCCGCTCGGACCTTTCGTGGACAAGAGCGGTTCGCTTTTTTCGGACGGTAAGATCATTGACGGTCATTTTTTCCGCGACGATGACGGCAAAGTCTATCTGTACTTTGTCTCTATTCAGGGCTGGACGCACAACGGCTACACCGCGACAAGCTATCAGAATGTTTGGGTCGGTGAATTTGACCTTGCAAGCTGTAAGTTTGTGGGCGATGTCAAAATGCTGCTGACCGCAGAGGATGTGAAAAACGGCACCGCAGTCGGTATCGACGCAGAGGGGCCTGAGGTCGTGAAGCACGGCAATACTTATTACCTCACCTATTCCTCGCCCGGTTACGGCAGCCCGGTTTATGCGGTCGGCTGTGCCACCTCCGAGAGCCCCTTCGGTCCGTTTGAAAAGAAGGGTACGGTGCTGATTACCGCCGATCCGGACCGCACCGACCCGCAGAACAACCTGTACGGCGTCGGCCATCACGGCTTTGTCGAGGCGCCGGACGGCGGGCTTGCGGTTGTGTATCATGCGCACCGCTCGGGCGCACCCTCGCCGCTGATGGCGGAGCAGGGAAAGACCAATCACGAGCTGTATGTCACCGACCGCCGCGTCTGCGTGGACCGTGTCTGGTTTGACGCGGACGGCAATCTGTGCATGGGCGACCCGAACAACGTCGGGCATCCGACCGTGCGCGCGGACAAGACGCCGTTCGGCGCGTCCGCGACCCGCACCGTGGAGCTGGACGACAACTTTGCGGCGCTGACGACGCTGCCCACCGTTTATGTCGCGATGTATGCAGGACTTGACACCAACGACGGCGCGGAGGCATCGCCCTTCCGCACGCTCGACCGCGCCTATGCGGCGCTCCCGAAGGGCGGCACAATCGTGCTGCTCGAACGCTATGACATGCAGAGCACGACGGCGAAGAAATACAAGCTCGCCACCGACAACGCGATCTATGTTTCGCCGAAGGTGGACGGCCCCGTCATGATCCGCGGCGCGTATTCGGCCGTGCCGGTGCTGTTCAAGTTCTGGTCGATTTCGTCGGATACTTATCTTGAAAATCTCGAGCTGCGCCCGCGCCTGACCGGCGCGCTGGCGGGCGGCTACTCAATTATTGAGTGCGGGCAGAACAACGTCGTCATCGGCGAAGGCGTCAGCTGCGTGGCGCGTCCCAACAGCGGGCAGTTCCCGGTGCTCGTCGGCGGCTACTGGCAGTACAGCGGTTCGTCCAAGACCGCACCCTACAGCTATTACACGACGGACAAGCGCCCCGACTCCATGCTGCCGACCGACAAGGCATACACTCTGACGGTCAGGGGCGGCACCTGGGAGACGATTACGGCGGGCAGTATGCAGGACACGGTTGCCTGCGCCGCCGACACGGCGAAGAACGCAGCGCTCCGTGTGGAGAGCGGCGCGACGCTCCGTCCCGGCGCGGTCGGCAGGCTGACCGTTTCGGTGACCGGCGCGGGCGCAGTACTGCGCTATGCGGCCGCCGCGAATGCCGCCAGGTACCGCATCACGGACGGTGACGGCAACGTCGTCGGCTACAGTGAGACCACGAGCTTCACGGACACGTCGTTCCGCTTCGGCGACAGTAAGACCTACACGGTCGCGGGCTATGCCGACGGCGCGTGCATCGGCGACCGCAGCGCGGCCGTCACCGTGAAGAGTGACGCCGACGGCGACGGCAGGCTGACGGTGCGTGACGCGCTCGCCTGCACGGCGGAGGCCAAGCGGCAGGGCGCGGCGGTCGGCGCAGACGACTTCGCCGCCATGCTCGGTGAGCTTGCCAGATAATCCATCATCGGTGAAAAAGCCGCCTGCGGGCGGCTTTTTTGCGTTTTGCACCGCAAAACGACATAACTGTCCGATATGTATGATTTGTCAAAAAAGACGGTGTTTTCCTTGACTTTTCTCGTGCAAATTGTTATACTGAATTGATACCCTCGATTGACAAGGGAAGACACGGTTTTTCGGGGCTGAAACCGTACCTGGCTTCGTTTTCCTCATTGGCGGGCATTAGCCCGCCTGCTTCGTCAGCCTCGTCAGGCACAATTTCCGCTCCCGAAAAACTCCGTAGGACTTTCCGGCGAGTAAAACTCTAGCTGGCGAGGAAGAGGAGGACGGTGTGCCGACCGCCCACCGAGGACGATGACGATGTCCAGCGCCAACTTTTTACCGCTGGAAAGCGTGTCTGCCCTTGTCAATCGAGGGTAAAAACTATTTTTGAAAGGGAAAACATATGAAAAAGCATCTTCCGGCACTGCTGCTCATCGCAGTTCTGTGTGTGCTCTGCGCGGTTTCCGCCGCGGCGGTGACCTACACCTATGACACCGTGTTCACCAACCCGGTTGCCAACGGCGCAGACCCGTTCGTTCTGTACGATGAGGGAACCTATTACCTCTATGCGACCAACGACGGGTCGAACGGCTACATCGCCTACACCTCGACCGACCTTGTCAACTGGCACGCCGCAGGCTATGTGCTGCGCGACGAGGATGTCAACCTCGTCACCCCCGGCAGCTATGCCGGCCTGTGGGCGCCCGAGGTGCTGCGGGACGGCGACACCTACTACCTGGTGTACACCGCGCAGGAGCATATCGGCATCGCCACGGCGGAAAGCCCGCTCGGCCCGTTCAGGGACAAGACCGGCCCGCTCTTTGAAGCGAAGGCCATCGACGGTCACTTCTTCCGCGATGACGACGGCAGACTGTATCTTTACTTTGTGTCCACCGGCGAGTGGAACTACAACGGCTACACCACCACCGGCGGCAACAACATCTGGGGCGGCGAGTTTGACCTTGCCACCTGCACGTTTGTCGAGGCGCCGAAGCTGCTGATCCGGTGGGGGGCAGGTGAATGGAACGTCAACGAAGGCCCCGAGATGCTGAAGCATAACGGCACGTATCACCTCACCTATTCCAAGTACGGCTACGGCGCACCGTATTATTCGGTCTGCGACGCGACCTCGTCGAGCCCGCTCGGCACGTTTGAAAAGCAGGGCACGGTGCTGATCACCGCCGACCCGAACCGCACCGACCCGGACAACAACCTCTACGGCACGGCGCACCATTGCTTCGTCGAGGGGCCGGACGGCAGACTGATGATCGTCTACCACGCGCACCGCTCCGGCAGGAAGTCCCCGCTGGTGCAGGCGCAGAATCCAAGTGCGAAGGATGAGACACTCTATGTCGAGGAGCGCCGCATCTGCATCGACGAGGCGTGGTTTGATGAAAGCGGCAAGCTGCGCGCCGGCGACCGGAACAATGTCGGTCACCCCACCGTCAGCGCGTCCGCCGCACCGACCGGCGCCGCCGCGACCCGCTCCGTGGAGCTGGACGACAACTTCGCGGCGCTTGTCAACCTGCCCACCGTCTACGTCTCGATGAAGGGCGGCCTCGATACCAACGCCGGCACAAAGCTTTCTCCCTTCCGCTCGCTCACGCAGGCGTATGCGGCGCTGCCGAACGGCGGCACGATCGTCCTGCTCGAAGCCTATGACATGAGCAGCGCCTCGCTGGTGGAGTACGGCATCACCACGATGGATGCCTGCTTCGTCTCCCCCAAGGTGAACGGCCCCGTCATGATCCGCGGCGCATTCTCCGCCGTGCCGATCGAGTTCAAGTTCTGGTCGATCTCGTCCGACACCTATCTTGAGAACATTGAGCTGCGCCCGCGCCTCACCGGCACGCTCGGCGGCGGCTATTCCGTCATCGAGTGCGGGCAGAACAACGTCGTCATCGGCGAGAACGTCAGCTGCGCATCCCGCCCGAACAATGCGAAGTTCCCCGTGCTCGTCGGCGGCTACTGGCAGTTCGGCAAGGCGTCGACCACGCCTGCCTACGTCCACTTCAACACCGAGAGTCGCCCCGATTCCATGCTGAAGACCGATAAGGCGTACAGCCTGACGGTGAAGGGCGGCACCTGGGAGCACATTTATCCCGGCAGCCTGAAGGGAACGACCTATGTCGAGGGCTCTGCGCCGAATGCAACGCTCCGGCAGAGCAGCGGCGCCAACATCCGTCCCGCCAAGGTGCAGGGCGTGACGGCGGCGCTCGGTATTAACGGCCCGGTCATCTCCTATCTGGCGGATGAGGACGGCAATGCGCTGAAGTACCGCATCACGGACGGCGAGGGCAGCTTCGTCGGCTTCAGCGAGACAACCTCGTTTGTCGATACGTCCTATGTCGTCGGCACGACCAAGACTTATAGGGTCGAGGGCTATGTCAACGGCGCCTGCATCGGCGACGCGAGCGCCTCGGTCACGGTCTCCTCTTACGGCGATATGAACGGAGACGGCGAGATCACCTTTGCCGACGCGCTGCTGCTGATCACCGATATTATCAACGGCACGAAGGACGCAAGCCTTGCCAACGTCCTGTGGCAGCTGAAGTACATCGCGTCGAAATAAGCAAAATCAAAAAAGCCACCCGCTCGGGTGGCTTTTTTTGTGGGGAGTGGTGGAAACTTTTGTACACAAAAGTTTCCCCCCGCATTTTTCTTTCTCTTATTTTCCGTACACCTTTGCAAGCCCGCCGGTGGAGGTCTCGCGGTAGCCGGAATTCATGTCCCGGCCGGTCTCGTACATGACCTTGACGATCTGGTCAAACGAAACCTTGTGCTTGCTTTCCAGCGACTTTGCCAGCATGACGGCGTTGAAGGTCTCGGTGCTGGCCATCGCGTTGCGCTCGATGCAGGGGATCTGCACCAGCCCCATCACGGGGTCGCAGGTCAGCCCCAGGTTGTGCTCAAGCGCGATCTCCGCCGAGCATTCGATCACGTCCGCGCCCAGCTCGTAGATCTTCGCCAGCGCCGCCGCCGCCATCGAGCAGGCCACGCCCACCTCCGCCTGACAGCCGCATTCCGCGCCGCTGATGGAGGCGTTCTGCTTGACCACGTTGCCGATCACGCCCGCCACGGCCAGCGCGTCCAGAATCTCGCGCTCGCGCACGCCGCAGTCGGTCTGCATGTAGTAGAGCACGGCGGGCACAATGCCGGACGCGCCGCAGGTCGGCGCGGTCACCACCACGCCGCCCGCCGCATTTTCTTCGGCTGCTGCCAGCGCATAGGCAGAGACGCGGCGGTTCTCGTGCATCAGCGCAGGCTCAAACTTCGTGTTTTCGCGGTAGAGCGTCTGCGCCTTGCGCGCAAGCGTCAGCCCGCCCGGCAGAATGCCGCTCGCCGCAAGTCCGCGCTCCACGCAGGCGCGCATGGCCGCCCACACGGCGCGCAGATGGCCGTCGATGTCCGGCTCGTAATGCCGCACATAGTCCGGCAGCGTCATGCCGTTTGCCGCGATGAACGCCTTGATCTCGTCAAAATTCCGCTCGGGGTAGACCTCGCCGCCCTCCGCCAGCGGTACGCCGTCGATCACCACACTGCCGCCGCCCACCGAAAGCGCGGTAAACAGCTTTTCGGCGTTCCCGCCGTCCAGGGCGTAGAGGTCGAGCTGATTCGGGTGTGCAAGGTCGGTCTTCGTCGTGTCAAAGAGGATCTCGGTGTCCTTGCCCAGCACCTCGCGCAGAACACGGTCGGTCCCGTGCCCGCGCCCGGTCATGGCAAGCGAGCCGAACAGCACCACGCGCCAGTGCCGCCGCCCGTAGGCCGCAAGCGCGTATTCCGCAATGCGCTGCGGGCCGATGGTGTGTGAGCTGGACGGGCCGTGCCCGATGCGATAGAGTTCCTTCAGCGATTTCACGGTTCTGCCTCCTGCCTGATTTTGCTTTGATTGTAGCATACCCGCACGCGGAATGCAAGATGCGCCGCCGCATCCGTCCGCTTTTTCGTGCGAATGCGACAAAATCCGGCCGACCCGCTTGACAGAGCGTCGATTTTGCTGTATCATCAAAAAAGTTAGTTAAGACAAACTTTTGGCTGCAAACCATGGGGGAACATATGACACTGGATGAACTGAAGGTCGGGCAGTCCGCCGCCATCACCGCCGTCGGCGGAGAGGGCGCACTGCGCAACCGATTGATTGACATGGGACTGATCCCGCGCACGCGCGTGACGCTGCGCAAGGTCGCGCCGATGGGTGACCCCATCGAGCTGCACCTGCGCGGCTATGAGCTGACCATCCGCCTCGAGGACGCGGCCAAGATCACGGTCGAGCCGCTGCCCGCGGCGGCCGGGGAGGTGCGGCAATGAGATTTGCACTCGCCGGAAACCAGAACTGCGGCAAGACCGCGCTCTTCAACGTGCTCACGGGCATGAACTGCCACGTCGGCAACTTCCCCGGCGTGACGGTGGAGCAGAAGGTCGGCCCCGTGCGCGGCAAGAGCGACTGCTCGGTCGTCGATCTGCCGGGCATCTACTCGCTGCGCCCCTACACGCAGGAGGAGATCGTCACCAGCGAATATATTCTGAACGAGAAGCCGGACTGCATCATCAACATCACCGATGCGACCAACATCGAGCGCAATCTGTATCTCACGATGCAGCTGCTGGAGCTGGACGTGCCGATGGTGCTGGCGCTGAACATGATGGACGAGGTGCGCGCGGGCGGCGGCACGATCGACGTGGAGAAGATGAGCCGCGAGCTCGGCATCCCGGTCGTCCCGATCAGCGCCATCAAGGACGAGGGCGTGTCCGAGCTGATCGACCGCGCCTATGCAACGGCCAAGGGACACGTTTTGCCGGTGCGCGCCGACTTCTGCGCGCCGGACTCGCCCTGCCACCGCTGCATCCACGCGGTCATGCACCTGGTGCAGGATCACGCCGAGGAGGCGGGGCTGCCGCTGCGCTTCTGCGCGTCGAAGCTGATCGAGAGCGACAACGACATCGCCGACCGGCTCGGCCTTGACGAGAACGAGCGCGAGCTGATCGAGCACTGTCTTGTGCAGCTTGAGGCCGAATCCGGCCTCGACCGCAACGCCGCGCTGGCCGACATGCGCTACACCTTCATCGAGAGCGTGGTCGAGGCGGCGGTCGTCAAATGCAGCGAGAGCCGCGAGCATCGCCGCTCGGTCGCCATCGACCGCGTGCTGACCGGCAAATACACCGCGATCCCGGTCTTTCTCGGGATCATCCTGCTGATCTTCTGGCTGACCTTCAACGTCATCGGCGCGGGGCTGCAGCGCCTGCTGGAGCTCGGCATCGGGCAGCTTTCGGACGTGGTGGACCGCGCGCTGACGGGCTTCGGGCTGAATCCGGTCGTACACAGCCTCATCATCGACGGCATCTTCAACGGCGTCGGCTCGGTGCTGTCCTTCCTGCCCGTCATCGTCACGCTGTTCTTCTTCCTGTCCATTCTGGAGGACACCGGCTACATGGCGCGCGTCGCGTTCGTCATGGACAAGCCGCTGCGCCGCCTCGGCCTTTCGGGGCGCTCCTTTGTGCCGATGCTGATCGGCTTCGGCTGCTCGGTCCCCGCCATCATGGCGACGCGCACCGTCTCCTCCGACCGCGACCGCAAGATGACCATGATGCTCGTGCCGTTCATGAGCTGCTCGGCGAAGATCCCGATCTATTCGGTCTTCGTCGCCGCCTTCTTCCCCGGCCGCGGTGCGCTCGTCATGTTCGCGCTCTACCTCACCGGCATTCTGCTCGGCATTCTCGTGGCCTGCCTCCTCAAGAACACCGCGTTCCGCGGCAAGCCCGTGCCGTTTGTCATGGAGCTGCCCAATTACCGCTTCCCCTCGCCGCACAGCGTGGCGCTGCTGCTGTGGGAGAAGGCGCGCGATTTTCTTGAGCGCGCGTTTTCGGTCATTTTCATCGCCACGGTCGTCATCTGGTTCCTCGAGAGCTTTGATCTGCGGCTCAATCCCGTCACCGACTCCACCGACAGCCTGCTTGCGGGCGTCGGGCAGGCGGTTGCCGTGCTGTTCAGGCCGCTGGGCTTCGGCGACTGGCGGTTCTCCACCGCGCTGATCTCGGGCTTCATCGCCAAGGAGCAGGTGGTCTCCACGCTGGCCGTCCTGATCGGCTGCGACGCAAGCCTGCTCTATACCGCGCTGCCCGCCGTCTTCCCGTCCGCGCTCGCGGCATGCAGCTTCCTTGTCTTCACGCTGCTGTATACGCCCTGCGTCGCCGCCGTTGCCGCGCTGCGCCGTGAGTTCAACTCGCGCGCCGCCACGCTCGGCATCGTCCTGATGCAGTGCGGCGTGGCCTGGCTCGCTGCCGCGCTGGTCTACAATGTGGGGAGGCTGCTTGTATGAGCCCCGCCGACATTGTCGTCCTGCTGCTCGTCGCCGCGGCGCTCGCCGGCGCCGTCGTCCACTCGATCCGCGCCCGCAAAAAGCGCGGCGGCGGCTGCGGGTGCGGCTGCTCCGGCTGCACCGGCTGCGATAAAAAGAAATAAAAGACCGTCTGCCGGTGACCCCCGAACATGCGCCGGCACACACGCATCCGAACGGTACGCCGGGCTTTGCCCCGGCGCCGTTCTTTTTTTGCGGTAAAAAACAAACATTTTTTTCGTTTTGTCAAACATTCGGGCATATACAAAACGGCCGTGTGCCGTTATAATGATATTGTACACAAGCTGTTTATCTGTTGATTTCGCTGTTTGCGGCGCGTTTCGCCGCAGATTTTTTGAAAAACATGCTGAAAAACCACGGTATTTTGAAAAAGGAGTCCCTATGAAAAAGAAACTGTGCTTGCTTTGCGTTTTGTTGGCTTTGCTTTTGTCGGTATCCCTGTCGGCCGTGCCGACCGCGGCGGCGGCGCTCACGGCGGATACCGCGGCCGAGGCGCTGCACGCGCTCGGTCTCGTCGGCGGTACCGGCAAGAATGCGGACGGCAGCGTGAACTTCGCGCTCGGCGACAAGCTGACGCGCGCGCAGGCGTTCGTCCTCGTGGTGCGCTTTGTCGGCGCAGAGAAGGACGCGACGGCCAACGTGCAGAAGCATCCGTTCACCGACGTACCCGCCTGGGCAAACCCCTATATCGGCTACGTCTATGCAAACGGTATCACTAAAGGGGTGAGCGAGACGAAGTTTGACCCCGACACCGAGGTGTCGGAGGCGGCGTTCCTCACGATCCTGCTGCGCGTGCTCGGCTACGACGACGGCGCGGGCGATTTTGCGTGGAACAATCCCTACACGCTGGCGAAGACGGTGGGACTTTGCGATGCAAAAAGCACGGACTTCAACCGCGGCGGCGCGTTTGTCCTCTGCTACCGTGCGCTGACGGCGGCGGTGAAGAGCGGCGACAGCATTGCAAAGCGTCTGATTGCCGCCGGCGTGTTCACGGAAAGCGTCTGGAACGAGGTGAAAGATATGACGACCGATACCCCGACCGATACCCCGGCCGCACCCGAAAATCCCGAAACCAAAATCACGCCGATCGCCGGGCTGAACCGGGGCGGCACCGACGGCGACCACATGGACGACGACTATAACACCGCGACGGTGGAGGCGGACTTCCGCACGAAGGTGCTGCTCAATGCGGCGAAGACCGGTTCCTTCCGCTACGACAATGCCTTCTATCCGCGCGTGAAAAAGGTGCGCGACGACCTCTATCTGCTGCTCTACCACTTCACGCAGACCGGCCAGCATCTCTACTATGCGACCAGCCGCGACGGCGTGCACTGGAATGCGCCCGAGGTGCTGTACAACCGCGTTGACCACAATTTCGTGTACGAGTCCGGCGAGCGCGCGGGGCAGACCGACGGCTACTATGCCGTCAACCCGGACGCGGTCGTGCTGTCAAACGGCGAGATTCTCTGCGCCTATTCGGTCCGCCCGTTCAACGGGTATGAGACCTACACAGACCTGAGCGGCATCGACCTGATCCGCGGCCGCGCGACGGAGGACGGGAAGATCGAGTGGTCCGACCCGACCCGCATCTACACGGGGCAGAACTGGGAGGCGTCCTTCCTCATGCATGACGACGGGCGCATCGAGCTTTATTTCACGCAGATCGCGCCCTACATCTCGAAGTACGGCTATGACAAGAGCTACCGCTCCAGCGGCACGGCAATGCTGGTCTCGACCGACAACGGCTATACCTGGACGCCGCACATTCAGCCGGGCGACAAGAATAACTACCGCGCAACGACCGTGTTCCAGCAGTCGGTCGGCACGCGCAACGATCTGCCCTATTTCTGCGGGCAGATGCCGGTTGCCGTTTCGCTGGCCAACGGCAAGACGATGCTGGCGGTGGAGATCCGCCGCCTGCTGCAGCAGAGCTACGATGTTTCCTATGCGCTGAGCGGCGAGGGCGGCGTCTGGCGGGCGCTCGACTTCACCGAAGAGGGGCCGGACACGACCAGGGCCAACTACATTGCCGGGGCGGCGTCGCCCTACCTTGCGCGCTTTGACTCGGGCGAGGTCGTCATGACCTATGCCGCGGGCAACCGCCTGCTGTCGCGCCTCGGCGCGCCGGACGGCAGCGGTTTTTCCGGCACTTCGTTCTCCATCCTGCCGGACGCCCCCGGCTTCTGGGGCAGCGTGGAGCGCGTGGGCAGCCACGCGATGCTGTTTGTCAATCAGGCGACCTCTTCGGACGGTGCCACCGGCGGTATTGCGATGATCCGCGGCTACCTCAATCACCGGATCAATGCGCCGAAATACACGGTGCGGGTGGACGGCTATACAAACGACTGGGAGAACAACACCGACGCCTTCTTTGTCGGCAGCGAGACGCAGGCGCAGGTCACGCTGCGCACCGCGCACGACGATGAAAACCTCTATTTCCTGGTTTCCCGCCTCGACGAATTCGTCACCGACCGGGATACGGCGACGGTCTGCATCGCCGCGGGCGCCGCAGCGGACTACCGCATCACGGTGGGGCTTGACGGCATCCGGGGCATCGAGTACTATGTCAACGGCGCGAAGCAGGAGACGCTGACGGGCGGCACCGCCGCCGTCCGCGTCCTCGGCACCCCGAACAACAACGAGGATAAGGACGAGGGCTTCGTGGTGGAATTTTCAATTCCGAAGGCGCTCGTCGGCATGACCGGCAAGAAGAGCTTCAAGGCGCGCCTGGCGCTGGTCAACGGCGACGGCAAGGGGGAGACGGCGGACTCCATGAGCGTTTCGCTGTATTCCACCGCCAAGTGGCCCGCCGTCGTGCTGGACGACTTCGACTCGAGACAATCTTAAAACCAACCGGTTTGAAAACCGGATTTAAGGAGGATTTCCATGAAAAAAACCATTGCGCTGCTGCTGGCCGCCGCGCTGCTCTGCCCGCTTTTCGCGGCGTGCGGCGAGAAGCAGCCCGATTCCACCACCGCGTCCGCCGCATCATCGGAAACGACGGTCGTGACCGCGCCGCCCGAGGATGTACCGGACTATGAAGCGCTTGCGGCGCTCGGCGACATTTCGGGCGAATTCCGGATTCTCTTCGGCTACGGCTTCAAGCAGAACGACTTCAAGGCGGAGGACGAGAACGGCACGGCGCTGGAGGCCGCCATTTACCGCCGCAACGCCTACATGAAGGAAACCTACAACATCGACATCGTCACGGAGGAGATGGACAGCCGCACGCAGGCGTATGACAAGCTCTTCGCCGAGTACAACGCGGGCGACTCCACCTACGATGCGGCGATGATGCGCACCGCCGAGGTGGCAAAGCTGGCCGCGGGCGGCTGCCTGCGCGACCTGAACGAGGTGCCGCACATGGATCTGAGCCGGGACTACTGGGATCAGAGAGCCAATGCGGATCTGTCCATCGGCGGCAGAATGTATTACACCACGGGTGACATCGGCGTGCAGGACAACATGGTCACGCACTGTATGCTCTTCAACAAGGAGATGGTGCGGCAGTACGGCTTCGACGACCCGTATGAGCTGGTGAAGGACGACAAGTGGACGCTGGAGGCGCTCGGCACGATGGTGCGCGCCGTCGGCGAGGATGCCAATCAGGACGGCGTGTACGATGAAAACGACGTGTACGGTCTGATGACCTGGCTTGACAATGTGCAGGCGATTCTGGCGGGCGCGGGCGAGCGGGTCTGCCGGGTCAACGACAGCGGCGAGCTTGAACTCACCCTGTACAACGAGCGTGTCGTCAACCTGTATGACGATTTCACCGCGCTCATTTATGACAGCTCGCACGTCTTCAATTATCAGTACGACAACAAGACCGGCGACCGTTCCTCCAGCGATGTCTGGGACAAAAACCGCGTCAACATGTTCAACAACAACCAGGCGATGTTCTATTTCACCATGCTGACGACGGTGCCGCGTCACCGCGACAGCACAACGGATTTCGGCATTCTGCCCTATCCGAAGTATGACGAGAGCCAGAAAAACTACGGGCACGGCATCGGCGTCAACCAGTGCTCCTTTATCTGTGTGCCCGAGATGGTGAAGAACGATGCGCGCACCGGCTTTGTCCTCGAGGAGCTGTCCTATCAGGGCAAGAAGCTGCTGACGCCCGCCTACTATGAGCAGACGCTGATCGGACAGTACACGCGCGATGAGGAAAGCGCCGAGATGCTGGACCTCATCTTCGCAACGCGTGTGTACGATGTCGGTCTGTACTACAATGTCGGCAAGTACAAGGACGCACTCGCCAACATGTTTGTCAACCGCCGCTCGCTGACGACGATCTACGAGACCTATCGCGAGGCGGCAGAGCAGACGGTTGCCGAGCTCAACGCGGCCTTCTCCTCGCAGGGCGGCGCGGAGAGCACCGACGGGCAGTAAGGTACATGTGTGTCGGGAAGTCCGCCGGGCTTCCCGACAATAAAAAAAAGGCTGTAAAAACAAGCGTTTTTACAGCCTTCAGGTTGCGGACAAAGTCCGGGTATCTTTTTCAGCCCCCTCGGTGAGGGGCGGCTGTACGAGACGCAAGGCGTCTCGCGGAGTTTTCCCGATGGGAAAACATCCTGAGGCGTGAGCCGACTGGGGGAGTTTTGCTCTCTGCAAGACTCCTTCCGTCACGCTTCGCGTGCCACCTCCCTCACCGAGGGAGGTAAATCACCAGGCGACTGCGCAGATAAATTTTCTGGTTTGTCATCATGCCGAAGGCTGTAAAAACAAGCGTTTTTACAGCCTTTTTTGGTTTATGCAATCAATAGTTGCCCGAGAACATCTTGTCGCTCGCGATATTCGCGTGCTCGCCGAAATACTTCTTCGGGTCGATGCCGACAAAGTCGGCAAACTCGATCATCTCGCGCAGGGTGTTGACGTTGACCGGGACGCCCTCCTTCAGGATGCGCGCGGTCGCCTCCACTTCCTTTTCGCCGTGCGTGTAGATGCGGTCTGCCCCCTCGGCCTTGGGCGATTCGCGCAGCTCGCGAAGGAAGGTGGACAGATGCTCCCTGATCGCCTCGGGATCGCCGAAGGCGGCGGGATTGATGGCGATGAAGCCGTGGCAGATGCCGCTCTTGCCGCCGTGCATCGCATAGTTCGAGGTCGTACCCATCGAGAGGATGGAGCAGAAGATCTCGCACAGCATACCGTAGCCGTAGCCCTTGTGGCCGCCGAGCGTCTCCGTGTTGCCGCCGAGCGGCATGATGCCGCCGCCGTTCTTGGCGACGATGTTCTTCAGCACGTCGGGGGCGTCGGTGGACGCCTTGCCGTCCTTGTTGAGCGCCCAGCCCTCGGGCAGGGGCTTCTCCATCTTGTTGTACATCTCCAGCTTGCCGCGCGTGACGACCGTGGTGGAGGCGTCGAAGAAGAAGTCATACGGCTCTGCGGGCATGGCGACGGCGATCGGGTTGGAGCCGATCATCGCCAGCTTGCCGAACGTGGGGACCATGATCGCCTCGGAGTTGGTGAACGCCATGCCGAGCAGCCCCTCATCGCACGCCATCTTTGCATAGTAGCCCGCGATGCCGAAGTGGTTGGAGTTGCGCACCGAGACAATGCCGACGCCGCTGCGCTTCGCCTTGCGGATCGCCAGCTTCATCGCCTTGTGACCGGCGAGCTGCCCCATCGCGTCATGCGCGTCGATGACCGCCGTGGTCGAGGTCTCGTGGACAATCTCGGGTACGGCATGTACGTCGATCAGTCCCTTTTCAATGCCCTTGTGATAGCGCACCAGACGCTGCATTCCGTGGGATTCGATGCCGAACTTGTCGGACATGATGAGCACATCGGTGATAATCCGGCACTCGCTCTTTTTGAAGCCGAGCTTGCCGAACGCCTTCATGCAGAAGTCGTCGAGCAGCTCTACGGGGAAGTTCACATATTCAGTCATGGGTCGTTCTCCTGTGTTGATGATTCAAAGTGGGTTGTTTTGGGCTGCGCCCGTCCGATAAGCGGCGCAATCCATCGTTGCTCCTCGCCTACTCCCTTGCCGTAGGGAACTACGCCTGCGGGAGGGAGGCTCCGGTGCGCCTCGTCTTGCTTGCTTCTCGAACGGGCGGCTCGTTTTGAGCCGTTTTTACACCTGCGCAGGGAGACATACTTTCAGCCCCCTCGGTGAGGGGGCTGTCACCGATAGGTGACTGGGGGAGTTTTGCTCTCTGCAAGACTCCTTCCACCGCTGACGCGGTCCCCCTCCCTCATTGAGGGAGGTATAAGTTGGATGCGCATGATGCGGCGGGAGACAGACGGCGTCTTACAGCCGAAGCGGTTCGTTTTGTCCCGACAGGTACGGGCTTACTGTGCCGCGGTGACGATCGCGGTGAACGCGTCTGTCTTCAGCGATGCGCCGCCGATGAGGCCGCCGTCCACGTTGGGCTTGCCGAGCAGCTCGGCCGCGTTCTTGTCGTTCATCGAGCCGCCGTACTGGATGATCATCGCCTCTGCGGCGTCTTCGCCGTAGAGCTTTGCGACGGTCGCGCGGATGAGGCCGCAGACCTCGTCCGCCTGCTCCGGCGTTGCGGTCAGACCCGTGCCGATCGCCCAGACCGGCTCATACGCGATAATGATGTTTGCAAGGTCCTTCTTCTCGATGCCGGCCAGGTCGAGCTTGATCTGCATCGCGACGATCTCGTCCGTGATGCCCGCCTGTCTCGCTTCCAGCAGCTCGCCCACGCAGAGAATGACCTTCAGCCCCTTGGCAAGGGCAGCCTTCGTGCGGAGGTTGACGGTCGTGTCGGTCTCGCCGAAGTACTGTCTGCGCTCGCTGTGACCGATGATGACATATTCGGCGCCGGCCTCCAGCAGCATGTCTGCGCTGATCTCGCCGGTGTACGCGCCGCTTTCCTTGAAGTGGACGTTCTGCGCGCCGATTCTGATGTTTGTGCCCTTGGCAGCTTCCGCCGCAACGGCGATGTCCACAAACGGGACGCAGAGGACGATGTCGCAGTTCTTCTTGTCTGCGACCATGGGCGCGAGCGCACCGACAAAGGCGCGCGCGGCGCTCGGGGTCTGGTTCATCTTCCAGTTGCCCGCGATAACATATCTTCTCATTTTACTTATAAGGATGCGGCGGCACGGAACGCGCCGCCGCACACAGTCTCCTTTTGAAATTTCGGCTTATTTGTCTTCGAGGCAGGCGATGCCGGGCAGCTCGAGGCCCTCAAGGAACTCAAGCGATGCGCCGCCGCCGGTCGAAATGTGCGTGATCTTGTCGGCGAAACCGAGCTGCTCGCAGGCAGCCGCGCTGTCGCCGCCGCCGACGATGGTCGTCGCGCCGCTCTCGGCAAGTGCCTTTGCAACGGCGATCGTGCCCTTGGCGAGGATCGGGTTCTCAAACACGCCCATCGGGCCGTTCCAGACGACGGTCTTTGCGCTCTTTGCAGCGTCGGCGTAGAGCTCCATCGTCTTCGTGCCGATGTCGAGACCCATCCAGTCTGCGGGGATCTCGTTTGAGGGAACGATCTTCGTCTCGATCGGTGCGTCGATCGGATCGGGGAAGTCCTTCGCGATCGTGGTGTCTACGGGCAGCAGGAGCTTGACGCCCTTTTCTTCCGCCTTCTTCATCATATCACGGCAGTAGTCGATCTTCTCGCTGTCGAGCAGGGAGGTGCCGACGCCGTAGCCCTTGGCTGCAAGGAACGTGTATGCCATGCCGCCGCCGATGATGAGCGTGTCAACCTTGGTCAAGAGGTTGTTGATGACGTTGAGCTTGTCGGAGACCTTCGCGCCGCCGAGAATTGCCACAAACGGACGCTCGGGGTTCGAGAGCGCCTTGCCCATGACGGTGATCTCCTTCTGGATCAGGTAGCCGCAGACAGCGGGGAGGTATGCAGCAACGCCCGCGGTCGATGCATGTGCGCGGTGTGCCGTACCGAATGCGTCGTTGACGTAAACTTCCGCAAGCGAAGCAAGCTCTTTTGCAAATTCGGGGTCGTTCTTGGTCTCACGCGCGTCGAAGCGGACGTTCTCGAGCAGGACGGCCTCGCCCTCCTTCAGGGCTGCGACCTTGGCCTTTGCATCCGCGCCGATGATGTCTCCCGCGAAGGCGACCTTGCCGCCGAGCAGCTCGTTGAGGCGGTCGGCGACCGGCTTCAGCGTGAACTTCACGGGGTCGTTTTTCTTTGCCTTCTCCAGCAGCTCTGCCTTTGCGGCGGCCTGCTCGGCCTCGGGCAGCGCCTCGACCTTCTTCTTTTCCTTCTTGTCAAGACCGAAGCCCTCGGTGAAGACGGCGTGCGGCTTGCCCATGTGGGAGCAGAGAATGACCTTTGCGCCGTGGTTCAGCAGATACTCAATGGTCGGCAGCGCCGCCACGATGCGCTTGTCGCTGGTGATCTTGCCGTCCTTCAGCGGGACGTTGAAGTCACAGCGGACGAGAACGCGCTTGCCCTTGACTTCGACGTCTTCAATGGTCTTCTTGTTGTACATGAAAATACACTCCTTTTATATAAATATATTGAATTTCCTGTTTTGCCATCATCAATATAGCACAATTCACATGAAATTTCAACTGTATTTTGTTTATTTTTTGACGCTTCACAAGTAAAATTTCGGTTTCGGCAAAAAGCCATTTACAAACGGCGGAAAATGCATTAAAATAGAAGGAGAAAACCGACAGGAGACGATGGCATGACCGACGATTACAGCGCGCTTTCCGCCGTATATGACACCTTGAACGGCGACCTCGACTACGAGGCGTGGGCGGACTATCTCGACCGCGAGATCCGCGCGCACACGGACATCCCCGCAAAGCTCGTGCTCGACCTGTGCTGCGGCACGGGGACGATGACGCTGGCGCTCGACCGCCGCGGCTATGACATGACCGGCGTGGACCGTTCGCCCGAGATGCTCTCGGTCGCACGGGAAAAAGCGGCGGCGGCCGGGCGCGGCGACGCCATTCTTTTTCTTTGTCAGGATATGCTGTCCTTTGAGCTGTACGGCACGGTGCAGGCCGTGGTCTCCACGCTCGACTCGGTCAACCATGTGGACGGCAAGGCGGATTTTATGCAGATGCTCGCGCTTGTCCGCAATTATCTCGAGCCGGGCGGGCTGTTTCTGTTCGACGTGAATTCGCCGTACAAATTCCGGGAGATCTACGGCACAAACGCCTATGTCCTCGAGGACGAGGGCGTGCTCTGCGCCTGGCAGAATCTCTACGACCCGAAGACGCGGCTGTGCGAATTTTTCACCAGCGTCTTCACCGAGGACGCGGACGGGCGCTACACCCGCCGCGACGACTACGAGCGCGAGACCTGCTTCACCCCGGCCGAGATCCGCAAAATGCTTGAAAAGAGCGGCTTTGCGGTGATCTCGGAACACGGCGGCACGGACGGCAGTGCCCCGGTGCGCGACACCGAGCGCATTTATTTCACCGCGAAACGGCTGTGACGCGGATTTCGGCAAAGCAAGAGGAATTACGATGGAAAATACGACTAAAATACAGAGATCCGAAATGCTGCGTGCGATGACGCGGGACGGCAGCGCCCGCATCCACGTCATCAACTCGACCGCCATGGTCGAGGAAATGCGGCGCATCCATAATACCGCGCCCACGGCGACGGCGGCGGCGGGCAGACTGCTGACGGCGGCGTCGATCCTCGGTTCGATGTGCGGCGAAAAGCAGGACACGGTCAGCCTCACGGTGGCGGGCGACGGCATCCTCGGCAAGCTGATCGCCGTCGGCGACTACTACGGCAACGCCAAGTGCTATGTCGAGAATCCGGCGGCGCACCTGCCGGTGCGTTCGGACGGCAAGCTGGATGTGGGCGGCGCGGTCGGCGCGGGGCGTCTGACCGTCGTGCGCGAATGCGGGCAGGCCGAGCCGCACGTCGGCACGGTCGAGCTGCGCAGCGGCGAGATCGCCGAGGACGTGGCGGCCTACTTTGCCGAGAGCGAGCAGATCCCGACGCTGCTGGCACTCGGCGTGCTGGTGGACAGGGACGCGACCGTCCGCGCGGCGGGCGGTGTGCTCGTGCAGCTGCTGCCCTTTGCGGATGAGGCGGTCGTCGCCAAGCTCGAAGAGAACGCGGCGGCGCTCACCAACGTCTCGCATCTGTTCGACGCGGGCAAGAGCCTCACGGACATCGCCGATATTGCGCTGCGCGGCATCGAATACGACCCCTTCGACGTGCTGGACGTCGATTACCGCTGCGGCTGCTCGCGCGACCGCATGAAGCGCGCGCTGCTCTCGGTGGGCAAAAAGGATCTGCTCGACATGTTCGCCGAGCAGGCCGCCGAGGGCAAGCCGGAGGAACTCGAGCTGTCCTGCCGGTTCTGCAATGCGGCCTACCGCTTCACGAAGCGCGACCTCGGGCTCGCGCAGGAAATTTGATGAAAATTCACAGAAAAAACATTTACATTTCGGTGGGAATGTGCTATCATATTGAAGTCTAACGACTACGGAGGACGAGAATGAAAAAAATTCTTTACGCGACGCTTGTCACGGCACTTGTTTTTGCACTCGGCGGCTGCGGCGGCGACAAACCGCCCGCGACATCCGATCCTGCGGTGTCGTCCGACACCGTGACCGAGGCTGTCACGTCTGCGCCGACCTCCGAAGTCCCCGTAAGCTCCGGGGACGAGCCGATCGTGACGACCGTTCCGACGGATACACAGACGCCCGTGACGACGAAGGCGCCCGAGACGGACGTGACCGAGCCGACCTCGTCCACGCCTCCGGCCGAGACCACGTCTCCGGCCGTGCCGGACGACACGACGGCGGCCTCCGGCACGGATGTGCCGGAAGAGCCGTTTGACTTTGCGAAAAGCGATCTTAAGCCCTACTTCGAGCTGGGCAAATACCTCGGCATCGAGGTGCCGGTCGCGGGGGCGACCCCGGTGACCGACGCGGACGTTGCGGAGCGGCTGACCGCGGCGGTGGCAAATCTGCCCGCCGAGGCGATGATCACCGACCGCGCGGCCGAGAAGGGCGACACGGTCAGCATCGACTTTGTCGGCGTCATGGACGGCATCGCCTTTGAAGGCGGCAGTGCGCCCGGCTTTATGCTGACGCTCGGCTCCGGCGCGCTGATCGACGGCTTCGAGGACGGCGTCGTCGGCATGATGCCGGGCGAGGAAAAGCAGCTCGATCTGGTTTTTCCGGAGACCTACAGCCCGACTTTTGCGGGCAAGGCGGCCGTGTTCACGGTCAAGCTCAACCATATCTACCCCGTGCCGAACGACGCGATCGCCGTGCAGTACTGGAATGCGGAGTCGCTCGACGCTTATCGCGCGGCACTGCGCGCAAAGCTGGAGGGCGAGGCGCAGGCGGCGTTTGAAGTTGCCAAGGAGGAGGCCGCGTGGACAAAGGCGCTGGCCAATTCCCGCGTGATTCAGTACCCCGAGGCCGCGCTGAGCGAGGCGTTTGACAACAACGTCCGCGCATACGAGCAGCTTGCGGCGATGTACCACATCACCTACGAGGAGCTTTTCCCGACGTTCTACGGCCTGTCGGTCAAAGAGGCCGAGACCATCCTGTTCGACAGCGCAAAGAACATGACGGCGCAGCGGCTGCTGCTCTATGCCGTCTCCAAGGATATGGGGCTGGACGTCTCGGACGAGAAGTTTGAGGCGGAGCTGGCGGCAACGGCGGCGGTGCTCGGGCTGGACAGCGTGGATGCGCTGGTCGCGCAGCTCGGCAAATCGAAGACCGCGCTCAAGGAAGACAAGCTCTATGCCGAGGTCATCACCAAGATCACGGCGGCGGCCAATTTCGTCGTGACCGGCTCGTGACGAAGGCAAATCCGAAAAGTACAGAATAAAAAGGACAGCGACATGAAAAGATTACTGGCAGGTACGCTTGCCGCGCTGATGCTGCTCACGGCGGCGTCCTGCGGCAAAACCAACGGAGAAGAGACCACGGCGTCCTCGACGGCGGATACGTCCGGGACGACCGAAGCCACCGAATATACGCCGACCGAGCAGAACTGGCCCGACGGCTTTGACTACACCGCGATCAACCTTGCGGACTATATCAAACTCGGCAAGTACAAGGGCGTGACCGTCACGCTGACCACCTCGAGCGAGATCACCGCCGCCGATGTGGAGAAGTACATCGAGGATGTGCGCACGCAGCACAGCCGCACCGTGGAGATCACCGACCGCGGCGCGAAGAACGGTGACGAGCTGGTGATCGACTACAAGGGGACGCTGGACGGCGTTGCCTTTGAGGGCGGCACGGCGACGGGTACGACCCTCACGCTGGGCGCCGGCGGCTGGATCGACGGCTTTGAAGACGGCATGGTCGGCATGAAGGCCGGCGAGACCAAGACGATCGACGCCACCTTCCCCGACCCCTACAAGAACAACCCCGACCTCGCGGGCAAGACCGTGCAGTTTGAGATCACGGTGCATTCGGTCTCCGAGACGGTCATCCCCGAGTACAACGACGCATTCGTGCGTGACAACTTCGACTTTGCCACCATGGCGGAGTATGAGGCTTCCGTCCGCAAGACGCTGGCCGAGGAGCGGCAGGATGAGATTGCCGCGGAGAAGCAGTCCGCCACGCTGGCCGTCGCCGTGGACAACGCCGAGGTGCTGAAGTACCCCGAGGGCGTCGTCGAGGACTACATGGCGCAGCAGATTGACTATGTGCGCTATTATGCGGCGCAGTACGGCATGAGCTATGCGGACTTCGTTTCCGCCGCCACCGGTGAGGACGTCGAGACCTATGAGGCCGCGGTCCGCACGGGCGCGGAGCAGTCGGTCAAGGAGGAGCTGGTCATCTGGGCCATCGCCGAGGCGGAGAACTTCACGATCTCCGACGAGCGGCGCGCGTCCGAGCTTGCATCGCTGCTTTCTTACTATAACTACGACGACCTTGCGTCGATGTGCGAGGCATACGGCTTCACCGAGGAATACATGAACAGAACCATGACCTACTCGATCTACTATGTCGATGCACTGGATATGCTTGTAGAAAACGCAACCTTCACGGGTGCGAAATGATAAGGAGATTATACACCATGAAAAAGACACTCGCACTGATCCTGACCGGCGTTTTGCTGGTTCTTGCCCTCGCATCCTGCGGGAGCGCCAAGGACTATGTCAACTACGCAAAGACCGACCTTTCGGCTTATGTGACCCCCGGTGCATACAAGAACCTGACGGTCGAGCTCCCGCACGTTGACCCCGTGGACGACGCGGCCGTTGACGCCGAGATCAAGGAAGTGCTGGAAGCACACAAGACCCTCACCACCGTGGAGCGCGCGGCTGCTGCGGGCGACACCGTCAACATTGATTACGTCGGCTCGATCGACGGCGTCGAGTTTGAGAACGGCGCCGACACCGACTCCGAGCTGGTGCTCGGCGACGGCGGCATGATCGACGGCTTTGAAGACGGCATCGTCGGCATGACGGCGGGCGAGACCAAGACGGTCGATGCGACCTTCCCGGATCCCTACGAGAACAACCCCGACCTTGCCGGCAAGACCGCGCAGTTCAAGATTACGCTGAACGCCGTCAAGGAAGAGACCGTTCCCGAGCTGACCGACGCTCTCGTTGCGGAGCTGGCAGGTGACGGTCACAGCCACATCGACGACGAACACAAGGACAGCGTCAAGACGGCTGAGGACTACCGCGCCTATGTCCGCGAGCAGCTGGAGGAGACCTACAACGACAGCGTCCGCAAGAATCAGTATCTCTACACCTGGACGGCCATCGTCAACGGCTGTGAGATCAAGAAGTATCCCGAGAGCGCCGTCAAGAAGCTCGGCAAGGATCTCTACAACTACAACTACACCTGGTTTGTCGCATCCGGCTATGCCAACTACGGGCTGACCCCGGCAAATCTCGGCATCACCGAGGAGAGCTGCAACGAGCAGGCGCGTGAGACCATCAAGGAAGAGCTTGCCCTGTGGGCGATCGCCAAGGCGAACGACATCAAGGTCAGCGATGAGGAGTACACCGCAAAGCTGAACGCGCTGGTCGAGAGCGTCAACGAGGGCCTTTCGGAGGGGACGACGCCCTACACGGCGGAGACCTATCTGAAGACCACCTCGCGCCAGAGCATCGAGACGAAGGTGCTTTATGACAAGATCGTCGGCGAGGCGATCGCAAGCGCAACCTTCACCGAGGCTGAGTAAGGGCTGTGAAAAAAGCGCAGACCGAAAAAGGGGAAGTATAAACGAAAATTGCCTTTGCAATGCTTTTGTGCAAAGCGTTTCGGTCGGAATCCGCAAGGGCGGATTCCAAGGTCAGTTTCCCCTTTTTCTCTCACCGAAAGCCGCCTCTGCCGTATGCAAATACGGCGACGGGCGGCTTTCGGCGATTCTGCATCTTTTTTCCCGAGCCCTGCGGACGAACGGCAAAATAGAAGAAGTCGCCGAAATTTTTGATTTCGGCGGCTTCTTTTTTGTTTGAAATCACACGCGGCTATTCCCGAAAATAAGCCTTGCCGCGCGCGGCGGTTGACGGCGGGTTGGCTTTGCGGTATAATGTAACTGTAAAGTTTTGACCCACAGGAGGTTTTACAATGAAAAAGCTGATCTGCATGATGCTGGCGGCACTTCTGGCGGTTTCGGTCCTGCCCTTTGCGGTCTTCGCCGCGGACACGCCGAACGACCCGCCGTATGTGACGAGCGACGCATTCGTGTTCATGGATTACGCCGCGGGCGCAGACGCCGCCACCGGCAAGTCCGCATCCACCGCGAAGAAGGGCTTCGGCTCGCTCAAGGGCAAGGGTGCGATCGGGGCTGTCGCAAAGGGCGGCACGGTCATTCTCAGCGGCAAGGCTTACGTCGGCGCAAACTATACGCTGAAGGTGCCGGGTACGGTGCTGTTCACCTCCAAGTATGCGGGCGTTGACTATATGAAGAAGGAGCCCGCGTCCAACCCGGATACCGGCTTCAAGATGAAGGCGGGCGTGGATTTCATCATCCAGAGCAACGTCATTTTCGATGATATGATCCTGTTCCAGGAGTCGGCCACGCAGACCGTCATCACGGTGGAGAGCGGCGCGACGCTGGTCATCGGCAAGAATATCGTCACCATGTCCAAGAGCGACGTCAAGATGAAGATCGCGGTGGAGTCGGGCGGGCGCCTGATTCTCGGCGGCGGCGATTTTGACATCGAGAACAACGGCGGCGAGGTCTATACAAACTATTCCTACGAATACAACAAGGCCACCCAGCAGGAGACGAAGCCCGAGGAGACGCCGGACTACAGCGGCGAGGCTGCGGGCGTCGGCTACATCGACTACAACAACGGCAATAATGTCAATGACGGTCTGTCCGCCGCCAAGGCGAAGAAGCAGGTGCTCTCGCCCGAGTCGAACGGCGTGCTCTCCATCGTCCGCGGCGGCGGCACGCTGGTGGCCTCCGGCAGACTGTATCTCGGCGCGGATTTCACCATTCCGAAGCTCGGCGGCTATCTGACGATCACCGGCGAATACGGCGGCACGAGCTATGTCAACCGTGAGCCCGCGACAAACCCGGCGGGCGGCGTCATCAAGATGGCCAATGGCAAGACGCTCACCATCAGCACCGATGCACGCATCGACAACATCATCTTCTTCCAGGAGGGCGCAACGCAGAATACGATCGCCGTCGGCGCCGGCGCAACCGTGACGATCGGCCGCGGCGTCGAGTGCATGACGAAGCAGGCGTTCAACGCGCGGCTCGTCGTCGAAGCGGGCGGTGTTGCGATTTTCGAGGGCGAAAACCCGTTTGAGTCGGTCGAGGGCGACGGCGTCGCCATCTTTGAAGGCTCGGATGCAGGCAGGTTTGAGCCCACCCGCATCTACACCGGCAACTTCACCGACGTCCCCGAGACCGCATGGTTCTACACCTACGTCAAGACGGCCTACGAATATGCGCTGGCCAACGGCACGAGTGCAAAGCAGTTCTCGCCCGACGGCAAGTTCACGGTCGCGCAGGCGCTGACCGCGGCGGCCAACATCCATGTGGCCTACACCGGCGGCAGCATCAACACCGCGGGCGCGAAGAACTGGTATGATCCCTATGTGGATTACTGCATGGCAAACGGCATCGCGAAGGCGGGTCAGTTTGCGGATTACAACAAGAACATCACGCGCGGCGATATGGCGATTGTTTTTGTGAGCATCCTGCCCGCCGAGGAATATGCCGCCGTCCGCGACGGCGCATGCCCCGATGTGACCGACGCCATGGCCTGTGCGGCAGCCGTACAGAAGCTGTACCGCGCCGGCATCGTCGGCGGTGACGCCGGCACCGGCAACTACCGTCCGAACGACGAGATCGCCCGCTCGGAGGCGTGCGTGATCTTCACCCGGATTGCCGCCGCCGAATACCGCGCAAAGTGATGCGGCGTAAAAAAGGCGCAGAGCGAAAAGCAGCCCGCGAGGGCTGTTTTTCTTTCGCCGACAGTCGCTTCTGATTCCGTAGGGGCGGCCATTGGCCGCCCGCTTTTGCACCCCCCCGGCAGGCGGGCGACGATGGTCGCCCCTACGGGATGGCGGAAACTGTGTGCAATCTTTTTTGCCGCTTTTTGTTTGTTTTGACCTATGCCGCAACATTTTTTGCAAACAGAATCGGAAAAACTGTACAATGCAAGACTTGACTTTGCGCGTTCGCCATGCGAAAATAGAGATGATGAGAATTCGGCTGCGGCCGACACAAGGAGGAACCTATGAAACAGTTTTTGCGCGGCGTGACGGCGGCATTTTTGCTGGCCGCGATCCTGTGCCTCGGGGCGTTTGCCGCCGAGACCGTGATCTATGAGAACGACTTTTCGGACCCGGCGACGCTCGCCGACTTCAAGCAGTACCGCATCGAGTGGGAGATCCGCGACGGCGGCCTGTACCTGACCGACAAGCTCGACCCGGCCATCCCGGATCAGAAGCCCGAAACCACCTTTGCTCACATCATTTATCAGGCGGAGAAGGCCCTCGATGAATACATCGTCGAGGTGGACTACATGAACATCCAGACCTCGGGCGGCATCATCTTCAATGCGGACAAGGATGCGGCCGGTACGGGCACCAACGCCTTCTACGGCTATCTTGCGTTCATCGCCAACGACGCGGCCAAGGGTGCGCTCGGCGGCGGCGACACCAAGGGGGACTGGAAGGGAAACATCAACGTGGGTGCGCCCGCCAACTGCAACCTCGGCACCAACGCGCACATCAAGGTCACCGTCAAGGGCGGCATGATCCATGTCGAGATCACCAATAAAGACTCGGGCAAGCCGATTTACGACTACACCTACAAGATCGGCAGCTCCGACAAGGACGCAAACTGGGTCGAGGGGACGGTCGGCCTGCGTATGCGCGCCGAATATGCCGCAAACTTCGCGGTCTCGGCGGGCAACGCCTACTTCGACAACCTGAAGATCACCACGGCCAAAGAGGCCGTCATCGGCGAAGCTGCGCCCGTTACCCCGACCGAACCGGCTGCGGGCGAAAAGCTCATCGACACCTCGTCCATCGAGACCGTCTATGAAAACAGTTTTGACAGCGAGAACGCGCTCGCGGACTTCAAGCAGTACCGCGGCGACTGGGCGGTCAAGGACGGCAGGCTGTGCATGACCGGGGCCGGCGGCGGTCAATCCTTCATCCTGTTTGAGGGCGATTCCGCGATCACGTCCATGGCCGATTATGTGCTGGATGTGGACATGTACAACACGCAGACGCAGGCGGGCGCGATCGTCCGTTCCGACCTTGCAAACATCAGCGATACCGACAACGGCTTCTGCGGCTACATCGGCTTTATCTCCTTTGACGGCAAGCTCGGCGCCTTCGGCTACGGCAAGCCGGACGGTTCGTGGGGCGGCAACATCAAGGTCAGCGGCGAGGTTGTCGCGCCCGGCTCGGACATCCATCTGCAAATCGCGGTCAAGGGTGAGACGGTGCAGTATGTCATCACCGATCTTGCGAGCGGCAAGGAGCTTTGGAGCTATGCCGGCACGCACACGGCACACACGGCGGGCAGCTTCGGCTTCCGCTTCTACGGCAAGACGCGCGACGGCCTCGACAATAAGAACACGACGCTCGACAATCTGAAGATTTCGCGCTTCGTCGATAAGCCCGCGGATCCCGGGAAGGGTTTCAAGCCCACGCGCACCTATGGGGGTCAGTTTGCGGACGTGGCGTCCCACTGGTCGCTCGAATATGTGAAGACGGCGTATGAATACGGTCTGGCCAACGGCACGAGCGCATCCGCGTTCTCGCCCGAGGGGACGTTTACGGTCGCGCAGGCGCTGACCGCGGCGGCCAACATCCACACCGCGTACAACGGCACAAAGGTTCGCGCGGCGGCGGCAGGCGAGGCATGGTACACGCCCTACGTTGAATACTGCGTGACAAACGGCATCATCAAAGATGGCCAGTTTGCCGACTACAACAAGAACATCACGCGCGGCGAGATGGCGATCGTCTTTGCCAACATCCTGCCCGAGAGCGAATATGCGGCGATCCGCACCTACACGCTCTCCGATATGAACGACACGCTGCCCTCCGCGGCGGCCGTGAAGAAGCTCGCCGAGGCGGGCATCGTCGGCGGCGCGGGCGGCAAGTACAACCCGCAGAATGACATCAAGCGCGGCGAAGCCTGCGTCATCTTTACCCGCATCGCCGTTGCCTCCATGCGCGACGCAAAAGCCAACTGATCCATACAAAAAAGAGGCCCGTACCGGGCCTCTTTTTTTGCGCGAAGGCGCGCGGATTTTGTTGAATAGCGCCTACGATTTATGAACTTGCACAAATAAAATTATAAAATTTGTACAATAATGATATTGACTTGACGAGCCTCATGTGCGAAAATGGAAGCAGACCGGCACGGATGCGTGCATGTGCGCGCGCCGCGCCGTCTATACTATTGTCAGTTTCGTTTTTTCAGGAGGGCATTTTTATGAAAAAAACACTCGCATTGATTCTTGCCGCGCTGGCAGTATTGCTTTGCTTCGCCGCCTGCGGAAAGAAAGACGACACCCCGTCGGTCTATTATCTCAACTTCAAACCCGAGCAGGATACCCAGTGGAAGGCACTGGCCAAGACCTACACCGAGAAGACCGGCATTCCGGTCACGGTCGTGACGGCCGCGTCCGGTACCTATGAGCAGACGCTCACCTCCGAGATGGACAAGACCGAGGCTCCCACGCTGTTCCAGGTCAACGGCCCCGTCGGCCTTGCCAACTGGATGGATTACTGCTATGATTTCACCGGCAGCAAGGTGCTCGGCGAGCTGACCTCAAACGACTTCGCACTGACGAAGGACGGCAAGGTCTACGGCATCGCATATGTTGTGGAGACCTACGGTATCATCTACAACAAGACGCTGCTGAACAAATATTTCGCTTCCGACTTTGCAACCGTGAAGTCGATTGATGCGCTCAACAATTTCACGGCGCTGAAGACGGTCGCCGAGGAGATTCAGGCGCACAAGGCGGAGCTGGGCGTGGACGGTGCGTTCACCTCGGCAGGCATGGACGGTTCGTCCGACTGGCGCTTCAAGACCCACCTTGCCAACATGCCCATCTACTATGAGTACAAGGATGAGGGCATCGGCTCCACCGCCGCGATCAAGGGCACGTACCTTGACAACTACAAGGCAATCTGGGATCTGTATATCCACAATGCAACCTGCGACCCGACGACGCTTGCCGGCAAGACCGGTACCGACGCCGAGACCGAGTTCAAGACCGGCAAGGCAGTCTTCTATCAGAACGGTACCTGGGCATACGGCTCCGTCAAGAAGGATGAAAAAGGCGTAGGCCTCACCGACGACGAGTTCGGCATGCTGCCGATCTATATCGGCGTCAAGGGCGAAGAAAATCAGGGTCTCTGCACCGGCTCGGAGAACTACTGGTGCATCAACGCGAAGGCAAGCGAAGCGGACATCAAGGCAACGCTTGACTTCCTCTACTGGGTCGTGACCAGCGAAGAGGGCACGACCGCACTGGCAGATGAGATGGGCTTTGTATCGCCCTTCAAGGCGGCCAAGGCTGCAAGCAACCCGCTGGTTGCAATCTCGAACGAGTATATCGCCGAGGGTAAGACCTCTGTCAGCTGGAACTTCTCGTCCATCCCGTCCGAGAACTGGAAGAACGGCGTGGGCACGGCGTTGACGCAGTATGCGGCAGGCACGGGCTCGTGGGACGACGTGGTCAGCGCATTTGTCAACGGCTGGGCAACCGAATATAAGGCGGCCAACCCGTAAATCGGGCTGCGGAAAAACTCACACACATCTTTTTCCCGGTTGGCTGACTGATCCGAAGGGTGCTGTAAAAAACGACTGTTTTTTACAGCACCATTTTCGGAATCGGGCAAAAACCATGGAAATTTTAACCTCGAACGGAGGCAGAATATGAACAAACGGCAACTCAGTCGGTATTTTCCGATTTTCGTCCTCCCGACCTTCGTCGCCTTCTGCATCGGATTCATCTATCCGTTTCTGCACGGCATTTACCTGTCGTTTTGCACCTTCAAGACGACCGGCGACGCGAAGTTTGTCGGCATTTCCAATTATGTCAAGGCCTTTACCGATCCGGGCTTTCTGCACGCCTTCTGGTTCACGGCGCTGTTCACCGTGGTGTCGGTCGTCGCCATCAACGTGCTGGCGTTTCTCGTCGCCTATGTGCTGACCGGCGGGATCCGCGGCGCGAATGCGTTCCGCACCGTGTTCTTCATGCCCAACCTCATCGGCGGCGTCATTCTCGGCTATATCTGGCAGCTGATTTTCAACGGCATTTTGCAGAATTACGGCACCAACATCAAGCTGAATTCGACCTTCGGCTTTTGGGGGCTGGTCATTCTGCTCTGCTGGCAGCAGGTCGGCTATATGATGATTATCTATATCTCGGGGCTCAACAGCATCCCGGATTCGCTCTACGAGGCGGCGCGCGTGGACGGCGCAACGCGGGGACAGATCCTGCGCCGCGTCACACTGCCGATGATGATGCCCTCCATCACCATCTGCACCTTCCTCACGCTGACCAACTCCTTCAAGCTGTTTGACCAGAACCTCGCGCTCACCGCGGGCGAACCCGGCATTCAGTCGGCGGGCAACACGATCTATTCCACCGAGATGCTCGCGCTCAACATCTACAACACTTTCTATCAGAATGCCAACACACGCGGCGTCGGGCAGGCCAAGGCGGTCATCTTCTTCCTGCTGGTCGCGGCGATCGCGCTGTTACAGCTCTATGCAACACGGAGAAAGGAGGTTCAGCAGTAATGACGAAAAAGCGTTTTCCGATCGGCACAATCCTCATGACGCTGGTCTCGGCGGTGTATCTCTCCCCGCTGTTCATCGTGCTGATGAACTCCTTCAAGCTCAAGACCAAGATCAGTGCCACGCCCTTCGTCTTTCCGAATGCGGACAGCTTCTGCGGGTTTGACAACTATATCCGCGGCATGACCTTCGGCGATTTCCCGTTCTGGAAGTCGGCGCTCTACAGCCTGGTCATCACGGTATTGTCCACCGCGGTCATCCTGCTGTTCACCTCCATGACGGCGTGGTTCGTTTCGCGTGTTGACAACCTTGCCTGCAAGGTTATATACTATCTGTGCGTCTTCTCGATGATCGTCCCGTTCCAGATGGTCATGTACACGCTCTCGAAGGCGGCGGACACCCTGCATCTGCGCAACCCGCTCGGCATCGTGGTGGTCTATCTCGGCTTCGGCGCGGGGCTTGCGGTCTTTATGTTCTGCGGCTTTGTCAAGAGCATACCGCTCGAGATCGAGGAGGCCGCCAACATCGACGGCTGCGGCCCTTTGCGCACCTTCTTCGGCATCGTTCTGCCGATCATGAAGCCCACGCTCATCTCGGTCTGCATCCTCGAGACCATGTGGATCTGGAACGACTATCTGCTGCCCTACCTCGTGCTGGACATCAAGAAGTACCGCACCATCCCGATCCACATCCAGTACCTCAACGGCAGCTACGGGCAGGTTGACCTCGGCGCGATCATGGCGCTGATCGTCCTGTCCATCATCCCGATCGTCATCTTCTATTTCACCTGCCAGAAGCACATCATCAAGGGTATCATGGCCGGTGCGGTCAAAGGATGACAAACGGCGAAAAAAGCGCAGACCGAAGAAGAAAACTCTGTTTTCTTCTTCTCCCGCCGCTGTGCGCTTCTGCCGTACCAAGTACGGCGGACGAAGCGCCCATCGACGGCTCTGCATCTTTTTTCCCACGTTTGTAAACGGCGAAAAAGCGCAGAACGGCAGACCGAAAGAACTGTATTTCAGCCCCCTCGGCGAGGGAAGGCTGTACGAGACGCAAAGCGTCTCGCGGAGTTTTCCTGATGGGAAAACATCCTGAGCCGTAGGCGACTGGGGGAGTTTTGCACACTGCAAGACTCCTTCCACCGCTGGCGCGGTCCCCCTCCCTCAACGAGGGAGGTAAATGTTTTGTTTGCGCGGAGACATCGTTTTTTCTCTGCCGAACATACCCGAACCCTATTTTCAAAGACGTTTTTACAGTTGCAGACAAGGAGAACACACATGAGAAGCAGCGGCGTATTGCTCCACATTTCATCATTGCCCTCGCCCTACGGCATCGGCACGCTCGGCCGTGAGGCCTATGCCTTTGTCGATTTCCTGCATCGCGCGGGGCAACGATACTGGCAGATTCTTCCCGTCGGTCCGACGGGCTACGGCGATTCGCCCTATCAGTCCTTCTCCTCGTTTGCGGGCAACCCGTATTTCATCGACCCGGACACCCTGCGCCGCGAAAAGCTGCTCACCCGCGAGGAGCTCGCGGCAGCGGACGCTGCGGCGGACGGCGGGCGCGCCGTGGACTACGAAAAGCTCTACAACCTGCGTTTCCCGCTGCTGCGGCTGGCGTACACGCGCTTTCTCGAAAAGATTCCGGCGGATTTCTTCGATTTCTGCCGCCGCGAGAACGATTGGCTGGAGCCTTACGCGCTCTTCATGGCGATCAAGGATGACAAGGGCGGCGCGTCGTTTGAGACCTGGGAGGACGGGCTGAAGTTCCGCCGCGCGGCGGCGATCGACCGCGCCGAACGCAGGCTCGGGCGCGAGATCGGGTTCTACAAGTTCCTGCAATACACCTTTATGCGGCAGTGGAGCGCTCTACGCGCTTACGCCAATGCGCACGGGGTGCGCATCATCGGCGACCTGCCCATCTATGTTTCGCGCGACAGCGCCGACGTGTGGGCAAACCCGCGCGACTTCCTGCTCGATGAGAATCTTGCGCCGAAGCTGGTCTCCGGCTGCCCGCCCGACGCCTTTTCGGCCGATGGACAGCTCTGGGGCAACCCGGTCTACGACTGGAAGTACCAGCGCGCGCACGGCTACGACTTCTGGTGCCGCCGCATCGCGCGGCAGGCGGATTTCTACGACGTCTTGCGCATCGACCACTTCCGCGGCTTTGAATCCTTCTATGCCATCCCGGCCGAGAGCAAAACCGCGGCGGTCGGCACATGGGAAAAAGGCCCCGGCATATCGCTGTTTCGTGCGGTGAAGAAAAGGGTCACAGGCCTCGACATCATCGCCGAGGATCTCGGCTACATCACGCCCGAGGTGGCCAAGCTGCTGGCCGACAGCGGCTATCCCGGCATGAAGGTGCTGCAATTCGCGTTTGACAGCCGCGAGGAGTCCAACTATCTGCCGCACACCTACAAAAGCGCCAATTCCGTGGTCTATGTCGGCACGCACGACAACGATACCGCCGAGGGCTGGATGCACACCGCCGCCCCCGCCGACGTCGCGTATGCCAAGCGGTATCTGAACCTCACGCCCGCCGAGGGGTATGCCTGGGGCTTCATCCGCGGCGCGGCGTCCACCGTGGCGGACACCGCCATCTATACGATGCAGGATCTTTTGTCGCTCGGCAGCGAGGCGCGCATGAACACGCCGTCCACCACCGGCGGCAACTGGACGTGGCGCATGGAAAAGATGCCGCGCCCCGCCCTTGCAAAGAAGCTCTACCGCCTCACCGCCGACTTCGGCAGATTGCCGAAAGAAGAAGCGGAAGAAGAATAAGCAAAAAGCACGCCGAAAGGCGTGCTTTTCAAGCTGTCGGGAAAGCAAACTATGGATAAAGAAAAGACACTTCCGAAAAGAAAAGAACTTCGCATAAAACAGCATGATTACAGTTCCACGGGTGCCTATTTTGTAACAATATGCGTGAAGGACAGAAAACCGATTCTTTCAACGCTCATCCAACCGGTAGGGGTCGGCGCCCACGACGACCCGCGAAACGCAGCATCACCCGGCGAACCGCAAATACGATTGACAGCCATCGGAAGAATCGTAGAAAAGAATTTGTTGTCCGGTGAAAATATACTGGGCGTGAAAATAGACCGTTATGTCATCATGCCGGATCATATCCACGCAATTATTCTTCTCGATTCTGAGCAATATATCAAACGGAGGGACGGGTCGTCGAGGGCGCCGACCCCTACCAATGAAATGCTGCCGCACGTCATTTCAACTTTTAAGCGCTTTTGCAATAAGGAAATCGGCAGCAATCTTTTTCAACGCGGCTATATTGAGCATATTGTGCGGGATAAGGAAGACTACGAAACGCGGGCAAGTTATATTTCTGCAAATCCGGCACGAAGGTACTATAGAGAATATCATACAGAATGCTGAAAAGCAAAAAGCACGCCGAAAGGCGTGCTTCGGAGTGATGACAAAGGCCGGTAATCTTTTTCAGCCCCTCGGTGAGGGACGGCGAACGAGACGCTATGTGGCTCGCGGAGTTTTCCCATCGGAAAAGCCCCCTTTTTGTTTCATTCTACCATACGGCGCGGGTCTTGGAAAGATATGAAAAAAGCGTTCCCGAGGGAACGCTTTTTTGAATGTGTTTTCCAATTTTGTTCGACGATCACATATAGACAAACATGCTCATTTCTGCTATTATAAGAGCGAAAATTGATTAGGGCGGTGGAAAAGGTTGATCATTTACTTGCAAATGATTGAAACAGGCGAGGATAAGTCTAAGTTCGAGCAAATTTATAAAGAATACCGTGGCCTAATGTATCATGTGGCCTTTGCACGTTTGCACCATGCGGAGGATGCAGAGGATGTTGTGCATCATGCCTTTGTTAAAATCGCTGAGAATATTCGTAAGATTGAACCCGTCAGTACGCGGACAAAACGACTTGTGGTGACGATTGTCGATAACCGCGTGACGGATCTGCTGCGTGCGCGGGGGAGACATTCGCCGCCTGTCTGTATAGATGACTTCGCAGATGTGCTTTCGGAAGAGGTTAGCGAAAATGGTCTCGCCGTGTGCATTTTTCAACTTCCGGATTTGCAACGGCAGATTCTGTGGCTCAAGTATAACCATGGGTACACGTTGCGTGAAATTGCAAAAATGACAGGTATCTCTCTTGCGTGCGCGCAAAAAACAGAGCAGCGTGCCAAGCAGAAACTGAAAGAAATGTATGAGAAAGAGGGCAAGAAAGAGTGATTTGGGATGCCATGCTTCGCGAAGCCGCGTTACTATCTGAAGCGGCCTATGTGCGTCATTTTGAAAGCAGCAGTACCACTGCGGGCGTGCATGTTTTTTCGACCGAATTTGAAAAAAGCATTGCGAGGCTGAAACGGAGAACGGAGCGCCCGTTGTTTTACCGATTTTTGCGTGCCGTCGCCTCCGTTCTGCTGGCGCTTCTGTTTGCAGGAAGCGCGTGGCTGGCAGTGGATGCAGAGACCAGGACGGCATTTATAGGATGGATCAAGGACTTTTACGGAACTTATTTTGTGTACAGATATGATGACAGCCCGCTTGAAAGCAAAGCATCCGTTAATTATCAGTTGACTTGGCTTCCTACTGGATATACGGAGTTTCTCTCCGATGAAATGAACGGCGAGATGCTCATCGTTTATGCCAATGAAGCTGGGCAGCTGCTGAAATTCAAGTATATTGACAGCCCGGATGCAATGAGCTGGTGGATCGACGCATCAAATGTGACGCGCAAGCAAGTAGCGGTCGAAGGCAATTTGGCCGACCTGCTGCTATCTGAAAGTTCGGATACTGCAAGCGCGATTATGTGGACGGATGCTGACGACACGGCGTTCTACATTTCTGGCTTTTTGAACGAGGATGACCTTATAAAAATTGCGGAAAGTGTACGGGAAAGCAAAAAAGAATAATTTTGTGTCCAAATTCCTCCTTTTGTATCGTATTAGATGAATGGAAAGGAGGTGAAGACACTTGAAGAAAAAAGGTCTGTGTTTGTTAGTTGCAATCATTCTTTTGACAATCTCAATCCTTCCGATTTCGTCGCGGACGATTGATTTTACGCCGACTATTGTATTTGATGGCACACGGGCAACATGTACGGTGCGGATAGCTGGAGACAGAGTGACAGATACGATTTCGGCGACGATGAAACTGCGGCAAGGAAATACTGTGATTGACGAATGGAGTGGTTCTGCGTCCGGCATTTTGAAACTGGAAGAAACAGCAACTGTCAAAAGAGGAAAAAGCTATACATTGGTTGTCAATGCAACAATCAATGGCATAGCGCAGCCTACTGTAACAGTGGATAAGACAAATAATTGAGAATGAAACAATCATATTCAATCCAGGTGTCAAAAGAGTTTTGGAGGTTTTTATGAAAAATAAAGGAATTCAAACCCTCGCGCTTTTATTGTTTCTCGTATTCGCACTGACTGTTTTTGCGCCAACGGTGTTGGCTGTTTCCGCTCAAGCTGACTCTCTTGATGTCGTTTATCGCGTTGTGAAGGCAATGAATTCTCAGGATTGGGACACATACATTGCTTTGCAATGCATGGAAAATCAGCAAGACTATATTGCATTCCTTTCTAATCCGATTAATGCTGCAAAGCATATGGGATTGTTCAACATCATTTCGGCAAAGGTTGTGGAAGTGAAAGAATTAGCACTGAATGATGTTGAGGCGTTTTCCCGGATCCAAATATATAAAGAGAAGTATCATCAAGTGGCTGCATATTATGTCGGCGTTAATTATAGTGTATATGAGGAAAGTAAGTATTATTTTAACGGTGTGAACTATGCCTTGGTCATTATCGGCGTTGAAAACAATGCATGGAAGATCATCGAAATGTCGGATGCACCGATTGAAAGCCTTGTTCCAATGGGACTTGGTTTTGGAACAAATAGCGAAAATGTTGCCTTGAATATTATTCATGCCAGAATCTCGGGAATAATAATCAATCCGAGTGGAGGTATTATAAGCAAGACAAGAACATTCCGCGCAGTATCGGATGATCATGGAAGACCGGATTTTGTGCGCGTATATCGTACTGCAACCGAAGTTGTTGAGAATGTTGATTACTATTCATATGTGAAAAATGTACTTCCAAATGAATGGTATACAAGTTGGCCCGAGGAATCTCTCAAGGCAGGCGCAATGGCTGTCAAAATGTACGGCTGGTATCACACATATCATCCGAAATGGGGTTCACTTGGGGCAGATGTGAAAGATACCTCGGTTGATCAGTGCTATGTGCCCGGCACTGAAAACGATGACGGAACGGCTGCAATCAACGCTTTGAACGGAATCGGCCTGGAAAACAGTGCAGGAAAGATATTTGAAACACAGTATTATGCGGGGACAAGAGATACATATGGAACCCAAAACAGCGGGAAAATATCTCAATGGGGGTCTAAAAAACTGGCAGAAGATGAATTCGGGTATCTTTACATATGCAGATATTATTATGATAACTCTAATAAATCGTCAGGGCAAGTGCGTACTTTTGCATATTGATTTTCGCTCAAGCATATAGGTGTATGAAACAGCAATTTATTTCGAAGCTGTATCTCGCGCATGGCTTCGTGACTTTGAAACGATGGAGGGCTATATGAGATTGCGCAGAAGAGGGATTGTAGTGCTGTGCGTGGCAGTGTTGCTATTGTGCGCCGTTTCCGCACAGGAGGCAGGGCGTACACAGGCGGAAGATGTGTTGCTGTTGCCCACGCGCAAGATTGTATACAACGATGTCGAGCAGATTATGCATGATGTGGATGGAGTGCGAGTTTACCCGATTTCCTGCGGTGACACGACTTATCTGCCGGTGCGCGCGGTCTGTAATATGCTTGGCCTTGACATTAAATGGAACGGTGACACCGACACGGTGGACATTCGTAAAAACAGCGCGGATGGCGCACAGGAGACCGAAGTCGAGCATGCCGAGGCCGCAGAATTGATTTACAGCGCGGTGGATGCGATAAATGTGCAGGACTGGCATCGGTATGTGGATTTGCAGGTTGCGGAAAATCGTCAAGATTACAGCAACTTTCTGGAATCACCCGACAATGCGAAAAATCATGCTGGGGTGTTCAATATTCTTTCTGCAAAGGTCGCCGAAATGAAAGAACTGTCGGTGGACATTGCATCGGGGCTTACAGACATGGATGCATATCGGCAGAAGTATACGCAAGTTGCTGCCTATTATGTGGGCATGAGCTATACAGTTTTTCAGGAGACAAAAGATGCTTGGAACGGCGTGAACTATGTATTGGTGATTGCCGTGACGGACGGCGGCACATGGCGGATTGCGGAAATGTCTGATGCACCGATTGAAATTCTGTTGGACAAGGGGGTGGGATTCGGCTCTGCTGATGAGCGGATTGCCTTGAACAGATTCTATTTGCGGACTGCTGCATCGGAAACCGATGCAGCAGTGCAGACGGTGCAGGCACTGCGACTGTCGGATCGCGTCATTCTGTATGACGGCGTCAAGCAAGTCATGCTTAATGCGGATGGGATGCAGGTTTTCCCGCTTTCCTTTGGTGACACCACCTATCTGCCAGTTCGCGCAATCTGCGACATGCTAGGACTACATGTTGCGTGGAGTGGTGAAACCAATACGGTTTTCATTTCAGCTAAAACTACGACCAATTAAAGGTTTGGATTTCGGCGCATAGGTGAAAAATAAGCGCCGCAGCAGCTCGCGCTCGTCTTCCTGCGTGATTTCGTCGATCATCAGCAGAATCGGCAGCATCGGAAAAGCACCCCCTTTTTGCTTCATTCTACCACAGGAAAAAGTTCTTGGCAAGATGCCCGGATATGCAAAAAAGCGTTCCCTGCGGAACGCTTTCGTGTGCGATCTGATCCAGCCTTCCCCAAAGGGGAAGCTGAGAGACGTATCGCGGCTCATATAGCTAAGCTAAATAGACTACGGATGTGAAAAAGCTTTATCGCAGGGTGTCATCTGCTTTGCCGCGCCTTTTCTGCGGCAGAGATTCATAATACAAAAGAACACGCCTCCGGCGTGTTCTTTTGTGTTATGATGCTTGCTTACTTCAGCTCGATCAGCGAGGGATCCCACATGGAGGGGGCTTCGTAGCCGAGCAGGTTGACGGTGGTGGCGGCGACATCGGACAGGCCGAAGCTGCCGTCGTCCGCCTTGACGGTGTAGGCGTCCTTTGAGAAGTTGTCGTAGATGATGCAGGGGACGCGGTTGAGCGTGTGGCTGGTCTTGGCCTTCATCGAGCCGTCGGCCGCATGCTTGACGTTGCCCTTCTTGTCCACCTCGTACATCTCGTCGGCATTGCCGTGGTCGGCGGTGATGATCGCCGCGCCGTGCAGCTTGTCAACGACCTTGAGGATGCGGGCAAGGCAGAGATCCAGCGCCTCCATCGAGCACTGGGTCGCCGGGAAGCTCCCGGTGTGGCCGACCATGTCGCCGTTCGGGAAGTTGACGCGCAGGCAGCGGTACTTGCCGCTCTCCAGGCACTCGATCAGCTTGTCGGTGATCTCGGCGCACTTCATCCACGGGCGCTGCTCGAAGGGGACGACGTCCGAGGGAATCTCGATGTAGGTCTCGAGCTTGTCGTTAAACTTGCCGGACTTGTTGCCGTTCCAGAAGTAGGTGACGTGGCCGAACTTCTGCGTCTCGGACATCGCGAGAATGGTGACGCCGGTGTTCGTGAGGTATTCGCCCATCGTGTTGGTGATCTCGGGCGGATTGACGAGGTAGTGCTTCGGGATGTGCTGGTCGCCGTCGTATTCGAGCATACCGGCGTAGACCACCTCGGGGTAGCGCACGCGGTCGAACTTGGTGAAGTCCGCGTCGTCAAACGCGCGGGAAATCTCGATCGAGCGGTCGCCGCGGAAGTTGAAGAAAATCACGCTGTCGCCGTCCTCGATCGTGCCGACCGGCTTGCCGTCCTCGGCAATGACGAAGGCGGGGAGGTCCTGGTCGATCACGCCGAGCTCGCGGCGGTAGGTCTCGACGGCCTCGGCCGCCGATGCAAACTGTCTGCCCTCGCCGAGCACGTGCGTCTTCCAGCCCGCCTCCACCATCGGCCAGTTGGCCTCGTAGCGGTCCATCGTGATCTGCATACGGCCGCCGCCCGACGCGATCTTCACGTCGAAGTCGGCGCTCCGCAGGTCTGCGAGGAAGGCTTCAAAGGGGTTGATGTAGTCGAGCGCGCTGGTCTCGCCCACATCGCGGCCGTCGAGCAGGATGTGGATGCGGACGGTCTTCACGCCCTCTTTCTTCGCTTCAACGAGCATTGCCTTCAGATGGTCGATGTGCGAGTGTACGTTGCCGTCCGAAAACAGGCCGAGGAAGTGCAGCGTCGAGCCGTTCTTCTTCACGTTTTCGATCAGCGACTTCCAGGTCTCGCCCGCGTACATCTTGCCGCTCTCAATCGACTGGGAGACCAGCTTTGCACCCTGTGCAAAGACCTGCCCCGCGCCGAGCGCGTTGTGCCCGACCTCGGAGTTGCCCATATCGTCGTCGCTCGGCAGGCCGACCGCCGTGCCGTGCGCCTTCAGCTTGACCATCGGGTATTTTGCCATCAGCATATCCAGCGTCGGCGTGTTGGCCGCCGCGACGGCGTTTGCCTCATTGGCGGGCGCAAGACCCACACCGTCCATGACGATGGTCAGCACAGGGCCTTCCACGCCGCGGAATGCGGCTTTTTTCAGAGTTTTGTCCATCATTTTATCTCCTTTTTTCATTCATTTTTATTCTACCTAATAGTATATCCTTTTTTTTCGGATTTTCAAGGGAAATCGTTAAATTTTTGCCTATTCCGTTTCGCCGCGGCTGAACAGCACGTTTTTCCCGGCGAGGGAGAGGATGCCGTAGCTCGGCTTGCCCGCGCGCGGCTCGCCGATGCTGCCGGGATTGAACAGGTAAATGCCGCTCGCAGAGTCGTATTCCTCGTGCGGGAGGTGCGTGTGTCCGAACAGCGCGATGTCCGCGCCCGCGCGGCGCGCGGCGGCGAGCAGTGCGCCCGTGCCGCTCTTGACATGGTACCGATGCCCGTGGCAGAGCAGGATATTGTGCCCCTCGACGGCAAAAACCGTCTCGTCGGGGCAGTCGCCGTCGAGAAAGGTGTCGCAGTTGCCGCGCACGGCGACGAACGCCATGTGCGGCGCAAGGCCGCGCAGATATTCGATGTGGCGCACGCCGTCACCGAGGAAGAGACAGGCAGTGCAGTCGGTGTGCGCCGCGACCACGGCGGCGGCGCGGCGGACATTTCCGTGGATGTCCGAGAGAATGAGCAGCTTTTCCATCAGTTTGCCGCCGTTCTGTCGCGCACCTTGGCGAAATAGTCGGTGTAGAGCATCTCGGTGGCGACGGTGAATTTGTTCTTGACGTAGGTGTTCAGACGCTCGACGGCGGCAGTATCGACCGGCGCGTCGGTGCGCGGCACGGCCGTGCCGCTCGCAGCGTCGTAGTAGACGGTCTCGGTGACAAAGCTGCGGTCGCCGAGGATGGCGACGTGCTCGCCCTCGGCCAGAATGTCGCGCCCCGAGAGCAGGCGGGAGTCGTAGGGCAGCCCGAGCAGGTTTGAGACGGTGGGCAGCACGTCGAGCGTGGAGCAGGGCGCGTCCACCGTGACGGGCGAAGACATGGACGGGCTCCAGATGTAGAGCGCACTGCGGTATTTGTCGGCGGGGGCTTCCAGCGTCTTGCCCGCAAGCTCGGAGAGCTTGTCCAGTCCCAGGTTGTAGGGGTAGTGGTCGGCGGTCAGCACGATGAGCGTTTTGTCGGCGACGCCCGCGTCGGCAAGCATCTTGTTCATGGTTTCCAGCGCGTATTCCAGCTCCTCCTGGCAGGAGATATAGGCGCGGGTCGCCGTGGAATAGGGAAGTCCGTCGGAGACGGCCTTGTTTTTGATCGCCATGTCGTTGGAGGTGAAATTGTAGTACATGTGCCCGCTGAACGTGAGGTAGTAGGCGTGGAACGGCGGGATGCTGCCGCTCTCGTCCGGGGTCAGCAGGTCGGGCAGGGTCTGCTCGATCATGGAGACGTCCGAGGTCGGCCAGTCGTCCACCTTTTTCATGCCGCGGAAGATCGCCTTGAAGTCATAGCCCATGTTGGGGTGGGTCTTGTCGCGGCCGTAGTAGTCGCAGAAGTAGTTGTGTACCGCGTAGGTCTTTGCGCCGAGGGCGCGGTATTGGTTGCCGAGCGCGTAGGGCAGCCAGTTTTCCTTGGCGGCGGTAAAGCTGTTGAAGTCGTAGAAGCTCTTCCAGCCGCGGCCGAGCAGCGAGGTGTCGGGCAGGAGGCCGAGGCAGAGCGCATATTCGCCGTTGGAGGTGTTGTCGCAGATGGTGTTGTAGTAGTCGGTGAAGATGAAGCCCTCGGTCGCCATTCTGTAGAGCGCGGGGGTGCGCTCGGCGTCCACGAGGTAGGGCGAGAAGGCTTCGCAGCAGAGCAGAATGAGGTTGTAGTCCTTGAACATGCCGGTGAAGGCGTTCTGCCGTGTGCCGGTCTGCGATGCAAAGTAGGTGTCCAGCGCGCGCACGCGGTCGTCGGTCTCGGCGGCGGCCAGCGCCGCGAAGTCGGTGTCGGTCACGTTGTAGGGGTAGACCGTCTCGGGGATGTCCGGCGGGGTCACGGGCGCGTCCGGGTCGGGCGTGGTCTCGGCGGTCGCCGCGGTCTCGATCAGGGGCGCCTTTTTCTTTGTGCCGAAGAGCATCCCGCGCGCCTCGATGCGCGCCGAGGTCAGCACGCCGAACCGGCGCTCGCTCATTTGCAGCACAAAGGTGTCGTGGTAGAGGTCATAGGGCGAATAGTTCTGTCTGCCGCCGAGGGGCAGGCAGAGCACCGTGCCGAAGTGCAGGGCAAGAAAGAGTGCGGCGAGGATCACCGCCGCGCGCAGACTGCCGCGCCCGCCGAAAAAGCGCGCCGCCGTCAGCCAGACGAGCGCCACGAGCGGCAGCAGCAGCAGCGCGAGCGCGCCGAGGCATTCGCGCACGCCGAGCGCCGTCTCGGTGCCGAAGCTGTCGAGCGCGGCCGCGCCCATGCCGATCTGCGTCAGCGAGAAGAAGGAACCGAAAATATGTTCATAGACGAGCTGCGCCGCGTAAAGCACGGTCAGAAGCACGGTCAGCACAAAGGAAACGACCGTGCCGACACGCCCGCCCATGCTGCAAAGCAGAGCAAGCAGCGCGGCGGCCGCGCCGGAAAAGAGCAGCAGCCAGACCGTGGGCAGCGGATTGCCGAACGCGGATGCGCGGATCACGCCCTCGGACCAGAGCAGCGCGGCGAAAAAATACAGAAAGCGCCGGAGTGCCGGTTTTTGAAAGAAAGTCATTGCAGTCACCACCTGATTTTTCATTATATCAGCCGGTGTGCTTTTTGTCAATCGCGGCATATACTGAAATCAGCAGGCTGCGGCGGGAGAGGGAGATGCAAAGCGCATATCTCTGCCGTGCCGCTCCGTGCAAGCCTTCCCCTCGGGGGAAGGCGAAGCTACGAAAGGATGGCTGCATATGAACATTGACAGGAATCTGCTCGAGACGCTGGCGGGGCTGGACGACACGATGCTGGTCGCCTCGATCCGCGCGATCGCCGCCGCAAGCGGGGTGGATCTCACGGGCGCGACCTTTGAGAAGGCACAGCTCGATGCGCTCCGCACCGCCATGCGCGGCGCGTCGGACGCGGACATCGCGCGCGCCAAGGAAATTCTGAAAGGCTGTCGCAAAGACGGAAAAGAGGGGTGAGCATGGCGGACAGTCCCGATAAGAGCATACAGGAGCTGCTCGGCGGCGGGGGCATCCCGCAGCTCTTGCAGAATCCCGAGATCGCGGCGAAGCTGCCGCGCATCATGGAGGCGCTCGCCCCGGTCATGGCGGAGATGAAAGCCGAAAAGGCGGCGGCCGCCGCGGCCGAAACGGCACAAGCGCCGCAAAACGCGACTGAAACAGCCGAACCGGCCGAAACAGCCGGAGCGGCGCAAGCCGCGGGAGCGTCCGCCGCCGCGCCGACGGTGCAGCCCGCCGCGGCGGGTGCAAAGGCGACCGCCGCTTCGCGGCGGACGGCACTCCTGCGCGCGCTGGCACCCTATCTGTCCGCGGAGCGGCAGAACGCGCTGGACACGGTGATGAAGGTCTCCGCGCTGCTCGATCTTTTGTCGGAGGTGATGTGATGTACATCAGCGTACCGAAGAATTACGGCGGCAGCGCCTTCCCGCACCCGGATGCACAGCCGGGCGGGATGCCGCGGCCGACACTGCCTTTTGCGGACCGCGGCGCACAGGTGTCTCCGCCGCCCCCGCCCCCGCCGCCGCGCCCGACGATGCATCCGAGTGCGCCTGCGCCGGTCGCCCCGCTCGGCAAGGTCCCGCGTGACTGCCCGCTCCCGCCGCCCGACTGCGGGTGTCCGCCTCCGCCCTGCGACGGCAACGAGCCGTGCGGCGACGCGCCCTGCGCGCCCGCCTGTCCCGCAAAGAACAAGAATCCGCTGACCTGCCTGTTTGAGGCGTTGCGCGGGCGGAAAAAGGCGGGCTTTGAAGCGGATGATTTTCTGCTGATCGGGATGATCGCCCTGCTCATGGGCAAGGAGGGCAGTGAGGACATCGTGCTGATCCTCGCGCTCCTGCTGCTTATGTAGGCGGGGGTCATGACCCCTACCGGATGGTACAATAGCCGCACAAACTGTAGGGCGCCGTCTGTCTCCCGCTGTGTCGTGCGCGAACAAACCAAGCCTTCCCCTTTGGGGAAGGGGGACCGCGCTCCGCGGTGGATGAGGGATTGCAGGCAGCCGGCACAGCTTTGTGCGATGCTTTGCCCCCATCAATCCCTCATCAGTCGCCTACGGCGACAGCTTCCCCCAAGGGAAGCCTAAGAAACGCTTTACGATTCGTACAGCTTCCCCCAAGGGGGAAGCCCGGGACGCGCCCAAACAGAAAACCGCCGTGCGGCGGTTTTCTGTTTGAGCTTTTTCTTCCTTCACGTTTTCCTTTTATCTCTTTTCCACGCCCCACGGGGTCATGGAAAGGCGGATGAAGAAGCCGCGGTCATGCCCGCAGACCGGACAGAGCTCGGGCGCGGCCTTCGTCGTCTGCACATGCCCGCAGTTGAGGCACATCCAGGCGCATTCCGCATCGGCGACGAACAGCTTGCCGCTCTCGAGGAGGTCGGCAAACTTCGTGAACCGCTCGCCGTGCAGCTGCTCGATTGCCGCGATATTGCGGAAGTCGGCGGCCACTTCGGGAAAGTCTTCGCGCTGCGCCGTCTCGGCGAACGCCGCGTAGACCTCGTCATGTTCCCTGCGCTCGTTTGCGGCGGCGCTGCGCAGAAGCCCCGCCACCGAGGCGGTGAGGTTGACCGGGTAGCCGCCGTCTGCGGCGATGTCGCTGCCGTCAAAGGCTTTCAGATGGTCGTAGAACACCTTGGCGTGTGCCTGCTCCTGCTTTGCCGTGAAGCGGAACAACGCCTCGACGACGTAGAGCTTCTGCTCGCCCGCCGCCTTCGCGGCAAAATCGTAGCGGCCTCGCGCCTGGCTCTCGCCCGCGAAGGCGCGCATCAGATTGGTCTTGGTTTCGCTGGTCTTGAAATCCGTGCTCATAAAAATACTCCTTTCAGGCGTTGGCTTGAAAGGAGTTTCATCGTGCAAATTCGCACAAGGCATGAATTTGTATAAGCTCCCTCGGTGAGGGAGCTGTCACCGCAGGTGACTGAGGGAGTTTTGCACACTGCAGGACTCCTTCCGTCACGCTTCGCGTGCCACCTCCCTCGATGAGGGAGGTAAAATGACGCGAGACGATAGATGAGATGCCGTTTCAAGTGTTGGCCCAAACGGAGTATGGACAGGGCGCACCGAAATCATGCGCCGCGGCGAAAATATCGCCGCCCCTTGACTTGCCGCGGCGCGGGCGATATAATAAAAGAAGTACAAAAGCGGAAAGGTACGGACATGGAACAGAAGAAAACAGTCGTTCTGATTGCATTCTACAACGTCAAGGCGCTCGGCGTGCGCTACCTCGAGACCGCGCTGGAAAAGGGCGGATACCGGGTCAAGGTCATCTTCTTCAAGGGCTTCAACAGCCAGGACCCCGAGGTCTGCACGGCGCGCGAGGTCGAGCTCTGCGTGGAGGAGGTCGTAAAGGAGAACCCGGTCTATGTCGGGCTGTCGGTCATGAGCTCGATGTATCTCGAGTCGGTCGAGCTGCTCTGCGGCGGCCTGCGGAGGACCGGCATTCCGATGATCTTCGGCGGTGCGTTTGCCTCCATGTTCCCGGACCGTATGCTCGACCTCGGCGGCAGCTATGTCGTGCGCGCCGACGGCGAGATCCCGATGGTCAAGCTGGCAAACGCCATCGCCGCGGGCGAGAGCGGCCGCGCCTTCCCCTCGGTCTGCTATCGGGACGACGACGGCAAGGTCGTGGTCAACCCCATCGGCGACCTGCTCGAAAACATCGACGAGTACGGCCTGCCCACCATCAATTCCAAAGGGGCGTGCTACATCGAGCACGACACCGTGACCTACGGCGACCCGCAGCTCTCCTCGATGAGCTACGAGGTCATCGCGTCGCGCGGCTGCCCGTTCACCTGCTCCTATTGCAGCGTCATCAATCTGCACCGCATGTTCCCGAAGGGTGTGAAGTATGTCCGCACCCGCTCGGTCGAGAGCGTCATGGCGGAGCTGATCGAGGCGAAGAAGCAGCTGAAAAAGCTGGTGTTTGTCCATTTCTACGACGAGATATTCCCCAATTCGCCCGGCTGGATCGACAACTTTATTGTGCAGTACAAGAAGTACATCCACCTGCCGTTCACCATCTGGTCGCACCCGAAGATGGTGCGGCTGGACGAGCTGCAAAAGCTGGTTTCGGTCGGCCTTGACGAGGTCATCATGGGCGTGCAGTCGGGTTCGCCCTATATCCGGAAGGAGATTTTCCACCGCTACGAGACGCAGGAGGACATCATCCGCGCAACAAAGATCATCCACGACAGCGGCGTGTACTGGGCCAGCTACGACTTCATGCTCCAGCACCCGTTTGAGAAGATTGAGCATCTGAAGGAGACCTATTATCTCGTGCGCGAGATGGTCATGCCGATGGAGCTCCAGCTGCACGGGCTCAACTTCCTGCCCGGCACGGACATTGTCGATATGGCGATCGACGCGGGGCTGATCTCCCGCGAGGAGATGGACAAGATCATGTACGCGCCGATGAAGGAGCAGTTTGCCGCCTACTGGAAGCGGGAGGACGAGCGCGAAAGCCGCCTGTGGTATCGGCTCATCTTCTGCCTGCAGATCAAATCCTGCCGCAAAAAGTGCGACCTCTACGCCACCGACATCGACAAGTACGAGGCGGACATCGACCGCATGTATGAGAAGTGCGTCAAGGCGGCGCACCGCCGCCACGTCGGCAAGAAGCTGCATGTGGTGATGAAGCGCGTGCTGTACGGCCTGCATCTGGCGTAAGGGGTACGACGGTTCTATTAAAGCCTTCCCCGGTGGGGAAGGTGGCGCGTTAGCGCCGGATGAGGGCATGCAGGAAGCAGGCACAGCATGGCGCGATGCTTTGCCCCCATCAATCCCTCATCAGTCGCCTACGGCGACAGCTTCCCCCAAGGGAAGCCTAAAAGGCGCCGCCCCTACGGAATAGCGGAAAATGCCTGCATACCGTATGGCGCCGTCTGTCTCCCGCCGTTCTGTCTTCGCTTCCCCCCGGCAAAGGGAGGTGGTGCGAAGCACCGGAGGGATTGTTACAGAGCAAAAAGATTGAAAAAGTACGGTACAACCCCTCAGGCGCCGCCAGGATGTTTTTCGGTTTCGCTCGCGAAATCGTCGGTGTTCAGCCGACGAAGAAAAACTCCGCGAGACGCTGCGCGTCTCGGACAGCTCACCCCTTGCACAGGGGAGCCGAAAGCACGCACAAACCCGTCCCGCGCCGTCTTGCTCCCGCCGCACAACAACACAAAAAGGACTGCTTCGGCAGTCCTTTTTACTTCTGCTTTTCGATTTTCAGTATGCGCAAGAGCTTGTGTCCGGCGCGGGACGGGAGCGTGCGCAGCGGGGTCACGCGGCGGTACAGGCGGTAGGCGGTCTCGCTTCGGCGGAGGACGCGCGGGAAGCGCGCAACGCGCTCTGCCGTATAGCGGAGATAGTCCGTCTCCTTTGTGGTGTGGTGTACCTCGCCCTTGTAGTAGCCGCTCATCTTCGCCAGCACGGCGCTTTCCGGCACGCCGAATTCAAGCTCGCGCTGGTTGTCGCCGCAGAAGACCAGCCCGCGCTTCTGCACGGCGATCAGGCGGTGCAGGACAAACTGCCCGCTTGCCCGCCGATAGAGCAGCACGTCGCCGACGGCGTAGGGTTCGGCCGCGGAAAGCTCCACGGAGTCCTCGCCCGCGACGAGCAGCGGCTGCATACTGGTGCCGCGCGGATAGAGCCGGAAGACGCCGCCTGCCGCAATGACCTCGGCGATCATCGGCATCAGCGCGGCGAGCTCCATCTGCTCACGCAAGCGCATCGGCCTCCTTCAGCATCCCGATGAAGGCGTCGGTGTCGCGCTTGGCCGTTTCCGCGTCGATCTCGTAGTGCGCGGCGAGCGCCGCGGCGATCGTATCGGTGTCGGTCTCGTTCTTCATCAGATCCCAGATGAACGCGCCGGTCTCGTTGAGTGCGATCATGCCGCCGCCGTTCGACACCTGCGAAACCGACACGGCATAGTATTTTGTGCCGATCTTTCTGACGATGTAGCCGTCCTTAATCTTCATTCCGAAAGCCCTCCGTACAGCTGTAGTTGCTATTCTTATATAGTATACACGAACATTTCGGGAGCGTCAAGGCAGATTTTGCGGAATTTATGCAGCGAATTTGTATGAAAAGCGAAAAAACTTTGCATCTTCTCCGAAATCTTCCGCGGCCTGCTTTACAAGTCCGTATGCGATATGGTATACTGTCAGCAAGATCACAGCGGCTGCACAAAGGGGGACTTTGATGGATCGCCGACCGGATATGGACGCGCTGGCCGCGGCAAAGCGCCGCCAGTATGTCAAAAAAGAAAAACGCAAGCGCCGCATCTTCGTTGCGCTGCTTGCCGTGACGATCCTCGCCGTCTGGGGCGTCATCATTTTCGCGCTCTATCGGCTTTGGGCGCCCGTCGCGCGGCCGTCCGTCACCGAGGGGACGACGGAGGTGACTCCGGAGATCACCACGGTGCGCACCCCGACCGGCACGGTCGTGACCGAAGCGCCGCGCACCGAGACAATCACGCTCACGGCGGACGACGTGCATCGCGGCGACCTCATTCTCGTCTCCACGCTGCTCGGGCGCGCCTATGCGTTTCCGAAGAATGAGAGCGAGCTGGTCACGCTCTACGGCAACAAGTCGGGCAGCTACCGCGTCAGCTCGTCGGCCATCAAGCTGACCCGCACGATGATGGCGGCACTGGACGACATGTTTGACGCCTTCTTCGCCGAGACCGGCAGCCGCGACTATCAGATTACGCAGGGCTACCGCACCTATGACGAGCAGGCCGCGATTTATGACGATTATCAGGAGATCTACGGCGCGGAGCAGGGCGCGCTGCTTGCCGCCCGCCCCGGCTACAGCGAGCATCACACCGGCATGGCGATCGACATGAACGTCTATACGGCCTCCGGCGTCAGCTATTCGCTGGCGACGGCGGGTGCCGCCGATCCCATCTACGGCTGGATTTATGAAAACGCTGCGAAATACGGCCTCGTGCTGCGTTATCCCGACAGCAAGACGACGGTGACCGGCATCACCAACGAGCCGTGGCACTTCCGCTACGTCGGGCGCGGCCACGCCGCCTACATGGCGGAAAACGGCCTTGTGCTGGAGGAATACCTCGCGCTGCTCTACACGCACGGCGCGGCATCCCCGCTGACCTTCACGGCCGACGGCGTCCGCTACGAGGTCTACTACGTCCCCGCGGCCGACGGAGAGACGAAGATCGAGCTGCCGCTCGGCGCGGACTACACCGTCTCGGGGGACAACGACGGCGGCTTCATCGTCACACTGCGCACCGCGGATATGACGATTGAATAAGACAAGGACAAATTCAGATTTTCTTTTTAAGGAGGAAAATAATATGTTTTGTAAGAATTGCGGCAAAGAGGTCTCCGACGGGACGAAGTTCTGCCCCGGCTGCGGCGCGCAGCTCGGCGGCGCGGAGCAGCAGGCGTCCGGGACGCAGCAGACGACCTACACCGGCACGGTGAACGGCGCGGCGGGCGGACCGAAGAAGCGCAGCATCGGCGTGTGCATCCTGCTCTCGCTCGTGACCTGCGGCATCTACGGGATCATCTGGCTGGTACAGATGGTGGATGAGCTGAATGCGGCGGCGGGCGAAACGGACGCGACGAGCGGCATCATGGTCTTCCTGCTCTCGCTCGTCACCTGCAACATCTACAGCTGGTACTGGTTCTACAAGGCGGGCGAGCTGGTCAACCGCGCAAGCGGCACACGCGGCGGCGCGCAGGATCAGAACCGCGGCATCCTCTACCTGATCCTCAGCATCATCGGCTTCAACATCATCTCGATGGCGCTGATCCAGGATGAACTGAACAAGCTGGCATAACATGCAGAAGCGGCTGTTCCGCCTGTTCCTTTGGTGCGGGATCGCGTGCGGCGCCGGGCTGGTCTACGCGCTCTTTGTGCGCGTGACCGGATTCGGCATCCCCTGCATCTTCCACGTCGTCACGGGATTTGACTGTCCGTCCTGCGGCGTCACCCGCATGTGCCTTTCGCTGCTGCGGCTGGATTTTGCCGCGGCATATCGGTACAACGCGGCCATCCTCGTGCTCTCGCCGCTCGGCATTGCCGTGGCGGCGCGGCAGGCATGGCTCTATGTGAAGACCGGACACCCGAAGCTCTCGAAGATCGAAATGGGCATCATTTCCTTTCTGATCGTCGCCCTGCTCGTTTTCGGGGTGTGGCGGAACATCTGAGCGAATTATCCGGGAAAACCGACGTTTTTCGTCGGTTTTCTTTCTTTTTCGTCGGTTTACGAACCTTGACAAAGCCGGCGTCGGAATGGTATACTGATAAATATAACTTGCACAAAGGTGCGGGTATTTGTCCCCATCAAGAAGGAGTTGGTTATCTACATGGACGGAGACGCGGGTCGATATTGGCAGATTCTTTTCTACATATTGCTGATTATCGGCGGCGCCTATTTCGCAAGCGCGGAAAGCGCTTACGTCAGGGCGAACAAGATTCGGCTGAAGGCGGCAGCGGATGACGGAGACAAGCGGGCCAAGCGCGCGCTGTATATCACCGATCATTTCGACAAAGCGCTGACCACGATCCTCATCGGCAACAACATCATGCATCTGGCCTGTTCATCGCTGGCGACGGTCATTGCCATTGACCTGCTCGGCGAAGGCAAAACCATCATTGCGACGGTCGTCACCACCGCAGTGGTCTTTCTGTTCAGCGAGATGCTGCCGAAGAGCTTTGCCAACACGCAGAGCGAGAAGCTGGCGCTGGGATATTCCGCGTCACTCACGGCACTGATGAAGATCCTGACGCCGGTTGCATTCGTTTTTATCAAAATTTCCGATCTGTTCTCCCGCCTGTTCGGCGGCGGTCAGGATGACCGCATGACCGAGGAGGAGCTGGAGACCATCATCGACCAAGTGGAGGACAGCGGCACGCTGGACGAGGAGCAGACCGATCTGCTCCGCAATGCGGTGGACTTCACCAAGACCTCGCTTGAGGACATTATGACCATGCGCGAGGACATCGTCGGCGTGGATGTTGCCATGTCGCAGGAGCAGGTTTTCGAGACGGTGCGCGGGACCAATTTCTCCCGTCTGCCGGTGTACGAGGGCGATGTGGACCACATCATCGGCATTCTGCCGGTGCGCGAATATCTGCGCGCGTATCTGCGCCGCGGCTACGTCAATCTGCGCCGCATTCTGCTGGCGCCGACTTTTGCCGCGCCGGATGCGGCCATTGACGATCTCTTTGCCGCGATGAGCGCCTCGAAAAAGCAGTTTGTCGTGGTGCGCGAGGACGACCGCACGGTCGGCATCGCGACCATCGAGGATTTCCTCGAGGAGCTGGTCGGCGAGATCTGGGACGAGGACGACGAGTATGATGAGGACTTCATCAAGCTCGGCGGCAACTATTTCGAGATCGTGCCGTCCATGAAGGTGCGCGAGGCGCTCTCCCGCATCGGGCATCCGCTCCCCTCGCTTGCCGAGCAGAAAAAGACGCTCGACGCATGGCTGCGCTCGAATCTTTCCGGCGAGCCGAAGGAAGATGAGGGCTTTACCTACGGCAGACTTGCCGTGATGGCCGGCCCCGTCGAGGACGGTGCGCTCAAGAGCGTCATCATCCGCCTTTGCGATGACGAGAACGAGGCAAAGGAGGAGATCGACAAATGAGTTACGTTCTGATCGTGATCCTGATCTGCTTCTCCGCCTTCTTCTCGGGCACCGAGATCGCCTATACGTCGGTCAACCGCGTCCGCCTCAAAAAGCTGGCGGAGGACGGCAGCCGCATGGCGAAGCTGGCGGATAAGATCTCGGATAAATTCGACGACGCGCTCACGGCGGTGCTCATCGGCAACAACTTTGTCAACATTGCCGCGTCGGCCGTCTCGACCACCATTGCGCTCTCCATTGCAAAGCATATGGGCAGCGGCCACGGCTCGACCGGGCTTGCCGCCACGATCGCAACGGCCGTTATCACGGTCCTGATCCTGATCTTCGGCGAGATTGTGCCGAAGGTCGTCTGCAAGCAGAACAGCGACCGCGCCGCCTGCCTGACGGCGTATCCGCTCGCGTTTTTCATCATCCTTTTCTACCCCGTCACCCTCCTTGTCGGATGGCTGCTGAAGCTCTGCTCCCACTTCTGGGGCAAGCCGGACGACAGCGTCTCCGAGGAGGAGCTGGCGATGCTGATCGAGACGACCGAGGAGGACGGCGGTATCGACGAGGATAAGAGCGACCTCTTGCAGAGCGCGCTCGAATTCTCGGACATCACGCTGGCCGAGATCATCACGCACCGCACCGAGGTGCTGGCGCTGGACGCGGACGCAAACCCGGCGGAGAATCTCCGCATCATCAATTCCTCGCGGCACAGCCGCCTGCCCGTCTACAAGGACAGCATCGACAACATCATCGGTATCCTCAACATCAACCAGTTCTACAAGCGGCTGGCCGAGAACCCGGAGACCGCGGTGAAGGACGTCATGTTTGAGCCGCTGATGATGCACGGCACGGTGAAGCTGCCCGTCGCGCTGGAGGAAATGCGCGAGATGCAGATGCCGATGACGGTCGTGCTCGATGAGTACGGCGGCACGCTCGGCATTGTGACCACCGAGGACATTCTCGAGCAGATCGTCGGCGACATCTGGGACGAGAGCGACGAGATCGTCGAGGACATCGTCGAAAATCCGGACGGCACCTACCGCGTGCTCGGCGACGCCAACATCTACGATATGTTTGACGAGATGGACATCGACGACCGCGACTTTGAATCCGACTGCAACACGGTCGGCGGCTGGTGCGCCGAGATGCTCGGGCAGAATCCCGAGGTCGGCATGGCCTTCGACTACAGGAACCTGCACGTGGAGATCACCCGCGCGGACGAGACCTGTGTGGAGGAGGTCCGCGTCACCGTCAGCCCCGTTCCCGAGGAAGAGGAAGAATAAAATTTGCAAAACGCACGGAAAACTTCGGTTTTCCGTGTGTTTTTTTGTTGACTTGACCGTTTGACAAATGTATAGCAACTTACTATAATTGATACATTAAAGTTACCTGCTCCGTAGGAGGCGATTTTCAAAATGAAGAAAAACAGGCGCACAGCGCTCCTTGTGTGGCTCTTGCTGCTCGCTGCTCTGCTTGCCGCGTCGCTCGCCGTCGGCGGCCTGCCGAAGGGCGAGAGCATCCGCGAGGCCATGCGCGACGCCGTGCTGCACGAGGAGAACAAGATTTCGCTGTTCGGGCTGCTCGACGTCAACCCGGCGGTGATCTCGGGCTTCACCGTCACGGGTGTGCTGCTCGCGTTCGCGCTTTTGGTGCGGCTCTTCTTCGTGCCGCACATGAAGACCGTGCCCGGCCGGTTCCAGCTGCTGCTCGAGAGCGCGGTCGGCTGCTTCGACGGGCTGGCTAAGTCCAACAGCCCGCACCGCAACCGCTTTCTCGGCGGCTATGTGTTTGCGGCGGGCGCGTACATTTTCATCGGTACGCTGTTTGAGCTGTTCGGGCTTCAGGCCGTCACCACGCGCGGCCTCTCGGTCGCGCTGCCCGCGCCGCTCTCGGACATCAATGCCGCCATTGCGCTCGGCTGCCTGTCCTATCTCGTGATTCTGTCGGGCGGCATCGCGGGCAACGGCCTGCGCGGCGCGCTGAACACCCTCAAGGACTTCTCCCTGCCGATCTCGATGAGCTTCCGCCTGTTCGGCGCGCTGCTCAGCGGTCTGCTCGTCACCGAGCTTGTCTATTACTATATCCACCTGAGCTTCGTCCTGCCGGTTGCGGTCGGCGTGATGTTCACGCTGCTGCACGCGCTGATCCAGACCTATGTGCTGACGATGCTCACCGCGCTTTTCTACGGCGAGGTCTCCGAGCCGCACCCGAAGAAAGCGAAAAAATCCGAATCCAAAACCCAAAAGGCTGCGGCCTGAACCCGGAGGTATGACCATGAAAGTAAGTATGAAGAAACTGTTTGCCCTGCTCGTATGCGCCGCGCTCGCCTTTGCGATGTGCGTCTGCGTGTTTGCCGATGCAGCCGTCCCCGCAGACGGCGGCACCGAAGTGACCGGGACCGCCGAGGCTTCCTCCGCGGGCAGCAAGGCGTATGCCGCCGCCGTCTGCGTCGGCCTTGCCGCCGCGGCGGGCGCGGTCGCCATGGGCATCGCCATCGCCAAGTCGGCGGAGGGCATCTCCCGCCAGCCCGAGGCGGCGGACAAGATCCGCGCGGGGATGATGCTCGGCCTCGTCTTCATCGAGACCGCGATCATCTATGCGCTGATCGTGGCGATCCTCATCATCTTTGTTCTGTAAGGAGGGCGCGGAATGGGTGTCCCGCTGAATATTGACTGGCAGCAGATCCTGCTCCACCTGTTCAACTTTGTATTGCTGGCGGGCGGACTGTATTTTCTGCTGTACGCGCCGGTGCGGAACTTCATGGAGAAGCGCACGGGCGACATCGCGGCAAAGGAAAAGGCCGCCGCCGAGAAGGAGACAAGTGCGGCCGCCCTCGAGGCGGAATACAGCCGCCGGCTGGACGAGGCGAAGGCGGAGGCGGAGAAGACCCGCGCCGCCGCCGTGACTGAGGCCGAGAAGGAGGCGTCCGCCATCCTCGCCGACGCCAAGCGGCAGAAGGAGCGGATTCTTGCCGACGCGCGCGACGCGGCGGCGCATGAAAAGGAAAGAATGATCGAGGACGCGCGCGGCGAGATCGCAAACCTGGCGGTGGAGGCCACCGCAAAGCTGCTGCGCGAGCATGAAGCGACAGAGGAGGCGCGCCATGCGTAACGCCTGCACCGAGGCGCGGCTGACCGAGCTGCGCGAGCTGCTCACCGGGCTCGCCGCCGAGGAGGGCGACCTGCTCGAGCTGATGCACAAGGCCGTGGACGCATGGGACCCCTCGGACGAGCCGCTCACGCTCGGCCGCGTCATCCGCGTCGGCGACGGCGTGGCGAAGGTCTCCGGCATCGACGACGCGTTTTACGGCGAGATTCTGGTCTTCCAGTCCGGCGTGCGCGGCATGGTGCAGGAGCTTGTCCCCGGCAATGTCGGGTGCATCCTGTTCGGCGACGACCGCGCCGTGACGGCGGGGAGCGCCGTGCGGCGCACCGGCAAGGTCGCCGGCATCCCGGTCGGCGAGGGCTGCATCGGCCGCGTGGTCGATGCGCTCGGTATGCCGATCGACGGCAAGGGACGGATCCGCGCCGACGGCTATTTCCCGGTGGAGAATCCCGCCCCCGGCATCATCGACCGTCAGCCGGTGGATACGCCGATGGAGACCGGCATCCTCGCCATCGACTCGATGTTCCCCATCGGGCGCGGCCAGCGCGAGCTGATCATCGGCGACCGCCAGACCGGCAAGACCGCCATCGCGCTCGACACCATCCTCAATCAGAAGGGCAAAAACGTCGTCTGCATCTATGTGGCGATCGGGCAGAAGGCCTCCTCGGTGGCGCGCCTCGTCGAGACGCTGCGCGTCCGCGGCGCGCTGGACTACACGGCGGTCGTCTGCGCCACGGCGAGCGACGCCGCGCCGCTCCAGTATATCGCGCCCTACGCGGGCTGCGCGCTCGGCGAATACTTCATGGGGCGCGGCCGCGATGTGCTGATCGTCTACGACGATCTCACGCGCCACGCCGTCGCCTACCGCACGATCAGCCTGCTGCTCGAGCGTTCGCCCGGCCGCGAGGCCTATCCCGGCGACGTGTTCTACCTGCATTCCCGTCTGCTCGAGCGCGCGGCGCGGCTCTCCGACCGCCTCGGCGGCGGCAGCATGACCGCGCTCCCGATCGTGGAGACGCAGGCGGGCGACGTTTCCGCCTATATCCCCACCAACATCATTTCCATCACCGACGGGCAGATTTTCCTCGAGAGCGAACTGTTTTTCGCCGGGCAGCGCCCCGCGGTCAACGTCGGTCTCTCGGTCTCGCGTGTCGGCGGAGCGGCGCAGACGAAGGCGATGAAGAAGGCGGCGGGGACGATCCGTCTCGACCTTGCGCAGTATCGCGAGATGGAGGTCTTCACACAGTTTTCGAGCGACCTTGACGAGGCGACCAAGCGGCAGCTGCGCTACGGCCAGATGCTGATGCAGCTGCTGAAGCAGGCGCAGGGGTGTCCGCTGTCCGGCACGGAGCAGGTCATCCTGCTCACGGCGGCGATGGCACACACGCTGGACAATGTCCCGCCCGCAAAGCTTGCCGCCGTGCGCGCGGCGCTCCCCGGCGCGGTGAAGGCCGCACTGCCGGACGTCGTCGCCGAGGTGGAGAAGACCGGTGTGCTCTCGGAGGAGAGCCGCGCCGCCATCGCCGATGCGGCCGCGCGCTTCGCCGCGGCGGTCACGGAGTGAGAGACACATGGCAAGCATCAAGGAGATCAAGACGCACATCGAGAGCGTCCGCGACACGCGCAAGATCACAAACGCGATGTACCTGATCGCGTCCACCAAGCTGCGCCGCGCCAAGGCGGAGCTGGACGCGACGCGCCCGTATTTCAACGCGCTGCGCGGCGAGATCAAGCGCATTTTCCGCACGGCGGAGAAGGTGCAGAGCCGCTATTTCTATCCCGAGGACGGCGAAGAGCCGCCGCACGGCACGTTTGCCTGCCTCGTCATCACGGCGGACAAGGGGCTTGCGGGCGCGTACAACCAGAACGCCATCCGCGAGGCGGAAAAGCTGCTCGCCGACCATCCGGACACCAAGCTGTTCGTCGTAGGCGAATACGGCCGCCGCTATTTCGAGGCGCACGGCATCCCGGTGGAGCACAGCTTTCTCTACACCGCGCAGAATCCGACGATGCAGCGCGCCCGCGAGATCGCGGCGATCCTGCTCGATCTGTACGACCGCGGGCGGGTGGAGAAGATTTACCTGGTCTACACGGATATGAAGAACGGCCTTGTCGCCGAGGCAAAGCAGACGCGCCTTTTGCCGTTCCACCGCGCGCAGTTCTTCTCGGATACGACGGAGCGCGCGGTCAGCGTGCCGTTTGAGTTCACGCCATCGGTCGGCGCGGTGCTGGACAACGTCATTGCAAGCTATGTGTCCGGCTTTATTTACAGCGCGCTGGTGGACAGCTTCTGCTGTGAGCAGAACGCGCGTATGCGCGCGATGGACAGCGCCAACCGCAATGCGGAGAAAATTCTCGCCGACCTCACCACGGCCTACAACCGCGTGCGCCAGAGCGCGATCACGCAGGAGATCACCGAGGTGAGCGCAGGCGCAAAGGCGCAGCGGCAGGCGGCCGCGCGCGCAAAAGAGATGAAGGAGGCGGAAGCCGATGCATACAGGTAAGATCGTGCGGATCTCGGGACCCGTGGTGGACTGCGCCGGTTTTGACGGCGCGCTGCCGAAGATCAAAGAGGCGCTGACCGTCACGGTCGGCGGCGAGGTGCGCACCATGGAGGTCGCCGGGCATATCGGGGACGGCACGGTGCGCTGTGTGCTGCTGGCGGGCAGTGAGAATCTCGCGCTCGGTATGCCGGTCACGGCCACGGGCAGCGGCATCCGCGTACCCGTAGGCGCCGTCACGCTCGGCCGCATGTGGAACGTGCTCGGCGAGCCGATCGACGGCGGCGGCGCGCTGCCCGAGGGGACTGTGCGGCGGGAGATCCACCGCGCGCCCCCGCGCTTTGAGGAGCAGCTGCCCACCACCGAGATCCTCGAGACCGGCATCAAGGTCATCGACCTGCTCGAGCCCTATCCGAAGGGCGGCAAGATCGGTCTGTTCGGCGGCGCGGGCGTGGGCAAGACCGTGCTGATCCAGGAGCTGATTCACAATGTGGCCACCGCGCACGGCGGCTACTCGGTGTTCACCGGCGTCGGCGAGCGCAGCCGCGAGGGCAACGACCTCTTCACCGAGATGCGGGAGAGCGGCGTCGCCGACAAGACGGCGCTGGTCTTCGGGCAGATGAACGAGGCGCCCGGCGTGCGTATGCGCGTGGCGCTCTCGGGGCTGACCATGGCGGAGTATTTCCGCGACGAGGAGCGCCGCGACGTGCTGCTCTTCATCGACAACATCTTCCGCTTTGTGCAGGCGGGCAGCGAGGTCTCCACCCTGCTCGGCAGAATGCCCTCGGCCGTCGGCTATCAGCCGACGCTGGCCGAGGAGCTGGGCGCGCTCGAGGAGCGCATCACCTCCACGCGGCGCGGCTCGGTCACCTCGGTGCAGGCGGTCTATGTCCCCGCCGATGACCTGACCGACCCCGCCCCCGCGACCACCTTTGCGCATCTGGACGCCACCACGGTGCTCAGTCGCAAGGTGGCGGAGCAGGGCATCTATCCGGCGGTCGATCCGCTGGACTCCACCTCGCGCATTCTCGAGCCCGCCATCGTCGGCGAGACGCATTACGAGGTCGCCCGCCGCGTGCAGGAGACCTTGCAGAAGTACAACGAGCTGCAGGACATCATCGCCATCCTCGGCATGGATGAGCTTGGCGAGGACGACAAGCTGACCGTCGCCCGCGCGCGGAAAATCCGCAAGTTCCTGTCGCAGCCGATGCATGTGGCCGAGAAATTCACCGGCATCCCCGGCGTGTATGTGCCGCTTGCCGAGACCGTCCGTGCGGCGTCCGCCATCCTCGGCGGCGAGACCGACAAATACCCCGAGTCGGCGTTCTACAACGTCGGCACGATCGACGATGTGGCAAGGCGCGCCCGCGAGGAAGGCGGGGACGCGAAGTGAAGGCTTTTTCCGTACACATCCTTGCGGCCGACCACGCCTTCTTCGAGGGGGAATGCACCTCGCTTGTGCTGCCCACCGTGGACGGGCAGTACGGCGTGCTGGCCGGGCACAGCAACGCGATCGGCGCGCTTGTCCCCGGCACGCTGACCTGCCGCACCGCGGCGGGCGATGTGCTGTACGCCGCCGTTTCGGCGGGACTTGTCAAGATTGAGGACGGCGAGGCGCTGGTGCTGGTGGACACGGCGGAGCGCCCCGAGGAAATCGACAAAAACCGTGCCGAGCGCGCGGCCGCGGCGGCAAAAGAGGCGCTGCTGCAAAAGCGCAGCATCCGCGAGTACCGTCTCGCCGAGGCGAACCTCGCGCGCGCCATCAACCGCCTGCGCGTCAGATCACGCGCGGCTGACAACTGACACCGGGCGAAGCCGCAGCGACGGCCTCGTTTTTCGACACCGGGGTGAAAACTTGCGCCGTATCCGTCATTTTTGACGAATGCGGCGTCGTTTTTTTGTGAACTTTTCTACGTCCGAAAAAGCGGGATTCTCTTGCGGGAATCCCGCTTTTCCTGTATAATTATATTTGTAAACAGAATCACTGAAGTATTTTGAGGTAGCAATGAAAAAGGGAATCCAACCGAGCGGCATGATCACGCGCAGAAAGATCCTGTCCGTGTCGATGAAACTGTTTTTGGAAAAGGGCTATGAGGGGACGACCGCCAAGGAGGTCGCCGACATGGCGGGCATTATCAGCGGCTCGCCGTTTTTCCAGTTCGGCAACAAGGAGGGCGTGCTGCTCGACCTTGTAAGGCAGATGTTTGACGGGCAGTTTGCCACGGCGGATGCCCTCGCCGGGAAAAACGCCGACCCGCTGCTCGTCTACGCGCTGGAGACTGCGCTTCAGCTGCACATCGCCGAGATGAGCGATCCGCTGCGCGAGCTTTATGTCACGGCATACACGCTGCCGCGCACCGCCGCATACATATACGAGAACATGACCGACAAGATCGAGGCCATCTTTTCGCCCTATCTTGCCGGATCGGAGAAGAACGATTTCTACGAGCTGGAGATTGCGGCCGCCGGCGTCATGCGCGGCTTCATGGCGCGGCACTGCGACCTGTATTTCACCATCGAGCGCAAGATCATGCGCTGTGTGTCCTGCTGCTTCAAGCTGTACGAAGTGCCGCCGGAGCGCTACATGCCGGCACTGCGGCAGGCGCTGACGGTCGATCTCGCGGCAGTGGCCCGCATGATGGTGGACAAAACCGTGCGTGAGGCGGAGGCCGACGTGGAGGCCGCGCTGGCCGTGCCGCGTCCGGAACGCCGCGCAAAGGCGAAGGATGAATCCGCCGCCGATACACCCGAAGAAAAAGAAGAAAAAGAAGAATAAATTCCCTCGGCAACAGACGGAAAACCGCGTTTTCCGTCTGCCTTTCGATGCAGCGCCGTTCCCTTGGTGGCGGGGAACGGTCAGACGGCGCCACACAACATCGGGAGACATTTATGAAAACATGGGCAAAAAGGCTGCTGTCAGCCTGGACGGCGATCTGCATCCTTGCGGGGCTGCTTCCGGCGGCGGCGATCCCCGCGGCGGCAGCGCCCGCGGCGGTGGTATACGACCGCGCCGCGCCGGAGGCTGCGATTCTCAATGCCAACACCGGGTACGACGCGGGCTTCTACGAGAAGCTCAAGCTGAATTACGGCAAGGAAGGCTGTGACTATGCCGCCTATTACAACGGCATCGGGCTTTTCAACGGCGGCAAGTACCCGAAGACGGATTACCACACGCGCGTGACGGACGACGACACGGGCGTTGCGGGCGGCCGCCTCTACTACAAGGGAGACAGCGCGGCGTGGGGCTCGAGCACGCTGCACAGCGTGGGCGTCGTGCGGCAGAACCTCGCCGCCAACCTGTCGGCCACACTCTACAACCGCGTGCATTCGCACAAGTGCGGCGTCTTCAAGTCGCAGGACGTGCTGGCGTTTGAGACGGTGCAGCTCTTCCTCGGCAACACCTGGGTGAGCGACATTTACGGCAGCGCGGCGGGCATGTCGGCAAAGTACCCCCGCCTCGGCGACTATACGCAGCTGGACGACCCGTATACCATGCTGGATTATACGAAGTCCTTCAATGCGTTTCTTCAGTTCAAGAAGTCGTCTGTGACCTATGAAAAGGGCGTCTGCACCTGCGGCGGCGCGTATGCCGAGAACATGCTCGTCACCTTCCGCGACGGGCGCGCGCCTGCGATTGAAAGCGTATATTTCAGCGTGGACGGCGGGACGGAGCAGCGCAGCACCCGCCGGATGTATGTCGGCGCGGGACAGACGCTGACGATCCGCCTGCACTTTGACGAGCCGATCCGCTTTGCGGACGACAGCGCGGCGCACGGCGACCTTGCGCTCACGCTCCGTGTCCGCGGCGTCACGGGCGACGAGCTGAACCCGAAGGCGACGCTGACGAAGCTCGCGGGCAGCGACCTGTACTTTACCTATACCGTCGCCGGGGGCGCGGGCGCGCTCGACGTGCTGGAGCTCGGCCTCGACAGCCTCTACGGCAAGGACCTGCCGCTTGTGCAGGTGATTGACGACAAGTCCTTCACCCTGACCGAGACGGCGAAAAACGGCGACAAGACCGGCTTCTCCGTGACGAGCGCCTACATCACCGACCTTGCGGGCAACCCGATCACGGCCAAGCGGTACAACTGCGACCTGCGCATCGACACCGAGGCGCCCATGGTCGAGCGCTTTGTCTTCACCGGGCAGACGGGCAACGACGCCGTCAAGGCGGCGCTCGGCAAGACCGACCCGACGAGCGCACTCTATCCCGACGCCAGCGACGAATACCTCGGCGAGGGCGACAGCCTGGAGATCACCGCGATCTTTGACGAGGTGATCGACCTGCCGGGCGGCTCGAAATACTGGCCGAACGCGGTTGCCGTCACCAACATCATCGTGGACGGCGAGCTTGACCGCACGCTCGGCGGGCAGACGGTCACCGGGCTCGGCACACGCGAGATCGACGGTGTCAACTATCTGACCGTCGATTCGATCATCTCGAACCGGACCGAGGACGGCGCAAACCTTGTGTTTTCGACGATCCCGATCCATGCCAATCTCCGTGCCGCCGATGCGGACGGCGCGATCCGCGTGACCGCGATCGAAGCCAAGAGCGGGTATGCGCTCCGCGACCTCGCGGGCAACCTGTACGCGGACGGCATCGCGGCAAACGCCAATTCCAATCCCTATAAGCTCGACGTCACCCCGCCCACGGTCGAGGGCGTCACCTATACGAAGGTGGGCGACGGCTTCCGCTACGGCTTCACGATCGCGGACGACGCCTCGGGTGCGGCGGGGATCCCCGGCCGCTTTGTGCTGAACAACGGCGGCGACGGCACGGCCTATCCGTATGAATATGTACTCAGCGCCGAGCCGGGAACCCCGACGGCGGGGTGGACGCGCGTCGCTGCCGGCACGGCGGTGGATTTCACGCAGGCGGAATGCCCGCCGTCCCCCGCCGAGGCGGTGTACAACTACCTGTTTGTCCGTCCCGTGACGGACGGAGACTATGCAGACTTCTCGGGCGTGACGCTCACCGTCCGCGCCGCGGACTATGCGGGCAATGTGGGCGAAACCCTGCTGCCCGCATCCGGCGCGTTTGACTTTGCGGTGGACGGCATCGCCCCGACGGCAAAGGCGGGCGCGGTCTCGCGCACCCTCTCCGGTGCGACGGGCACGCTGACGGTGGAGGTCACCCTCGCCGACAAGAGCGGCGTTGCCGCATGGCAGTATTCGACCGACGGCGGCGCGAGCTGGCAGGACGGCGACATCACCGGCACGCCGACCACCTTCGTCGGCAAGGCGTCTTTTACGGCGGCGGACGGCGAGAGCGTCACGCGGACGATCCTCGTCCGTGCGACCGACACGGCAGGCAATGTCTCCGATGACCTGAACATCGGCAGTTTTACCTACGATCTCTCAAAGGCGCAGTATGCGCTGCATTCCACCGAGGCGGTCACTGCCAGAGCGAAATTGCAGCTGACCGAGATCTCCGCGCGCGATACGGTGGTTGTGGCGGTGCCGATCCCCGCGGACGTCTCGGGCGCTGCCGACACCTACGCGGTGCTTACGCTGACCGACTGGGATCGGGACAAGGTCGTGAGCAACGGAAAAAATCTGTTTGATTACCCCTATACGGCTGCAAACGGCTGGTACTACATGACCGTGACCGCCGTGGACGAGGGCAACATCCGCTATCGCTTTGACGCGGACGCGGACACCCGCACGGACGAGGGCTGGTACATGCCGAAGAAGATGTACGAGCTGGATACGGAAAGCGCCGTCTACAAGTGGTGGAGCAAGGTCATCTACGGCGGCTACAGCGGCAGCCTCGAGGTGCTGGTCATCGCGGGTGCGAAGACCTCCTTCACGCGCTTTGCATCGCAGGCGGGCGTCGTCATGGACACGCTGTACGCGGTGAAGGTCGCGGGCAGCGACAGCGGCACGGTCTCCACGGAGCGCATTCGGCTGCGCACGCTGGCCGAGATTGCGACGGAGCCGTACGCGGGCGCATCGCTCACGGCGGTCACCGCGGGGCTGACCAATGCGGTCACGGGCTGGCCGTGGAGCACTTCGAGCGGCACGGTTCCCGCCACGCTCGAGGGCGTGCAGCTTCGCCTCACGCTGGAGCGCGACAGCTACGGCTACAATTATGAAAATATTGATACCGACCGCAGCTACCTGCGCATCCGGCACAGAGAACTGACCGGCATCCAGTTTAACTATGACTATGAATACCGCGTGCCGCTTGCCGCGCTGAAGCCGGCGGCGGACGGCAGCGCCGTGCAGATCATCACGATCCCCGCCGCGGCGCAGGCGGCGTATGACGGCGCGCCGACGACCTACGGGACCGGCGGCTATGAGCTGTCTGTGCGGCTTGCCCGCCGCTCGGGGGACAGCGTTGACACGGTTTACTTCGACGGACTTGTCGAGGTGGACGCGACCATGCCGATCACCAACCGCGGCTTCCTCTCCTTCCGCGCAAATCCCGTGGCCGACCGCTTCGGCGCGCAGTACAACTACTGGGATGCCGTTGAGTGCCTCCGCGACGGCGTTGTCTACCTGCCCACGGCGGGGATTGACAGCTACGACTTCGCGGTCGGCGTCTACAGCGACAGCAGCGAGGACACAGACGGAAATGTGACCTACAGCGGGCTCGATATGGAGAGCATCGGCGTCGGCTATGCGGCAAACCCGGAGGTCGTCGTACAGGCGGGCGTGTTCACTACGGTCATCTGGAACACCGAGAGCGGCTATGCGGACCACAAGGTCGAGCTGCGCCAGTACGACCGCGATCAGAGCGTCTTCGACACCGAGAAGTCGCCCGGCATCGACAATCTGTACCGGGTCGAGGTTTCGGCGCTGCCTGCATCGCCCGAGACGTATACGCTTTACCTCAAAGAGGGCGTTGACAACCGCATTGCGATCCAGCAGGTGTATGCCAACGGCCGCCGCGGCGACATCGTGTACCGCACGATCCATCCGATCGGCGGGGACTACACGGGCAGCCTCCGTGCCGACACGGCAAACGGCGGCGAGCTGATCTTCACGCCGGATGAAAGCAACACCTATACCGGGCTTGTGCGGGTCTTTGCGGGCGTGCAGACGACGGACGGACAGAAGTACCGCACCGAAATGACCGCGCAGGCGGACGGCACCTACCGGATGCCGCTCGTCGCCCGCGAGACCGGCGGCGCGACCTACACCGTCACCGCCGAGGACGACTGCGGCAACCTCTTCATGGCGGCGGGCGACGCGCCCGTGCGGTGGACGCAGAAGGCGCCTGTGCCGGACATCGGCATCTCTGACCGCGGCGACGGCATGTATACCGTCGGCGGGCATATCTACGACCCCTCCGGCGCATACACGATCCGCCTCGAATTTGACGAGGCGTATGCGGCAAACTTGCCCGAGCGCAGCCTCACGGTGCACATCGCGGAGGATGCGTCCAACGACTTCACCTTCACCGCACTCGGCGGCACGGGCGTCTACCGCGTCGAGACAAGCTACACGACGGACAGAACCATGCTGAACTTCTATCTGTACGGCGTGGCGCTCGCCGGTACAAACGGCTTCACGGCGACGGTGTCCATGACCGACGCATACGGCTATACCGGCGCGGGCAGCGATACCTGCAGCATTGTCGGCGTCGAGCCGCAGTTTGAAAACTTCAGCTTCGAACGTGGGAACACCGTCTTCAACCAGCCCGTGCGCCCGGCGGACTCCTTCATCTGGCAGAGCGGCGACAGCTTCGGCAAGAGCGAGGTTTTCCCGTATCCGTATGACGCCTTTGTCTCCCGCGAGTGGGAGGGCGCGTTTACCATCACCGAAAACGGCACGCAGGAGATCGAATACTACGATGTCTTCGGCAGACTGTATACCGCGGCGGTCGATGTCGGCACGGCGTTCTATTATGCCGGCGAGGATGAGAGCATCCACATCGAGTTCTCCGAGACCGGGCTGACCGGCGAGGCGATCACGCTGACGACGGCGGCCGCCGAGGGGACGCTCCTGGTCTTTGAGAAGACCGGGGCGGGCACCTATGTGCCGCTTGCCCCCATCGAGGGCGACGCGCGCACGGCAACACTGGTGCGCCGCACCGTCATCCGTGAGAATGCAGAACTGTATGTCTGCCGCTACGACATCGGCGACGAGCCGAAGCCCGATGCGGTCTCCGGCATTTCGGGCGCTTCGCACATCGTGCGCGTCTACATCACCAACATCGTAAAGGGCGCGCCGCAGGCGACCGTCTACTACTACCTCGAGGCGGCGGGCCGCGAGTTTACCGCAGAGGCGCTTGCAGCCTACATCGCGGAGCACGGCGAGGGCGGCGTCTTTGAGAGCCGCGGCGCCGTCACCGCACGCTATGTCACCTCCCGCACCGTCACCCCGACGGCGGGCGGCAGCGAATACACCTTCGCCGCGGGCGAAACGTCGCACACCTTTGCCTATGTCGATGATTTCGGTCATGCGGGCAGCGTCACGGCGGCGCTCCCGGCGGGGCTGGTCATCACCGGGCTGCCGAAACCCTATGTCGATACTGAGGCCCCCGAGGTTGCGGTGGACATCTACGCAAAGCGCGCAGGCATCCTCAGCCGTGCGGAGGCTTTCCGCGCAGGTGACGCGGCGGCGGACATTGCCGCAAAGTTTGCCGATGTCGGCGAGGTGCAGGGCTACAGCCTGCGGCTGAACATCAGCGACAAGTCGATGCCCTGCACGGTCGCCGTCACGGCGGCGGCAGGCGTCACCCTCTTCGGCAATGTGCTGACCGTGGATCGCGCGGCGGACTTCACCGTCACCGTGACCGACGCGGCCGGCAATGCGACAACACTCACGTTCACGGCGGGGATGCTTGCGCACATCGACAACATCGCGCCGACGGCCGAGACCGAGATCGTCACGTCCGGCCTGTACACGCGCGACGGCTATGTCCGTCCCTATGACGTCGATGCCTCCGGCGCGGAACGCGCGGGCGCGGCTGTCGAGTGGCAGCTGCCCGCCGATGCCGTGGCCGAGCTGCGCGCCGACGGCAAGATGTGGTACCGCGTCCGCTTCTCCGACAACGGCCGGGTGACCTGCGTCTTCCGCGACACGGCGGGGAACTACGGCGAGGTTGAGCTTACCGTCTCGGACATCGACACCCGCACTCCCACACTTCGGGAGACCTGGTCGCCCGCCTATGCCTACACCGAGGGCGGCGAGGTGAAATACGACGAGACCCGTCCGACCGCAGGGCCGACCGGGAGCAGCGTCAGCCTGCATCTCGACAGCGATATGCCGCTGTCAAACGTGATGATCACGACAACGGGCGGCTATCCCGTGCTGTTTACGCCGGGCGACGGCACACAGTATGTGGACGCGAGCGTTTCGGTCTTCGTCACCGACACGCGCATCACCGTGACCTATTCCGAAAACTACGGCGGTGAGCTCACCGTCACGGCCGTGGCGGGCAACGGGCGCAAAGCCACCCGCGTGCTCGGCGGCCTCGTCGGCGTCATCGACAGGGATGCGCCCATCATCACCGAGCAGCGCGAGCCGCTCTTCCGCACCGGCTCGAGGCTGCCTTACGGCTATCGGATCACGCTCACGCCGGATGAAGCGGCCTTCTGCCAGAATTACGGCACGCCCGGCGTCACGCTGTCGCCGAATGTACCGCTCGTCTATGAGGTAACGGCAAACGAGACGCGCAATCTCCGCTTTGCGGACCGCGCGGGCAATCTCACCGCCGTGACCGTGACGGTCGATGACCTCGACCGCACGCCGCCCGTGCTCACCGTCACCTATCCGGGCGGGGACGCCGCCGTCCTCGAGCTGCCGACCTCCGGCAGCGTCAGCATTACCGTCAAGGCCGACGAGGCCTGCACGCTGACGGTATGCGGCAGAGATTACGCGCTGGCAAAGGACGTCGAAGAGACGGTGTCCTTCACCGAGAACGGCACGTTCACGATGACGGCCGTCGATGCGGCGGGCAACCGCACCTCCTACACGCTCACCGTCTCGGGCATCGACCATACGCTGCCCACCATCAGCTTTGATACGAACACCGTCTTTGTCCGGGCCGACGTGCCCGCCGATGACCTGCGTGTCCTGCTGGAGAGCGGCTATACCGTATGGGACAACGTCACGGTCCCCGGTTACCCCAGAGTGGACTATGACCTCTCGGGCGTCGATCTCGGCGCAGGCGGGCTGTACGAGGTCCCCTACACTGTCACCGACGCGGCGGGCAACACGCTCGATGCGCTGCGCTTCGTGCGCGTCATCGGGGATGACACGCTCTGCCTCACGGTGGACGGCACGCCGGTTCTCCCCGGCGGCACGGCCGTGCTCGCCGCGGGCGATCACACGCTCACGGTCGAGAATCTGCCGGAGATTGAGCCGGGCATCTGCGAACCCTACTATATCCACGCCCGCCGCGGCATCTATGCCGCAGGGCAGCTGAAGTATCGTTCCGACGGCTCGCTCGCCGTTGCGTCGGACGGCAGCTTCACGGTCGCCGAGGCAGGGTATTACACCCTCATCCTCACCACGCAAAGCAGGCAGACGATCCGCGTTCTGCTCTATGTTGAGAATTAACGGAGGCGCATCCATGAAAAAGAGAATCGTTGCCTTTTTGCTGGCGCTCGCCATGCTGGTCGGCCTTGTGCCGCAGATGATGCTGGCGGCGCTCGCCGAGGAGCTCTCGGACATTTACACGCTCGAAAACGACTTCATCCGCGTCTCGGTCTCGAAGAAGAACGGCGGCTTCACCGCTCGGACCGTCGAGGGCGACCGCCTGAAGAAATCGGACAACAACAAGGATCTGCTCTACCACGACGGCGAATACGATACCTCGTTTGTCACCTTCCGCGTCACCGACGCGGGCGGGAACACGGCGGACTATCTGTTCGGCGGCAAATATGCGGGCAGCAGCAAGGTCGAGGTCACGCAGGCGCAGGCGGGCGGCGAGATCCGCGCCGTCTGGTCGGTCGGCGACCTCACCTTCACCGAGACGATTGCGCTGGCCAATGCCGTTTCAAACGAGAACGGCATGATCTCCGTCGGCCTCGCCGTCGAGAACCGCGGCGCACCGGTCAAGGTGCAGGCGCGCATCCTTTACGACACGTATCTGGACGGCCGCGACTACGGCATCTATCAGGTGTCGGACACGCAGTCAAACATTGAGACGATCACCACCGAGCGGCTGCTGGACGGCAGCACCTATGCCGTCCCGCAGAACTTCTACGCGGTGGACGATCCCGCAAACATCGGCACCGCGGCCTACTCGGTCAATCCCGTCCTGCCGTATGCGGTCGCATTCGGCCACTGGAACCGCCTGGCCGGGACGCTCTACGACTTCACGCCGCTGCCGACGCTGGACTTCACCGATACGCGCAACGAATACCGCACGGCCGACAGCGCGTATGCGCTCTATTTCGACCTCGGCACGGTCGCGGGCGGCGCGGACACGTCGCTCGTCACCTACTACGGCGTGTATGCACATGCCGATGTCGCGGCGTCGGACAGCGTGGCGGTGGATCTCACCGCGCCGATGCGCCTTTCGCTGAATGCCGGAAAGACCGACTTCGTCCGGCAAAGCGACCGCGGCATCGCGGACTTCATGATTACGGCAAACTTCACGAACATCGACGTGCCGGGCGCGGTCGATCTTGCGAACATCGTTCTCGCCGTGCGCACCACGGCCAATCTGCGGCCGCTGAACGACAACGGCGAGGCGACGGCGGGCTTCGACTTTGACACGGTTGAGCCGATGACCACGCCGTACAGCGACGTCAAGGTGGGCGCCACCGTGACAAAGCCGCTCTATTTCGAGGCGAAATGCACGGACGAGGCGGCCTATGAGCGCGTCACCGTCGGTATCTATGACACGTCGAAGACGAACGGCGAGGTCTCCGAGACCTACAAGCTCGGCGAGGCGGTAGCCTATATCCTGCTGCCCGGCAGTGACGGCGGCGTGCCGAAGGTCAGCTTTGCCTCGATGACGCCGAAGACGGTCTATAAAGCGGGCACGCGGCACTTGTTTGTCACCGTCACCAACCCCGCGATGCTGGATAACCGCGCCAACTGGGATCTCTGCATCTACAGCGGGGACGGCAGCCGCCGCATCGTGCTGCCGCACGAGAATCTGACCGTCAAGGACGGCGTGCTTGACGTCGCCGTCACCGAGGATATCGCCCTTGCGACGGGCGGCTATCACCTGGCGCTCGAATGGACGGACGCGGCGGTCTCCGCGGGCGTCGTCCCGGCGGCGCAGCAGAAGCAGACCGCCCCCGCGCTGGAGTTTGCGGTCTCGGATGACATCAAATACAAGAACGATGCCTACGGCGTGCTGGCCGTGGTCGAGACCGTGGAAAACGCACGGGATCACTACACGATCCACACCTTTGCGGACGAGGAAGCCTTTGAAAAGTTCAAGGCGGACACGACGCAGTACAAGGAGATTCTGCTCACCTTCCGCGGCGAGTTCAGCAAGACGAAGACGACGACGGACGGCACGGGAAGGAAGCGCGGCAGTTACTATACTGCGGTCTCCAAGAAGACGCTCGATCCCGACACGCGCACCTACAAGGTCGATAACCGCATCACGATCAACGACTGCATGGACTTTGAGGGCGGCACGATGGCGGTCTACTACGAGAACGTCACGGAATACGATTCGCCGATCTGCGTGGAGTTTGACGGCGAGCTGTATACCGCGGTCGCCCGCACCTCGATCTGGAAGGGCAAGGCCATCTTCACGAAGATCGAGCAGGGCACGTCCTATTCGCTCATCCCCTATGACGAGAACGGCGGCCGCGATGAAAACTTCGTCGACACGCCGATCAGCCTCGTCTGGCCCTCGGCCGCGTCGGTCGGGCAGACGCTGGCGGGTATGCTGTTCAAGATGGCCTACGGCCAGCTCGGCACGATGACGGTCGAGGTCACCGAGAGCTATGAGGAGGACGGCGAGGTCAAAACGCGCAAGGTCAGGAAGCAGTGCGGCGTGGTTTCCTTTGCCGCGCAGCTCGATCTCGGCTTTACGGGCGCGGCGGGCGAGGAGGGGGCGTCCGGCACCAAGAAGGACACCTACTGGGATAAGCTCAAGGAGCTGTGGACCTTCTATCACGAGGGAGACAGCCTCTACCGCTACGCCTATGACCGCGGCCGCATCGAGCGGATGCTCGACTGGTCGAACATCGACGAGCACTCCGAGCAGGAAAGCTCGGCCAAGGAGGTCAACGCCTCGGTCATGGTGCCGGATGTGCTCTTCGGGTGCGGCGTCGGCTTTGTCGGCGTACATTTCAAGGTCAAGGTGGGCCTCAAGAATTTCGTCTCCGCGCTCCCCGAGATCGAGGGCGAGATCGAGGTCAACACCATCAACGACTGGGCGTTCGGCGTGGAGGGCAAGGTTGCACTGGCAAACTTCACGCTGGAGGCGAAGATCTCCTTCAAGAGCCGCAACAACGTTCCCATTCCGGATGAGCTGTATGTGTTTGTCAGCGGCTTCAAGCCGGGCATCAACATCGACGGCCTCGGCACGGTGTGGATCACCGGCGGCGGAGGCGGCATCAAGAACCTGTACGACACCATCTTCCTGACGCAGGCGGTTCCGCCGCTCAAGCTGGTGATGTCGGTCGCGTTCAACGTCATTCAGCTGCTTGAGTGCGAGAAGGCGACGCTTGCCGTCGGGCTGACCGGCATCTCGATCTCGGCGGAGAAGATGAGCTTCATCGGCGTCCCCGCGCTGCGCGTCATCGACAAGATGGGGCTTGCGCTCGAGTGGTACCCCGGCATCGACCTCAAGGCCAACATCGTGGTCAACCTGTTTGACATCATCTACGGCGGCGGCTACATCGTGCTGCAAAGCCCGGATTATAAGGACGTGTTCTTTGAGATGTTTGCCAGAGCCCAGCTCAGGGTGCCGAAATCGATCCCGCTGGTCGGCGGGATGCAGGTGGCGGGCATCGACCTCGGCATCTCGACCGAGAAGATCTGGGGCGCGCTCGAGGTGCTGTTCATCACGCTCGGCGTGACCTATTACTGGGGCGCTGGCAGCGTCGATTTCTCCAGCGGCAGCAAGGCGAGCCCCACCTTCCCCGACCTGCTCGGGTGTGAGGATGTCCCGGTCTGCTACGACGCGGAGAATGACCGCACGCTCTATGCGCGCTTCGGCACAAACACCCGCGTCATCGCCGCCACCGCCGAGGCGGACGGCCTCGTCCTGCTCGGCGCGGGCGCATCGGTGAAATCGAATATGGAGAAGACGGCGCACACGCTGAACTTCGGCCTGTACGAGGATCGCTCCGGCATCGTGCAGATCAGCTTTGATGCAGCGGATGCGGCAGAGGCGGCGGCGCTGGCCGACCGCATCACGGTCGGCAGTGCGGCGGGGGCCAATGACTTTGCGCTCGTCCGCTACAGCGGCGACATGGAGAATAACAACCTCGCCGTCGCCAACGCCAACCTCACCTATGACGCGGAAGCCAAGCGCGCGACGCTCGCCTTCACGGTGACCGATCCCGCGCAGTTTGACAAGACCTACTATATTTCCACCCCGAATACTGCCGACCTCGTGCTCTACGACGTCACGGAGCCGCCGAAGCTCACCACGGTCACGGGCAGCCCCGCGGGCAGCGGGCTCACGCTCCGCTTTGACGGCGAGAAGCTGTACGAGCTGGACAGCGTCAGCTTCTACCTCAGCCCGACGGATGATCCCGCGTCGCTCGACGCCGGGTATCCGCTCGTCACGCTCACCGAGCGGCGGGCGCTGATGCAGGGCGAGGCGGCGGTGACGCTCCCGCTCGATGTACCGACCGGCGACTACTATATCCGCGCGGTCTATTCCAAGGTGGATGCGATCAACGGCGTCGCCTTCTCGGCGGCGACGGTGCATGTCGAAAACCCGAACCTGCCCGCGGCCGCATCGGTCGGCGCGGCGGCACCCTGCGGTGATCTCCGCTACGGTCTGACCGTGGATGAAACGGCCGACGCGAACACCAAGGGCTATCTCGTCACGGTCTATGACGAGGACGGAAGCACCACCGACTTCTCGGGCATCACCGTCGAGCGCGCCGCGCGCGGTGCGACGACCTTTACGGTCGGCGGCACCTATCAGGCGTCGGACGGAGAGGGCGGCACGATGACGGTCGGCCTCACTGCGGGCAGACGCTACACGATCGGCGTCACGCCCTACAATCTGGTGAAAGACGGCGAAAACGAGGTCGCCGTCTACGGCGCGGAGGTGCGTGTGCAGCCGGAGGCGCTGCCCGTACCCGTGACCCCCACGGTGAACTTCACCGCGGACGCGGCGGCTGTGACGCGCATCACGCGCGGCTATGTCGCGTCCGGCGCGCAGGGCGACATCGCAAGCACGGTTTACACGCAGAATGCGTTTACCCTGACCGCGGCGGCAAGCGAGGCGGTCAGCGGCACATGGCAGCTCGACGCGGGCGATGAAGTCGCCTTCGCCTCCACGGCGCGCCTCGAAATCCCGCTCGCCGGCCTCGCCGAGGGCGACCACACGGTCACTCTGCGGGGACATGCGGCGGACGGCGACGGCTTTGCGGCATCCTACACCTTCACGGTGGATACGCTCCCGCCGCGTCTGCTCCTTTCCGCACCCGTAAACGGCAGTCTCTTTGCCAAGGACGGCGGACTGACGATCACCGGCGTCACCGATGCGGGCGCGCGCCTCACGGTCACCTCGGACGGCACAGCCGTGCTGACCGATGTCGCCGCGGAGGAGGCGGGCAGCTTCGATCCCGCGACCGGCGTCTTCGCCGTGACCGTACAGATCCCGGATCCGAACGGTGCGGCACAGCGTAAAATCGCCATCACCGTGACCGACGACGTCGGCAACGCCGCGACCCGGACGGTCACCGTCACGCACGGCGCGCTGGCCGATCTTGCGGACGTTGCGCTCCTCGTCGGAGACGCAACCCCCGCGGACGGCAACATCCCGATCCCCGCAGCGGGCGCAAAGCAGCCTCTGTCGCTGCTCGGCGTCACCTCGGACGGTATGCGCTTCGTCCTGCCCGACGACCTCGTCACGTTTGACCTGTACACGGTCGAGGGTGAGGCCGCGGTCACGGACGGCGGCACGTTTGAGGCGGCGCGCGGCGCGCAAGGCATGGTTACCGGCAAATATGCCGTGGCGGACGGCGCGTACCGCACGGCGACCCTCACATTCGGCGCAGGCGCAGAGCATCTCGTCTCGGTCTCCGCCACGCTCGGCGGCAGCGTCACGGGCGGCGGTGCTTATGCGCCCGGCACGGAGGTCGTGCTGACGGCCACGCCCGACGCGGGCTACCGCTTCGCGGGCTGGACGCTCGTCGGCGCGACGGTCGCAGACAAAACACAGTCCACCATCCGCTTCACCATGCCGGAGGAGGGCAATGTCACCGCCAAGGCGACGTTCACGGCCTCCGGCGGCAGCGGCAGCTCGGGTGCAAAGCCCGGGACGAGCGTCAATGCGCGGGCGGGCGAGCTCGTGCGCGTGACGATCCCGGCAGGGAAGAGCGCCGACGGCTATCTCCCCTATTACGAGGCGGACGGCGCGCGCGTCTTCGTCCCCGTTTCGGCGGCGATCGACGGCAAAATGGCCTTCATCGCGCCCCGCGACGCGACCTACCGCTTCGGCGAGAACCCCGTCGCGTTTGCGGATACTGACGGGCACTGGGCAGAGGCTTATACGGACTTTGCGGCGATGCGCGAGATCTTCCGCGGCGTCGGCGGCACGCGCTTTGACCCCGACGGCAAAATGACCCGCGCGATGTTTGTGACGGTGCTCTACCGCCTGGCGGGCTCGCCCGCCGTGACGGGCACGAGCGGCTTTGCCGACGTGGCGGCCGACGCATGGTATGCGGATGCCGTGACCTTCGCCAAGCAGAACGGCCTTGTCGCGGGCGTTTCCGCGACGAAGTTTGCGCCGGACGACGACATCACGCGTGAGCAGATGGCAACGCTGCTGTACCGCTATCTCGGCTTCGCAGGCTGCACCCTGCCCGAAAACGAGGCGAAGCCCTTCACCGACGCGGATGAAATCGCGGCGTGGGCGAAGGAGGGCGTGGCTTACGGCCGGACGCACGGACTGATTTCCGGCCGTCCGAACGGCCGCTTTGCCCCGCGCGACTTTGCAACGCGCGCGGAGTGCTGCACGATCTTTGCACGGATGATCCCCGCCATCCTGCTGGAAAAGACAAAGTAAGACGGGTTTCCTGCGGCGCAGCCGCAGGAAAGCAGCCGGACGCCCGTGCGGGCGTCCGGCTGTACGCATTTGAGGTCAAAGGAAAGAATATGAGAAAAAGTTATTTTGCGGCGGTGCTTCTCGGCCTTGCGCTGCTGTTGCCCGCCGCGGCGGCGGGCGCCGAGGTGCGCGTCGCCTTTATCGACAGCGGCGTCTCGACCAAGCATCTCGACGCCGAGCGTGTGCTCGCGGGGGAGAATCTCATCTTCCCCGCGCGGGACACGGACGACCGCGTCGGCCACGGCACGGCCACGGCGGGCATCCTGCTCGGCTCGGCGGAGCTGGGCATTCCGGCGCTGGCCGCCGACGCCCTCGTTGTGCCGCTCGTCTGCTACGACACCTATCCCACCGGCGTGGCGGCGCGCGGCGACGCGGCGCTGCTGGCGGAAGCCATCCGCCGCGCCGTGGACGTTTACGACTGCCGCATCGTCAATATCAGCATGGGCATTGCCGCGGACGACCCCGCGCTGGCGGCTGCCGTCACCTATGCGGAGGCGAAGGACGTGCTGGTCGTTTCGGCCGTCGGCAACGATTATGCCGAGGCGCCCGACACCGCCTATTTTCCCGCCGCCTACGACAGCGTGATCGGCGTCGGTGCGTGGGATGGCACAGATGTTGCGGATTTCTCGGGGCGCATCGGCGTCTCGGTGGTCGCGCCCGGCGTGCGCATTGCCGCGGTCACCAACCGCAACGAGGCCAAGGCCGCCCTGCGGAGCGGCACGTCCTATGCCTGCGCCTATGTCAGCGGCGTCTGCGCCGATATGCTCGCCGCCGACCCGACGCTGACGGCGGCCGGGCTGCGCGCTGCGCTCTATGCTTCGGCGCGCGACGTCGGCGAAGCGGGCTTTGACGCGGCGAGCGGCCATGGGCTGATCTCGGTCGCGGACGGCTTTGTCGATGTGCATCCGGGCGACTGGTTTTATGACAGCGTGCAGACGCTGGCGGGGCGCGGCATCCTGTCCGGCGTGTCGCGCACGGTGTTTGACCCGGACGGCGAAATGACGCGGGCGGACTTTCTGACGCTGCTCTGGCGCGCCTGCGGCGCACCCGGCGAGAGCGCGTCCGTCTGGGCGGTACAGGCGGGTCTGTGCGCGGCGGATACGGCGGCGCAGACGCTTGCATCGCCGCTTATGCGCGAGGACGCCGCCGTCCTGCTCTGGCGGTACGCCGCGCATCTCGGCATGGACAGGCGCCGCCGCGCGCCCGCCGACGCTTTTGCCGACAGCGCCGACTTTTCCATGGAGGCGGTCGTGCCGATCGCATGGGCGGCCGCGCACGGCATCCTCCGCGGCCGGGCGACGGGGCTGCTTGCGCCGCGCGCCGCGCTCACCCGCGCCGAGGCAGCGGTCCTGCTCACCCGCCTGGCCGCCGCCGCGGGGTGAAAATCCGTTTGCATTTGTCTCTGCTTGTGGTATAATAAGTATGGAATCCATACGATCGGAGAAGAATATGGCACTGGAAAACAAACTCGGCATTGTCTCGTCGGCAGCGCTTGCGCGGGAAGAAGAGCGGATCAGCAAGAAAAAGGCGGTGCAGCTTTTTGAGAGCGGTGCGCTGGATGCGCTCCCGACCGGGACTTTTGCGTCTTTGCAGGCGATTCACAAATCTCTTTTTGAGGATATTTACGACTTCGCGGGCGAGCTGCGCACGGTCAATCTTGCCAAGGGAAGTTTTCGGTTTGCCCCGGTGATGTATCTTCGGGCGGCACTTGAAAACATTGATAAAATGCCGCAATCGACCTATGATGAAATCATCGAAAAGTATGTGGAGATGAACGTTGCCCACCCGTTTCGCGAGGGCAACGGCCGCAGTACGCGCATCTGGCTTGACCAGATGCTGAAAAGCGGCATCGGACAGGTGGTGGACTGGAGTCGTGTGGATAAGGAGGACTATCTCTTAGCCATGGAGCGCAGCCCCATCAAGGATGTGGAGATCAAGGTGCTGCTTCGCGCGGCGCTGACCGATGCGGTGGACAGCCGCGAGGTCTACATGAAGGGGATCGACCACAGCTATTATTACGAGGGCTACACCACCTTCAAAACGGAAGAACTCTGAAAATGTACAAATACAAAGACCCCTATCTGCTGGATTTCCGGCATGTGCAGACTTACGGCGAAGTGCACAAAATCATCAGAGAGACGATGGATTTTCCCGATTATTACGGCGAAAACCGGGATGCCTTCTGGGATTGCCTGACCGATATGACGGGCAGACCCCTGCATGTGCAGATTGCAGGGCTGGATGTTTTGCAAAGGAAATTTCCGGAGGCGTGTGCACAGATGCTGGAGGCTCTGCGCGACCTTCGGCAGCAGTACGGCGACGATATTTCCGTCGAAATCCTCGCGCCCGGAACCTGATAAGAAAAAACGCACTTGCTTTCGCAAGTGCGTTTTTTTGCATATCTTTTCACCCGAGCAGGTCGGCCTTGCGGGAGAGGATGGCGGCGCAGGCGGTGCAGGCGGGGCAGTCGCAATACTCTGCGCCGGAGGCGGCGAGTGCATCCGCATGGGCGGCGAAGGCCTTTGCGCCCTCCGCGCCGAAGATCCCGGCGGCCGCGTCCGAATGGGCAAAGGCGACAAGCCCGTCAATCGGCTCGATGTCCTCCTCGGCTTCGCGCACAAGCGCGGCCGCGGCGGCGGCTTCCTCCGCCGTACCGAGCGCGGCGAGGAAGCGGTTGGCTGCTGCTTTCGCCTCGGCGCAGGCCGAAGACGCGGCGGCGAGGTCGCCTGCCTTTTCTTTCAGAAACGTGCGAAGTTCATCCGTCATAAAAATCATCCTTTCGGTTTTGTTTCGGGTCAGAGATCGACCTTCATGTCCTTGTGATAATAGAGCTTGTCGTGCTCGCCGATCTCGCGGAGCACGCGGGCGGGATTGCCCACGGCGACCACGTTCGCGGGCAGATCCTTCGTCACCACGGCGCCCGCGCCGACGACGGTGTTGTCGCCGATCGTCACGCCGGGCAGGACCACGGCGCCCGCGCCCAGCCACACGTTGTTGCCGATCGTCACGGGCAGGTTGTATTGCAGGGCGGCGCGGCGCATTTCGGGGTCGATGGGGTGCGATGCCGAGGCGATCACCACGTTCGGCGCGCACATGCAGCCGTCCCCGAAGCGGATGTCCGCGTCGTCCACCAGCGTCAGGTTGAAGTTGGCGTAGAAATCGCGCCCGATATGCACATGTCTGCCGCCGAAGTTGGCGTGGAACGGCGGCTCGATGTAGGCGTTCTCGCCGATCTCGGCGAACATCTCGCGCAGCAGGGCGGCGCGCTTTTCTTTTTCATGCGGGCGGGTCGCGTTGTAGTCGTACACCGTTTCGAGATAGCCCGCCTGCTCGTCCATGATCGCGGGGTCGGACGGGTAGTAGATGCGCCCGCTCTCCATGCGTGCGCGCGCCTCCTCGGTCGTCATGGCGAAGCGGTTTGCAGGTGCGGCGGCCGCAGGCGCAGCCTCGGCCGCTTCGGCCGCTTGGGCTTGCGCGCCGCCGCTCGCCTTTGCCGCCTTCGCCGCCTCGCGGGCGGCCGCGCGCTCGGCGGCCTTCTGCTTCTTGCGCTCGCGCATCCGCTCCTTGAAGGCGGTCTTGCGCGCCTCGGCCTTTTCGGCCGCTGCGCCGTAATGCTCGTCGGCGTGGTCGGTGCCCTTGTAGAGCGTGCGCATAGCGTACACCGTCGTCTTCTCTGGCATACGGAAGCGCATCCGGCCGACGAAGGCGCCGTCGGTGTCGCAGTGCGCCACCGTGATATAGGAGCCGCCGCCCTTGGCGACCCACTTTTCGGCGGTGAGCGGCGCGCCGCAGGTCGGGCAGCGGGGGAGCGTCAGCTTTTCGTCCGCAAAGGCGTCGCGCTTGCTTTTGTACGGGCCGAAGCGGGCGTTCTCGATCGGGTGCTCCCAGAGCGTGCCGGGGTCGCCGCCGTAATCCGACAGCCCCGCGCCGAGATCGAGATGTGCGGCGACCAGCGCCGTGTGATAGGCGTCGTGCAGGGCGTCGTGCGCCTCAAATTCCGGCGCGATGCCGTAGTATTCCATCGCATAGGCAAGCGAGCGCTGCCCCTTGCCGCCGTCGGTCTGCGCGTTGAACACGGTTTGCAGATTGTAGAAGTCGGCGCACAGCGAGGTGTCCAGCCCCCACGCGGTCATATTCTGCTTCAGCATCGGGATGTCGTCGTAGCCCCAGGTGAGCAGCACGGGATGCTCGCCGCAGAAGGCGGCAAACGCCGCGCAGACCTCGGGAAACCCCGGCGCACCCGCCAGCATCTCCTTGGTGATGCCGGTCAGCTCCCGCACACGGCGGTTGAGCCGCTTGTAGAAGCGCGGGCGGACGCACATCGAGAAGCTTTCCGCCACGCTGCCGTCGGGCGCGAGGCGCACCGCGCCGATCTGCATGATCTCACCCGAGAGGCGAACGCCGTTCGCCCCCCGCTGCGGCTGGCTCGCGCAGGCGGGCTGATTCCATTCCATGTCGAATACAATAAAAGCCATACAAAACTCCGGTTTCTTTATCAATCACCCTTTAATATACCACATCCGCCCGCCGATTTCCACCCCTTTTTTAATCATTGTACCCATCGGCCCGGCATAGAATGCTGTAGCGGGACATTTCCCGAAGGAGAAAACGATGGAGCGGGCAAAGCGGTATTTCATCAATGCACTCATCCTCAGCGGCTGTACGCTTCTGATGCGCACGGTCGGCGTCGCGTTCAACGCCTTCTGCGTGGATCGCGTGGGCGCGGAGGGCATGGGGCTTTTTTCGCTGGTCATGAGCGTCTACACCTTCGCCGTGACCTTCGCCACCTCGGGCGTCAATCTCGCCGCCACGCGGCTTTGTGCGCTGCACGTCGGGCGCGGCGAGGGCGCGGCCGCTGAGAGCGCGATGCGCAGTTGTCTTTTGTATGCGGCGGCGTTCGGCACGGCGGCGACCGTCGGGCTTTTTTTCTTTGCCGGACCCTGCGCCGTGCACTTCCTGCGTGAGCCGCGCGCCGCCCTCTCGCTGCGCGGCGTGTCGCTTTCGCTCCTGCCGCTCTCGCTTTGCTCCGCCTTCTGCGGCTACTTTGCCGCGGTGCGCCGCGTGTACAAAAATGCGACGTCCCAGGTCATCGAGCAGGCCGTGAAGATCGCCGCCTGCGCGTTCCTCCTCGCGGTTCTCGCGCCGCGCGGCGTGGAATACGCCTGCCTTGCGCTGGTGCTCGGCGGCGCGATCAGCGAGATCGCGTCCTTTCTTTTGCAGATCGTCTCCTATGTGCGGGACAAACGCGCGCTCACGGGCGGCGGCGCCCCCGTCCCTTTCCGGGAGGTGGCGCGCATTTCGCTGCCCGTGGCGCTCTCCGCCTATGTGCGCTCGGGGCTTGTCACGGTCGAGCATGTGCTGATCCCGGTCGGGCTGACCGCCTTCGGCGACCGGAGCGCACTTGCCACCTACGGCATCATCAGCGCGGCCGCGCTGCCCGTGGTGCTTTATCCCACGGCGTTTGTCGGCGCGTTCTCCTCGCTCATCATCCCCGAGGTGACCGAGTTTGACGCGAAGGAGAACCGTCGCGAGGTTGCCTATGTCACATCGCGCGCCTTCGCGGTCACGCTGTTTTGCTCGGTGCCGGCCGCCGGCTTTTTCGGCGCGTTTGCGGCCGACATCTGCCGCGTGGTCTACGGCGACACCGCCGCGGCGGACTATCTGCGTATGCTTGCGCCGCTGATGCCCGTCATGTTTCTCGACACCGTCACCGATTCCATCCTCAAGGGCCTCGGCAAGCAGTTCTACACCATGTGCGTCAACATCGCCGATGCGGCGGTCAGCGTCCTGCTCGTCGCTCTCCTCGTGCCGAAAACCGGGATCGTCGGCTACATCGCGGTCATCTATGTCTCGGAGTGCATCAACACGCTGTTCAGCATCGGCAAGCTGTGCGCGTGCGTGGACTTCCGCGCCCGCCCGTACAAATGGCTGCTCGCGCCGCTCGCGGCGGCGGTCGGCGCGGCGCGCCTTGCCGTGCCGGTGCTCGCGCGCCTCGGCCTCGCGGCCTCGTGGGGCGAACTTGCGCTTGCCTTTTGCCTGTTTGCCGCGCTTTACACCGCGCTTTGCGCGCTGCTCGGCGCGCTCGGCCGCGAGGAGCTTCGCTGGCTCAAAAATATTTTCCGAAAAGAGAGAAAACCGTCTTTCAAAACCGATGTGTCTATGCTATAATTAAGTATTAGAGTTAAGGAAGGTTTATCCGGAAAGAGAAAGTGCCATGAAAGACAAGATCCGCATCCTGCATATGGGCGACGTGCATCTGGACTCGCCCTTTTCCGCGCTCGGCGTGGACAAGAGCGAGAGCCGCCGCCGCGAGCTGCGCGGGACGTTCACCTCGATCCTGTATCTCGCCAAGGAGAAGAATATCGACCTCGTGCTGATCTCGGGCGACCTGTTTGACGACGGCTACGCCACCGGCGAGACGGTGGAGCTTTTGTGCAGCCAGTTTGCCGCGCTGCCCGACTGCCGCTTTGTCATCGCGCCCGGCAACCACGATCCCTACACGCGCGGCAGCGTCTGGACGAGCGGCAAGCTGCCGAAGAACGTCTGCGTGTTCTCAAGCGAGACGCTTCAGCGCTTCGTCTTCGATGACCTGAACACCGAGGTCTACGGCTGGGCGTTCTGCGCGGACACGCTCCAGACCAGTCCCCTTGCGGGCAGGACCGCGGACGACAACGGGCGGCTGCACCTCGTGTGCGGACACTGCGACATGGCCTCGCCGATCTCGAAGTACTGCCCCGTCACGCGCGAGGACGTCCTGAAGTTCGGCGCGCAGTACAACGGCTTTTCGCATATCCACAAGGCCCCCGAGGCCGTCACCGAGGGCGGCGTCACCTACAGCTATTCCGGCTTTGTCGAGGGGCGCGGCTTTGACGAATGCGGCTACGGCGGCATCAACTATATCGAGGCCGAGACCGCGGGCGACAGGACCGTCACGGTGCATCGCATCAAGACGGCGCGCCGCCGCTACATGTGGGAGACGGTGGACGTCTCGGGCGCGGGAAGCCTTTCCGACGTGGCGGAGAAGATTGATCTGCGCATCAAAGAGAAGAAATACACCGACGACACGCTGCTGCGCGTGACGCTGACCGGCGCGGTCTCGCCCGAGCTTGAGAACACCGCGCGGCTGGAGAGCGCGGTGCGCGGGCTGTACATGCTCGAGGTGGACGACAGGACAAGCCCCACCTTTGACGGCGGTGTGCTGGAAAACGACATGACCCTGCGCGGCGAGCTCTACCGGGAGCTTTACCCGATGCTGTCGGGCGGCACGCCCGAGGAGCGGGCGACCGCGGCGGCGGCGCTGCGGCTGGGTCTTGCGGCGCTGGAAGGCCGCAATGTGAGCGAGTGAGGGACGACGATGAGAATTGAAAAGATCTGCATGGAGTCCTTCATGGGCAAGAAGGATTTCACCCTGACGTTTGCCCCCGGCGTCAATGTGCTGGAGGGGGACAACGAGAGCGGCAAGACCACGGTGGCGGATTTCATCCGCTTCATGCTGTACGGCGCGTCCTCCAAGGGCATCGGCGGCGCGCTCAGCGAGCGGCAGCGCTTCCTCGGCTTCGGCGAGACCGCGTTCGGCGGGTACATGGAGCTGTCGGCGCGCGGCACGCGCTACCGCATCGACCGCAGGATCACCGCGGCGGCAAACGGCTTCCGCGAGAGCCTGCAGATCAGCGACCTTGCGACAAAGGCGCAGGTGCTGAAGGGCGAGAATGCGGGCGACGCGCTGCTCGGCGTGCCGGAGACCGTTTTCACGCGCACGGCCTACATCACGCAGGCGGACGGCGCCTATTCCGGCGGCGAGGAGCTCAGCGCCGCGATCGAAAATCTGCTCTTTTCCGCCGACGAGACGGTCAGCACCGAGAAGGCGCTGAAAAAGCTGGACGCGCTGCGCGTTTCGCTGTTGCACAAGAACGGAAAGGGCGGGCAGCTCTCGGATCTCGCGGCCGAGCGGGAGGCGCTCTCCGCGCGCCTGGCAAAGGCGCTCTCGGACAACAGCGAGATCATCGCCAAGGAGGGCAGCCTCAACGATACGCTGCGCCGTATCGAGGAAAACAAGACCGAGTACGCCCGCACGAAGAAGCTCTGCGAGCTGTACGACAGCTATATTGCACACACGCGCTTTGAAAAGCTCGACGCGATCGACGCGCAGCTTGCCGGACTGGATCGGGAGGACGCGGCGCTGCTCGCCCGCTTTGACGGCTTTGTGCCGGACGGCGAGTATCTCGGCAGACTGCGGCAGGCGGCGGAGAATGTCGCCGCCGAGGAGATGCGGGCCGCCGGTGCGGAACGCGCGCTGAAGATCGCGTCCGACGCGCGCGCCGCCGCCGCGGAAAGCCCCGCGGCGGACGAGGACCGCGGCCTTGCGGACGCCGCCCGCCGTGCAGGCGGCGCGGCGAAGACCGTGCGCGCGCTGAACACGGTCGGCGTCATTCTGCTCCTGCTCGGCGCGCTCGCCGCCGGGGCGGTCTATCTGCTCCGCCTGGATGCGCCGCTGTACGCGGCGGCGGGCGGCGCGGCCGTCGTCGGCGTGCTGCTCCTCATTCTTGCGGGCGTGCGCCGCGCGAAGACCGGCACGCTGCTGCGCAGCTTCGGCGTAACGTCGGCCGACGAACTGACCGAGCGTCTGCGCGCCGCCGAGGAGAGCCGCGCGGCCGCCGAAGAAGCGCGCGTGCATACGCGGGAGCGCGAGGCGTCCGCCGCCGCGCTGCTGAACAGCGCCAGAGAGACGCTGGCCGAGAAGAAGCGCGCGCTCGCCGACATCCTGTCCCATCTCGGCGGCGGGGAGACCGCCGCCGTCGCGGCGCTGGCCGAGACCTACATCCGCGACGCGGAAAAGCTCCGCGCCGCGCGGCAGAGCGCCGAGGAGGAGAAAAAGCATCTGACAGCGGAGACCCGCGCCTATGACCGCGAGGCGGTCGCCGCCACGCTTGCGCCGGTCGGCGATCTTGCCGTCTTTGAAAAGGTGGACATCGCCGAATACCGCCGCCGCCGCGACTTCTGCGAAAATGCGCTGGACGCGCTCGAGGTCAAAAAGAGCGACCTCGAAAAGACGCTGGCCGCGCTTCACGCCACGGTGGAGAAGCCTGCGCTGCTCCGCGCGGCGCTGGATGCGCTTGAGAAGCAGTACGCCGCCGCACACGCGAAGTACGACGCGGCCGAGCTGGCCATCCGCGCGCTCGGCAGCGCCTCCGAGGGGCTGCGCCGCCGCGTCTCTCCCCGCCTGGCCGACTATGCGGGCAAGCTGCTCTCCGCCGTCACCGGCGGCAGCGTCGGCGAACTCGGCGTGGACAGCGCGCTGGCGCTGACCTACATGGCCGAGGGCGGCGCACACAGCGTGGACTACATGTCGAAGGGGACGAAGGAGGCGGCGTACTTTGCGCTGCGCCTCGCGCTGGTCGATCTGCTGTACAAGGAAGAAAAGCCGACGCTCATCTTCGACGAGAGCTTTGCCTATGCGGACGACCGCCGCACCGAGCGGATGCTGCGGCTGCTCGCCGCGCTGGCGGGCGATGGCGTGCAGTCGGTCGTGCTGTCCTGCCACAGCCGCGAGGGCGACATCGCCGCAAAATTCGGCTGCACCCGCCTGCGGCTCGACTGAAACAGACTGTCCGATGTGCCAAATTTCCGCACAAAAAATTATAAAGTTTTCACAAACGCCTTTACAAACTGCAAAGTCTCCTGTATAATATGTTCGAATACTTTGTACAAACCGCACGGAGGCGTTATGCCGAGATTTTTCGTTCCAAGCGCAGATTTTGACGGCGATACCGTCCGCATCACGGGCGACGACGCGCGGCACATCGCGCGGGCGCTCCGCATGGCGGTCGGCGAGACGGTCACGGTCTGCGACATGCACGGCACGACGCACACCTGCGTGCTTGAAAAGATCACGGACGACGGCTCGACGGCAAGGATTGTCGAAAGCGTCCCGTCCGATACCGAGCCGCCGCACCCGATCACGCTCTATCAGGCCTTCCCCAAGGGAGACAAGATGGATGTGATCGTGCAGAAGGCGGTGGAGTCCGGCGCATGTGCGATCGTTCCGTTCCTGTCGGAGCGCTGCGTCTCGCGGCCGGATGAAAAAACCGTCGGAAAAAAGCTCGCCCGCTGGCAGCGCATTGCGCTGGAGGCGGCCAAGCAGTGCGGCCGCGGGATCATCCCCGAGGTGCGCCGCCCGCTCACCTATGCGCGGATGCTGGACGAGGCGTCGTCGGCGTCGCTCCCGCTCTTCTGCTACGAGGGGGACGGCACGTCGTCGCTGCGCGCGGTGCTTTCGGCGGCGGATGGGGGCGCCGTGCAGTCGGTCTCGCTCGTCATCGGCAGCGAGGGCGGCTTCTCCGGCGGAGAGGCGGCGGCAGCCGCCGCGCGGGGCTTTCGCATGTGCGGGCTCGGCCGACGGATCCTGCGCTGCGAGAGCGCGTCCGGCTTTGCGCTGGCCTGTCTCGCCTACGCATTTGAACTTTAGCAACGAATCCTGTAAGATATGAATTTTGACCGGAGGAATCTACGGTGGAAAAGAAAATGACTCAAAAAGAAAAACGTGCGCAGGAGGCGGAGGCCGCCTCAAACGCCATCACATACCGCATGACGATTGTGTTCGCCCTGCTTGTTGCCGGTATTCTCGCGCTGATCCGGGTGACGCAGTCCGCTTCGAGCGAGATGTGGCTGCTCGGTGCGCTGCCGGTCTTCCGCATGGTCACGGGCGCGCTGCTTTTCGCGGCGCTCGTCTTCCGCATCGTCATCCGGGCGAAGAAGACCGACGAGTCGAAGCGCGTGCTGTCCTCGGCCTTCCTCTGCGGCATTGCCGGGACGCTTTTTGTCGCGGCTATGGCCTACTATCCGCTCGGCGCGTCCCGCATCATTGCATGGTTTCTCGCCGCGGCGCTCCTGTTCTTCGTCTACGAGATCTACGCGGTGGATTTCTTCCTCTTCTCGGTGGTCACCGTGGTCGGCGCCATCGCCGCCTCGCTGGTCGGCTCGCCCGCGTTCCGCGGCCATGAGACGGCTGTCACCGCGGCGGCTGTCGTCGCCGTGCTGATCGCCATTGCCGCCGTGTCTTATGTGGCGGGCAATCTGGAGAAGAACGGCGCTGCCCCCTTTGCCGGCAGAAAGATCGTCGCCCCCGCCGGGATGAAGGCGCTCAACGCCTATATCGGCTGCGGCGCGGCGCTGCTCGCCGTGCTCGGCGTCATCTGCTTCGGCCATGCGCTGTGGTTCATCGCCGCGCTCGCCGTGGTCTATCTGATCTTCGGCATTATCTATACCGTCAAACTGATGTAACAAATCGGGACTTATTTCGCGAGATTTTTTGTATAAAATATCGAAAATACTATTGAAATTTTACAAAAAACAGATTAAAATATAGTCAATATCTACGAACGTAGAGTCAAAACGGCAGTGGAGAGGGTGTACAATATGTCAAATCGACTGTATCAGGGCGTTATCCATCAGATGCGGGATGCAACCGACCGTACGATCGGCGTGATCGATGAGGGCGGCGTTGTCATCGCCTGCAGCGAGCTTGCAAAGATCGGCGAGACGCGCATCGGCATTCGTGAGGAGATGTCCTATTCGGGCGACGCAGTCGCGCTGAACGGTTATACATACCGCGCAATCGGACAGGGCTCAAAGCTCGATCAGATCGTGTTTGTGGAAGGGGACGACAAGACGGCGGCCAGCACCGCGTCGCTGATCGCCATTTCGCTTTCCAACATCAAGAATCTGTACGATGAAAAGTACGACAAGTGCTCCTTCATCAAGAACATCATCCTCGACAACATCCTGCAAAGCGATATTTACATCAAGGGCAAGGAGCTCCGCTTCAACGCGGAGGAGAGCCGCGTGGTCTTCCTCATCAAGTTCAGCGGCAAGACCGACATGCTGCCCTACGAGATCGTGCAGAACATGTTCCCCGACAAGAACCATGACTATGTCATCAGCGTCGGCGAGAGCGACATTGTGCTGGTCAAGGAGGTCAAGCCCACCACCGACACCAAGGAGACCGAGCGCATCGCCACCGGCATCGCGCAGACGCTGTCCTCCGAGTTTTACGCCAAGGTGTCCATCGGCATCAGCACCGTGGTGGACAACATCAAGGACCTTGCGCGCGCCTACAAGGAAGCGCAGGTGGCCATCGAGGTCGGCAAGGTGTTTGACACCGAGAAGAACATCATCAGCTACGAAAACCTCGGCATCGGCCGCCTGATCTATCAGCTGCCGACCACGCTGTGCGAGATGTTCCTCCAGGAGGTGTTCAAGAAGGGCTCGATCGAGTCGCTTGACCGCGAGACCCTGATGACCGTCCAGTGCTTCTTTGAAAATAATCTGAATGTCTCCGAGACATCGAGAAAACTCTTCGTACACAGAAACACACTCGTCTACCGCCTCGAAAAGATCCGCAAGATCACGGGTCTTGACCTGCGCGAGTTTGAACACGCCATCACCTTCAAGGTTGCTTTGATGGTCAAGAAGTACCTGACCTCAAAGCCGGTTAAATTCTGATATGCTTTCGGATTGTGGGAATGCGCCGGGCGCATTCCTGCAATTCTTGCGTAATGGGGCTTTCGCTCCCCGCTGCCGGGCGCCGTGCGCCTATGCCAATCTGCCGCGTTTTTCGTCGGCATCCGAGGATGGAAAATGATCGAATTTAAGAATGTAACCAAGCGATATCCCGCCGGGAAGGTCGCTCTGGATAATCTGAATCTGAAAATAGACGACGGCGAATTTGTCTTCATTATGGGGGACAGCGGCGCCGGTAAAACCACGATGACCAAGCTCCTGCTGCGCGAGGAACGCATCACGAGCGGCGAGCTGTGGGTCGGCGGGACCAACCTTGCCAAGATGCCCGCGGCCCGCATCCCGAAGTACCGCCGCCGGCTCGGCGTGGTCTTTCAGGACTTCCGCCTGTTCAAGAAAAAGACGGTGTTTGAGAACGTCGCCTTCGCGCTCCGCGTGATCGGCGGGGCGGACGCGGCCGAGGTCAAGAGCCGCGTGATGTCGATGTTGCGCATCGTCGGCCTCGAGGATAAGGCCAACTGCTTCCCAAACCAGCTTTCGGGCGGCGAGCAGCAGCGCGTCGCTCTGGCGCGCGCCATCATCAACAATCCGCATACCATCATCGCCGATGAGCCGACCGGCAACCTCGATCCCAAGCTCAGCATGGAGATCATGGGTCTGCTGGTCAAGATGAAGGAGTACAACAAGACCGTCGTCGTCGTCACGCACGAGACGGAGCTTGCCAAGATGTTCAATCAGCGCATTGTGCGCCTGCGCGACGGCCGCGTCGCGGAGGACAGCGCGGCGGGAGGTGACGGCAGATGAGACGCTTCGGCGATGCACTTCTGCAGGCGCTGCACGGGATGGTGCGCAACGGGCTGCTCACCTTTGTCAGCATTTTCGTGCTGGTCAGCTGCCTGCTTTTTATCGGCAGCTTTGCGCTGATTTCCAGAAATATTGACTATAATCTTGCGGACATCACCGATCTCAACGAGATCGAGGTCTTCCTCGAATACGACGCCGACGCCGCCACGGCGGCGCGCATCGGCGACGAGATCCGCGCCCTCGACAATGTCGAGAGCGTGACCTATGTCTCCAAGGAGGAGGGGCTCCGCGAGGTCGCGGGCGAGTTTGCGGAATACGCCTACCTGCTCGACGACATCACCCCGGAGGAGAATCCGCTGTCCGACTGCTACCGCATCACCTATGCGGACAACGCAGGGGCAACGACGCTGGACTATGAGCTCAAGCAGATCGAGGGTGTGCGCAAGGTCAACAGCCGCCTGGATCTCGCCGCGACGATCGGCTCGCTGCAAAACGGCATCTCGGTCGTCTTCGTCTGGTTTGCCGTGCTCTGCGGCGTGGTCTCGCTGTTTGTCATCATCAACACCATCAAGCTGTCGGTGTATGCCCGCCGCGAGGAGATCGCGATCATGCGCTACATCGGCGCGGGGCGCGCCTACATCGCCGCGCCGTTCGTGCTGGAGGGCGTGCTGATCGGCTGCATCGGCGCAGGGGTGGCCTACTTCCTGGAAAAGCTGATCTACGGCGGGCTTTCAAGCTTTGTCCTCTCCGAGATCGGCATCGTGCGGATGTACAGCTATTCCGCCATGACCCCGATGCTGCTTGCCATCTTCTTTGCGATTTCGCTGTTCTGCGGCATTGTCGGCAGTATCGTTTCGCTCGGCCGCTATGTGGAGGCGTGACCGAACCTGACCTTTTTCCGGAAAGGAGCGTTTGCAATGAAAAAGATGAAAAAACTGCTTGCTGTCGTTCTCGCGGCGGCGACGGTTGCGGCCGGCGCGGCGTTTGCCGTCTCGGCGGCGAAGACCTCGGCATCGCAGTTTGCGGACAATAAGGACGTCATCGCCTACCAGCAGTCCATCAAGGATCTGGAGGCAAAACAGAAAGAGCTGAAGGATAAGCTGAAGGACGTGCAGAGCGACCGCTATTCGGCGCAGCAGCAGTCCGCGTATTATTACGAGCTGATCCTCAGCACCGAGAAGAAGATCGAGACCGCGCAGAATCTGCTCGATGCACTCACCGTTCAGATCGGCGAAAAGGAGAACGCCATCGCCGAGAAAGAGGTGGAGATCACCGAGAAGACGGCGGAGGTCAATGCCACCCGCGAAAAATTCCTGCTCATGATCCGCGCGCAGTATGAAAGCGAGAACACGGACGCGCTCAGCGTTGTGATCGGCGCGGATGACATGAGCGATCTGCTCTCCCGCGTGGAAAATGCGGCAAATCTGCTCTCCTACAACTCAAAGCTGCTCGAAAAGTTCAAGACCGAGAAGCAGCAGCTCGAGGACATGAAGAGCGTGCTGGAATCGGCGAAGGCCGAGCTGGAATCGACGAAGGCGGAGCAGGAGACCTACGCCGAGGAGCTGCTGAAGGAGCAGTCGGCGCTCGAAGAACAGAAGGGCGACTCGGATCGCTACATCGCGTCGCTCCGCAAGACCGAGGCACAGATCACCGCCGAGTATGAGGCGGCGCGGAAGGCCGAGGACGAGGAGAATGCGCGCCTCGAAAACCTCTTGAAGCAGCTGGCCAAGGCCAGCCAGTCCGAATACGTCGGCGGCAAGTTCATCTGGCCGTGCGACCTCTCGGTCAAGCGCATCAGCAGCACCTACGGCTACCGCACCTATTACATCTACGGCAAAAAGGTGACCGATTTCCACCGCGGCATTGACATTCCGTCGGCGGTCGGCACGGACATTTACGCGGCGCAGACCGGCAAGGTCGTCGTCGCCGAGCGGCATTCCAGCTACGGCAACTACATCGTCGTCGACCACGGCGGCGGCATTTCCACCCTGTATGCGCACTGCTCCAAGCTGCTGGTCAAGGTCGGCGACACGGTCAAGCAGGGCGATCACATCGCCGAGATGGGCGCCACCGGCAATGTCACCGGGCCGCATCTGCACTTTGAGGTGCGCGTGGACGGCAAGATCCAGGATCCCATCGCCAACGGCTGGGTCGTTCAGCCGAAGTAAAACGATTATCTTTACAGAAAACACAGAAAACGAGAAAACAGCATGACAAAAAAGATTTCACTCTGGCTTGCGATCTTCCTTGTGATCTTCGCGATGGTCATCACCTTTCAGCTGACAATCATCTTCGGCGACGTGTTCTTCCGCGATGAGCCGGCAGGGCAGGTCCCCACCGACTATACCGAGAAGACCGACGAGCCGACCGAACCCGTCGAACCCGCCGAGAAGACGCTCGGCGAACAGATCACCGAGCGCGTTGCGGCCAAGATCGGCGAGATCGCCGCGCTGTACGCCGACTACTACGTCGGCGACCTTGACATCGACGAGCTGGTCGAGGGCGCGGCGCACGGCTTTGTCGCCTACACCGGCGATAAGTACGGCGCATACCACAACGCCGAGGACTACACGGCGCTCCAGCAGGGCTACTCGGGCGAGTTTGCCGGCATCGGCGTCAGCGTCGTCTACAATGCCGAGTACGGCGTGATCGAGGTGCTCAACGTCATGCCGAACAGCCCCGCAGACGAGGGCGGCCTCCTGCCGAGCGATTTCATCATCGCGGTCGGCGGGGAGAGCGTTTCCTCTCTCGGCTACAACGAGGCCATCGCCAAGGTGCGCGGCGAGATCGGCACGGATGTCACCGTCACCGTGGCGCGCGGCGAGAACCACAGCGAGCAGTTTGACCTCACGCTCACGCGCCGCATGGTCGAGGAGCAGTCGGTCACCTATGAGACGATCGAAGTGCCCACGCTGACTGCGCCGGTCGCCTACATTCGCCTGATGGATTTCAATGACACCACCGCGGCGCAGTTTACCGAGGCGCTCCGCCGGGGGCAGGCCGACCGCGTGCACGGCTACATCGTCGATGTCCGCAACAACGGCGGCGGCGAGCTTTCCTCCATTCTGGAGATTCTCGACGTGCTGCTGCCCGAGGGGCCGATCGTCCGCATCCAGTACAAGGACGGCACCGAGAAGGTCTATGAGTCGGACGAAAAGGAATTTAAGGCGCCCATGGTCGTGCTGGCCAACGGCAACACCGCGTCGGCGGCCGAGCTGTTTGTCTCCGCGCTCAAGGACTATCAGAAGGCGATCGTCGTCGGCACCGTGACCTACGGCAAGGGAACCGTGCAGTCGCTGATCCCGTTTGAAGACGGCTCGGCGCTGCGCATCTCGACCTCGATGTATGCGCCCCCCTATTCGGACAACTATGAGGGCGTCGGCATCACGCCGGACATCGAGTCCGAGCTTGACGAGCAGTATCGCGGCATCAATCTCTTCAAGCTGGCGCATGAAAACGACGCACAGCTGCAGGCGGCGCTTGCACTTTACAAATAATCTTCGGTTCACGATATACGAAAAGAGGTAGTTATTATGGCAAAGCAGATGCATTATACCAAAGAGGGCTATCAGGCGCTCGTTGACGAGCTGGATTTCCTGAAGACGACCCGGCGCGCCGAGGTCAAGGAAGCGCTGGCCGTCGCCCGCTCCTACGGCGACCTTTCGGAGAACAGCGAGTACGATGAGGCGCGCAACGAGCAGGCCAAGGTCGAGAGCCGCATCACCGAGCTGGAGGGGCTGATCCTGCATGCAATCGTCGTGGACGAGTCCGAGGTGGATCACTCCAAGGTCAGCGTCGGCTCGGTCGTCAAGGTCGAGAAGCACGGCAAGGAAGTTGAATATACGATCGTCGGCTCCAACGAGGTGGATTTCTGGACGGGCAAGATCTCGGATCAGTCTCCCATCGGCGCGGCGCTCATCGGCGCGCGCGAGGGCGACGTTGTCACGGTGGAGACGCCCGAGGGCACAAGCTATCCGCTGAAGCTGCTTTCGGTTTCGCGCGTGAAGCTCAACGGCTGAGACAGAGTTAAAGGAAGTACGAAGATGGCAGAAAATCAGACACCCGTGACCGAATCCAATAACACAAATGAGCTTGCGGTGCGCCGCGAGAAGCTGGCCGCACTCACGGCGGCGGGCAGAAACCCGTTTGAGCTGACCTCCTTTGACGTAAACGCGCACAGCGAGGCGATCAAAGCGGATTTTGACGCCTATGAGGGCAAGGACGTGCAGATCGCAGGCCGTATCGTCGGCAAGCGCGTCATGGGCAAGGCAAGCTTCATGCATCTGCTGGATCGCGACGGCAAGCTGCAGGTCTATGTCAAGCGCGACGATGTCGGCACGGACGAATATGCCGATTTCAAGAAGTACGACATCGGCGATATCGTCGGCGTTGTCGGCTTCGTGTTCCGCACGCAGACCGGCGAGGTCTCGGTACACGCCAAGACGATCGTGCTGCTGTCCAAATCGCTCCTGCCCCTGCCCGAGAAGTTCCACGGGCTGAAGGATCAGGACCTGCGCTACAGACAGCGCTATGTCGATCTCATCGTCAATCCCGAGGTCAAGCGCAATTTTGTCATTCGCTCGCAGTTTATCAAATTCCTGCGGAATTATCTCGACGGCATGAATTACATCGAGGTCGAGACGCCGGTGCTGAATACCATCGCGGGCGGCGCGGCGGCGCGCCCGTTCATCACGCATCACAACACGCTCGACATCGACATGTATATGCGCATCGCCACCGAGCTGCCGCTCAAGCGGCTGATCGTCGGCGGCATGGACCGCGTCTATGAGGTGGGCCGCATCTTCCGCAACGAGGGCATGGACCCGAAGCACAACCCCGAGTTCACCACGGTGGAGATGTATCAGGCGTATGCCGATTTCCACGATATGATGGACATTGCCGAGGGCATTCTCTCGGGCGCGGCCAAGGCAATCCACGGCACCTACACGCTCGAGTGGCTGGGCGAGACCGTTGACCTCACGCCGGGCTGGCGCAGACTGACCATGGTGGACGCGGTCAGGGAATACGTCGGCATCGACTTCGGCGCAATCACCGATGACGCCGAGGCGGTCGCCGCGGCGAAGGCGCAGGGCGTCGAGCTTGCACCCGCCGCCGAGAAGACATGGGGCAACGCGCTCTATGCCTGCTTCGACCAGAAGGTCGAGGAAAAACTCGTGCAGCCGACCTTCATCACGATGTACCCCGTCGAGGTCTCTCCGCTCACCAAGCGCAGTCCCGCCGACCCGCGGCTGACCGAGCGCTTCGAGCTGTTCATCTGCCGCAGCGAGCTGGCCAATGCCTATTCCGAGCTGAACGACCCGCTCGATCAGCGCGAGCGCTTTGTCAAGCAGGCGGAGCAGCGTCAGCGCGGCGACGACGAGACCGAGATGCTCGATGAAGATTTTCTCACCGCGCTTGAATACGGTATGCCGCCCACGGGCGGTATGGGCATGGGCATCGACCGCTGTGTCATGCTGATGACCGGCGCCGATACCATCCGCGATGTGCTCCTGTTCCCGACAATGAAGCCGCTCGACGCGCCCAAGACGGAAAAGAAGCCGGAGGCCGCTCCGGCTGCCGAAACCGCCCCGGAGAAGATCGACTTCTCCAATGTGGAGATCGAGCCGCTGTTCAAGGATTTCGTGGATTTTGACACCTTCTCCAAGTCCGATTTCCGTGCCGTAAAGGTCAAGGAATGCGAAGCCGTGAAGAAGTCCAAGAAGCTCTTGAAGTTCGTTCTGGACGACGGAACCGGGGAAGATCGGGTCATTTTGAGCGGTATTCACGAGTATTATGAGCCGGAGGAGCTGGTGGGCAAGACCTGCATCGCCATTACGAACCTCCCGCCTCGCCCGATGATGGGTATCGACTCCTGCGGTATGCTGATCTCTGCCGTGCATCACGAAAACGGCGAAGAAAAGCTGCATTTGCTCATGGTAGATCCTCACATTCCGGCAGGCGCAAAGCTGTATTGAACGAATCCACCGGGGAAATCTATTGGAATCAGCCGAAAGGCCGCAGAAATGCGGCTTTTCCATGGCGCATGAGTTAGCCGTGTCTAACCAACCGGCGCGCATGTGCAGACAGGCAAGTCTGACGGTGAAAGGAAGGAAAGAGATGCGAGAACACAAGAATTTCTGGGACAGAAACGCCGGCCGGTACGACCGCTTCATGCGAAAGGATCGGGCGGCGTATGATGCGATGTATGCGCTGATCCGACCGGTCGTGCGGCACAAAACGGTGCTGGAGCTGGCCACCGGCACGGGGCTGATCGCAAAAAACATCGTCGGCGCGGCGGCGCATATCGAGGCGACGGATGCCTCCGCGGCGATGATCGCGGCGGCGAGGCGGGATAACCGCTCGGCGAAGCTGTACTTTTCGGTGCAGGACATGTTCCGTCTGCCCTATGCGGAGGCGACCTTCGACGTGGTGATCGTGTCCAATGCGCTGCACATCGTGCCGCAGCCGGAGAAAGCGCTTGTTGAGATCAGGCGTGTGCTGAAGGACGACGGCGTGCTGATTGCGCCCACCTTTACTCATGCGGAGAACGCATTTCCCGGCAAGATCAAAGCCTTTTTTATGAAGCTCGCGGGCTTCCCTCTCCGCAGCAGGTGGACGAGCGCGGAATATCTGGATTTTCTGCGGCAAAACGGCTGGACGGTGCGGAAAAGCGCTGTTCTGAAAGCTTCATTCCCGCTGACTTATGCGGAATGCGTGAAATCGGAGGTGTGATATGTCATTCTTTGAAAACACCCGCAAGCCTGTCGGCTTCGGCGGGAAACTCATGGTCGCCATGATGAATCTGGGGCACGGCCCCGTGGCGCGGTGGGGGCTTCGCTTTTTGGAGCCTGTGCCGGACGCCGAGGTGCTGGACTGCGGCTGCGGCGGCGGTGCAAACATCAAGAGGTTGCTGAAAAAATGCCCGCAGGGCATTGTCAAGGGCATCGACTATTCGCCCGTCAGCGTGGAGAAATCAAAAAAAGTCAACGAAGCTGCCGTTACAAAAGGACGCTGCGATGTGCTGTGTGCGAGCGTAGCGGAACTGCCGTTCGAGGCGGAGCGATTTGATGCGGTCACGGCGTTTGAAACCGTCTACTTCTGGCCTGACTTGCCGCAGTGCTTCCGCGAGGTTTACCGGGTGCTGAAGAGCGGCGGGACATTACTCATCTGCAATGAAAGCAATGGCGACACGGACAAGGACGAGAAGTGGACGGAGATTATCGGCGGCATGACCATCTACAAGGACGTCGAGCTAAAGGCGTATCTGGAACAGGCGGGTTTTCGCGATGTGCAGATACACAAAAAGAAAAGCTGGCTGTGCGTCACGGCACGGAAATGAGGAGATCGAGCATGAGCATTTTTGCATCCGTTCTGCGCACGGCGTACAAGCTCTCCGGCGCGAAAAAAGCATTTGCCCTGCCGGAGGAGGCTCTGCGAGAGGAAATCGAAAAGCAGAACCGGCATCGCGGCGTGTTTGCGCCCACCGACCGCAAGGCGTATTATGAAACGATCACGGTGGGCGGCTTTCCCTGCCTGATTGTGCGAGAGCATCCGAAGCCGTCTGCGCGCGCAATTCTCTATTTCTTCGGCGGCGGCATGGTCATCGGACCGGACAGGGGCGACCTGCCTGTGATGCGTAAGCTGTGCCGTGAGACCGGCTGTGATGTGTGGTTCCCGTTTTACCCGCTCTGCACAGAGTACTGCATTACTGAAACCTATGCGATGGTGTACGAATGTTACCGGAATATGATTGCAATATACGGCGGCGGAAATGTCAGCACCTGCGGCTTTTCCTCCGGCGGTGCGCTGGCCCTGGGGATCGCTGCGCACAACAACGCGCAGCCTGAACCGCTGCCGCAGCCGCGGCACATCGTCGCCGTATCCCCCGGTGAAGTGCCGTGGAACGATGCGGAAAGGGCGCGGATGCAGACACTCAATGAAAGGGACGTTTCCATCGACTACGCCTTTATGGTGACGGTGGAGAAGTTCATGCGGCACGGCTGTGAGAATGTGCCGGACTATATGCTCTCCGGCTCCCGGGGAGATTTTACCGGCGTGGGTGATATCCACTTCTTCTATTCTGCCGACGAGGTGCTCTACGGTGCTTTGCCGGACTTTGAGGAAGCCTGCAAACGGGCAAATGTCCCCTATACGGTGTCCGCCCGCCCGAAGATGGTGCATTGCTACTGTATGCTGCCGATCTTCAAGGAGGCAAAAGAGGACTTTGCGAAAATCGTGGACATTTTGAAAAAATGAGATCGGAAACGGTCGTGTGTTGATTGAAACACGGAGAGAAAACCATGGAACGAAAAGAGGCCATTCGCGGTGCGTACCGAATGACGGGCGGAAACAGTTTTTATGACGGCATGATCACCTGCTCTACTCTGAGCGG
>CAKSLQ010000011.1 GCA_934467415.1 uncultured Eubacteriales bacterium
GGCCACCATTCGGTGGTCTTTTATTTTCGTATGGGGATCCGCAAAGGCGAGCGTGTTTTCCCACGGAAAACACATAGGCGGCGCTACGCGACGCCCGAGCCGTTTGTGCCCCTGCCAAAATAAAAGGCCACCATTCGGTGGTCTTTTATTTTCGTATGGGGATCCGCAAAGGCGAGCGTGTTTTCCCACGGAAAACACTTAGCGGCGCCATGCGCCGCGTGAGCCGTTTGTGAACAATTTCCGCCCGGGGAAAGTCAAACATCCGAAATGTTTTTTCGATAAACTATATGCGTGAGGTGAGACAGATGAATATGTTAAAGCAACTGAATGCAGCTGTTGAATATATTGAGGCAAACTTGTGCGCAGAGGTTGATCTTGATACGGCTGCCGGTATCGCTTGCATTACTGCAGATAGTTTTATTCGCTTTTTCAGCTATATGACCGGCATGACGCTGAAAGAGTACATACGACGCAGACGGCTGACACTTGCGGCGCAGGATCTGCAGCATAGCAAGACACCAATCATCGACATTGCGATAAAATACGGCTATGACAGTGCTGCGGCTTTTTCAAGAGCCTTTGCAAAGCAGCACGGCATTACACCGTCTGTTTATCGCAAAAACGGCGGCTCACTGAAAGTGTATTCACCTGCTTCCTTTCACATTGTAGTTAAAGGAGCAAAAGAAATGGATTTCAGAATGATTGAGTTGGCAGATACCGTTGTGTACGGTGTATCCAAACAGTATGAGGGGCAGGGCTATAAAACGCGTGAAGAACTGCGCCACGCCATGTGGGCAAATGATTGCGACGATGTGCCCGGTCAGCTTTGCGCGGGTGATTGGAATCAGCCCGACAGCACTTCCTACGATGGCGTATGGTATGGCATTTGGCAGGACGGCAAATATATGATTGCCCGTGAGAAAGCCGATGTAAAGACTTTTGAAGTTGAAACAAGGACACTTCCTGCAGGAACATACGCAGCATTCAAAACCGAATGCTGCGGACTTGCATGGGATGAGTTCCCGAAGCTGTTTGAACTGATTTTCGACTCGTGGCTTCCTGCCTCTGAGTACAAGCAGAAATATAATCTCGCTATCGAAGTTCTGCACCTTTGGACAGACCGCGATCTCCGTCAGAAGAATCGGTACTATGAAGTTTGGATTCCCGTGGAATTGAAGTGATACCCGCAAAGGCGAGCGTGTTTTCCCACGGAAAACGCATAGGCGGCGCCATGCGCCGCGTGAGCCGTTTGTGCCCCTGCCAAAGAAAAAAGTCCGTAAATCCTTTAGTTTCAAGGGTTTGCGGACTTTTTCACATCAATTTTCACGGGTGTTCCCAATGCACAAAACAGCATAAAACGACATGCAAAAACAAAAAGAAAGTAGTCAAAAGGTGTAAGGAGTATTTGCCAGTAAAAAAGAGGAGGCATTTCCGCCACGCGCGATTCCGCTTGCGATTTCGGGCATTCTGTGGTATGCTATAAATGTATATTTGTTACGAAAAAGGAGGCGCGCGCATGAGACTGCTTGTTTTCGGCTCCTGCAACAACGACCGGGTCTATCGGCTTGACCATATCGTCGCGCCGGGCGAGACCGAACGCACCTGCGACTATGCCGTTTTCCCCGGCGGGAAAGGGCTGAACCAGGCGATTGCCGCCGCGGCGGCGGGCGCGGACGTCCGCTTTGCGGGTGCGGTCGGGCAGGACGGCGCGCTGCTGACCGGGACGCTTGCGTCCCGCGGCGTGGACATCTCGCTGCTGCAAAAGACGGACGGTGCGAGCGGCCATGCCGTCATCCAGGTCAGCGACGGCGGGGAAAACGCCATTTTTCTCTACCCCGGCGCAAACGAAACCATCACGGACGCCTACATCGACGCTGTGCTTGCCCATTTTGAGGCGGGCGACCTGCTGCTCCTGCAAAACGAAATCAACAATCTTCCCTATTTAGTCTCCCGCGCGAAGCAGCGCGGGCTGCGCATTCTGCTCAATCCCTCGCCCTGCAACGAGCGACTGCATGAAGTGGACTTCGCCTGCCTGGATTTTCTCATCCTCAACGAGGTGGAGATCCGCGCGCTCGGCGGCGATGACGACCTCGCGGTCTGCCTGCGAAACCTTGCCGCGCGCTATCCGCACCTGCAAATTCTGCTCACCCTCGGCGCGGACGGCTGCATACTGTTCGCCGACGGCGAGACGCTGCGGCAAGCCGCGTTTGAAACCGCCGTGGTCGATACCACCGCGGCGGGCGACACCTTCACCGGCTATTTCGCCGCCGCCATGACGCGCGGCGAGACATACCGGGACGCGCTGAAGACCGCGTCGGCCGCCGCCGCCATCGCGGTATCGCGCAGGGGCGCCGCGCCCTCGATCCCCGCGCTTGCCGAAGTGCGCGCGGCGATGCCCGACATGTGCGAGCGGCTGCCTGCCGCAGAATAGGAGAAGCATATGACCGAAGAACAAAGACTGCAAAACCTGTGCGTGCCCACGGGACCCATCGACGTGGTGCTGGACACCGACACCTTCAACGAGATCGACGACCAGTTTGCCATCGCCTATCTGCTCCGCGCGGGCGCGGACATCCGCACCGCCGCCATCTATGCCGCCCCCTTCTTCAACGCCAATTCGACAAGCCCGGCGGACGGCATGGAGAAAAGCTACGACGAGATTCACAAGGTGCTGTCGCTCCTCGGGGCAAGCGTCCCGGTCTTCCGCGGCTCGACGCAGTTTCTGTCCGACGAGAATACGCCCGTCGTCTCCGCGGCGGCGGAAGACCTCGCGGCGCGGGCGATGCGCTATTCGCCGGAGCACCCGCTGTACATCGTGGCGATCGGCGCGATCACCAACATCGCCTCCGCCCTGCTCCTTGCCCCGCAGATTGCCGAAAACTGCGTGGTCGTGTGGCTCGGCGGCAACGCCCGCCACTATGCGGATAACCGCGAGTTCAACCTGATGCAGGACATCGCGGCGGCGCGCGTCGTGATGCAGAGCGGCGTTCCCTTTGTGCAGCTTCCCTGCCTCGGCGTGGTGGATGCCTTCACCCTCTCAAAGCCCGAGATCGAATACTGGCTGCTCGGCAAGAACCCGCTTGCCGACTACCTCGGCAAAAACACAATAGCCGCCGCCGAAAAGTATGCGCGCGGCGCGTGGACGCGCGTCATCTGGGATGTCACCGCCGTGGCATGGCTCTGCAATGCGGGCGACCGCTTCATGGCGTCGCGCCTTTTGCCGACGGCGCTGCCGACCTACGACCACCGCTACGCGGCGGCGGACGGCGCAACCATGCGCTATGTCTACTCCATCCACCGCGACGCGCTGATGACCGATCTGATCGAAAAAATCTGCCGGCAGAAGAATGAATAATAATCAGCAAATGGCGCAAACAAGGCCCCCTCTGTGCAAGGGGATAGCTGTACGAGACGCGCAGCGTCTCGCGGAGTTTTTCTTCGTCGGCTGAACACCGACGATTTCGCAAGCGAAACCGAAAAACATCCTGACGCCGCCTGAGGAGTTGTTTTTTACTTTATAACAATCCCTCCGTCATGCTTCGCATGACGCCTTCCTTTACCGGGGGGAGGCTTGGATAGAACCGCACGGCACGGTGGAAATTAACATTTTAACTTTTTTCACAACAACAAAAAACGGAATGCCGGAGCATTCCGTTTTTTCTTTCAATTCGGTTCAGTCCTCGACCAGCGTGACCTTCTTCATGCGCATATCGGTGCGGGGACGATCCATGTACCCGGTGGGGACATTGGCGATCTCGTCCACGATGTCCATACCGTCCACGACATGGCCGAACGCGGCATACTGCTCGTCGAGATAGGGCGCGTCCTCATGCACGATGAAAAACTGCGACGATGCGGAGTTGAAGTCCTGCGCGCGCGCCATGGAGATGACGCCGCGCTTGTGGCTGATCGGGTTGGGATGCCCGTTGAGCGCAAATTCGCCGACGATGTTCTCGTCCGCGCCGCCCATACCGGTGCCGGTGGGGTCGCCGCCCTGGATCATAAAGCCGCGGATGACGCGGTGGAAAATCAGCCCGTCGTAAAAGCCTTCGGAGACGAGCTTCTCAAAATTCTCAACCGTTTTCGGCGCGGCATCATGATCGAGTTCGAGCGTGATGACGCCGCCGTCTTCCATTTCAATGCGTACCATCCAAAACACCTCTCATTCCATAAAATCCGAGACAAACCAGACCGACCCCTCGGGCAGTCTGTACTCTTTTCCGCAAAGGTAGCCGAGCGCGCCCGTCGTATCCGCAAAATCGAAGCGGAGACGATAGGCATAGAGCGCCTGAAACTTGTAGCCGCGCCGCCTGTCGTCGCGATTGACGCCGTACTTGCCGTCGCCGAGCAGCGGATGCCCGATCTCGGCAAACTGCGCGCGGATCTGATGCGTCCTGCCCGTGAGCAGCTCCACCTCGATGAGTGAATCGCCGTGTTTCTCCGCAAGCACGCGATAGCGCGTGGCGATACGCTTGGCATCGCGCGGCTTGTCCGACGATGTGTAGATCTTCACGGTATTGGTCGCCGCGTTCTTCTTCAACCAGGCAAGGAGCGTGTCGCTCTTCTTCCGCAGAATGCCGTGCACCGCCGCCAGATAGAACTTCGAGACCTCGCCGCTTCGTATCTTCTCGTTCATCACGCGAAGCGCCTCGGCGTTCTTCGCCAAGATCACCACGCCGCCCGTGTTGCGGTCGATGCGGTTGCAGAGCGCGGGCGCAAAGGACTGCTCCGCCGCCGGGTCGTATTCGCCCTTCTGACAGAGATACGCCTTGGCATGGAGCAGGAGCGTGTCGCTCTGTCCCTCGGCGTCGTCGTGCACCAGCACGCCCGGCCGCTTGTTGAGCAGCAGAATGTTGTCGTCCTCGTACACGATGTCGAGGTTCGGCTTCACGCGGGAAAGCTCGCTCGCACTGCCGCGGCGTTCGCCGCCCGCGAAAAAATCGTCGGCGACAAACAGCTGCACCGTGTCGCCCTCGGCGAGCATCTGCCCGCCCTCGGCGCGCTTGCGGTTGACCTTGATCTTCTTCTGCCGGATCAGGCGGTACATCAGCGCGGGCGGCATCCCGTAAAGCGCCTTTTGCAGGAACTTGTCCAGCCGCTGCCCCGCGTCGTTTTGCCCGACGGTCAGGATGCGCATGGCTTACTTCGTGCCGAAAATGCGGTCGCCGGCGTCGCCGAGACCGGGGAGAATGTACTTGTGCTCATTGAGCTGACGGTCGAGCGCCGCCGTGAAAATATCCACGTCGGGATGCGCCTCCTGGAGTGCGGCAACGCCCTCGGGCGCGGCAACGAGACACATGAAACGAATGTTGGTGACGCCGCGCTTCTTGAGCATGTTGACCGCGTCGATCGCGCTGCCGCCGGTGGCCAGCATGGGGTCAACCAGGATGACAATGCGGTTTTCGATGTCCTCGGGCAGCTTGCAGTAGTATTCGACCGGGGTGTGCGTCTCGGGGTCGCGGTAAAGCCCGATGTGACCGACCTTGGCGACCGGCACGAGCGTGAGCAGACCGTCCACCATGCCGAGACCTGCGCGCAGGATCGGCACGATCGCCAGCTTCTTGCCGGAGATGCGCTTGCCCGCCATCTTCTCAAGGGGGGTCTCGATCTCGTAGTCCTCCACCGGGAGGTCGCGCGTGATCTCGTAGCCCATCAGCATGGCGATCTCGTTGAGCAGCTCGCGGAAGTCCTTGGAACCGGTTTTCGTCTGACGCATAATCGACAGCTTATGCGCAATCAGAGGATGATCGAATACATGTAATTTACTCATTGTGTCTCCAGTCCGCCTTTCGGCTATTTGGTTTTCAAATCATTATACCACCCGCGCGCACCGTTTTGCAAGTCGTTTTGCGGATTTTCAGGCGAAAAATCAAACATTTTTCTATTTACGCGGCGCGGAAAATATGCTATGATAAAGTGGTTTGATATTTCATCGCAGGGGAGGCATGGTCTATGCATCGGACATTTGCGGTCTATACCCTCGGCTGCAAGGTCAGTCAATACGAGAGCGAGGCCATTCTCGAGGAGGCCGCGCGCCGCGGTTTTATCCCGGTGGAGGAGGGTGCGGACGTTGCCGTCATCAACACCTGCACCGTGACCGCCGAGGGCGACCGCAAGTGCCGCCAGCTCATCCGCCGTCTTGTGCGGCAGTCGCCCGAGACGAAGATCATGGTCTGCGGCTGCTATTCGCAGGTGTCGCCCGAGGCCGTCGCCGCCATCGAGGGCGTGCGCTACGTCTGCGGCAGCGAGGGCAAGCTGCGCACGGTCACACGCGCGCTTGAGCTGCTCGACGGCAAGGACATCCCGAAGATCGAGATCACGCCGCTCGAGGGCGCGGGCTTTGAATCCATGCGCATCACGCATGCGCCGCGCACGCGCGCCTATATTAAAATCGAGGACGGCTGCGACAATCGCTGTGCCTACTGCAAAATTCCGGACGCGCGCGGGCATGTCCGCTCCAAGCGGATCGCCGACATCGTCGCCGAGGCAAGCACCCTCGCCGCCGCCGGCGTGCGCGAGGTGGTGCTGACCGGCATCGAGACCGCGTCCTTCGGCGCGGACACGGGCGAGAGCCTTTGCGACCTGCTCGACGCGGTGGATCGTATCGACGGCATCGAGCGTATCCGGCTCGGCTCGCTCGAGCCGACGCTGATGCGCCCCGCCTTCCTCGAACGCATCGCGGCGGTCAGAAAGCTCACGCCGCATTTTCATCTCTCCATGCAGAGCGGCTCGTCGCACACGCTTGCCGCCATGCGGCGCAAATACAACGCCGAGACCGCGCTGCGCAACATCGAAGCCGCCCGTGCGGCGCTGCCGGACGTACAGTTTACCACCGATTTCATCGTCGGCTTTCCCGGCGAGACCGACGCCGACTTTGCCGAAACGATGGAATTTGCCCGCCGCGTCGGCTTTCTCGCGACGCACGTCTTCAAATACTCGAAGCGCGCGGGCACACCCGCCGCAAAAATGCCCGGCCAGATCCCCGAAGACGTCAAGCACGCGCGCTCGCAGGCGCTGATCGCCCTCTCCGAAGAGAGCACGGCGCGTCGCCTTGCCGGGATCCTCGAAAAGAACCCGACCGATGCCGTGCTCTTTGAGCAAAAGGTCGGCGGGCTGTGGAGCGGGCACACCGCCGCCTTCGCCGAGGTGCGTGTCGCGTCCGACGAAGACCTGCGCGGCAAGCTGCGCAAAGTACGCTTTCATTCGGTCTGCGACGGCTATATCCGCGCCGACCTCATTTCATAAGGAGAACCATCATGACAGATCTGCAAAAAAACGATGTCCCCGCCGTGGGACAGGTCAGACAAAGCGTGTTTGTCCACGAAAGCAGCGGCCTGCGCATTCTTTTCGCGGGCAACTCCATCACCAAGCATTCGCCCCGCCCCGCCATGGGCTGGCTGAACGACTGCGGCATGGCGGCGTCCGACGAGGCGCACGACTATGTGCATCTGCTGCTCGACCGCATCCGCCGCTACGATCCGAATCCCGCATGGGCGATCGCGCAGGTCGGCAGCTATGAGGCCAATCTGTGGAACGGCGCAAAGCCGTCCGATGCACATGCAGACGCCGCCGCCTTCGGCGCGGACATCATCGTGATGTTCTTCGGCGCCAATGTGCCGAAGGACTACGAGACGACGGAGACGCCGCCGCGCCGCTTTGCCGACGCTTACGCCGACATGCGCCGGTTTCTCGACCCTGCGGGAACTGCCGTCGTGTTCCACGGCGAGGGCTTCTATGTCCGTCCCGTCCTTGACGCCGAAAAGCGCGTCGTGGCCGAGCAGTTCGGCGACACATGGGTGTCGCTCGACGGTATCGGCACACGCGCCGATACGCACGGCAGGTTCAATCACCCGAGCGACCTCGGTATGCAGCTGATCGCCGACGCATTCTGGGCGAAGATGGAGCCGCAGGTCGCAAAAATTGCCGCAAAGCGCGCCGAATAAACTTTTTTGAAAAATTGCAATTTTCTCTTGCTTTTTCGCAATCGGTATGCTATAATATCGGTTGTCGCGTCAGGCGAACTATATTTGTATGATAAAAATTTGATAGATGAGTTTAGTATGGAGGTGTAATTCACATGGCAAAGTGCAGCGTATGCAACAAGGGCGTAACCTTCGGTCATAACGTTTCCCACTCGAATCGCAAGACGAACAGAATGTGGAAGCCGAATATCCGCAAGGTCAAGGCTGTTGTTAACGGAACACCCAAGACGGTTTACGTTTGTTCCCGTTGTCTCCGTTCGGGCAAGGTAGAGCGCGCCATCTGACGCCTCCCCGCCGGAGAACATATTGACAGAAGAAGCAGGCAGCATGTGTTGTCTGCTTTTTTCATCCATGAAGGAGGGCAGTATGCAGAATCGAACCAAGACACAAAAGGTCAAGACGGCGATCTGGCTCGTCCTCGGGCTGGTCATGCTGGTCTACTACATCGTCAGCGGCATTTTTGCGGGCTTCCGCATCTCGCTGCTCGGCATCTGGGCGATCGGCGGCGTTTTCTGCCTGCTCTGTGCCGCGCTGACCGCACGGTATGGGCGCCTGCCCCTGCCGGGCTGGCTGTTCCGCACCGGCTGTGTGCTGCTTGCCTTTGTCGCGTCGCTGTCGCTCGTGATCGAGGCCGGCGTGGTCTCCGGAATGGGTGCAAAAGGCGAAGACGGGCTTGACTACATCGTGGTGCTCGGCGCGCACCTGCGCGGTGACCGTCCGAGCAACGCGCTCCTCTGGCGCATCGACGCCGCCGAGGACTATCTGCGTGCAAATCCGGACACCCGCGCCGTTCTCTCGGGCGGACAGGGGGCAGATGAGCTCATCAGCGAGGCGCAGTGCATGTACAATGTGCTGACCGCGCGCGGCATTGACGGCGCGCGGCTCCTGCTCGAGGACAGGTCCCGCGACACCAACGAGAACATCCGCAACAGCCTTGCGCTGATGGAGGAAGACGCCTCCTTCGCCGTGGTGACCAACAATTTTCACGTCTTCCGCGCCGTAATGCTGGCCGAGACGCTGAGCGGCAGAGACGTCTCCGGCATTGCGTCACCCTACAAAAACACATTGGTGATCCATTACATGATCCGCGAGATCCCCGGCATGATTTCGGAAGTCTATGAGGGGAATATCAAGTAAAGAAACATGGAAACAGGATGTTCAACCGTGTGGTTGAACATCCTGTTTTTGCGTATAGCGGCGAAGACGCGGCGGGAGCGAGCCCCCGTCCTACGGTGTGTGCGCCGTTTGCGCCAATCGGTAGAGACCGGCGCTTTCGGCTCCCCTGTGCAAGGAGAGCTGTCACCGTTAGGTGACTGAGGGGTTGTTCCGTGGCTCTGTAACAATCCCTCCGTCGGCGATGATGTTTCCCGCAAGGGAAACTCATTAGGAACGCAACGCGTTCCGTACCACACTCCCTTTACACAAGGGAGGCTTGGAATGATACTCCCTCACTTCTCCCCGTGCAGCCATTCGAGCAGCTTGAAGCGCACGCGGAAGACCGGCTTCGCGCCGCGCATCAGCTCGTATTCGTCCTCGGTCAGCCCGGAGGACAGGAACAGATCCTCCATGTCCCCCTCGTCCGCACTGGCCGCGCCGAGGCAGAGCGGCGGATACAGCACGCACCAGAAGTTCTCGCCCGCCGCTTTCCCGAGGCGGACGCAGAGCGCGGTGTAAACGCCGCGCGGCAGACGGTATTCGCCGTAGCTTTTGGTCGGGAAGTATTCCTCGGCGACCGTCACGGCGCAGGTGTACGGCGCGCGGCCGTCGAGAAACCCGTTTACCGCCGCCTCAATCTCGGGCAGCAGCAAAACCGCCGCCGCCTCGGCATCCTCCTTGCAGGCAAAGCCGGAGAGCCGTGCGCCGTAGGCTTCGAGAATGCGGTCACGCACCTCCAGCTTCAGCTCCTGGTCCTCCCGGTCGTCCGAATTGGCGATGACATGCAGGCGCAGCACATCGTGATACACGCTGCCGTCGTCGATCGCGCCCACCATGTAGAACAACGACACAGCCAGCACCAGCACCGAAAAAATCATCAGAAACAACGGCGCAAATCTCTTGTTTTTCATCATCGAAACCTCCCTTTTGCCGCATCGGCTTATTGTTTGCGCCGTGCGGATTTTTTATACAAAATGTGCAAATTTCGCGCGGTTTTTTTGCATTGACGCTGCAAACGGATAAAAGTATAATGAAAGTAAAGTCATTCCGAAAGGACGATGAATTATGAAAAAGCATTTTCTTCTGTCTCTGCTGCTGCTCTGCACCGTCCTCACGCTCAGCGCCGCGGCGGCAGGCACGGTCTATGTCGCCGATGGCGGAAACGGTGACGGCAGAACGGCGGCGTCTCCGCTCGGCGACCTTGCGGCAGCCTATACCGCGCTCGGCGAAGACGGCGGCACCATTGTCATCGTCGAAACGTATACGCTGAGCGCCGCCTTTGTCGAGCCCGACCACAGCGGCGAGGTGACCGTGACGCAGGAGACGGACGGCAAGTCTTATCGCACGGAAGCGGGCAGCGGCGTGTATTTCAACAGCATGCGCTATATCCTGAACGGGCCGACGACCTTTACGGAGATCACCTTCCGCGGCAAGGGCGCGGACATAAAGAAGAACAACGGCGCGCTGCTCGTCGCCCAGTTCCATCCCGTAAAGATGGGCGCGGGCGTCGAATGCCTCGACTTCGGCGCGTACACCGACATCGCCAGCAGCTTTTCCATCGTCGGCGGTGCACAGGCAGGCGCGGACAAGTGGAACACGCTGACCGACGACCTCGATTCGCACATCACCGTGGAGAGCGGCGAGTTCTCCATCACCGCCTTCTCGCGCCAGATCGACAAGCTCTACACCGGCATGGCGCACATCGAGCTTGCGGGCGGCACCTTCCACCGCATCTACCTCGGCGCGATCAACAAGGGGCGCGGCGGCGACACCGACGTTACCGTCACAGGCGGCACCTTCGTCGGCGACTTCACCGCGGGGACGTCCGGCAAGGTGGCGGGCAATATCACCATCACCCTGAAGGGCGGCGACTTTACGGGGCTGAAGAGCACCGACGGCGGCTGCGGCGGAAAGTCGCGCATCGACATGACTGCGCTCTCCGCCGAGGCGGCCGGCGCGCTGAAAACCAAGCTCGCGGGCTTTGATGAGATTGTGACCGAGGCGGGCACGACGTCGAGCAAGATTCCGGACGAGGTCTTCCTGTCCGGCCGCTTCACCGCGTCGGACGGGACGACGATTCCCTACCGCTATTACCTCCCCGAGGGCTATGCGACGAGCGGCAGGACCTACCCGGTCTTCCTCTACCTGCACGGCAACGGCTCGCGCGGCAGCGACAACAAAACGCAGCTCACCACCAACGGCGCGGCGCTCAACACCGCCGTGCTCAATTCCGACTATGCATGCATTATGATTGCGCCCCAGTGTCCGGCACATCCGGCCGAATGGATCGACCGCAACGCCTATCCGGGCAGCGACGCCTTTGCCGCCGACATCGCGGACGGCAGGCTGGAGACGCGCATCTACCTGAATGCGGCCGCCGAGCTGCTGAACAGCTTCATCACAAACGCAGACTACCACGCAGACACCTCCCGCATCTATGTCACCGGCTCGTCCAACGGCGGCGGCGCGACCTGGGCGCTGGCCGCGCTCTACCCGGACGTTTTTGCGGCGGCCATCCCGATGTGCGGCACGGGCAACAGCCTGAGCCCCGTCACCAAAGCGGGCGCAAATGCGCTTGTGAAAAGCTATCTTGACATGCCCATCTGGACTTTCCACGGCGACGCGGACACCACCCTCTCCATCGAGGGCACGCGCGGCATCGTGGACGCGGTCAAGGCGGCAGGCGGCACGAAGATCAACTTCACCGTCATTCCGAACGGCTCACACAACATCGTCGGCGAGGCGGCAGGCACTGCGGGGCTTGTCGATTGGATCTTCGCGCAGGCGAACGACCGCTTTAAGAACACCCTGCCGGGCGCAAAGCCGGACGCGGGCGACCTCGACGGCGACGGCCGTCTGACCCTGCGCGACGTGCTGACCATGGCGAAGCGCATCGCGGACGGCGACAAGACCTTGTCACAGAGCGACATTGCTTCCCTGCTTGCGCGCATCGCGGCGGATAAATAACCGCATACGACAAAGGCAGCGCACTTTGGTGCGCTGCCTTTTCTGTTTTTTTGCACAAATTCAGTTCATTCTTTTTGTGCAAAGCAAGCAAACGGTACAAACCGCTTATGCAATCCCGCGAATTTCTTTGGCTTGACCCTCTTCGGCAAAAAAGCTATAATAGAAAATGGAAAATCAGCAGAAAGGACTCTTCAGCCATGAAAAAGCACTTCCTCTTATGCTGCCTGCTGCTCTGCGGCGTTCTCGCCCTCGGTGCGGCGGCAGCCGAAAAAATCACCTACGTCGCGGACGGCGGGGCCGGGGACGGTACGTCCGCCGCGGCGCCGCTCGGCGACCTCACGGCAGCCTACAACGCGCTCGGCGCGGACGGCGGCGAGATTGTCATCGTCGGCAAATACACCCTCGACGCAAACTTCACCGAGCCTGTCCATGCAGGCGTTGTCACGCTGACGCAGGAGGTCGGCGGGACTTCCTACCGCACGGCGGACGGCAGCGGCCTTATCGGCGGCGGCAAGCGCTTTATCCTGAGCGGGCCGACCACCTTCCGCGATATGACCCTGCGCAGCACGGGCGGCGAATACATGCTGCTCGTCGCGCGCTTCCACCCCATCGTCTTCGACACCGGTGTCGAATGCCTGGGCTTCGGCGACTTCTCGCTTGTGCATAAAGGCGTCTCCATCCTCGGCGGCGCACAGTACGGCGCGGACGGCGTTGCCACCGACGACCTGGACACGCACATCACGGTAAAGAGCGGCGAGGTCGTGCTCGTCGGCTTCTCGCGCCAGGTGGATAAAGCCTACACCGGCATGGCGCACATCGACATCTCCGGCGGTACGGTACACAACATCTACCTCGGCGCGGTCAATAAGGGCTCGGGCGGCGACGCCGACCTGAACATCACGGGCGGCACCTTCGTCGGCAACTGGTTTGCCACTTCGGCGGCAAGCGTGGTCAACGGCAACTGCACCGTGAAGATCACGAACGGCAACTTTGAGGGCTTCGGCACGGCGGATTTCGCCGTCACGGGCAGCGGCCGCACCTCGACGGTGGATATCTCGAAGCTCCCGGCCGAAGTGATTGCAGGCCTTGCTCCGAAGTTTTCGAACTACACCACGCTCATCACCGACAGCGGTGCAGTCAGCACCAAAGTGGCGAATGACGTCTTCCTCTACGGCAGCTTCACGGATTCCAAGGGTACGACCATTCCCTATCGCTACTACCTCCCCGAGGGCTACGCCACGAGCGGCGAGACCTACCCGGTCTTCCTCTACATGCACGGCAACGGCTCGCGCGGCAGCGACAACAAATCGCAGCTCACCACCAACGGCGCAGCGCTCAACAATGCCGTGCTCAACTCGGGGTATCCCTGCATCATGATCGCGCCGCAGTGCCCCGCAGCGCCGAAAGAATGGGTCGATCACACGAAGTACCCGGGCAGCGACGCCTTTGCGGCAGATTTTGCAGACGGCGCACTCGAAAACATGCCGTACCTCTATGCGGCGATGGAACTGCTGAATAGCTTTATCGAAAACAAGGATCTGCCCATTGACACCTCGCGCATCTATGTCACCGGCTCGTCCAACGGCGGCGGTGCGACCTGGACGATGACCGCCCTGCACCCCCGCGTCTTCGCGGCGGCGGTTCCGCTGGCGGGCACGGGCAATTCGACCTGCCCGGTCACAACGAGCGGCGCAAACGCGCTGGCTGCGCGCTACCTCGACACCCCCATCTGGACCTTCCACGGCGACGCGGACACCACCCTCTCCATCAGCGGCACGAACGGGCTGGTCAACGCCATCCGCGCAGCGGGCGGCACGAAAGTCAAGTACACGGTCATCGAGGGCGGCACGCACAACATCTGGCCGGCCGCAGCCGCCACCGACGGTCTGGTGGACTGGATCTTTGCGCAGAGGAACGAGAACTTCTTCAACACGCTCACGGGCGCAGCCGCACCCGAATATGACCCGCTCGATGTCAACAAGGACGGCAAGGTGGACATGCTCGATGTCCTCTCCATGCTGGAGGCGATCATGGCGGGCAGCCGCGACTATACACTCGCCGACGCGGTGAAGACCCTCGGGCAGATTGCCGGGGCATAATTGCATACCGAAAACCGGGGGCGCGGCCGCTTTTGGCGTGCCCCCGGTTTTTTGCGTAAAAAGTTTCCCCTTTTCAGATGGACAAGCACCGTTTTTTCCTATATAATAGTTTTAAGATAGAAAAATACATGCAGGGGGGACATCATCCATGAAAAAGCATTGGTTCTGTTTTCTGTTGGCGGCGACGCTGCTCACCGGCATGACCATCGGCATCGGCGCAGCGTCCGAAACGGCGAATGCCGTGCCGAAGGAGGTCTTTGCCGCGGGCAGCTACAAGGCGTCCAACGGGCTGACTATTCCCTATCGCTATTACCTGCCCGAAAGCTATAGGACCGCGGGCAAGACCTACCCGGTCTTCATCCATATGCACGGCAACGGCTCGCGCGGCACGGACAATGTCGGGCAGATCTCCAAGACCGGCACCGAGCTGAACACCGCCGTCTTCCGCTCGGACTACGACTGCATCATGATCGCGCCGCAGTGCCCTGCCACCGATATGTGGATCGCCCGCAATGCCTACCCCGGCAGCGATAAATTTGCCGCCGACATCGCCGACGGCACGCTGGAGCGTGCCTATCTCAATGCGGCGATGGAGCTGCTCGGCTGCTTTATCGAGGACAACCGCGACGTGATCGACACCTCGCGCATCTACCTCAGCGGCGCTTCCAACGGCGCGGGCGCGGCCTGGGCGATGGCGGCCCTGCATCCGCACACCTTTGCGGCGGTCGTGCCGATGGCGGGCACGGGTCAGCCGCAGGGGCCTGTCACCGCGGATGGTGCGGCGGCGATCGCTGCGCACTACCTCGACACGCCGATCTGGACCTTCCACGGCGACGCCGACCCGACGCTGCTCATCAAGGGGACGGACGCGCTGGTCGCCGCCATCCGGGACGCGGGCGGCACAAAGATCAAATACACGGTCATCGAGGGCGGCAAGCACAACATCTGGCCGACGGTTGCGAAGATGCCCGAGGTCATCGACTGGATTTTTGCACAGAAGAACACACAGTTTAAAAACACCATGCTGCCCGGCCCGTCCGTGCGGTATGACGCCAACGGCGACGGCGAGGTCAACCTCGGCGATGCACTCGTCATGCTGCAAAGCATCGTCGGCGGCGCGAACAAATACTCGCTCAATACCGTACTCGATGTGCTGCAATACATCGCAGCGAAATAAGCAAAACAAAAGAATCGCTCTCCTTTCGGAGAGCGATTCTTTTGTTATTTCACGAAATCAAACTCAAAGTCGTAGATGTTGACGGTGTCGCCGTCCTTGGCGCCCTTCTCTTCCAGCATGGCGATGACGCCCGCCTTTTGCAGGACGCGGGAGAAGAACGACAGCGACTCGTAGTCGTCGGGGTTGATCTGCCCCATGAGGTTGATGAGCCACTCGCCCTCGACATAGAAGGTGTTGTTCTCGCGGCGCACCGTGGTGCGGCGTTCGCCGCGCGGCAGCGCCTCGTCCTCCGGGGTCAGCTCCGGCGCGTAGACCGTGAGCGGCGGCAGCGTTTCCAGCTTCTCCGCCGTCTTGCGCTTGAGTGCGTCGAGGTTCTCCCCCGTCAGCGCGCTGACATAGATGAGATCGTAGCCCTGCGCCTTGACGTAGGCTTCAAACCTTGCGATGTCGGTCTCGCCCGACGCCGCAAGGTCGTGCTTGTTGGCGACGATGATCTGCGGGCGGCTTGCCAGCCCCGCGTCGTAGCGCGCAAGCTCGGTGTTGATCTTCTCAATGTCCTCCACCGGGTCGCGCCCCTCCGTGCCCGAGACGTCCACGACGTGCAGAATCAGGCGACAGCGGTCAACATGGCGCAGAAATTCATGTCCCAGCCCCGCGCCCTCGGATGCGCCCTCAATCAGCCCGGGAATGTCGGCGACGACAAAGCCCTTGCCCTCGCCGGACTGCACCACGCCGAGGTTTGGAGACAAGGTGGTGAAATGGTAGTCGGCGATCTTCGGCTTTGCCGCGCTGATGCGCGAGAGGATGGAGGATTTGCCGACATTGGGGAAGCCGACAAGCCCGACGTCCGCCAGCATCTTGAGCTCCAGCGTGACCTCGCGCTCCTCGCCCTTGGTGCCGCCCTTGGCAAAGCGGGGGATTTGTCTCGTCGGCGTGGCGAAATGCCGGTTGCCCCAGCCGCCGCGCCCACCTTTGCAGAGGATGAAATCCTCGTCGGCGGACATATCCTTGATGATTTTGCCGCTCTCGGCGTCGCGCACCAGCGTTCCGGGCGGCACGGGAATCACCGTGTCCTTGCCCGACGCGCCGTGCATCTTGCACGCCTTGCCGTCACCGCCGTTTTCGGCGACGAATTTGCGCTTGTAGCGGAAGGCGAGCAAGGTGTTGGTGCCCTCATCGATGCGCAGGACGATATTGCCGCCCCGGCCGCCGTCACCGCCGTCGGGTCCGCCCGCGGCGACATATTTTTCACGGCGGAAGGAGACGGCGCCGTTTCCGCCGTCCCCCGCCTTGACATAGATTTTCACATGATCGACAAACATATTGTATCCTTTCCGAGGAGGCAGCCTTGCGCATGAAAGGCTTGCGTTTTTCTCGGCTCCCTCGGTGAGGGAGCTGTCACCGACAGGTGACTGAGGGAGTTTTTGCAGAGAGCAAGACTCCTTCCGGCACGGCGTTGCCGTGCCACCTCCCTCACCGAGGGAGGTAAAAAAGGTAGTCCGCGCCACGATGTGGCGAAACGGACCGTCGAGGACGCCGGTCCCTACAAGGTTTGTGCGTCCTTCGGCTCCCCTGTGCAAGGGGAGCTGTCACCGTCAGGTGACTGAGGGGTTGTTCCGTGACTCTGTAACAATCCCTCCGGTGCTTCGCACCACCTCCCTTTGCCGGGGGAAGGCGAAGATAGAACCGGTGCGGATGCAACGCTCCCCCTTTTACGCCTTATCCCCACGCTCGCGGATGATGATGCGGATCGGCGTACCGCGGAAGCCGAAGGTCTCGCGCAGGCAATTCTCGATATACCGCTGATAGGAGAAATGGAACAGCTCGATGCTGTTGGCGAAGATGACAAAGGTCGGCGGCGCGACGCTCGCCTGCGTCATATAGTAAATTTTGAGCCGCTTGCCCTTGTCGGACGGCGGCTGCACCTTGGCGGTCGCGTCGCCGAGCATATCGTTGAGCATACCGGTGGAAATGCGCAGCTTTGCCTGCCCGTTGACATAGTTGATGTGTTCAAACAGCTTTTGCAGCCGCTGCCCGGTGAGCGCGCTGACAAACAGAATCGGCGCATAGGTCATGTAGGACAGCGCGTTGTAGATTTTCTTCGTAAACTCATTGACGCTGTCGTTGTCCTTCTCCACGGCGTCCCACTTGTTGACGACGATGATACACGCCTTGCCCGCCTCATGTGTGATGCCCGCGATGTGCTCGTCCTGCTCGGTGATGCCCGCCGTGGCGTCGATGACGAGCAGGCAGACGTCGGCGCGCTCCACCGCCATGTGTGCGCGCAGGACGCTGTACTTCTCGATCACGTCCTCGACGCGCGCGCGGCGGCGCAGTCCCGCCGTGTCGATGAAGGTGTACTTGCCATAGGCGCACTCGACCTGCGTATCGATGGCGTCGCGCGTCGTACCCGCGATGTCCGAGACGATCAGCCGCTCCTCGCCGAGCAGCTTGTTGATGAGCGAGGACTTGCCCGCATTCGGCTTGCCGATGACGGCGACCTTGATGCTGTCATCCTCCTCGACAGCGCCCGCGTCGGCTGGCAGCTCGGCCAGCACGGCGTCCAGCAGGTCGCCCGTGCCGCTGCCGTGCGTGGAGGAGATGGCGATGGGGTCCTTGTCGAAGCCGAGCTCGTAGAACTCGTAGAACTCGAGCGGCACGGCGCCGACCGAATCCGCCTTGTTGACGGCGACGACGACCGGCTTTCCGCTCTTTTTGAGCATGACCGCAATCTCGCGGTCATCGGCGACGAGGCCGGTGCGCACGTCGCACATGAAGATGATGACATCCGCCGTGTCGATGGCGATCTCGGCCTGGAGACGCATCTGCTTTAAGATGATATCGTTGGTCTTCGGCTCGATGCCGCCGGTGTCGATGACGACGAAGGACTTGCCGCACCATTCGCTCTCGCCGTAAATGCGGTCGCGCGTGACGCCGGGCGTATCCTCGATGATGGCGCGGCGCTCGCCGATGAGCTTGTTGAACAGCGTGCTCTTGCCGACATTCGGTCTGCCGACAATCGCGATGATCGGTTTTGCCATGGTGTAATCCTTTCTTATCTGTAGGCTTCCGCAAGGAAGTCCGCGGCGTCTGCGCGGGAGATGGAATACTCCGTATTCGTCTCGGTGACGCCGGGGAAGTTGATGCCGACATAGAAATTCTCTTTGTCAAAGCGGAAGTAGGGGTACATATCGTATTCGGGGCGATACTGCGCAAGGTCGTCGGCGCTCGGCGCGCCGGGCTTGAAGCGGCCGCCGGTGAGCGCCGCCGAAAGCGCGTCAAAATCGGTCACAATGTCGCTGCCCGAAAGCAGGCGGCCGCTCGCGCGGTCCACATTGACCGTGTAGTAGACCTCGCCGCGCGTCTCGCGGCCGTCCTCATTGGTGATCGTGTATATGCCGACAAAGGAAGCGGACACCAGCTTTGCATCCGTGTAGATTTCGGCAAGCTGCGCCGCATAGGCCGCGCTGCCGCCCTCGGCCGCAAGCGAGGAGGCATTCGGCACATAGCTTGCGAACATCTCGTCCGCATAGGCTTCCAGCGCCGCATCGGTCTTCGCGTCGCCGAGCGCAAGAATGCCGTAGGCGACATCGAGCGCCGCCGACTTCTCGGTGCGCTGCACGACATCGTAGTCCTTCGTCTCGGAAACCTCCGTCGTCGCCGAGGTTTCGGAGGTGGCGGGCGTGGTCGGCTCGGTCACGCTTGTCCCGGACGCGGACGAGTCGCTCGTCTCGACCGGCTTCCTTTTGCAGGCGCAAAATGCCGCTGCAAGCGCAAGTGCAAGCAGAAAAGCAATCGTCTTCTTCATCGTGTCCTCCTTTTATACAAACGGTTCCGCGCCGAAAATCTTGGCGACAAAGTCCGCGCCCTCCCCCTCGGCGAAGGCGATCGGCACGCCGAGCTTTTCGGCAAGCTCCTCCCGCGACATCCCGCAGAGGAACAGATCCCCCTCCGACCGCAGCGTGCAGGCGGGCAGGATGAGTTCGTCTCCGAGGTCGCGATCCTTCAGCTGTTCGTACAGGTCATGCCCGGTGAGCAGCCCGGCCACCGTGATCTGCTCGCCGAAAAAGTGATTGATGATCTTCACCGTCTCAATTTCAAGCGCCGGGCAGACCGCCATGAGCCGGTCGGCAAGCGACTTGATAAAGTCGTAGGCGGCGACGCCGGTCGCCACGGTGACGCGGCGGGTGCGGTCGCCGAGCGCGTCGGTATAGTCCGCGATGAAGTCCAGCTCCGTGCCGAACTCGCGCTCCATCGACGCGATCATGCCGACACCGTTCTCAATCTGGGTGAAGTCTTCGTAAAAATCCGCGTCGGGCAGCTTCACGCCGCCCTTGATGTACATTTCGTCCGCGACGAAGAAGAGCCGCGTGCCGTGCCGCGCCTTGCAGCCGTCGCCGAAGGCCGTCACCGTGTCGATGACCGCGCGGCATTCCTCCTTGGTAAACGGTTCGAGCGGGAACAGCCCGTCGCGGAACTTGGTCAGCCCGGCGGGGACAACGGAGACCGAGTCGAGCGCGGGATAGAAGGTCTCGAGGTCGCGCATGGTGCGCAGCAGCTCGTCGCCGTCGTTGATGCCGCGGCAGAGCACGATCTGCGCGCGGATGTGCGTGCCGCCCGCCTTGAATTTCGCCAGGTAATCCATGATCTTGCCCGCATGGGGATTTTTCATCATGCGCACGCGCAGATCGGGATTGGTGGTATGTACCGAGACATTGATCGGCGTGATGTGCATCGAGATGATGCGCTCGATCTCCGCCTCGTCGATGTTGGTGAGCGTGACGTAGTTGCCGTGCAGGAAGGAGAGGCGGGAGTCGTCGTCCTTGAAGTAGAGCGTCTTGCGCAGGCCGCGCGGCAGCTGGTCGATGAAGCAGAAAATGCACTTGTTCTCGCAGTGATGCTTTTTGTCCATCAGCGGCGTGGCAAATTCCAGCCCGATGTCGTCGTACTCGCCCTTGGTGATCTCCACCGTGAGCGGTGCGCCGTCGCGGCGGAGGGCAACCGTGAGATGCTTGTCGGCCAGATAAAAGCGGTAGTCCAGCACGTCGGTGACGGCGCGGCCGTTGAGGCTCATCAGAATGTCGCCCTCGCGGATGCCCGCTTTTTCCCCGCGGCTGTGCGGATGCACCGCCGTGATCTCCACCATTTCGCTCCCTCCTTCGCGCATATTTTTTCATTATAGTATAACACATTTTCAGCCGTGCGTCAATCGTTTCGACAGCAAAACAAGCCTTTCCCGCGGGAAAAGCTTGTGGGGTGAGGGTATGGCTTCCCCCTTGGGGGGAGAGCTGTGCGGAGCGCAAAGCGTCCCGCGGAGTTTTTCTTCGTCGGCTGAACACCGACGATTTCGCGAGCGAAAACGAAAAACATCCTGGCGGTGACTGAGGGGGTGTTCCGTGGCTCTGTAACAATCCCTCCGGTGCTTCGCACCACCTCCCTTTGCCGGGGGGAGGCGAAGATAGATTGCGCGCAAACGCGGCGGGAGCGAGACGGCGCCCTACGGTTCGCATACAGTTCCCACTATTATGTAGGGGCGACCATCGGTCGCCCGCCTGCACAGGGACAAAAGCGGGCGACCGATGGTCGCCCCTACAGATTTGCAAAGCGTTTTCGCCTGTCGGTCGCTCCGTTCCGCCCTATTCCTCCGCCGTCGGCTTCGGTCCCTGCCTGCGGTAGAGCCGCCCCGCCTCGACCGTGCGGGCGTCCGCGGTGAGCAGCTCGGTCACGGTCACAAGTCGGTAGCCGCGCGCCGTGAGCTCGGGGATCACGCGCTCCATCGCGTCCACCGTCTCACCGTAAAGGTCGTGGCAGAGGATGATCGCACCGTCCTCCGCGCCCTGCATGACCGCGCGGTAGGTTGCATCCGCGTTCCGCGTTTTCCAGTCGAGCGTGTCCACCGACCAGTTGACGACGATCATGTCGAGCTCCTTTGCCACGCGCATCAGCGTATCGTTGACCGCGCCGTAGGTCGGGCGCAGCACGGTGCATTCCCGGCCGGTCAGCTCAAAGATCTTCTGCCGCGTGGTCTCGATCTCCTCGGTCACCTTGCCCGCGCCGAGCCGCGTCAGCTGGCAATGATCCCAGCTATGCACGGCCAGTTCATTGCCTTCGCGCACAGCGCGTGAAACGGTATCGGGCAACAGGTCGATCCGGTTGCCGATGATGCAGAACGTACCGTGTCCGCCGTACTCGGCAAACAGGTCGAGCAGCCGCTCGGTGTGTATGCTCGGCCCATCATCGAAGGTCAGCGCGATCATCGGGCGTGCAGCCTCCGGCACGTCCGCCTCCCCGGCCGCCTCGACCGACGCCGGGCGCGCGCCGCCGCAGCCCGCGAGCGCGGCGATACCTGCCGCCGCAAGCAGCAGCGCAAGCGCGCACAGCAGTTTCTTTTGCATCCTCGATCCCCGCCTTTCGTTTTCGCAAACAGTATGCACCGCGCGCGGGGAAATATGCGCGGCCGCACAAACAAAAAATTCCGCAGCCGGACTGCGGAATTTTGAAAAGGTGCACACTCACGCCCCGAGCCATGCGGTGAAGGCATAGAGCAGCGGGATGGTGATGACCGAGAAAACGGTGGACACCAGTACGCCGAGCGAGCAGAGCCGCGATTCCTCACGCAGCCCGGCCGCCTCAGCCAGCACCGGCGTGGTGGACGCGCAGGGCATCCCCGCAAGGAAGATAACGACGGGCAGCAGGATCTCGATGCCGCAGCCGCCGAGCAGCAGACGGAAGAGCGGATAGAGCGCAAGCGGCATGACGATCAGCCGCAGGAAGGACATCACATAGGTCTTGCCGTTGCCGAAGACCTGCCGCAGCGGCATGGCGGCAAGGTTGACGCCCGAGATCATCATGGAAAGCGGCGTGGTCATCGCGCCGAGATAGGAAAACGTGCCGCCGAGCGTACCCGGCACGGGGATGCGAAAAATATAGATAATGAGCGCGGCGTAGCTGGCCAGCATGGAGGGCGAGATCAGCGCCCGCCACGGAAAGCGCCGTGCGCCGACGATGCCGTCCACCTTCTTTTTGTCAGCGGCGCGCCCGAAATGGATGGCGGCAACGCCGAACAGGAGAAAGCTGAACACAAGGTTCATGATGGCGACGATCAGAACGGCGGTGTTGCCCCAGATCGCGCCCGCGACCGGGATGCCCATGAACGCAATATTGGGCAGATAGAGCATCGTCTCCCACGCGCTCTCCTCATCCCCGCCGATGCGCGTCACCTTGACGAGCACAAAGGCCAGAATCGGCAGCGCCGTGAACAGCACAATGCCCGCGACGAGCGACCAGACCAGCAGCATATCGTCCCGTTCACCCGGCGCGGACACGCTGGAAAGCACCATGCAGGGGAAAGCGACGCTGAGCAGGATCGCCGAGAGCGTGCGGTTGCCCTCCTGCGTCACAATGTGCAGCTTGGCCGCGCCGTACCCGACGGCGAGCATGGCCAGCATCATCAGCATCTGCGAGACTACATTCCAAATGTTCATGTTAAGTTACAAACCGTCCGTGAAAAAAGTTGCTCTTACATTCTACTATTTTCACGGCATAGTGTCAAGCAAATTAAATCGTCAAAAATCTGACGATTTTTGTGCAATTTGCGCGTCAGTGCCGCTCCGTGCGCCGTGCATCCGCCGCGATGAAGCCTTTCAGCGCGTCGAGCGCGTCGGAAAGCCCGCCGACCGCGTCGATCAGCCCGCAGCCGACCGCCTCGCGCCCGTCGATGATGGTGCCGACATCGTTGGCAAGCTCGCTCGTGTTGTTCATCATCTCGCGCAGCTTCCCCTCGGCGACCTGCGAATGCGCGCAGATGAAGTGCACAATGCGATCCTGCATCTTGTCGAAATAGTAGAAGGTCTGCGGCACGCCGATGATCGTCCCGCTGGTGCGCACGGGGTGCAGCGTCATGGTGGCGCTCGGCACGATGAAGGACTTTCTGCCGCAGACTGCCAGCGGCACGCCGATGGAATGCCCGCCGCCGAGCACCAGCGTCACGGCAGGTTTTTTCATGGACGCCACCATCTCGGCGATCGCCAGCCCCGCCTCCACGTCGCCTCCCATCGTGTTGAGGATGAGCAGCAGGCCGTCGATCTCCCGGCTCTCCTCCACGGCGCAGAGCAGCGGGATGAGATGCTCGTATTTGGTGGTCTTCTGCGTCTGGTCGAGGACGTAGTGCCCCTCGATCTGCCCGATGATGGACAGGCAGTGGATGGTCTCGCCGTCGCTCCTTGCCGTCACGCCGCCGCTCTTCGCGATTTCCTCAAGATGCGCGCCGATCGGACTCTCGCTTCCCTCTTTTTCTTCTTTTTCCGGTTTTTCGTTCATGCTCCCTCTCCTTTTATCGTTTTTCATACAAGCACGATAAAAATATGCCCGAAATTTTTCTTTTTACGCATTTACAAAGCCGATTCCCTGTGATATAATTAACGATGGAAAAACGCAAAATTTGTTTTTTTACATAAGAAGGAGAACATCATGGCAGAAAAATTCCTCGTTGAAACCTCGGCGCGTCATGTTCACCTGACCGACGCAGATATCGAGACCCTCTTCGGCAAGGGCGCAAAGCTCACGCACAAGAAGGATCTGAGCCAGCCCGGCCAGTTTGCCTGCGAAGAGCGCGTCACGCTCGTCGGCCCCAAAAAGTCGATTCCGAACGTCATCATCCTCGGGCCCGCCAGAAAGGCGACGCAGGTGGAGGTATCCTTTACCGATGCGCGCACGCTCGGCGTGACCGCACCCGTCCGCGAGAGCGGCGACATCGCCGGCTCCGGCGCATGTAAGATTGTCGGCCCCGCAGGCGAGGTTGACCTCACCGAGGGCGTGATCGTGGCAAAGCGCCACATCCACATGACCCCCGACGATGCAGCACGCTTCGGCGTCAAGGACAAGGACATCGTCAAGGTCGCGCTCGAGAGCGACGGCAGAAGCACGGTCTACGGCGACGTGGTCGTCCGCGTCAACCCGAACTTCGCGCTCGCGATGCACATCGACACCGATGAGGCCAATGCGGCATGCGCGTTCGGCACGTTCTACGGCGAAATCGTAAAGTAATAAACCATTCACATAAGGAGACAGAACAATGAGCAAAGAATTTTCCTGTGAATATGCCATGAGCGCAGAAGTGCAGCACATGAGCCATGTCACAAAGGGCTGCGATCACGGTCCCGCTCCGATCCCGGAAGAGGGCAAGTGGATCCAGTCCAAGCAGATCACCGACATCTCCGGCTATACGCACGGCATCGGCTGGTGCGCACCGCAGCAGGGCGCATGTAAGCTCTCGCTGAACGTCAAGAACGGCGTCATCGAAGAGGCGCTGGTCGAGACGGTCGGCTGCTCGGGTATGACCCACTCCGCGGCAATGGCGGCGGAAATTCTCCCCGGCAAGACCGTGCTGGAAGCACTCAATACCGACCTCGTCTGCGACGCGATCAACACCGCGATGCGTGAGCTGTTCCTCCAGATCGCCTATGGCAGAACCCAGTCGGCGTTCTCCGAGGGCGGCCTCGTCATCGGCGCGGGTATGGAAGACCTCGGCAAGGGTGCACGCTCCATGGTCGGCACGATGTACGGCACCAAGGCGAAGGGCGTTCGCTACCTCGAAATGACCGAGGGCTACTGCACGAGAATGGCGCTCGATGCCAACGACGAAGTCATCGGCTACGAATTTGTTTCGCTCGGCAAGATGACCGACTTCATCAAGAAGGGCATGGAGCCCGGCGAAGCCTACAAGAAATCCATCGGTACGTACGGCCGCTTCAACGAAGCCGTCCGCTACATTGATCCGCGTGAGGAATAAGGAGGAGCAGCGAAATGGCACAGTTTGAAGGTTACGAAAGACGCGAGGCGAAGATCCTCGGCGTCCTGAAAGAATACGGCATTTCCTCCATCGACGAATGCAAGGAGATCACCCTCGCAAAGGGGATCGACGTGGACCAGATCGTCCGCTCCACGCAGCCGATCTGCTTTGAAAACGCTGTCTGGGCATACACCGTCGGCGCGGCGATCGCGCTGAAGAAGGGCTGCACCAAGGCGGCGGACGCGGCGGCGGCGATCGGTATCGGTCTCCAGTCGTTCTGCATCCCCGGCTCGGTCGCGGAGAACCGCAAGGTCGGTCTCGGCCACGGCAACCTCGGCGCAATGCTGCTCTCGGATGAGACCGAGTGCTTCTGCTTCCTCGCAGGCCACGAGTCCTTCGCGGCGGCCGAGGGCGCTATCAAGATCGCACTCAACGCAAACAAGGTCAGAACGAAGCCTCTGCGCGTCATTCTGAACGGTCTCGGCAAGGATGCAGCCTACATCATCTCCCGCATCAACGGCTTCACCTACTGCAAGACCGTGTTTGACCCCTACACCGAGACGGTCACCGTCGAGAAGGAAATTCCGTTCTCGAACGGCCCGCGCGCGGCGGTCAAGTGCTACGGCGCTGACAACGTGCCGGAGGGCGTCGCCATCATGCGGCTGGAGAACGTCGGCGTTTCCATCACCGGCAACTCCACCAACCCGACCCGCTTCCAGCACCCCGTTGCCGGCACCTACAAGAAGTGGTGCGTCGAGAACGGCGTGAAGTACTTCTCGGTTGCATCGGGCGGCGGTACGGGTCGTACCCTGCACCCCGACAACATGGCTGCCGGTCCTTCCTCTTACGGCATGACCGACACCATGGGCAGAATGCACTCCGACGCACAGTTCGCCGGCTCGTCCTCTGTCCCGGCGCACGTTGAGATGATGGGTCTCATCGGCATGGGCAACAACCCGATGGTCGGCGCAACCGTTGCAGTCGCCGTCGCGGTCGAGGAAGCTTGCAAATAAGCATTCAAATCAAAAAGGAAACGCTGCGGCGTTTCCTTTTTTCATGCGCTGCGGGCAAAGAAAAACCGACGGTTTCCCGTCGGTTTTTGCTTTTTCCTATGTAAGCTCAGTTCCAGATGTCGCTGTAACGCAGCTCGGTCTTTGCGCCCGTGTAGTCCTCGGCGAGGCTGCCGTGCAGAACCGTCGGCTCCGTGCTGCCGCCGCTGGCCAGCAGAACGTCCACCGTCGAAACGCGGATGTATTCCAGCCTCGGCTGTTCGTAATTCTTTCTCATGTCGATAGCCTCCTTATTCCTGCGGGATCAGACCGTTTACGGTAACGGCCTCGAGCGGCAGAACGATCTGCGTGCCGCCCGCAAGGTTGACATATGCCCATGCATAGATCGCGGTGTCCAGCGCGGTGTCCGGAATGTTCACGAGATCGACCGCGTAGGTCGTCGTGCCGGTGAACGACTCGGTCAGCGTTGCAGTGGCGATATTGACCTTCTCGGCATTCTGCGCGACCATGACGCCGTAGCTCTCAACCGTCTGCCCCTCTGCGACGTCCAGGCTGACGATGTAGCGGACAGTCGCAGTGTTGTTGCTGTAGATCGCCGCCGTGACGCTTGCCGCCGCCAGCTTGACCGGCGCTGCATCAAAGCCCTTAGCGATCTCTGCATAGTTTGCAGCGGCGAGCGCGGCATCGGATGCGTGCAGCGTGGTCGTGCCGGTCACTTCCACCGCCACGTTGCCCGCGGCGGGATTGATCCAATCCAGCGCGCCGATGCTGCCGCCGTTCCAGTTGACCGTGATGTTCTCGGCCGTCGTGCCTGTATTGGCAACCGAAATCACCTGATCCACCTGCGCCTGATCGGTAACCGTGAGATTGACGTTGCCGAGCGTGGTGTTCGGCGACTGCGCCGTGGTCAGATAGAGCGCATCGACCTGTGCCGTGCCCTCCACCGTGATGTTGGCATCACCGTAGACCTTGCCCGCCGTGCTGATACCGCGGCAGTAGCCGATGACGACCAGGCTGTTGCCCGACTTGAGCGTGATATTCACCGGGTCGGTGTTCGTCGTCTTCGGCGCTGCTCCATTCGTACCCGACTTTGCCTGATAGCCGCCGAGAATCGAGAACGCCGTTGCGGTCGCGCCGCCCGGATAGTTCTCCATCACAACGCCCTCACCGACCGTGATCGGGTGATGAGCGCCGACCACGAGGAAGAACTTGTTCTTTGTCGCCGTGTTCTTGAACGTGATGTTCTCAAACGTGGTTGCGCCGCTGCAATAGAAGCGAATGCCGCCCGCGGTGTTGTAGACCGCATTGTTCGTCTCGCGGTAGTCCACCCCACCGTAGACGCTGGTGATTGTGACCGACTTCGGCCAGTTTTGGCGTACAAAGTAATTGTTCGCCACATGAGTGAACGGGCCGCAGACCACGACCGTGCAGTCCAGCGAATTGTCGAGTGCGGCGAATGCCGTGTTGATCGACTTCGTGGGGCTTTCGGGCGACGAACCGTCACCCGTCGCGCCGTCCATCAGATAGACGACGCTTTGTCCCTCTGCCGCGTCGGCCTGTACGGCAAACGGAATTGCCAGCAGCACCATCGCCAGCAGCAGGACGCCAAGGAGTTTGAAATGCTTGTTCAATGCTTGAAATCCCCTTTCTTCCGCTTCAACCGTTTTTGGGTATGAAGCTTGATTATACATTTAAGTATAACAATAATATTTTACACCGTCAAGGCAAAGATTTTTTCGGATTTGTGGAAAATGTTTGTACTTCGCTGAATAATTTGCACGTTTTTTGTGCAAAAATCGACATATTCAACGATTTTGCTCCCGAATCCGCCGTTTCAGCCGCCCGATTCCTGTTCCCGATGCCGTGCCGCCGTGCAAAAAAACGAACATGCCCCGCCGGAGCGGGGCATGTTCGTTTTTTCGGGAAGACTATGAAAAAAATCGGGTAAAATCAGTTGCTTGCCGTGCGGACGAGGTCTGCGACCTCCTCCGCCGCGGGCATGGCACACATGGCGCCCTTGCGCATGGTGATCAGCGACGCCGCCGCATTGGCGAACGTCAGCATTTCACGGAGCGATTCCGCCGTGAAATCCATGCCGTGCTCCAGCACATGGTGCAGCGCGCAGGCGCAGAAGGTATCGCCCGCGCCGGTGGTGTCCGCCACCTTGTCGTGCAGGAATGCCGGCGCATCGACGCGCAGATCGCCGAAGTAGGCGCGGCTGCCGTCTTTGCCGAGGGTGAGCAGGATCAGCGGGATGCCGTACTGCTTTTGCAGCCGACGCACGCCCGCGTCGAAATCCGTCTCGCCCGTGGCGAATTGCAGCTCGTTATCTGCAATTTTCAATATATCGCATTGGTCGAATCCGTAGTGCATTTTTTCCCTGGCCCGCTCCATGCTGTCCCAAAGCGGGGGACGCAGGTTCGGGTCGAACGAGCGGAGACAGCCCGCCGCCTTGGCCGCGGCAATGCCGCGCGCCGTTGCTTCGGCAGCGCAGTCGCTCGTCATGGAGAGTGTGCCGAAGTGGAAGATCCGCGACGCGGCGATGCGGTCGGTCGGCACGTCGTCTGCCGTCAGCATCATGTCCGCGCCTGGGTTGCGGTAAAAGGAGAAGTCCCGGTCGCCGTTCGGCAGTTTGTGGACGAAGGTCAGCGTGGTGTGCACCTGCTCGTCCATAGAGAGACCGCTGCTGTCGATGCCGAGGCGCTGAAGCGTCTCCCGCAGCAGGTCGCCGAACATATCGCGGCCGACCTTGCCGATGAAGGCGGTTTTGTGTCCCAGCTTTTGCAGCATGGCCAGCATGTTGCAGGGCGCGCCGCCGGGGCAGACCTCAAAGAGTGCATTGCCCTGCTCGCTTGTGCCGTAAGGCGCAAAGTCGATCAGCAGCTCGCCGAGCGCAATCACGTCATACATGGGTTTCGCCTCGCTTTCCCGCACGGATGACCCGATACGCCGCCTCATCCAGAAACAGCTTGGTGTTCGGATGGAATTGCAGGATGCTTGCCGGAACCTCGGGACGCACCTTGCCGTAAACCGTTTCGTACAGAATCTCCGCTTTTTCGGCCCCGCTGGCCAGCAGCAGGATCTCTCTTGCGCGGAAGATGGTGCCGATGCCCATCGTCAGCGCCTCGCGCGGCACGTCCGCCGCCTTTTCAAAGAAGCGGGCGTTCGCGCGGATGGTCTCCTCCGCAAGCCGCACGCAGTGCGTGCGCGCGGAGAAGCAGTCTTCCGGCTCGTTGAAGCCGATGTGTCCGTCCGTGCCGATGCCGAGAATCTGCACGTCAACGCCGCCTGCGGCGACGACCCGGTTCTCGTATTCGGCGCAGGCATGTGCCGTGTCCTCCGCCGTGCCGTCGATCACATGCAGATGCTCGATCGGCAGATCGGTCACATCCGCGAAGTTGGTCTTCAGATAGGCATAAAAGGACTGTCGGTCCCGCCGCGTGAGCCCCCGGTATTCGTCCAGCCCGAAGCCGGTCGCCTGCCGGAAGCTGAGACTGCCCGCCGCATACTGCGCGGCAAGGTTCTCATACATGCCGAGCGGCGATGAGCCGGTGGCAAGGCCGAGAACGAGCGTCGGTTTTTCCCGGACGCGCGCGGCGACGATGTCGGCCGCGCGGCGGCTCATCGCCGCATAGTCTTTGTCAACAAAAATCTCCATATCCGTTTCCCGCTCAGAGCATCTGCCGCAGCTTCTCCGCCACCGCCAGCGCAAACGTGCGGTGCGACGCCACATCAATGTGGATGCCGTCGAGCGGACTGGTTGCCGCATGATCCTCCGCCGCCATGAATTCCACGCCGTAGCGCGCGGCCAGCGCGCTGTACAGCGGCTTCATCTCGGCCTGCCGCTCCCGGTTGTTGCCGAGGAAGAAGGTGGACGCGAGGTGGCTGTCCTCGACCCTGCCGATGCGGATCGGCGAGATCAGCAGCACCCGCGGTGCTTTGCCGTCCGCGCCGCAGCCCGAATGCAGGATCGCCTGCAAAATGCGTTCCACGCCGAGCGTGATGTCCGCCGCGCTCTGGTTGAACCGCCCCTTCAGCTGCACCGTGCCGAGCATCACCACCACCACGTCGATCGGGCGGTGGCTGTCCAGGCAGGGCATGAGATAGTCGAGCCCGTTTTTGTAGAGATCGACCGGGTCATCGCAGACCGTCGTGCGGCCGCACTGCCCCTCCTCGATCACGCGCGCCTCGCCGCGCAGCTCCTCGGTCAGAATACCTGTCCAGCGCTTTTCAAATTCAAGACGACTCTCGTCCACGGGGTTGACGCCCCAGGTGTTCGTGTCGCCGAAGCATAATACTGTTTTCATTCCGCTCCTTCAATTCCGGGGCGGTCGCCCGCCCCGGCCGTCATCATCAGAACTTGTAAAGCCGCTTTGCGTTGTTGTACAGGATATCCTCTTTTTCTTCCTGCGTCAAACGGCATCTCTCAATGTCAATGGGATAGGTACCTTCGCCGCCGAAGATGATCTGTTTCGAGCCGACGATCTTCACCGCATGCTCGATCCACTCCTGCACCGAGACCGGCGGCATCATGCGCTCTGCATAGTGCGCAAGCCACGCCGTGTCCAGATACAGATTCGGGAAGCGCTCGGCCATGCCGAGAAATTCCTGATAGAAGTTGCCGCCGAAGTGCGCGCAGATGAGCTTCAGCTCCGGGAACTTCTCCATGACCGTGCCGAACTGCACGGGGAAACCGATGCAGCTGTACTTGTACACATTATCCGACTTGTTGTTGGCGTCAATGTCGCTGAAATTCAGCCAACCCGTGTGGTACAGCACCGGGATGTCCAGCTCGATGCAGGTCTCGTAGACGGGGAAGATCGCGGGGTCGTCCACCTGAAAATCGTTGCAGTACGGGTGCATCTTGACGCCGCGGAAAATGCCGCGCTTCACATACTCCCGCAGCTTTGCAAGCGAGTTGTCCATGTCGTGGACGTTGACATACGCGATACCGAACAGCTTGTCCGGGTACTTCTGCACCGCCTCGATCACTTCATCGTTTTCGCGCTCGTTGCAGGCGATGACCGCGTTTTTCTCCATGCCGAAATGGTCGATGTACTCCATGAGCGGCCTGTCCTTGAAGAACTCATAGCCGTTCATGACGAAAATGTGGCAATGCGAATCAATAACCTTACTCATAATTGCGCCTCCTTGCGCTCTGCCGCTGTATTTGCTTCTTTACTGGTAAACTCTGAGCTGTGCCTCGGGCGAATCAATGTTCGTGCCGTCCACCCAGTAGTAGTTGGTGTCGATCTTGGCATTGATCGTGCCGCCGTTCAGATAGCGGACCGCGTTGACGATGCCCTGATAGCCGATCATGTAGGGGAAGCTTGCCTCCGTGCCGTACTCGATGCCTGCGTGGATGGCGTCGAGCTGCACCTTGCCGGAGTCAAAGCCGAGTACGACATAATCGCCCTCTTTGCCCAGCTCCTTGAGTGCGTTCAGCACGCCGACGGCATTGCCCTCGCCGCTGCCGATGATGACCTTCAGATCCGGATACGCCTCGATGATGGCCTTGGTGCCGTCAGCCGCCTTCAGCTGGTCGCCGCCGTCGGAATACTGAATGTCTACAAGCTCGATCTGCGGATAGTCCTTGATCTTCTCGATGAAGGCGTCGCGGCGCTGCACCGAGTAGTCGCTGTACTGGTCGGATGCGATCATCGCAACCTGAACCTTCGCCTCGTTCGGGAACAGCTCATTGATCTTGTCCGCCATGAAGCGGCCGCCGTCGGCGTGGCCGTAGGTGGTGATGGTGCAGATCGGGATATCGCTGTCTACGGGCTGGTCAATGATGATGACCGGGATACCCGCCTCCTTGGCGCGCTCCAGCTGAGGCAGAACTGCCTTGGAGTCCAGAGGCCCGAGGATGATGGCATCCGGCTTCTGGTCGATGATGGTGGACAGCATTTCAACCTGCTTATCGACCTGGGTCTCGTTTTCGGTGCCCTGGAAGGTGTAGGTGACGCCGCAGTCCTTGGCAGCGGCATCGAGGCCGGCCTTGACGGACTGATGGTAGTTGTGGTACAGGCCGCGCGTCAGGCACGCGATCTTGTAGCTGCGCTTTGCGGTCTCCGCCTCGGCGAGCTCGGTCGTCGGTTCTTCATTGTAATTGACCGTGCCGTGCTCCTCGGCCGCGCCGGAAGACGCCGTCGTCGTGGGCGTATCGCCGTCCGTCGTGGACGGGGGAGTGGGTTTTTGTCCGCAGCCTGCCAGCAAGCTAAGCGACAGAAGCGCTGCAAGGACGCCGATGAGTGCTCTCTTTTTCATGATGGGTTCCTCCGTTTGATTTTTTTATATTTGATGCCGGAAGCCGTGTGCCCCGGCACAAATTCGGGTGTTACTGCTTCTTTCTGCGCAGCATATCCACATAGACTGCGAAGATGACGACCGCGCCGGTCACCACCGTCTGCCATTCGGACGGGACGGACATGATGCGCAGACCGTTGATCAGCACGCTCATGATGAATGCGCCGATGATCGTACCGCTGACGCTGCCCTCACCGCCGCTCATGGAAGCGCCGCCGATGATGCACGCCGCGATGGCGTCCATCTCGTAGCCCGCGCCCGTGCTCGGCTGTGCCGCGTTCAGGCGGGCGGTCATGAACCAGGCCGCAAAGCCGGACATCATGCCGCACAGGGCGTAGCTGATGATCTTCCACTTGATGACGTTGACGCCGGAGAGGCGCGCCGCCTCCTCATTGGAGCCGATGGCAAAGGAGTAACGGCCGAGGATCGTTTTGTTGAGCAGGAAGGATGCGACCGCCATCATGGCGATCATGATGAAGATGCCGTTCGGAATGTTGACGCCGGTCAGCTCCTTGATGAAGGAGCCTGTCGCCACGGTCTGATAGCCCTTGATGCTGTCCATGTAGATCGGGCGCGCCCCCGAGATGACCAGTGCAAGGCCCTTGCAGATCATCATCATACCGAGCGTCTGGATGAAGGGCGGCACCTTGCATTTTGCGATCAGGAAGCCGTTGATGAGGCCGACCAGCGTGCCGACCAGGATGCCGAGCACCACGCTGAGCCAGATGGGCAGCTGCATGGTGGTGGCGAAGACCGCCATCATGACGCCGCAGAGCGTCATATTCGTGCCGACCGAGATGTCGCAGCCGCCGCCGATCATGACATAGGTGATACCGATGGACAGGATGCCGTTGACCGTGGTCGCCAGCAGAATGCCCGAAAGGTTGCTGAGGGTGAAGAAGTTATCGGACAGACAGGTGAATACGATGATGATCAACACAAGGCTGGTCAGGATGATTCCCTTTTGCAGCATGTTGCCCGATGCGCCGATTTGAAGTTTCTTTGTGCTTTTCATGTTTTCGCCTCCTATGACTGCCGCAGCGTCGCCAGCTTCATGACCGACTCCTGCGTTGCATCCCTGCCGTCGATCACGCCGGTCAGTCTGCCCTCGCTCATGACCGCGATCCGGTCGCTGAGCTTCAGAATCTCCGCCATCTCGGAGGAGATCATGATGATGGATTTGCCTGCATCCGCCAGCTGCCGCAGCAGCTCGTAGATCTCATTTTTCGCACCGATGTCGATGCCGCGCGTCGGCTCGTCGAAGATCAGGATGTCGCAGTCGCGGAGCAGCCACTTTGCGATGATGACTTTCTGCTGGTTGCCGCCGGAGAGGAACTTGATCTTCTGTGCCGCGGACGGCGTCTTGATGCGCAGCCGCCCGATGTAGTCCTCCGCCGCCGCCGTGCAGGCCGCGCGGCGGACAACGCCGCTTTGACCGTAGCAAAAACGGTTGTAGGACGAAATCACGATGTTGTCGGTAACAGGCAGCGCCCCGAGAATGCCGAGCGCCTTGCGGTCCTCCGAAAGATACCCGATGCCGTGGCGCACCGCCGCCGTCGTGTTGCGGATGCGGACCGGCTTTCCGTTGATCCTGACCGTGCCGCTGTCCGGCAGGTCCGCGCCGAACAGTGCCCGCGCCACCTCGGTGCGTCCCGCCCCCATCAGACCCGAGAAGCCGAGGATCTCGCCGCGCCGCAGCTTGAAGGAAACGTCCTCAAACTTGCCGCGGCGGGTGAGGTGCTCCACCTCCAGGATGTAATCCTCCCCGAGCGCCCGCTCGGTCTTGGTCACATCGGTCTCCACCTCGCGGCCGACCATCTTGGCGATGATCTCGTTGACCGTGATCTCCTGCATCGGCGAGGTCTGGATATAGCGGCCGTCACGCATGATCGTGATCTTGTCGCAGATGCGCTTCAGCTCGTCCATGCGGTGGGAGATATAGACGATCGCCATGCCGGAGGCCTTCAGCTTTTCGACCACGCGGAAGAGATCTTCGGTCTCCTCGTCGGTCAGCGCCGCCGTCGGCTCATCCATGATGAGGATCTTCGAGTTGTACGAGATCGCTTTCGCGATCTCCACCATCTGCTGCTTGGCCACCGAAAGCTCACGCACCCGCGTGGTGGGCGGAATTTTCACATGCAGCTCTTCCAGGTAGTGCGCGGCCTTTTCGTTCAGCACCTTGTCATGGACGAAGAAGGAGCGGCGCCCCTCGTTTTCACGATTGATGTACATGTTCTGCGCCACCGTCAGATGCGGCATCAGATTCAGTTCCTGATGGATCATGCAGATCCCGCTTTGCAGCGATTCGCGCGTGTTGGCGAAATCAACTTCCCTGTCCTCAAACAGGATCTGTCCCTCGTCTTTTCGGTAAATCCCGCAGAGAACCTTCATCAGCGTGGACTTGCCTGCGCCGTTTTCGCCAATCAGCCCGTGCACCTCGCCCTGCGCCAGCGTCAGCCGGCAGTCATCCAGGGCAAGTACGCCCGGAAACCGCTTTGTGATGTGTTCCATCCGTAAGATGACCTGATTCACTGCACACCCCTCTTTCCATGTGTGAAATCCGTTTGCCGTGTTTTTCGTGCTTGCTCGTCGCGACCGCACCGCCTGCGTCTGGCGCCTTTGCACAGAACAAGCAGAACAATCCGTGTAATCCGCACGATCTTTCCTCCTCGAAGCGCAAACGTTTGCGCAAACGTTTGCGCGCTCGGGTAAAAATAATAAAGGAAGCCGTGCTCTCCGCTTTTTTTGAACGCCGTCGTCCTTCATTTCTGTTTTCATTATAGGAGTGGCATGTCATTTTGTCAATAATGTTTGCGAAAAAAAATAATAATTGTGCATTGTGCACAGGCCGCTCCGCATTTGCTGATGCAATCTGAACAAGGGTTTATGGAAAAAGCGCGCTGTCAGCGATGCGACGGCGCGCTTTTTCTGCGAATGATTCTGATTTTCCGGTCAGCGCGTCCCCTTGACTACCTCGCCGCAGGACTGCCGTTTGACCAGCAGCGGCGCGAGCGAAATGCGCTGCACGGGCGCCTGTCGGTTGCCGATCCGCTCCTTGAGCAGACGCAGCGCCTCAATGCCGATCTGATAGCAGGGCTGTGCCAGCGCTGTGAGGCGCGGTTCGAGATACTCCGCCCACTCAAAGTCGCCGAACGAGGCCAGCGCGACATCCTCCGGCACGCGCAGGCCGAGCCTTGTGAAAGCGCGCATGGCGCTGTACACCATGCGGTTGTTGGCGGCGATCCAGGCCGTCGGGCTGTTGCCCGACGTCATGGCGCGCAGGATCGCCTCGGTCAGCATATTCTTGCGGTAGTCGCCCGCGATCAGCCAGCTGTCGTTCTGCTCCAGGCGGCACTCGCGGATCACGTCGTTGTAGCCGCGGATGCGCTCCTCGGTGGTGCTGATGCCGCCGAAGCCCGCGAGAAAGCCGATCTTCCGGTAGCCGAGGCCGACCACGTAGCGCACGAGCAGCTTGGTGGACTCATAGTTCTCCACACCGACAAAGTCAAAGTCGCCGCCGATCGAGCGGTCGATCATCACGACGGGCACCTGCATCCGGCGCAGGTATTCCAGGCTGAATTTGTCCGAATCGCGGGTGGGCGACCAAATGATGCCGTCCACGCGGCGCTCGCAGAACGCACGGATGATCTCGTGCTCCTTCTGCGGATCCTCATCCGATGAAGAAACGAACACCTGATAGCCGTCCTTGCGCGCCTCGGTGTCAATGATGTGCACAACATCGGTGAAAAACTCGTTTTTGATGTCGGTGACCAGCAGGCCGATCGTCTGCGTCTGCGCCTGCTTCAGCCCCTTGGCCATCAGATTGGGGATGTAGCCGGTCTCCTCGATCGCGCGCAGCACCCGCTGCCTCGTGTCTTCATTGACGGGTCGCGTGCCGTTCAGCACGTGCGACACCGTGGAGATCGAGACCTTGGCCAGGCGGGATACATCGTTGATGGTTGCTTTCATAGTGTTACTCCGATCCGATCGTCCGATCGCCGCGCAAACGTTTGCTTTCTCAGCCGTGTCCTGCCGCAATCCGCGTCCGTTATTTACTTATGTGTTTTTATGGTAGCACATTTTTCCGCAATTTTCAAGAGCGAATCCGAATTTCCGAAAAAGCTGCAAAAAGCCTGTGCAGAATCTGCGCAGGCTTTTTGCGGTACGGTTTACCGCCGGACGATGCTGCAGAGCTCGCCGAGGGCGGCGTCGCCGCCCTCGAAATGCAGCTCAAGCTTCTGCACGCGCACGTCGGCGGGCAGCCCTTCAAAACGGAGAACGGCGGGGCGCAGCGGGTCGTCGGCGGTAAAGGCGACCGCATCCGTCGTGTAGGCGTCGTTGACAACGGCCGTCACCGCCGCGGGCAGACGCGCCGCATCGGGCGTGGCGTAAATCCACAGGCTGTGCAGCCGCACGGGGTCGGCATAGGTCAGTGTCACGCTGCCGCTGTCGGCGGCAAACGCAAAAGCATCCCCGGTATTCTCCGCGGCAAACGGGATCACGCCGTCGGTCAGCGCACCGATCCTGCCGCCGCGCGTGCGGCAGGAGGAGGTGACCGTCACCCCGTCGGTCTGCCGGTACAGGCCGTGCGCACCGGAGGGGAGCGGCTGTACAAAATCCGAAGTCGGACCGTTGACTTTCAGCCTGCCGTCCGGGCGGAACACCAGACGGTCGATGCAGGGTGTGCGGTCGGCCTGCGGATTGACTGCCTGATCCACGGCCGTCAGCGTATGGTACACGATGTAGTCTTCCGTGCCGTCCGGCGAACGCGTCAGGTTGCAGTGCCCCGTCCCAGCCGTGCTCTTGCCGTCGCCGACAAGAATCGGGTTCTCGGCCGCCTTGGTGTACGGGCCGAGCGGCGAGGCCGCCGTGGCGTAGCCGACGGCATAGTGGCGCGACGCATAGTAATTGGCGGTGAACAGCAGATAATACAGGCCGTTCCGCTTGAACGCGCAGGGCCCCTCATTCCAGATCACGCTGCCGCTCTTCAGCTCCCACGGAGATGTCGGCGTCGCCAGCAGCACCGGCTCGCCGATCGTGCCGCTGAGATCGGCGGCAAGCTCCACGCCGCAGGTCTCGCTGACGCGCTTATCCCCCCGGTAATTCTCGCAGTTGTCGCGGGCATAGAGCAGATAGACGCGGCCGTCGTCGTCAAACAGCAGGCTCGCGTCGATGACGCTGTAGCCGGGGGCAAAAAGCGGATGATCGTACACATCGACAAAGGGGCCTGCCGGATGCTCCGCCTTCGCAAGGCCGATGCAGTGGCGCAGCTTGTTCACCGAGATGCTCTCGGGCGTCTTGTACGCCGCCGAATACACCATGTAATACGCGCCGCGGTATGCATAGACCTCGGGCGCCCAGTAGCAGGTCGTGCCGAAGGACTTCTCGGTCACCCGGTAGGCGTCGCCGAGCGGCGTCCAGCTGCTGAAGTCTTCGGACGACCAACAGGGGTAATGCCCTCTGCCGGTGCAGTACATGTAATATTTCTTCTCGGGCTCGTTATAAAGGATGAACGGGTCGCCGATGCGCGAGATCTGCCGGTACGGGCTGGTGAAGCCGTCCGCGTCGGTCGGTGCGGTGTTCGGGATTTTGGTCAGTTCCTGCATAGAGGCCTCCTTGACTGTTGGTTTATACATCCAGTATAACCCGCCGCACAGCTTTTTTCAATCTTTTTCGGGTGTAAATTCCGCGCCGAAAATCCAACTGTAAAATGACAGAGACTCCCATTTTTGGAACGGGAGCCTCTGCGGAAAAACGCAGTCAGTTGGCTTTTGCGTCGCGCATGGCGGCAACGGCGATGCGCGTAAAGATGACGCAGGCTTCGCCGCGCTTGATGTCATTCTGCGGGTTGTACTTGCCGCCCGCGCCGCCGACAATGCCCGCCTCGGCGAGCTTCTTGACGGCCGCCGCGGAGGGCAGCGTGTCGTTCATGTCGGAGAGCGTGTAGGTGCGGATCGCCGCATATTCGCTCTCGGGCAGGATGTTTGCAAAGACGATCGCCATCTCGCCGCGCGTGATGTTCCTGTTGTAGTCGGTGAACTGGCCGTCCCCAATGATGCCGCTTGTCACGCAGTATTCGACGTAGGGCATGTACCATGCCTCGCCTGCCGCCGCCGCGCGAACCTTTGTGCCGTTGTACGCGGTGTGGATGTTGGCCGCCGCGGTCAGCGCCTGCGCAACCGTAAACGTCCCCTCGGGTGAGAACGCGGATGCGCTCGTGCCGTTGGCCAGGCCGTATTCATACGCCGTCTTCACATATTCGAGCGACCAGTGGGACGCCACGTCTGCAAACTGGTTCCCATAGGTGCGCGTGGGCGCAAAGCCGCCCTGCTTATTGAGGGTGTCAAACGAGCTGCCGACCACGCCGAACGAGATCGTCTTACCGACGGCGGCGCTGTAATGCAGCGCAAAGCCCTCCGCCGACTTGTCCTCCGGCTTGCGGTCAAATGCGCCGAGCGTGCCGCCCGTCCAGTTGAGGACGAAGCGCTGCATCGAGATCGGCTTGTCGCTGCATACCAGGCGCTCGATGTGCGCATTGCCGCCGAGGTTCAGCGTGGTGTCGGTGTTGCCCGCCGAGACGCCGTTGACCGGCGCGATATACAGCGTGCCGATCTTGGCATCGCCCTCGACCGTGACGGTCGCCGCGCCCGAGAAGTCGGAGTTGGCAAAGCCGCGCGAATAGGCGGCAATGGTGATCCCCTCGCCGCTGCGCACCGTAATCTCCACGGGGTCGCTGCCGCTGGCCTGCGGCTTGGCCCCGCCGATGGTCATCGCCTGCCCCATCTGATAGCCGCCGCAGATTGCAAACGCCGAAGCAAAGGATTTGCCGTCAAATTTCGCGCCGTCGCTGGTGATCGTGACGCCGGTGTCAATGGTGACGGGATAGTGGTTGGCGATGACGAAGAAGTAGTTGTCGAGCAGGTGGAAATCAAGGTCGCGGAACACATATGCGCCCGCGCACATGAAGCGCTGCCCGGAGACGGTGTACTTCGCGCCCTGCGCGCGGTAGTCCACACCGTCATACACGGCGGTGATCGTCACCGTGCCGGAAAATTCCTCCGTGTAGGCGAAGAACGTGGTCTGCTTAAATTCGCCGACGAGCACCACCGTGGCGTCGTCGCGCGAGAGGTCGAGCGCATCCATCGCCGTGGTCAGTCTGCCGATCGGCGCGTCCGGCGACGAGCCGTCACCCGTGCCGCCCGTGGCGAGAAAGACCACATTGTCCGCCGCGGCCGCCGCAAGGGACAGCGCAAACAGCGAGAGGACAAGCAGGAAAAGGGAAACCAGCATCCGGTTGTGTTTCATTTTACATACTCCTTTACGCAGAAATTTCGGTATTCTTTATTTTTGCTGCTCGGCAACGACCACGATCTCGCAGAGGGTCGCCGTGCCGGAAGCAGCGGGTGCCGCCTCAAAATACAGCTTCACCGTCTTTGTCTGTGTCCCCTCCGGCAGATTGCCGCAGGTCAGCACCACGGGGGTCTGCCCCTCAACGGCGGAAAAATTCTTCGCACGCAGGCGGTAGGTATCGTCCAGCACCGCCGAGACGTTCTTCGGCGAGAGGGTCGCATGCTCCGTGCCGAAGATCCACAGCGCCGACAGCTCGACCGCGCTGTCAAACTCCAGCGTGATGCAGCCGTCCGCCGTGACCTCAAAGCGATAGAGATCCGCGTCGCCGAGCTTGCCTGTGACGACACCGTCGAGCAGGTTTTCCGCGCTGCCGTTCAGCGTCGGGTAGCTTGACGTGATCTTCACGCCGCTGTATTTCTTATAGAGCCCGTTTGCCCCCGATGGGATCGGCTGCATGTAGACGGAAGGCCCGCTGACCGCGAGGCTGCCGTCGGGGCGCACGACCAGCTTGTCAAAGCAGGGGGTTCGGTTCGCCACGGGATTGGTGGTCTGCGTCACGTCGGCGTGGGAATGGTACACAAGGTACAGCTCGGTGCCGTCCGGCGAACGCGTGACACTGCAATGCCCCGTTCCCGAGGTCTTTTTGCCGTCACCGATCAGGATCGGGTTCTCCGCCGCCTTTTTGTATGTACCGAGCGGTGCGGACGCCGTGGCGTAGCCGACCGAATAGGCTGCGGAGGCATAATAGTTGGCGGTGAACAACAGATAATACGTCCCGTTTTGCTTGAATACGCAGGGACCCTCGTTCCAGAGTGTGCTGCCGCTCTTCAGCTCCCACGCCGACGTCGGCGTGGCGAGCAGCACCGGCTCGCCGACCGTGCCGCTGAGGTCGGACGCAAGCTCGATCCCGTAGACCTGGCTTGTTTTCTTGCCGTTCACCACATTCTCGGAGCAGTCGCGCGCATAGTAGAGATAGATCCTGCCGTCGTCGTCAAAGAGCAGGCTTGCGTCAATGACGCTGTAGTCCGGCGCAAACAGCGGATGGTCGTACACATCGGTGAAGGGACCTGCGGGATTGTCCGCTTTGGCCAGCCCGATAGAGTGACGCAGCCCCGTCGAGGACAGGCTGCCCTCGACCTTGCGCGCCGCCGAATAGACCATGTAGTACGCGCCGTTCCATTTGTAGACCTCGGGCGCCCAGTAGTTCTGCGTGCCGAAGGACTTCTCGGTCTCGGTATAGGCGTCGCCGAGCTCCGTCCAGCTCTTGAAGGTGTCGGAGGACCAGCAGCGGAATTTGCCGCCCGTGCAGTACATGTAATACTTGCCGGATGCCTCGTCGTACAGCACAAAGGGGTCGCCGATGTGCGAGATCTGCCGGTAGGGGCTGACAAAATAGTCCGCACCGTTTTGCCGGCTGTTTGCAATGTCAATCAGTTCGTTCACTTTCTTCTCCGTTGTCGCACTTGTTGCCGCGGTTGTATCTGCCGCGCTTGTAGCCGTACTTGTGGCCGTACTTGTTGCTTCGGCGGTTGCCGCCGTCGCGGTTGTCTCCGTCGTCGCTTCCGGCGGTTCGGTCGTCGCCGCAGGCGTCCCGGCCGTGGCGGGCGCGCTTGTCGCGTCCGTGTCGGTCGTCACCTCTGCGGAGGCGGTCGTCACCTCTGCGGAGACGGTCGTCTCCTCTGCGGAGGCGGTCGGCGCCGATGTGTCCGCCGACGATGCGGGCGGCTGCGTATCCGGTGCGGGCTTCTCCCCGCAGCCGGGCAGCGCGAGCGCCGCCGCAAGCAGGCAGAGCGCAATGATCTTTCTTTGTTTCATTCCTTTGTTACAGTATAGGTCTCCCGGTTGTAGTCCACCGTGAACACCGTTCCGTCCGAATAGGTCGTGCGGTAGACGCCCTCGGCGAGCTTCTCGTGGTTCTCCATGAATTCATACTGGAGGTGCTTGTACTTCTCGTACTCATCGTAGGCGACCTTGATGGCGTCTGTGGCGCGCTCGATGTCGTCGTCATTTGCGCAGTGCAGGTCGAGGTCACCCATCCAGTTGCGGTCGGCGCCGAACTTGCTGTAGAAATACATGACCGGGCGCCCGCCGTACTCGAGGAACTTCAGGTGCTGGTACGCCTCCTTGACCGGGTAGTTGACGGTCTGCGAGGTCGGGTTGGAAAGGACGATGCCGTGATACACCAGCTGCCAGAACGGAATGCCCTCGTCAAACAGCGCGCACTGCTCGTGCGTCAGCCTTGACTGCACGCCGATATAGAGCGCCGCGTCCAGGTATTCGTTCATGTAGTCCATGTAGCCCTCGGTCTGGAAGCCGCCGAAGAGGTCGCGACAGTAAGCGGCAACCTTTCTGTGGTAGTCCCAGGCCTCCTTGCGGGAGACGGGGTGGTTTTTGTCATAGCACTTCTCGGGGATGATGGCGGTCAGCTCATCGTTGTAGTGCAGCCCCTCAAAGCCGTAGCCGCGCACCTTCGGAAAATCCTTGATGACATAGTTTTCCCAGGCGGTTCTGGCGCAGAGGTGATACGGCTCGCCGCCGTTGAGCCCATCCTTCTTATAGTGCTCGCGGATGTAGGGCTCGGGGTCGCCGCAGGCGTTTTTCTTCTTGGTGAGGAGGTCGCGGTCGAAATTGTCCGCGATCTCGTACGCGCCGCAGGAGACCGTGTGGCAGACCACCTGATAGCCCATGCGCTGTGCCTTGGCGATGAAGGCGCGCAGCGCCTCGTCCCCGCCGAAGCGCTCGTCCGAGGGGTACTGCTGGGGGAAACGGCCGTCATGCCCGCCGGGTCCCCAGCCGACGAGGCAGATCTCCGCCTTGTCAACGCCTTTTGCCTGCATACGGTCCACGATCTTGTTCAGCCGCTCGACATCGCAGGCGACAAACATCTCGGGCTCGTTTGCAAGGTTCTGATGGCGCACCGGGGTGGGGATCGGCTTCCAGCCCATGCGGATGCGCAGCTCCATGCCGTCCGCCGCACGGCGGAGCGGCTCACGCAGCGCGGCGCGCTTCCGCAGCGGCACACAGCCGCAGAAATCCAGCTGATACTGCCGGTAGGCACGCGCCATCGCGGAATAGCTTGCGCCCGGCATGCGCGTGTAGACGATCTCGACATCCTCGTCCGGCTCGTCGCCGTCGAAGCGGAACTGCGGCGTGACGGTGTAGACGCCGTTCTTCACCTCGATCTCGAAGCGGCCGTCAAACGCCTCGCCGCGGATGTGGACAAACACGGCGCGCTCGCTCTCGCAGGCAAAGCCGCAGACCAGCGTCGCGGTCGGCCAGGTCTTGAACAGTGTGTCCGGCTTTTCGTCAAAGCGGGTCAGCGCAAAGCCGTAATAGAAGTTGGTGGGGTAAAACATATAGCCGGCGTCGCCCGCATGTGCGGTCGTCAGCGTCGATTCCACGCGCAGCGTTTCCATGCGCGGGTTGGACAGTGCGGCGCGCGGGATGACCACGCGGATCTCGCCTCCGTTTTCCCGAACGGCGGGCGTAAAGGTTTTTGTAAAGCCGCCGACCGTGACGCCGGTGACCTTGAAGCTGTACTCGTTCATGATGCCTCCGTATACCGATTTTATACCTTCAGTATATCGCTTCGGGACACCGTTTTCAATGTACTTTTTCACCCGGCTATTGTATTTTCCGAGCAAAAAGCGGGCGGGTGTTCCGCCACCCGCCCGCTCGCCGCATCAGTTGTAGAAGAAGTCCGACCAGTTCTTATACTGATACCGTTCGGACGTGATGTCAAACGTGTTCAGCGCCCCGCGAGCCTCATATTCGCCGGGGTTCACCTCGCCGCTGGCCAGCAGAATATCGTTTGCGGCCAGTTCCACCTTTTGCAGGGTCGGTTTTATATAGGTATGCTTCATTTTATTCACGCTCCCTTTCATCCGATGATCGTGTTGACACTCACACCTGCCGCGATCGGCAGCGTGTACTGCACGCCGTCGGCCTCGACAAACGCCCATGCGTAAATCGTCGTGTCAAGCTCGCTTTGCGGGATCTCGGCAAGGTCGAGCGCAAACGCCGTCTCCGTGCCGTCCGTCGCCGTCCATTCCGCCACCTTGGCGCTGCCGATGACGTCGGTCTTGGCAACGAAGATGCCGTAGCGGGCGACGGTTGCATCCGCCGTCGTCACAAGCTTGGCAATCAGGCGGATCGTGCCTGCGCCGGTCTTGTCGGTCGCCGCGCTGACGCTGCCGAGCTCCAGCTTTGCCGTGATGGCCGGGATATCGCGGGTCTCAGACACGTTGCAGACCGTGCAGGTGCGCTTCTCCACGCCCTTCACGCCGAAGTCGGCCGGGGTCACGACCATCCAGTCGCCATAGGTGTGTTCGGTCTTGCCCAGAACGCCTTCCTCGGTGGCCGAGCAGGTCTTGCAGGGGTAGAGCACTTTGCCCTCCGCCACACAGGTTGCTGGCGTCAGCACCTTGCCGTTGGTATAATCAAAGTCGTGCGTGTGCGTTGTCAAGGAAGTGAAGTCGCCGCCCATAGTAATCGCCGTATAGCTGTCAGACTCCTGCTGCACTTTATCGGTCGCCTCCAGCGTGACTGCGCCCGCGGCCGTCAGACCGACGCTGCCGTTCGGCTTCATGGCGAAAGAGCCGACCTCGCCGCCGGTCCAGAGCAGGGTCAGATCGCTTGCCGCAACATTGTGGACGCCCGCGCCGTAGACCGCGCCGACCGATGCATCGCCGAACACCTCCACACGGACACTGCCGACCGTGGTGTTTCTCGACTGATAGCCTGCCGCGTACAGCTCGTTGACCGCAGCCGTGCCGCCGATGTGCACGTTGATGTCGCCGTAGGTGCAGGCATTTGACGCCGTGACACCCTGCGCCGTGCCGAACTGGCGCGGACCGCCGACCACGATCATATCGCTGCCGGAGAGCACGGTGACATTCGTCGCCGTGGGTCTGTCCACATACTTCGGACCGGCTGCGCCGCCGAAGTTATGCTGCACGCTGCCGACCACCCAGAACGCCTTGCCGATGTCACCGCCGGTATAGTTGTTCATCGCAACGCCCTCGCCGATGGTGACGGCATGGTGCTGACCGACCACCATAAAGGAGGTGCCGTCCGCCGACGCAAAGGTGACATTCTCAAAGGTCGTGTCGTCCGCAAGGCCGAAGCGGGCATACTTCGAGGTCTTGTAGACCGCGCCGCTGTCGCGATAGTCCACGCCGCCGTACACACTGGTAATCGTGATGGACTTTGCGGAGTGCGCGCGTGCAAAGTGCGTGCTCTGCGAGAATGCGCCGCAGAGGACGACCGTGCCGTCCTGGTCGGGGTCGAGCAGGTTGTACGCCGCGTTGAGGCCGGCAACCGCTGTCTCCGGGGTCAGACCGTCCGCCTCATTGTTGCCGCTCCCGCTCAGGTACACGACGGTCGCCGTGCCTGCCGCCGAAGCGCAGAGTGCAAATGTCAGGAGCATCAGAAGCGCCGTGACAAGTGCTAGGCCGAATTGCTTTTTCACTGTTATCAATCTCCTTTCGCCGATGCCGACAGCATCGCTTCTTTCATCAGCCGACAGCATCGCTTTTTATATAAACAGAATAGCATTGCCGTGCCGCATTTCCAATGTATTTTTCGGGAGAATGGTTGTATTTTTCAGCAAAGCTTGCTATAATGGAGGAAAAGGAGGGATCGCCATGACCGAACTGATTTCCCTTGACGCCATTGAACCGAAGCATCTGTTCTGTGACATCTACGGGCTTCCGCAGCGCTGGCAAAAGGGCGAAAGCTGGAGCTTTATCGGCTCACCGCGCCGGGATCACGGCTTTGCCTACATCCTTTGCGACGAGGCCTATATTCGCCTTGCCGACGGCACGGAGCAGCATTTCCGCCGCGGCAGTCTTTTGTATATTCCGAAAGGCTGTGAATATTACGCCGAGTACCGCGGCACGACCGGCGCCTGCTCGGACATCCTTGTCAACTTTGATATCCGCGACACCTGCGGCGGCGAATATGCCCTCGCGGACGAGGTGACCTGCCTGCTCCGCACCGTGCCGCCCCAGCTGGCAAACGACATTGAGAAGCTGGCGGAGGCCAGCACCAATCTCAGGCACCCTGCCCTGCGCGTGACCCGCATGTTCTACGCCTTGCTGGAAAATCTGCTGGCCTGCATCATGCTGCTGCACACCGACGGCGGCGCCGAGGCTGACCCGACTGCGCCCGCCCGCTTCTACATCGACCACCATATCGGCGACAAGATCCCGGTGGCCGAGCTTGCGAAAATGTGTCTGCTGTCCGAGTCGGCGTTCCGCAGGGCATTCCATACGGCAACCGGCATGTCTCCGGCACAGTACAAGGTACACGTCAAGATCCGCAAGGCGCAGGAGCTGCTCGCCGGTACGCCCGAGGTCTCCATCGCCGAGATCGCGGACATCCTCGGCTTCTACGACATGTCCTATTTCTACAAATCCTTCACCGCACAGGTCGGCACGACGCCGGGACAATATCGCGAGGAGGCGCAGGCGGCGCGCTGATCTGTAGCCGACCCGCAGCCGGGCCATTGCCTACCTATATCGGAAAATACAATTCACAGCGCGGATTCTACAATGCAAAAATGCGGGAAACTGTGCTACCATAACTGCGGAAGCAATCTTCCGCAGTTATTTTTATACAACGGAGGCATTTATGAAGCGAACAGTTTTATCCGCCGCGGCACTCGTGCTGTGTCTGCTCGCCCTTGCCGCCTGCGGCAAAAAGGAGACGCCGCAGGGCACCACGGCATCCGACGCGGCGACAGAACCCACCACGGAGGTCACGGGCGAGGTGCTCGGTGTACCGACGCACGCCGACTACGGCGGGGAGACCTTCTCCATTCTGACAGCGGGCAATGTGGCGCACCGCGACTTCACCTTTGACGAGCAGTCCTCGCTGCCGATGGATTCGGCGCAGTACCGCCGCCGCGCCCGCGTCGAAGAAGACTACAAAGTCAAGATCGAGCAGACGCGTATGCAGGGGTATTCCAGCGGTGCGGGGCCCGGATTCATGGAAGTCAGCACCGCGGTGAACGCGGGGGAGACAAAATGGGACCTCGCGCTGATCGCCGGGTATGACGTGAGCGTGCTGGCCTACAACGGACTGCTCTATGACCTCAATTCCGTCCCCGGCATTGACCTCACAAAATCCTGGTGGGATCAAAAGGCCAATGAGAGCCTTGCGATGAACGGCGTCATGTTCTTCTCGACCGGTGAGATCACCACCTCGGACAACAATGCCGCTTTTGTCATCATGTTCAACAAGGACCTCATGCGCGACTATGCGCTGGATGACCCCTATCAGCTGGTCTACGACGGCAAATGGACGATGGGCAAATTCGCCGAGCTGTGCAAGACCGTCACCGAGGACCTGAATCAGGACAGTAAAATGGATGAAAACGACCGCTTCGGCCTCCTCGTGTGGGACGACTCGGTGGTCGGCATCGTCAACGCGGCCGGACAGCGCTGCTGCACGATCGAGGACGGCGAGATCCGGCTGACGCTCTACAACGAGACCACGCTCTCCGCGCTTGAGACCTACTTCTCCATCGCCTATGACACGCAGTATGCGTTTACCTATCAGCGAAACGGCAGCGGCACCGACTATGAGCAAAGGCTGTGGGAGGGCAACCACGGGCTGTTCTGGACGACCTATATGGGCATCGTCCCGACCTTCCGCGAGATGGAGAGCGACTTCGGCCTGCTTCCCTACCCCAAGCTGACCGAAAAGCAGGACGCCTACTACAGCACGGTCGCACCCTTCAACTCGCAGTTCATCTGCGTGCCGCTGGTGCAGGACGACATCGAGCGCACCGGGACAATCACCGAGGCGCTGGCCTATTACGGCAAGGAGATCGTCACCCCGGTCTACTATGATGTGAACCTCATCGGGCAGTCCACGCGCGACGAGGAATCCGCCGACATGCTGGACATCATCTTCGGTTCCTTTGTTTTCGACATCGGCTACTACTACCAGATCGGCCCCTACAACAAGGAGCTGATCTACATGGTGCGCGAGTTTGACACGAACTTTGCCTCGCGCTACGACGCCAAGGCCGGCACGGCCGAGGCGCTGCTCGGCGTCATCAATGAATACTATCAGAACGCCGTCTCCCAGTGGAAGACGGAGTGAAAGAGCAAAAAACAGGCTCTCCGTGCGGAGAGCCTGTTTTTCAGTCTGCTTTATTTTTTCCCGAGGAAAGCGGCGACATAGTCCCGCTCGGCGGCGAAGGATGCGGGCGAAGTGCCGCCCGCCGAGGTGCGTTTGGCCACGCAGGTCTCGAGCCTGATGGCGTCATAGAGATCCGCCTCAAAATTCGCGTCGAACTGCTTGTAAACATCGAGCGGGATCGCGTCGAGCACGGTGTGCTCCCGCACGGCGTAAGCCACGATGCTGCCGACCGTCTTATACGCGGTGCGGAAGGGTTCCCCACGGCCGACGAGGTAGTCCGCAAGGTCGGTCGCGTTGATGAAGCCGCCCTGCGCCGCCTTGTACATCGCGTCGGCATGCACCTCCATGGTGGCCACCATCGGCGCGAACACGTCGAGGCACATTTTCACGGTGTCCACGCTGTCGAAGACCGCCTCCTTGTCCTCCTGCATGTCCTTGTTGTAGGCAAGCGGCAGCCCCTTCAGCATGGTGAGCGTGGCAATGAGATTGCCGTAGACCCGTCCCGTCTTGCCGCGCACCAGCTCCGCCATGTCCGAATTCTTCTTCTGCGGCATGATGCTCGACCCCGTGGTATAGGCGTCCGACAGGGTGACAAAGCCGAACTCAAAGCTCGACCAGAGGATAATCTCCTCCGCAAAGCGGGAGAGATGCATCGACAGGATGGCAAACGCGCTCTCCAGCTCCACGACGAAATCGCGGTCGGACACGCCGTCGAGGCTGTTGAGCGCAATCGCGTCAAAGCCGAGCGCCGCCGCCGTCATTTCGCGGTCGATGGGGTAGGTCGTCCCCGCCAGCGCACAGCAGCCGAGCGGCGACACGTTCATGCGGGCGGCGGCGTCCGCGATGCGTCCCGCGTCGCGGATGAGCATCATGGCATAGGCTAAGAGATGATGCCCGAACGTGACGGGCTGCGCCCTTTGCAGATGCGTGTAGCCCGGCAGGATGGTGTCCCTTTGCGCCTCGGCCACCTCGAGAACCGCCGCAACGAGCGCGCGCAGCTTCTCGTCGATCTCGCCGCACGCCTGCCGCAGATAGAGCCGCAGGTCGAGCGCGACCTGATCGTTGCGGGAGCGGGCGGTGTGCAGGCGACGGCCGACGTCGCCGATACGCGCGGTCAGCTCCGCCTCGACAAACATGTGAATATCCTCGGCGTCGGGCGAGATCTCGAGCTTTCCCGCGTCAATATCCTCGAGGATCGCGCCGAGCGTGTCGATCAGCAGCGTGCTGTCCGCCGCGGTGATGATCCCCTTTGCGCCTAGCATGGCGGCGTGCGCCATCGAGCCTTCGATATCCTGTTTGTACATCCGCTTGTCCACCGCGATGGAGGAATTGAAGTCGTCCGCCACGCGGTCGAGCGCACCCGCGGTGCGCCCTGCCCACATCTTATTCATACAGCCTCCGATGTGCCGTTTTTATTTTTTCTTCGCGTTCTTGGCCGCGACCTGTGCCTGCACCGAGATCGGCAGGCCGAACAGGTTGATGAACCCGGCGCTGTCCGCCTGGTTGTAGACGTGATCCTCGCCGAAGGTTGCGATCTCCTCGGAATAGAGCGACCAGTCGCTCCATGCGCCCGCCTTGATCATGTTGCCCTTGTAGAGCTTGATCTTAACCTTGCCGGTGACGTGCTCCTGCGTCTTGGTGACGAAGGCGGAGAGCGCCTCGCGCAGCGGCGTGTACCACTGCCCGTTGTAGACGAGGTCCGCAAAGGTGACGGCCAGCTCCTGCTTCTTGTGCATGGTCATCTTGTCGAGGCAGAGCGTCTCGAGGTAGTTGTGCGCGAAATAGAGGATCGCGCCGCCGGGTGTCTCGTACACGCCGCGGCACTTCATGCCGACGAGGCGGTTCTCCACGATGTCGAGCAGGCCGATGCCGTTCGAGCCGCCGACCTCGTTGAGCGCGAGGATGATGTCCTTTGCGCTCATCGGCTTGCCGTCGAGCGCGACCGGCTTGCCCTCGACGAAGTCGAGCGTGATGTAGGTCGGCTTGTCGGGCGCGTCGATCGGGGAGACGCCCATCTCGAGGAAGCCGGGCTTCTCGTAGAGCGGCTCACTCCCCGCATCCTCGAGGTCAAGCCCCTCGTGCGAGAGGTGCCACATGTTCTTATCCTTGGAGTAATTGGTCTCGCGGTTGATCTTCAGCGGGATGTTGTGCGCCTCGGCGTAGTCGATCTCCTCATCGCGGGACTTGATGTCCCACTCGCGCCAGGGCGCGATGATCGGCATACCGGGTGCAAACGCCTTGATCGCCAGCTCGAAGCGCACCTGATCGTTGCCCTTGCCGGTGCAGCCGTGGCAGATGGCGTCCGCGCCCTCTTTGAGCGCAATCTCGGCAAGGCGCTTGCCGATGATCGGGCGCGCCAGCGACGTGCCGAGCATGTACTCCTCATACTTTGCGCCCGCCTGCACCGTCGGGATGACGATGTCGTTGACGAACTCGTCGGTCAGATCCTCAACGTAGAGCTTGGACGCGCCGGTCTTCAGCGCCTTCTCCTCCAGCCCCTCCAGCTCGTCCGCCTGTCCGACGTTGCCCGAGACCGCGATGATCTCGCAGTTGTTGTAGTTCTCCTTCAGCCACGGAATGATGATGGACGTATCCAGACCGCCCGAGTAGGCGAGAACGACCTTTTTGATCTTGCTCTTATCAATCATGACTTTGCCCTCCGCATGTCGTGTTTTTGTTTGATGGACACAGTATAGCACAGCTTGAATATAAATGCAATACTTTTGCATAAATATTCTTTATTTCAGCGAAACAACCAATAAATCCGTGTGTCGAATCGTTATTTATACGCCGAGAGAACAAAAAAGCACGGAAAATCCGTGCTTTTTTCTGCATAAATCATTTGGAGAGCTTCGTAAGGGCAGTGTACACGTCCGCGATGCCGACGTCGCGCAGCCCGTGGTAATACGGCTGTGCCGCCGCATCGAGGCCGCCGCCTACCGCCGCCTTGCAGAGCAGCAGCGCGTCGGCGAGATCGACCCTGCCGTCCCGGTTCAGGTCGCCCGCAAGGATGCGGGTGAGCGTGACGCCGTCCGCCGTCTCGACCGTCACGCGGCCGGTGTTGCGGTACGCAGCATAGGTCTGCCCCTCGACCTTGCCGGGAGCGGTATAGTCCCGGAAGCTGCCCGAGACCGTCCCGGCCACATGGGCGCTGACGCTGCCGGTGAGGTAATTCTGCCCGGCAAAGCCGTTCATGCCGTTGGCCGCAACGGTCGCGCCCTTGCCGATCCGCACCGTCAGATTGCCGCCGTAGGTGGCAAACGGCGATGTGCCGAAGAGCCGGTAGTTGCCGCCGACGAAGAACATATACCTGCCGCCGTCCAGAATCACGGTCTGGTCGGCGCTGCTGCCCGCGCTCGCGGCGTCGTCGGCCGCGGTCTTGGCAAAGTCGCCTTCAAAGAGCAGGTTGCCGCAGAGCACATAGAAGTTGCCCGACGTCTTGACCATCTCAGTAAACTCTGCGTTGTTCCAGCCGAGCGCAAGGTAGGCGATGCCGGTATCGCGCCGCAGCGTCAGGTTGTCAAAGCGCGCGCCCGCGCCGAGGCGGATCATGTCGCCGGTGAGTGCCAGCGCCGCGTCCGTTCCCTCGCCGACGAAGGTCAGCGTGCCGCTGCCCAGCGGCGTGACAAACTTGGTGTAGGCCACCGTACCCATGATGTGAATCGTCGCTTCCCCGTCCGGGTCGACAAGGCCGAAAGCGACGGGCAGCGAGGAGATCGGGTCGGCCGCCGTACCTGCGCCCGCCAGTCTGCCCGCAGCGGAAACGTAGACGTCCGAGCGGTAGAAGTTTTCAACCTCGGTCACGCCGCCAAAGATGGCGTTGTAGACCGCGGCGGCGTAGAGCCTGTAGCCGTCCGCATCCGGGTGCAGCTTGTCGCCCGCGAAGAGCGCGTCGCTCACCGCGTCGGGCAGGAGCAGCGCATAGAGGTCGATGTAGGTGAATTTGCCCGGCACCGCGGCGGCAAGCGCGCGGGTGACGCGCGCCTGAATCGGTCGGATGACCGAGACCGCACGGATGTCCGCCTCCTTGTTGGAGGTGTAGCGGTAAATGGCCGAGGTGGTGAACACGCGCGCCGTATCCGGCAGCGCGGCATAGTCGCGGAGCAGCGCCTCGTATTCGCGCTCGAAATGCGCGCGCTGGCCGATGGTACCGCCCGCAACGAGCGCATCGTTGGTGCCGAGCGCGACCAGCACATAGGCGCTGTCCGCCTCGGTGAGCGAGAGTACGCCCGCCAGCGTATCGCGGTGGCGGATCTGATTGTAGGGGAGCACCGTGGAAGCGCCCACGCCGAAGTTGGAGACGACAAGCTCCCTGCCTTCCTTTTCCGCGGTCTCCAGCACGCGCGCCGTGTAGGCATTGTGCGTCGGATCGGCTGCGCCCGTGCCCTCGGTGATGCTGTCGCCGACGAAGGAGATGCGCAGCGGTTCCGTGTAGGTCTGCACCTCGCCGTTGACCACGTCGAAGCGCTTGATTGTAAGACCCGATGCCGCGGGACAGGTCAGCGTCGCCTTCTTGTCCGTGCCGGGGTAGGCCTTGACCTGCGTGGCGTCCACCACCGTCCCGGCTGCAAAGGCCGCACCCGCGCCGACCGTCACATCAAAGTTGCCGCGCAGCACCTGCGTATAGCCCGTGGAGGTCTGGAACGCGCTGATCTCGCCGCCCGCAAAGCTGCCGCCCGTGATATTCACCGTGATGTCGCCGTCGAGCGCATAGCGGCTGCTGTCGGACGACGCCCAGACGGAGCAGTAACTTGCATAGGCTGCGACCTCGCCGAGCCGCCCCTGCGCGTAGATGGGCAGGTTGAAGCTGCCGCCGTTTATCGTGAGGGTCGCGTCATCGCAGAGCAGCGACATGCCGGAGAGGCTGAACGCATTTTCGTCCTTGTTGTTGCTTGCCGTGTCATAGCCGACCTTGCCGCCGAACGTGCCGCCGTTTACCGTGACGGTGAGCGGTGCGGTGATCGAGCCGACGAGGTTCTGCCGGTCGGCGCGGCGGTTGCCGCCCGCGAAGGTGGCAAATGTGCCGGCGTTTACCGTGATCGAATAGGGCAGCTCACAGCTGATCACCTTGCCGATGTGCAGATTGCCCGCGTCCTGCCGCATCTCGCCGGGCATCGTATCCACGCCGCCGAAAAAGTCCAGCGTGCCGTCCGCGCTGAAATGCTCGCCGAACGTGATCGAGTTGAACCCGCCGAGGATCGCGCGGCGACCGCGCGCCGCGACGGGCAGATCGAGCGTGATCACGCCGTCGTCCGTATTTTTCGCAAACGAAAGATCGCCGTAAAGGATCAGGCTTCCGCCTTCGGCCGCATAGGTGACGTTCCCCGCCTCGGGCAGAGTCACATCCCCGCGCAAAGCGAGGCTGCCGAGGATGACGATACGGCCGTCGCCGCCGCCGAGCGCTTCGGCCGCCGCCGTAAGCGAACCGAGCGGGGACGCGGCGCTTGTGCCATCGCCGTCGCCGCCCTCCCGCACATACAAAGTCGTTTCCGCCGCGGCCGCGCCGCAGACCGTTCCGCACAGAAGTCCCATACAAAGCAAAGCAGAAAGCCAAAACTTACGCATCTGTTTTTCCTCCGAGATGATTTCGATTTCAGTATAGCGTTCTGTACAAAGCAAAGCAAGCGCTTTCTCCCATCAATCGGAAAATGTATACAAAGACCTGCTTTTTTCATATCAAAAAGGCTGCACCGAAGTGCAGCCTTTTGGTTCGGATTTATGCGATTTTCTTCAGCATCCAGATGATGTCGCGCAGGGTGACCGTGCTTCTGCCGAAGTAATGCGCGCCGTCCGCCGCGGTGAAGCTGCTGTTCAGCAGCTTGGAGACCGCGATCAGCGCATCGCGTGCATTGAAGACGCCGTCGCCGTCGAAGTCGCCGACAACCCGGCGGGCAATGCTGCCCGCGCCGATCGTCTCGACCGTGATGCTGCCGGTATTCTTCGTGCAGTCAAAGGTCGTGCCGACAGGTCCTGTAATGGTCGCATAGTCGCACAGCGTGCCGGTGATCGGTGCGGCAGTCACCAGCTTGACGGAGCCGGTGAGGTAGTTTGCGCCGCAGGCGCCGCTCTGCCCGTCGGCCGACAGTGCAACCTGTGCGCCCGCGCCGATGTTGATGGTCAGATTGCCGCCGTAGGTGCAGATCGGCGAAAAGCCTTTCCAGCGCCAGTTGCCGCCGATGATCCAGCGCCAGTTACCGCCGTTCACCGTCACCACGGCATCCGCATCGCTGCTGCCTGCCGCGACGGTATCAAAGTTGCGCGTGTCGGGATTGGTCACGCTGTAGACCTCGCTGCCGCCGTAGACCGCATGGCCCGCAGCAAGCACGCCGACGACCGGCATGGTCACGCTGTCGGTGATCTCGACGTTGTGGTAGTTGCAGACGACGAACATCGCGCCCGCGCCGGTGTAGTTCAGCTTGAGATTGTCAATGCAGCCGTCCGTGCGGAAGCGGATCATCTTGGCGTTTTTGTCCAGTGCAAGCGTTGCACCGTCGCCGACGCCGACGAACCTGATGCTCGCAAGATCGTCGGGCGCGGTCAGCCATGTGCTGACGGTCTGTGTGCCGATGACGCGCACCTCGGCGTCCGAGCCGGGACGCAGGCGCGCGATGGCGACCTCGATATAGCGGATGGGGTCATCCGCCGTGCCTGCGCCGTCGATGCGGCCCGTGTCCGAGACATAGACCGTATCGAGCGTGCTGAAGCCCTCAACCGCGGTCACGCCGCCGAAAATCGCATTGTAGATGGCGGGGGCATACACATTCCGATAGCCCTCCGCATGGGGATGCAGCATGTCGCCGGAGAGCAGCGCGCCCGCCGCGCCCTTGCTGTCCACCTGCATGGCCTCCGCAAAGGTCAGCGCGTAGAGGTCAACAAAGACGTACTTGTCGCTTGTCTTGGCCAGCGTCTCGGTGGCGCGGCGCTGCATAGCACGGACATTGACTGCGCCGAGCGCCGACTGGCGCTGTGACGGCTTCGTCTTTTCGTTGTCTTCATATTTTTTAATTGAGCGATAGAGCGCGCTGGTGGTGAACACCTTCTTCGTGGTCGGAAGGTCGCCGTAGCCCTTGATGAAGGCGGTGTACATCTCTTCAAAGCGCGCATGCTGACCGTCGGTCACCATCGTGTTGTAGGCGTCGTTGGTGCCGAGGCCGATGATGAACCAGTCGGCGTCGCATTCCTCGCGCGTCAGCCGGAAGTTCAGCATGTCGTTGTACCAGATGTTGTTGGTCGGCATGACGGTGGAGCCGCCGATACCGTAGTTGCCGAGGATCGCCTCGCCGCCGTTCTTTTCAATCAGCGCAAGGAGCTGCGCCGGATACGACTTGGTCTCAAAATCCCATGCACCGCTGCCCGCGCCCGTGCCCTGCGTGATGCTGTCGCCGATGCAGGCGATGCGCAGCGGCTCGTCGTAGGTCTGCGCCGCGCCGTTGACCATGTCGAAGCGCTTGGGGGTGATGTTCATCGACGCGGGATAGACAAGCGTCGCCTTCTGATCCGCACCGGCATACGCCTTGACCTGCGTTGCGTCGATGACCGTGTCCGGCGCAAAGGTCGCGCCGTCCGTGATATGGACATTGAAATTGCCGCGCAGGACCTGCGTCAGCCCCGCGCCGGTCTGGTAGGCGCTGATCTCAAAGCTCTCAAAAGTACCGCCCGTGATATTCAGCGTGATGTCGCCGTCTATCGCGTAATACCTGCGGTCGGACATGGTGAGCGCCGAGCAGCCGCCCATGCGGGAGTTGCCGACGCCGCCGCGGCCGATGACATAGACCGGTGCGCGGAATGTGCCGCCCGTGATGGTGAGTGTGGCATCGTCGGCGAGGATACCCATGCCGGAGACGCTGAATGCGTTTTCATTCTTGTTCAGCGAGGTCTGCGTAAAGGAGACGGCGCGCCCGAAGGTACCGCCGTTTATCGTGATTTCGATCGGCGCGGCGATCGAGCCGAGCAGGCAGCTGCCGTTTACGCGGCGGTTGCCGCCCGCAAAGACGCCGAAGTTGCCGTTGTCCACCGTGATGGAATAGGGCAGCTCGGTGACGCACTTCGCGTTCAGCGTGCGGTTCTGCGCCGCATAGCTCGTGATATCCGCCGTGCCCTCCGGCGTGTCCACGCCGCCGAAGAAGTCAACCGCGGTCGCCATCTCGCACTTCGCGGTGAAATGCAGGCTGTTGTAGCCGCCGAAGATGACCCGCTCGCCACTCGCCGTAATCGGCAGGTCGAGTGTGATCAGGTTGGCATTCGTGTTCTTGGCAAAGGTGAGGTCGGCCGCAAGGTTCAGGCGTCCGTTCCCCTCCGCCGTAAAGGTCAGATCACCGCTCTGCTCCGGCACGGTGTATGCCGCGGAAAGCGTGACCGGCGAAAGGAAGACGACCGTGCCGCCCTCGCCGCCGAGCGCGGCAACCGCCGTGCCGAGCGAGCCTGTCGGGGATGCGGCACTTGCGCCGTCGCCCGTCCCGGCCGCCGAGACATAGACGGTGCGCTCCGCCGCCGCAGCCGTGCAGACAAGCGCAGCCGCCAGGCAGACCAGTGCGCAAAGAAGCAGAATCGATTTCATTTTTCGCATTTGCAAAGACCTCCGCTTTGATTTCTTATCTTTAGTTTAACATTTTGCCGCTCCGTCCGCAACAAAAAGCATGTGTAAAAGGCTATTCAAAGCACAGGAAAATGCGGATTTTATACACAAAAACGCCAAAACAAAGGAGCCGGTAGCGGCTCCTTTGTTGAAACTGTTCAATTTTTCACCCTGCGGTTTGGCCAAGGATCCAGGTCACGTCGGCGAGGGTGACATGCCGTCTGCCGAAATAAGCGTAGCTGTAGGGGAATTTTTCGTCCAGCGCGCAGCGCAGCATGATGAGCGCATCGCGGATATCGACCGCGCCGCTGCCGTCGAAGTCGCCTGCAAGCACCTCGCCGCGGATGATCCTGCCCGTGTTGTTTGCCTCGTCATAGACCACGCCGGAAAGCGTGCCGGTGATCATATAGTCGGGCAGCGCGGCGTCTGTCTTGATATCTGCCGTGACAGAGCCGGTGAGATAGTTCGCACCGACAATGCCGATGTAGTCCGTGGCGGTGATCTTCACACCCGCACCGACCGTCAGCACCATGTTGCCGCTGTAGGTGCCGATGGGGGCGCCGCCCGCAAAGCGGCGGTTACCGCCCGCAAAGCCGACCCATGTGCCGCCGTTGACCGAGATGACGGCGTTGCGGCTCGAAGATGCGCTTGCCACCGTGTCATAGGTTGTCGCCGTTGCAGCGACCGCCTCTGCGCGCGTGAAGACATTGTAGCCCGCATAGAAGTTCCAGGTGCCCGTCGTTTTTACGCTGTCCGTGATCTCCACATCGTTGTAGCAGGCGATGATATGGGTGCCCGTTTCGGACTTCAGCGTGATGTTGTCGAGCTTCGTATTGCTGCCGAGCTTGAACGTGTTGCCCGAGATGCTGAGCACCGCGTCCGCCCCCTCGCCGACGATGGTCAGGTGCGAGGGATTCATCGAGGAGAAGAAGTTGCCCGCGAGCGTCCAGGTGCCGACCACATGCAGGGCGGCATCCTTATTGTAGGCGAGCTTATCCATCGCGACCGCAAAGTTTGAGATGGGGTCGGCCGCCGTGCCCGCGCCGTTGATCGAACCGCTGTCCGAGACATAGACGTCGGTCATGCAGAAGCCCGCGACCTTCTTGTCGCCGCCGCCGAGCATGGCATCGTACAGCTTCCTTGCCATGATGCCGTAGCCGCTTGCGGCGGGATGCAGGTTCTCTTTGCTGTCCGCAAACAGCGCGCCGCTCTTGGCATCGGCATAGGTGAGCTGGTAGAGGTCGATGAAGTCGTACTTGCCCGGGTTCTCCGCCGCAAGCTCGCGCGCGATGCGTTCCTGCGTGGGGTGCAGCGCCGACGATGCGCGCAGGTCGTTCACGGCATTCGAGGTTTTGCGGTAGATGGCGGTCGTGATATAGACGCATTCGGTGTCCGGTTTGTTGCCGAACAGCGTGCAAATATCGCGATAGTTGGCCTCAAACTTTTGCAGCGCACCGTTCGTGCCGCCGATGGTGGCCGCATCGTTCGTGCCCATCGCGATGACGTAGAGCGCCGCGTCGCACTCCTCGGTGGCCAGCGGGTAGGCCAGCATCTTCATGTAGTCACGCTTGGTGCTGGGGAGGAAGCCGGAGGCGGAAACGCCGTAGTTGGAGACGATGATCTCGCGGCCGTCCGTCTCGGCAAGGCCGAGGAACTGCGCGGGATAAGCCTGTGTCAGACGATCCGTGGTCGCCCCCGAGACAGACAGATAGTAGCCCTCGGTGATGCTGTCACCGATGAACGCGACGCGCAAAGGCTCTGTGTAGGTCTGTGCCGCGCCGTTGACCACGTCAAAGCGCTTTGCCGTAAGGCCGAGTTCCGCGGGATAGGTCAGCGTCGCTTTCTTATCCGCGCCGGCATACGCCTTGACCTGCGTCGCATCAATGACCGTACCCGCCGCAAAGACGGGCGAACCGGTGACGGTCACGTCAAAATTGCCGCGCAGCATCTGGGTGTAGCCCGCCTGCGTGTAGTACGCGCTGATGAGCCCGCCGCCAAAGGTACCACCGCTGATGTTGATCTGAATATCGCCGTCCGCCGCGTAGTACTTTCTGTCCGACGCGGTCAGGGTGGAAGTCTGCGAAGAGCCCGCCGGCACATTGTCCAGCCTGCCCTGCGCAAAAATCGGTGCGTTGAACGTGCCGCCCGTGATGTTCAGCGTCGCATCGTCGGCGAGAATGGCTGCACCGGAAATGCTGATATCCCAGTAGTTCTTGTTGTTCGTGGTGAGGTCATAGTCCCCCGCCTTGCCGAAGGTGCCGCCGTTGATTGTAATGGTGACGGGTGCGGCGATTGAACCGACCGGAACGCCCTTGCCGGCGCTCTGCGGTGCATTGCGGTAGTTGCCCGCGGAAAACATGTAGAAGTCGCCGCCGTCCACCGTGATGGAATACGGCAGAGTGGTGACAAGGTCGGCATTCGCCGTGCCGTCAGACGCCAGCGCGCCGCCCATGAAGTGCAGTCTGCCGCTTGCTCCATTGTTGGTGACGACGCACTTGTCGGTGAAATGCACGCTGTTGAAGCCGCCGAAGATGAAGACCGGGTAGGTCTTTGTCATCACGATCGGCAAATCAAAGGTGAAGGTGTTGCCATTCGTGTTCTTGCCGAGCTGAAGACGGCTGCCCTGGAGCAGTCTGCCGCCGTCCGCGGCGGTCAGCGTGAAGTCGCCGCTCTGCTCGGGAATGGTGGTGATGTCACTGATGGTCACATCACCGCAGGCGACGACCGTACCGCCCTTGCCGCCGAGCGCCGAAACCGCCGCATTCAGCGTGCCGAGCGGGCTTGCCGCGCTCGAGCCGTCACCCGTGCCGCCGTCCCGCACATAGACGGTCACGCCGTCGGCCGCAAACGCCGCCGCGGTGCAAAGGCAGGCGCAGATCAGCATCGAAAGGATGAACAAAAGAGACTTGCGCATCGAAAATTCCTCCTGTCTGCGGAGGCAAATGCCTCCGATTGTGTACTATAATCAGTTTAGCATAATATTGCACACATAACAAGCTAAAAACACCTGTATTTTCGGTCAAAATTTCACAGTTTTGAACCTCTTTCAAAAAAAGTCCGAAATCCCGGATGGGATTTCGGACTTTTTGTCAATCCAATACGATCGACGGCCAAAGCGAGGTGGAAAATGCGGAGACGCCGGTGAGCGTGTCCGAGATCGAGCCGCTGCCGTCCTGATTGGCCAGCGCCGGGCGCACCTTGAAGCGCGATGCACCGACAAGGCCGACGGCCGATTTCGGCACGGCGATCTCGGCGACACAACCCTCGTCGCGGTCGTCGTTGTTCCCCACCGTGCCGAGCACCTTGACCGCCGCTCTTCCGCCGGTGAGCGTCTGCTGCTTTGCGCCGCCCGCATAGTGGTCAATCGTCATCGCGCCGTCAATGCCTACCGTGATGCGGTAATCCGCCGCCGCGCCCGCGCCGATGCACACCGTCATCGTGTCGCCGTCCTGCAGGAAGTCGTCCGAGCGGGAGAGGAGGAAGTAGACGTTCTCATCGTCGTGCGCGGCGCGCAGCGTCATCTGCGCCTGCGACTCGCTGCCGACAAAGAGCGCGTCGGTATTTTCGATGTCGTCCCAGTCGTTCGTGTAACCGTCCACCGTGACCTTGACCTTCGGCGCGTTGATGCGGTGGTTGAGATATTCGCGCACCAGCATCAGCCCGGAGTTGCCGTCCGCCGTCTTATGCTGGTTGGCCGCGATCACGGCATGGCTGCCGACCGGGCTGACCGAGCCCCAGACGCCGACCGCCTCCATCGTCTGAAAATCCTTGTTTGCAAACGCGGTGCCGTCCGGCTTGCCTAGCCTGCCGCAGAGCCGCGCGCCCTTGTTGTACACCATGTAGGTCTCGCCGGACGCAAAGCGCGTGACATAGGGCGAGCCGACCGCGTAGACCGTTTCGCTCAGCGTCTCGGGGCCGACCTCCTCGAGGTCGAGCGCGCGCCAGACGCCGTTTTCCCCGCTCGTGGCATACGAGCCCCAGAATTTCAGATTCAGATCCTGAATTTCATAGACGAGCAGCGTTTTACCGTTGTACAACTCCACCGGGACGGGCATCTGCCCGCCGAAATAGGGGCGCGAAACGCCGTCGGGGCCGACCTTGTTGCCGAGCGCGGTCTGCACGACGGTTGTCGCACGGTAATGATTCGTGTCGCCCGCCTGAATGTTCGGCGTCCAGCTGTAGCCGTTGTCCTTCGAAACAAGCAGACCGATGCCCGCCGAACGCTTCTCGGTGTCAAAACCGTAGAGGTCGATATAGGGTGCGATCTGCGTGAAATACACCTCCACCGTGCCGTCCGCGCGCTGCTGAATGCCCGGCTCCCAGACCTGCCCGGTGTAGATTTTCGTCGGCTGCGACCACTCGATGTCGCCGTCGTCCGTCACCCTGCCGCGCAAGAGGAACAGCCCGCACAGATCGGCATACATGCGGTAGCCGCCGGGCGCACGCTCGGCAAAGACGCAGAGAATCTCGCCGTTTTGCAGCACGACGGCATCCGGGTTGACCGCCGCATAGTTCTCGGTCTTGCCGACAAGCGAGGTGTCGCCGTTCTTCGCGGGCTCGGTATAGGTGAACATGTGATCCTGCCCTCTGTAGAGCACCTGCGGCTCGTTCCACCTGACGCCGTCGCGGCTGGTGGCGTAGTACATATGCAGCCCAAACTCACCGTAGTGGTAGAGGAGCAGATAGAGGTCGTCGCGCACCTGCTTCACGCGCGGGTACCATGCGTTTTCATAGCGGTAATAGCCGGTCTTCGCCGCCGTCAGCTCCACTTTGGTGCGGAAGTCCGCCTCCACCGACGCCGTGTTGTAATCGTCATCCGCATGGTCGCCGTCCGTCCCCTTGGTATTCAGCTGTGCAATGGGGGTGATGACCGTCTTCAGCTCCTTCGGATCGGTATCCGGCTGTATCGGTGCGCCGCCCCCGTTCATCGCCTTGTCATAGGCCTCCTTCGTGAAGACGCCCTTGGCAATCAGCTGATCCGCAATGCTGTCCCCGCTCTTCACCGCCGCCGTCAGCGCACGATAGCAGAGGACGAACGCACCGCCGCGGTTGAAGCCGTTCGATTTTGCATCGCAAAGGCCGACCGACTTTGCCAGCGTGTAGGGGTCGTTCCACTTGAAGTCACCCGCGCCGTCGTCGTAGCCGAGCACGCGCAGCAGGATCGTGAGGAACGCCGCCTCCGACACCTCGGTGTCGGGGTCAAACTTCGTCTCGCTCACGCCCTTGGTGATGCCGTTTGCATAGACGTAGCCGATATAGGGGTTTGCCCATGCGGGTACATCGGTGAACGGATGCTTCTGCACGTTCGCCGTCGCGTCCTTCTCCGCGCCGACAAAGCGCACCACGAGGACGAACGCCTGCGCGCGCGTCAGCTTGTCGCCGAGCGCAAAATTCACGCTGCCGTCCGCGTTATTCCCGTAGCCGCCGACCAGCCCGAGCGCATGGAGCGCCTCGGCCGCGCCGCCCGCCGTCGGAACCGCGTTTGTCGTCACGGGCGCGGGCGAAATCAGCAGGCCGTCCGCCGCGTATGCGGGCAACGCGCTGCACAGCGCCGCCAGAGCGAGCAGACATGCAAGCCATTTTTTCATAGGTTGTCTTCCTTTCTCTCCGCAAAGCACATATAAAATCGTGTAACTTTATTATACAATATCACACAACTGATTTCCACAGGCAATCCCACGCTCGGTGATATTGTCAAGTTTTTCGGTGAAAAATGCAAACAGCACGAAAAAAGACTGCAAAAAGGAAGTCCTTTTTACAGTCTCTTTTGTGGTCTTCAGAATTCGCCGAGGCCCATATCGTCGGTGGTCTCCTCCGGCTCGGTCTCGGTGACCGGCGCGGGGATGAACTCCGAAATATACGCCTCCTCGGGCAGTCCGGCAAGATAACCGGGCAGGTTGACGATGACGCCGTCGATGCCCATCGGCAGCTTCAGGTCGCAGACCACCGTCTTCGGCTCGTCGCCCTTGTTTTCGATGATCTCGAGCGTCATTTTGTAGTCGCTGCCCATCTTTTCATCGCTGCCGCGTTCGCGCGCGGCGAGCTTGGAGAGCTTTTCGCCCTTTTCGTTGTACACCGTCACGCGGTAGAAGGCCTTGTAGGTCTCGCCCTCGTACTCCAGCGTCTTGTTGTCAAAATAGATCGAGTGGCCGCGGCCGATGAAGAACATCGCCACGCCGAGCGCGATCAGCGCGAGAACGGCAATGATGCGGATGATGATTCTGCGTGTCTTCATTTTGCCGCCTCCGCTTCTTCCCGCTTCTGATCCGCCATCAGCTGTACGCCGAGGAGGCTCTTGCTTCTGCGTTTCTTGGTCTCATACATCACGAGCGCGACCGTGATGACCGCGTAGGAAACAAACACGCGGAAGTATTCGCCGATCATCGAGTCCCCCGTGAACTTCGTACCCGCGCTGGGCGCGACGATGAACATGGTGTGGAACAGGATGACGCCGAGGAACACGTTGCCGATGTTCGCCTTTTCAACCGACGCACCGCCGACAAGCAGCGCCGCGATGCAGAACATACCGATCTGCGAGTGCGCCGAATAGGTCGGCAGGTTGCCGATGTTTTGCAGATAGATCAGCATGCCGAAATCCGCAAAAACCGTGGAGATGACGATGGACAGAATGCGCGTGCGCTCCACGTTGATACCCGCGGCGCGCGCGACCTCCATATCCTGACCGACGGCGCGCATATCCTGCCCGAGCTTGGTCCTGCGGAACCAGACGATGAACAGGCAGGCAAGCGCGATGATAATCAGCGTCAGCACCGGGATCTTGACGCCGCCGACATTGACGGCGAGCAGATTGTCCACCTTCTGCCGCATGGACAGAAGATCGACCGTGTTGCGAATGCCGTAGCCGCGCGGCAGCAGGATGGAATTGTGAAGAATCGGGATAATCGGCCCCATCATATAGAGCACGACAAACTGATAGATACCGTTGATGAAGAATGCCAGCATGTAGCTTGCAATCATTTCTCTGCCGCGTGCCGCATTGAGCACCTTGCCGCAGACCACGCCGAGCAGGATCGCAATCGGAATCGAGATGATGGCGGCCAGGACGAGACCGGGAATGCCCCAGATCTGCCAGTCGGCCACCAGAATCAGCGCAATTTCGCCTGCCATGGCGCCGAGGGTCATACCGAAGTTCAGCCCCATGCCCGCCATGATCGGGATCAGCAGGCTGAGGATGAGGAATGCGTTGCGCCCGAGGCGCGTGGTGATCTCGTTGAGCAGGTACGCCGGGGAAAAGCCCGAAACCGGGATGCAGACCGCACAGATGAGGATGAACATGAGCGGCACGGAGTTGTTGCCGAGGAAACGCAGGAAGCTGTTTCCGCCCGCGGACTTGCGGGATGCGGAAGTCTTGGTTTTTGCGCTCATTTCTTTTTACCCCCTTCCGTCTTGCGCGTCAGCGCGTACAGGATCATACCGTTGGAAACGACCTGACGGATGACCTCGCTCATATCCATATGGAACAGCGAGTTCATGATCGTCGGCGTCATGGTGACGATGCCCTGATACAGGAACGTACCGATGATAACGTTGCCGATGGACGCCTTGTTGACCGATGCGCCGCCGATCAGGATCGCCGCAACGGCCGGGAACGCCATGTTCAGCGCACCGTTATAGAGCTGGACGAAGCCGAAGCCCTGCTGGTATACAATGATACCGACCGCGCCGAGCCAGGTGGACAGCACGACCGAAAGCAGGCGCGTGCGGTCGATGTTGATGCCCGCCGCGCGTGCAAACGCGGGATTGGAGCCGACGGCGGTCATCGCCGTGCCGGTCTTGGTGTGCAAAAACGCCCACATGAAGAGCGCCAGCACCGCGAAGAAAATCAGCGTGCCGAGCGGCAGCTTGAACGGGATGCCGATCTTGGTGAGGTCGATTGCGTCGGCCAGCACCTTGTCGTAGAAGCCTTCGAGCGAAATGACCGTGCGCAGACCCTTGCCCGCAAAGCCCCAGACCATCTTTGCGCTGTGATACGGCAGCAGCAGCCACATCATGCACATAAAGGAGACCGAGGAGAAGCCGACGTAGGTCGCGATCATCATTTCGCCGCCCTTGATCTTGTTGAGCAGCGCACCGTAGCCCGCACCGAAAGCCAGTGCAAACGGCGTGGCGATGAGGATCGCCATCGCAAAGCTCGCAGCGCCGGAGAACCCGAGCTCGATGGACAACGTTGCGCCGAGCAGACCGGCGACGATGCCGAGCGGCAGGCCGAAGTTGAGGCCGCAGCCCGAGTGAATCATCGGCACCATGGCCAGAACCATGATCGCGTTCCAGCTGAAGCGATTGATGACGTTCAGCACCTGCGTGCCGAAATTGACGTTGGCGGCCGGTGCGAGCGCAAAGAGCAGCGCAAGGAAGCACGTGATGATCAGGCGCGGCATTCCGAAGCTGTCGATCAGTTGCCTGAGTTTGCCCGTCCCGGACGGCGGATTCAGTTGTTTTGTATCGTTATTCATGCCGTCCTCCTTACTTCACCTGGCTGACCATCAGCGTGCCGAACGCCTCAGAGGTCTCGTTTGCGGGCAGGATGCCCGCCACCTTGCCGCCCGACACGATCGCGATGCGGTCGCAGGTCGAGCGCAGCTCCTCCAGCTCGGACGAAATGATGACCACGGTGACACCGCTCTCGCGGTTGAACTGCTTGAGTGCATCCAGCACCAGCGCCTTCGCGCCGACGTCGATACCGCGCGTCGGCTCGGAGACGAACAGAAACTTCGGTTCGAGCGCAAACGCCTTGGCCAGGCAGACCTTCTGCTGGTTGCCGCCCGAAAGCTCCTTCGCCTTCTGCTTGGAACCCGTACACTTGATGGCGAGCGCGTCGATATACTTCTGCGTCACAGCATAGATTTCCTTGCTGTCGCGCCAGGTGAACAGGCCGCCGAGATACTTCTTCAAAAATCTGTTCTGGATCTGCATCGCGGGGAACGCGATGTTCCACTCCAGCGTCTCGTCGAGGAGCAGACCGACGCCGCGCCGATCCTCGGACACAAACGCAAGCGATGCATCCAGGCATCTGCGCGGACTGTTCAGCGGGATCGGCTTGCCGCAGAACTCCACGCTGCCGCCCGCCTCGTAAAGCCCCATGACGCCGTTCGGAATGCCGAGCTTGCCCTGACCGGCGAGGCCGCCGATGCCGAGAATCTCCCCCTCCTTGACGTCGAGGTTGACGTTGCGCACGATTTCACCGGGCATATCCACCCACAGCTTGCGGATGGACAGGATCGTCGGTCTGTCCGACATATCGCGCACCTCATGCGCCCCGCCCGCGGCGAGATCGACCTCGCGGCCGACCATCATCCGGGTGATCTCGGGAATGCTTATCTCTGCGGTCGGCGTGTCCTTGACGACATGGCCGTCACGCATGATGACCACCTTGTCGCAGACCGCCATGATCTCATGCAGACGGTGCGTGATGAAGATCACGGCGATGCCGCGCGATGCCATGCCGCGGATCGACGCGAGCAGCGCCGCCGCCTCATGCTCGGTGAGGACCGCGGTCGGCTCGTCGAGGATGAGCAGCTTCAGATTGTCCTTGCTCAGCTCGCGCGCGATCTCGGTAAACTGCTTGTGGCCGACGGGCATATCGCTGATGGTCATATGCGCGTCAATCGAGACGCCCATCTTGTCGATCGCCGAGGCGGCGCGGGCGTCCATCTCTTTATAATTCAGCGTGTCCAGCCGATCGCCGAACACTTCGGAAAGTACATTCTTTTTCTTGGGCTCACGATTGAGCAGAATATTTTCGGTGGCCGTAAAGCCGGGGATCAGAGAAAACTCCTGATGCACCATGCCGATGCCGGCATGCAGCGCGTCAAACGGCGTATTGAAGCTGACCTTCTCGCCGTCAAGCAGGATATCGCCGCCGTAACCGCCGGTCTCGCGGATGACATCCATGCCGAAAAGAATCTTCATCAGCGTCGATTTGCCCGCGCCGTTTTCGCCGACGAGGCCGAGCACTTCACCCGCTTGCAGCGTGAAGTTGATGTCTTCGAGAACCTGATTGCCGAAGAAGTCCTTTTTGATGTTTCGCATCTCCAGAAGCGGAGCATTTTTATTTTCCATAAAGCTCTTCCAACCTAAAATAAGCGGGGGAGAGGAAACCCTCTCCCCCTTATTTTTCCGTCTTGCGGGGATTTTGCCGGGGAATGCGTGAAAAGTGCACAGAAAGTGCGAAAATTACTTCATGGTGAAGTACTTCTCGGGAACCTCAACATCGGTCGAGCCCATGAAGTGACCGGGGTTGCCCATGATGTAGGTATCCTGGTATACAAGGAAGATGTTCTCCGCCTTGACGCCGGTGGTTGCATTGGTGTAGTTGGAGCCGTTCCACGCCGCCTTGGGAGAGAAGACCTCGTATGCCTTTGCAATGTCGTCGATGTCGCAGAGCTCGCTCTCGCCGTTGATGACGTTCAGCGCGTGCTGTGCGAGACCTGCGGATACGGTGTAGCCGTAGGAGTATGCCCAGGTACCGAAGTGATCGGCGCCGCCCTTCTCGCAGATGGCGGACTCAACCTTGGCAAGGATCTTCTCAAAGTCGCCGGCCTCAGCGGTCAGGTCAAGACCCAGTGCGCCCGGATAGCCCATCAGAGGAGACGGCAGGTCAGCCTCGATGAAGTAGCCGCCGTAGGTGAGCAGCTGCTTGAGCAGAGGCTCGGTATGTGCGTCGTTGGTGCAGAAGTATGCGGCCTGCTTGCCGTACTTCTCAACCCATTCCGGAACCTTCTCGAGGATGTAAGCCTGTGCGCCTGCAACGCCGACGTCGGAGGTCGGGTCTGGAGCCGTCTCCAGGACGAACTTCATGCCGAACTCTTCGCATGCGGCCTTCATGATCGCAACACGGCGGCTCATCGTCTCATACGCCATGTGGCGCGGGAAGGAAACGTGGACAAAGGTGTCGCAGCCCAGCTCATGCGCGGTGCGGATGATGAGGTAGCCGCGCGCAACAAAGTCGTTGTTGCAGACGAGGTCGGCCGCCTCGCCGATCACGGGCAGGTCCTCATGCGCTTCACCTGCGATGCAGAGAATGTCGGGGCGGCGCTCCTTGATCTGACGGAACGCTTCGGCCGTGCCGGGGACAGACTGGTTGACGATGATCGCCTTCATCTCGGGATCATCGGACAGGTTGACGATGGTCTGGATGGTGGTCTCCAGCTCTTCCGTGAAGTTGTCGGGATAGATCGCAAGCTTGACCATATCCTCACCGTACATAGCCTGGAAGGCCTCGGCGCCGCGGCGGTCGTCCTCCGACTGCGAAACGGAACCGGTTACGATGCCGATATGCGGCTTCTTTGCGTCTGTCGTGTCATCGGTTGCGACGGTCGTGTCGCCGCTGCCGACGGTCGTGTCCCCGCTCGTGTTAGCGGGATCCTTCTGCTCACCGCAGGCTACCAGTGCGAACACCATAACCAGCGCCAGAAGGAGGCTGATAAATCTCTTCATACTTACCTCCATAAATTTTTTAAGTTTTGCAAGAGACAACACATACTATACCGCACTTGTGAACGTTTGTCAACAATTTTGTGAACTTCACCAATATTTATGCAGCTTTTCGACCGCTTTCGCTGCATTTTTTCTCAAAAGCCGACGCGGCGGCGGCTTGACTTTTTCCGCCTTTTCGTATATACTTATAGCATCCTTTTTTTCGGAGGCATCTGTTATGGAAATTCTGGACACGATCAAATCCTTTATCGCCACGGGCGGCATCAATCTGCTGTTCTCGGCGATCTGTGCGATCGTCTTCGTTCTGATCGGCTTCAAGCTGTCCGGCAAGGTCACAAAGCTCGTCCGGAACAGCAAGCATTTTCAGCATCTGGACGACAGCGCGCGCGGCTTCATCGGCAGTTTCATCGGCATCGGTCTGAAGGTGCTCATCATCATCATCGCCGCGTCGATCCTCGGTATCAACGGCACGGCGCTCGCGTCGGTCATCGGCACGGCGGGCGTGGCCATCGGCCTTGCCATGCAGGGCAGCCTGTCCAATCTGGTGGGCGGCATGATGATCCTGTTCTTCCGCCCGTTCAAGGTCGGCGACTACATCGACAACCATACGGACAGCGGCACGGTCAGGGAGATCGGCGTGTTCTACACCGTGCTCCGCACGCCGGACAACAAGACCATCACCATCCCGAACGGCGCGCTCTCCAACGCGACGGTCGTCAACTACAGCGTGGAGGAACGCCGCCGCGTGGACATGACCTTCTCGGTCGCCTATACCACCGATCTCGACAAGGCGGAAAAGGTGATGCGCACGGTTGTGGAGGCCAACCCGCTGGTGCTGAAGGACCCGGCGCCTTTCGTCGGTATGCTCAGCCAGGACGCCAGCGCCCTGACCTATACGGTGCGCGCATGGTGCAATGCGGGCGACTACTGGACGCTCTATTTCGATCTCAACACCAATATGAAGAAGGCCTTTGACACGGTCGGCATCGAGATCCCGTTCAATCAGCTCGATGTCCATATGAAAAACGAGGAGTGAAGGAAACGCGCATTTTTGGCGTTGTACTTTCTGAAACCAATGTAGCTACATTTTCAGCCCCCTCGGTGAGAATTGAAAGCCAGCAGTTCCATTTACCTCCCTCTTTGAGGGAGGGGGACCGCGCCAGCGGTGGAAGGAGTTTTGCGCTTTTGCAAAAACTCCCCCAGTCGCCTTTCGGCGACAGCCCCCTCACCGAGGGGGCTAAAATTGAACAATCTCTCATGCACATGCGTGTCGCACAACAAACCCAACACCTTACGCAACCCAAAAGAACGCCTTCCCGCGCGGGAAGGCGTTCTTTTTATGCTTGACTTATGCTTGTTTGATCTTTTCGATCGCGGTATAGACGTCGAGCAGCGCCTGCTCGCCGGTCTCCATGTTTTTCAGCGTCAGCTTGCCCGCCGCCGCCTCATCCTCGCCGACGAGCGCGACATAGGGAATGCCGCTGCGGTTGGCAAACTTCATCTTCGGCTTCATGCCCTTGTCGAGGCAGTACACGTCCACGTTCAGCCCCGCCGCGCGCATCTCGGCGGCGCTCCCCAGCACGAAATCCATGTGCGCCTTGTCGGTGGGGACAAAGAGGACGTCGCAGAGGCTCTTCTTCGTATCCGTGATGATCTCGGCGGCGCGCAGCTGCGAGAACAGGCGGGTCAGCCCGATGGAAATGCCGATGCCGGGCATATGATCGTCGGTGTAGTAGCCGGTGAGGTTGTCATACCGCCCGCCCGAGCAGACGCTGCCGAGCGTGGGGTAGTCCACCAGCTTGGTCTCATAGACCGTGCCGGTGTAGTAGTCAAGGCCGCGGGCAATCGTCAGGTCGATCGCGATGTTCTTCTCGGGAATGCCGTAGAGGTACGCATAGTGTATCACCTTGTCCAGCTCCTCCACGCCCTCGCGGAAGGTCGCGTCATCGCAGTCGAGCGCGCGCAGCGCCGCCAGCACCGCGTCATTGCTGCCGCCGATGCCGATAAAGGCGAGAATCTTATCCGCCGCTTCGCCGACCACGCCAAACTCCGCAAGCTCCGCCCGCACCTTTTCCGCGCCGATCTTCTCCAGCTTGTCGATGGTGCGCAGGATGTCGCCGATCTTGTCGGCAAAGCCGAGGGATGCAAAGAAGCCGTTGAGCACCTTGCGGTTGTTGAGGCGGATGACGAAATCGCCGAACGCGAGTTTTGTGAAAACGTTGTAGATGACGGCGGGCATTTCGGCGTCGTACATGAGGTCGAGCGACTCGGCGCCGATGATGTCGATGTCGCACTGGTAGAACTCGCGGAAGCGTCCCTTCTGCGGGCGCTCGCCGCGATAGACCTTGCTCATCTGATAGCGCTTGAACGGGAAGACCAGATCCGCCTTGTGCTGTGCGACATAGCGCGCCAGCGGCACGGTGAGGTCGAAGCGCATCGCAAGGTCGGCGTCGCCCTTGGTGAAGCGGTAAATCTGCTTTTCGGTCTCGCCGCCCGCCTTGGCGAGCAGCACCGAGGCATATTCCAGCACCGGGGTGTCGAGCGGCAGAAAGCCGAAGCTCTCATACACGCCGCGAATGGTGTCGTACATACGGTTGAAAAGAATCTGATCGGGGGGAAGCAATTCCATCGTCCCCTGCAGGGTGCGGGGTTCTACGCGTTCTGCCATAACTGTATATCTCCTGTGTTTGAATCTCTTAGGTACGGAACTGGTATTCGTACAGCTCCTTGTAGATGCCGTTCTGCGCCATCAGCTCATCGTGCGTGCCGCGCTCGTGAATGCCCTCGTCGGTCATGACGATGATCTCATCCGCGCGCTTGACCGTGGAGAGACGGTGCGCCACGACAATGGTGGTGCGCCCGACGCAGAGCGCGTCGAGGCTCTCGGTAATCAGCTTTTCGGTCGCGTTGTCGAGGGCGCTGGTCGCCTCGTCGAGAATCAGAATTTTCGGATTCTTGAGGAAGACGCGCGCAATCGCGATGCGCTGCTTCTGCCCGCCCGAGAGCTTGACGCCGCGCTCGCCGACCTGCGTATCGTAGCTGTCGGGCAGCGTCATGATGTAGTCGTGGATGTTGGCGCGCACGGCGGCGGAGATCAGTTCTTCCTCGCTGACCTCGCCCGCGCCGTAGGTGATGTTGTCGCGGACGGTGGAGTCGAACAGGAAGACGTCCTGCGAGACGATGCCGACGCCGCGGCGCAGCGAATCCAGCGTGAGCGTGCGGATGTCGCGCCCGTCGATGGTGACGCGCCCGCCCTCAATCTCGTAGAAGCGCGGGATGATGTTGCAGATGGTGGACTTGCCGCCGCCGGACGGGCCGACGAGCGCCAGCGTGTGCCCCGCCTTGATGTGGAACGACAGGTCGTGCAGGATCTCGCGCGACGTGCCGTAGCGGAAATTGACATGTTCAAACGCGATGTCGCCGTGTACCTCGCCGAGCGGCACCGCCCCCGGCGTGTCCGCCTCGACCGGCGTATCCATGATCGTGCAGAAGCGCTCAAAGCCGCTCATGCCGTTCTGGAACTGCTCGACAAAGTTGACGATGCGGTTGATCGGGTCGGTGAAGACATTGACATAGATGAGAAAGGCCGCAAAGCTGCCGGGCGTGATCTTCCCGTAGATGCAGAAGAGGCCGCCCGCGACCAGCGTGAGCAGCTTGAGGATGTCGAACATGAAGGTCGAGCCGCTGTGGAACTGCGCCATCGCGTGCAGCGCGCGGCGGCGCACGGCGACATAGTCGTCGGTCACGGCGGCGAACTTCTCCTCCTCGTAGTCCTTCGCGACATACGCCTTGGTGACGCGCACACCGGTCAGGCTGTTTTCAATCGCGGCGTTGATGACGGCGTTCTCCACGCGCATGGCGCGGAACTCTTTGCTCATCTTCTTGCGCATGTGCATGGCAAAGACGAGCATCACCGGGATGAACGCGAAGATGATGACCGTGAGCCACAGATTGACCTGCGCCATCAGGATGAACGAGCCGATCAGCAGTACGATGGAGAGGAACAGATCCTCCGGCCCGTGGTGCGCCAGCTCCGACACGTCGAGCAGGTCGCCGACGATGCGCGAGATCAGCGCGCCGGTCTTGTTGTCGTCAAAATAGGTAAACGGCAGCCGCTCGATGTGGTCAAACAGGTCGCGGCGCATGTCCGCCTGCATATCGGTCGCCATGCGGTGGCCGTAGTCCTGGATGAAGGCGTTCATCAGCTTTTTGAGGAAATAGAGCACCACCAGCACGGCGGCAAGGATCAGGATGGCGCGCACATTCTCCGCCGGGATGAAATCGTCGATGATGATCCCGGTCAGCTTCGGATAAAACAGGTTGCAGAGCGCCACGCCGAGCGCGCAGAGCATGTCCAGGCAGAACAGCCCGAGATACGGCTTGTAGTACGCGCAAAAGCGCTTGACAGTCTTCATAGTCTTCCCCCATGTGTAAACACAGTTATTATATATGAAGTCGCGGGAGAAGTCAACAGCAAAAAGCCGTTTTGCCTGCGGCGGCGCTTGACAGGCACGGGCGGGTATGGTAGACTGAAAGCAGAAAAATCCACTCGCACGGAGGCCTCGCCATGTCAAAACGCCGTTTTCTTCTTTTCCTGTCTCTTGCCCTTTTGTCCGCCGTTTTGCTCGCCGCCTGCGGTGAGGCGAAACCGCCGCAGAACAGCACGTCCGCCGTGCAGACGACGCAAACGGAGGATGCCGGAGAGCATGTGCAAGATCCCGCCGCAGGTCTCACGCCGTGGGGTACGACACTGCGTCTGTCCGTGCCGGAGGGTGCTGTCGGCGTCAGCGTGACGCGGACGGTGGTCAATCATCTCGGACAGGAGCTGTCAGCGGAATATGATGTGCCGTGCAGCGCCGCGGGCGAGGTGACGCACACGCCGTTCGGCGGTATTTTCGCCGCGCCGTGCCCCGACGGCACGGTCTATGTCCGCTACAGCCCGGTATTCGCCGGTGCGGACGCGCCAGAAGAAATCACGGTGCGCAGCGCGTTCCCGAGCTTTGCAAATTCCGACCTTGCAGCGCGGCTTGCGGCGGCGCTTGCGGATGGAGACGCCGAGCAGGCGCTGCCGTCCGTCAGCGGCGACACGGCGGGAGACGGCAACGACAAGGTTGTTGCGCTGTGGCTGACCGAGGACGGCATCCCGTTCCTCACGGCGGACAATGCGGTTGTTCTTTGCCTCGGCGCATGCGATCCCGCCCGCTACGAGGGCGCGGACATGCAGGCGCTCGACCTCGGCGACGGTCGGGACGCTGTCGTGATTGTGTGGGGGCAGCTGTGGGATATGGAGCTGCAATGCGCCGTGCAGGATGCGGACGGCTGGCGCGAGCTTCCGCTGCCGACACCTGCCGCAGCGGCGACGCTTTCCGCGCCCTATCGGCTGGACTTCACCCTGCCGGACGGGCAGACGGTCAGCCTCGACGCACGGGAATTTGACGCCCTCGCCGCCTTCTTCGACGCGGACGGCAAGCCCTATCGGACGAACGGTGAGGTCGCCTTCCGCATCGACGCACCGCACGAGGTCGTGACGCTCGACGGTCATGCGACGCTCCGCTTCACCGGCTGCCCGATTCTGACCGGCATGGACGCGAATGGCGCGCACGATGCCGATTTTGCCACCCTGCCGATGACGCTGTACATCCAAAACGGCGAACTCCGCTACGCCTGCGGCGCATTGACAGCGGAATAGAATCAAATGAAAATACCGCCCGCCGAAAAATCCGGCGGGCGGTGCTTACAGTACCATCAAAATACACAAAGAGGCGACGGGTCGTCGAGGGCGCCGGTCCATACAAGTAATACCGTGCGCATCTAACCAAGCCTCCACCTGACGGGGGAGGTGGCACGCGAAGCGTGACGGAGGGAGAGATACCGCGAAAGAACGGACAGCGCGCAAATGTTACTGTTCGTTATCTCTCCCTCAGTCGGCTACGCCGACAGCTCCCTCGTCAGAGGGAGCCTTGTTTTTTGCAATCTATTTTTTATTATCAAACTTTACCCGCACCATAACCGCCCGCCGGGGAATCCGGCGGGCGGTGCTTTTTACAAGCCGAGGCGGACAAGGAGCGCGTCGCTCTCGGTGTTCACGCGGTCGTAGTTGACAAAGGGACGGTAGATGGCTTCAATCTCGTCGTGAACGGCGAGGCAGGCGGACAGCTCCCCGACCGCGCGGGCGACGAGGTTGTCGCTCTCCGCCTTTGCATAGGCGACAAAGTCGGGCAGCGGCGCTTTGAGAAAGGCGGTTGCCGCCTCGGTGGGCTTGTCGCCGCCGCAGAGCGTGACGGCGGCGGCGGGGAGCAGGATGCAGCGCGGCACCTCGGGCATGACAAAGTCGCCGAGCAGCGTGACCGCCCTGCCCTTTGCCATCCGCGCCGCCTCACGCAGGATGGCAGCGCCCGCCGCACCGCCGTAGCACCGCACGCCGACAAGGTCAAGTGTATCGGTGTGGTCCACCACCCCGCGCGGCGTGGCAGAGGCGGCAAACAGGCGGCGGCTCTCGCCCACCGTCTCTCCGGCAAAGAGCGGCGCAAGCGCCTTGCGCACGGCGGGCATATCCAGCGCCGCCGCCGCCGCATCGGTCGCCTGCACCGTGAGCGCGCGGGCGGCGGCGAGGCAGGCATAGGCGCGGGCATAGTGGGTTTTGTTTGCGGCAAAGCGCGCGCGCAGTCTGTCCGCCTCGCGCATAAATTCCTCGTGGCGCAGAAAATGCCCGAGGTCGATCACCTCGTCGCACGCGCCGGGGATGACGGGGTCAATCGAATGCGGCGCGGTGCCGTCGAGCAGCACCACGCGCAGCTCCGCCACGCGCACCGCGTCAAAGCTGTCGGGATCGCCGGCGCAGCGGAATTCCTCCACGGTGTACCCCTTGGCGGCCGCGCGCGCGGCGACCTTGCGCATCAGGGTGCTTTTGCCGACGCCGGGCCCGCCCTTCAGCACATAGGTATAATGCGGTTTTGCCCACGGCGGCACGATGCCGTCAAAGCGGCTGACAAAGCCGAGCCCCGTGTTCGCCCCGGGAAAGTAGGTCGCGTTCATCCTGTTTCCTCCTTATGGTGGTTTACAGGGAAAGTATATGCAGGACGCGGCGATGTGGTACGCGGATAAGGAAAAATACAGCCTTCCCCGGTGGGGAAGGTGGCACGCGGAGCGTGACGGATGAGGGCATGCAGACTGCTGGCACAGCATAGTGCGATGTTTGACGTGCTTCAATCCCTCATCAGGCACCGGATGTTTTCCCATCGGGAAAACATCCTCCGCCGTGAGCCGACTGGGGTAGTTTTTGCTATGTGCAAAACTCCTTCCGTCGCCATTCGGCGACACCTCCCTCACCGAGGGAGGTATTAAAGATAGATTGCGCACGATTCGGGGGGAAGCCGGAAGGCACCCTGCAATTTTGCGGTGTGCTTGACCAACCAAAAAAGGCGCTTTCGCGCCTTTTTCGGTTTCTTTTACAGCTCAAAGTAGAACGTGCTTCCCTTGCCGACCTCGCTGGTCACGCCGAACGGCGCGCCCTGCGCGGTGAGAATGTTCTTCACGATGGAAAGCCCCAGCCCCGTGCCGGTGACGGCACGCTTGTGTACCTTGTCCACCTTATAATAGCGGTCGAAAATGTAGGGCAGATTCTCCTTTTCGATGCCCTCGCCGTGGTCGATGACCTCGACCCGCGCGCGGCCGTCCGCCGCATCGCAGAGCCGCACGAGGACGGTCTTGTCGTCGCCCGCATAGTTGATCGCGTTGTTGATGAGATTGTAGACCACTTGCAGAATGCGTTTCTTGTCGCAGTCGGCAAAGCGCTGCCCCACGCTCTCGTAGACAAAGGTATATCCCTTGCCCGCCATCAGCTTGCGGTAGCGGTCGATGACCTCCGCAAGCATCGCGTCCAGATCAATGCGCTCGATCTCCACCTTCGGCCCCGCCCCGTTCTGATACTTGGACAGATCCACCAGATCGTTCACAAGCGAGGTCAGCCGCGCGGTCTCGTCCAGCACGACCTGCATGTTCTCCGGCGTGTTCTCGCCCTCGATATCCCGCATCATCTCGCAGTAGCCGGTGATCATGGTCAGCGGTGTGCGCAGATCGTGCGAAATGTTGGCGATGAGCTCCTTCTGCATCTTGTCGGTGCGCGCAAGCTCCTCCGCCGTGCGGTTCAGCGTGTCGGACAGCTCGACGATCTCGCGGTAGCCGTCGCCGTCAAACTGCACGTCGTAGACCCCCGCCGTCAGCTGCTTGGCCGCGCGGTTCACGTCCGTGATCGGGCGGGACAGCCGTTTGGCCAGCGAATTGGCCACGAAGCCCGCAATCACTGTCATGGTGAGCGTGACCAGCATCAGCTGGAGCATCAGCGCGCCCTTGATCATGTTGACCGGGGTGACCGCGCTGTCAAACAGCAGGATCAGCACACCGCGCGACGTGTCCTTGACCGCGGCATAGAGCAGACGGTCGCGCACATGATAGGAGCCGCCCGAAAGGAACGGACGGGTCTCGCCGCTCTGAAAGCCGGAAAGCCCGGCGCGGTGAAAATAGTCGCCGCCCTGATTCAGTGCGCGCTGATACAGCTTGGTGAGCGCGTTGTCGCTGATGTTGTGGATGAGGCAGCCGCCGCCGATGTCCGCCGTGGTGGTGAGCTTGCCATCTGCGTCAAAGACGCTGATGCACAGCTCATTGTTCAGGCCGATGCCGTAAACCTCGCTGTCAAAATCCTCGTCCTCCGCCTCGTAGAGCGCGACAATCTCGCCCGCCGCCGTCATCATGCGCCGCTTGGTGACCTCGTAATAGAAGCGGTCGAGCAGCAGGATCTGAAAGCCCCACAAAAGCAGGATCGCCGTCAGCGTGAACACCGCGAAGCTGACAAACAGCTTGGCGCGCATCCGCATGACGTGGTGCGGCTTCTTTACGGTCTCATGCCTCATCGCTGTACCTGTAGCCGACGCCGCGCAGCGTCACGATGTAGGAGCTGTAGCGGCCGAGGCTCTTGCGCAGCAGCTTGACGTGCGTGTCGAGCGTGCGGTCGCCGCCGAAGAAGTCGTAGCCCCAGACCTTGCTGATGAGCGTTTCGCGCGACAGCGCGATGTTGCGGTTGCGGATCATGTAGAAAAGCAGGTCATACTCCTTCGGTGAGAGGCTGATCTCCGTACCGTCCACATAGACGCGGCGCGCCGTGAAGTTGACCTCGAGCCCCTCGCTTTTGTAGATCTCGGCGGCAGGCTTTTCCTCGGCCTGCGGCTTCTTTGCGCGCTTCAGGATCGCGTCCACGCGCAGCATCAGCTCCTTCGGCGAAAAGGGCTTGACCACATAGTCGTCGATGCCCAGTTCAAAGCCGTTGATCTTGTCGTATTCCTCGCCGCGCGCCGAAAGCATCAGAATCGGCACGTCCGACTTCTTGCGGATCTCGCGGCAGGCGGAGAAGCCGTCGAGATTCGGCATCATGATGTCCATGATGACAATGTCGTAGGTGTTGTCGCGGCACTTTTCGATCGCCTGCATACCGTCCTCGGCATAGTCCACCTCGTGCCCCTCAAACTTTGCGTACTTGCCGATCAGCTCGCGGATCTTTTCTTCGTCATCGACTACAAGGATTTTGTACATATGTTCCCCCTATCCCAAAAATGCCCCGCACGGGGGCATTTTTGCGTATATTCACTTACTGTCTTTCGGTCGAGAGCTCGATCTTGGTCTCTGCGGGTTTGTCCTCGATCAGCGTGACGCTGACCTCCGTATACCTGCCGCTGCGGACAACCGTGATGGTCACCGTGTCGCCCACCTTATAGCTCTGGAGCGCACTCTTGAGCGTTGCGGAGCCGGAGACCTCATAGTCGCCGATGCGCACGATGCGGTCGCCGTTTTTCAGCCCGGTTTCGCCGCCGTCATACACATAGATGCCGTAGGAATTGACGCGGTAGCGCATCAGATCCATATAGTCGTCGATCTCGATGTAGGAGATGCCGATGGCGGGACGTCCCGAGACGTAGCCGTTGGTCATCAGCTCCGACGCGATCTTGTATGCCGTGTTGATCGGGATGGCAAAGCCCAGTCCCTCGATGTCGCTGCCGGACGCCTTTGCGTTGACGACCGCGATCAGCTCGCCGCGCATATTGAAGAGACCGCCGCCGCTGTTGCCCGGGTTGATGGCCGCGTTGGTCTGGAGCAGCGTCATCGACTGCCCCGAGACAATGATCTCGCGGTCAAGCGCGCTGATGATGCCGTTGGTCACGCTGCCGCCCAGCGAACCGAGCGGATTGCCGACCGCAAGCACCTCGTCCCCGACGACCAGCTTCGAGCTGTCGCCGAGCGTGGCTGCGGGCAGATCCTTCGCGTCAATCTTGATGACCGCGATATCCTCCTGCGAGTCCGTGCCGACAAGCGTCGCTTCATATTCATCGCCGCTGGTCAGGCGCACCGTGATCTTGGTGGCGCCGTCCACCACATGGTTGTTGGTGATGATGTAGCCGTCCGACGTGATGACCACGCCGCTGCCCGCACCGCTCTTCACATACTGCTCAAAATACGAGCCGTTGACCGTCTGCTCCGTCGTGATCTCCACGACCGTGGGCTTGACCTTCGCCGCAACCTCGGCATAGGTCATGCTGCCCGCGGAGGAGAGCCCCGCGCCCGAAATCTGCGCGCCCGGAATGGTCGCGACCGGCGTGGTGGCCGCGGGCTGCTGCACCGCGGGTTCAGCCGTCGCGCCGCCGCGCCCCGCCAGCGTTGCGCCGAGTGCGCCGCTGCCGGCCGAGATGCCGACAATCAGGAGGGCGACCGCGAGATTGCGCAGGATCTTGCTCTTTTTCTTCGGGGGCTTCCGCTCCCCTTCAAAATGCAGGACGACCGGCTCGCCGGTGCGGCGCTCCGCTTCCTGTGAATAATTGTTTTCGGAATTGCCAAATTGATATTCAGCCATGATTACGACCTCGCTTTCCGTTTGTGCTTACAGTATACCCCGCCATTGTGACGATTGTATGACAGCGCACGGAAATTACGCTGAATTTTATGGATGATTCTACGTGTTTTTTTCGCGATCGAGATAATTCTGCAAAATGATCTCGGCCGACAGCGTGTCCACCACGCTCTTGCGCTTTGCGCCGCGCGTGTCGGTCAGATTGAGGATCTGATGCGCCGCCATCGTCGTGACGCGCTCGTCGAAGAAGACGATCTCCGCCGCCGTCAGCGGGCGGAGCAGCTCGGCAAATGCGCGGATCTTGTCCGCGCTCCCTCCCTCGCTGCCGTCCATGTTCTTCGGCATACCGATCACAATGACCGCCGCGCCGCGCTCTGCCGCCACGGCGGCGACCTTTTTCGCCGTCGAGCGCATACCGCCCTCCGAAATCGTGCCGATGCCGCCCGCGAGGAAGCGGTTTGCATCCGAGATCGCAAGCCCCGTGCGCCGGTCGCCGTAGTCCACGCCCAGCACACGCCCTTTGTTTTCCGTCATAGTTTGTCCTTTCCGGCCGCGCCATGCTCCGCCGCAGAATGGGTAAAAGCTCCGGTCGCCGCGTTCGGCAGCGAAGCGAGGCGAAGCATCGCGGAATTTATTCGATCAGCATTGCATCGCCAAAACTGAAGAAGCGATAGCCCTCGCGCACCGCCAGCTTGTAGGCGTCGAGCATCTTTTCGCGCGACCACAGCGCGCTGACCAGCATGAGCAAGGTGCTTTCGGGCAGATGAAAATTGGTGATCAGCGCGTCGGTCATCTTAAATTTGTAGCCCGGGTAGATGAAAATGCCGGTGTCGTCCGTCATCTCATGCAGGATACCGTCCTCGTCCGACGCGCTCTCGAGCACGCGGCAGGAGGTCGTCCCGACCGCGATGACGCGCCCGCCCGCCGCGCGGCGGCGGTTGATCTCCTCGGCGGCCTCGCGGCTGACCGAAAAATACTCGCTGTGCATCACATGGTCGCCGACCTTTGACTCCTTGACCGGGCGGAACGTGCCGAGCCCGACATGCAGCATGACCGGCACGATCGCCGTGCCCCTCGCGCGGATCCTGTCGAGCAGTTCCTCGGTGAAATGCAGCCCCGCGGTCGGCGCGGCGGCGCTGCCCGCCTCGCGGGCATACACCGTCTGATAGAGGCTGTCATCCTCGAGCTTTTCCGTGATGTAGGGCGGGAGCGGCATGCTGCCGATCTTCTCCAGCACGCCGTAGATCTCCGCGCCGCCGACCGAGAAGGTCACGATGCGGTTGCCCTCCTCGACGATGTCCGTAATCTCGCCTTCAAGCAGGCCGTCGCCGAAGATGAATCTCTTGCCGATCTTCGCTTTCTTGCCGGGGCGCACCAGCGTCTCCCAGGTGCGGTCACCGTGCCGCCGCAGAAGCAGGAACTCCACCACGCGGTCCGGCTTTTCCGCGTCCGTGCCGTAAAGCCGCGCGGGAATAACCTTGGAGTCGTTGATGACCAGCACATCCTCGGGGCGGATGCAGTCAATCACATCGTAGAAATGCTTGTGCGTAATTTCGCCGCTTGCGCGGTCGATAACCATCAGACGTGCTGCGTCGCGCGGCTCGGCGGGGTGCTGTGCGATCTGCGCCTGCGGCAGGTCGTAGTAAAAATCCTCTTTGCGCAAATCGGTTGCAATGCGTTCGTTCTTTACCATACGTTTCTTTCGCAAAAAATGCGTTCTTTCATACATTGATATCAGACAGACTTATTATAAACCACTCTGCACAAAAATTCAAGTAGAGGTTTCTATGAAAGAGCATTCCGAAAACACATCGCTTTTCACGGGTGCGGCAACGGCGCTGGCCACGCCGTTTTCGGGCGGCGAAATCGACCTTGCCGCCTTTGAGCGGCTGGTTGAATGGCAGCTCGACATGGGCATCGACGCCGTCTGCGTGGCGGGGACGACCGGCGAGGCGGCCACGCTCTCGCGCGGCGAGCGCCGCCGTCTGCTCGGCGCGGCACGCGCGCTCTCGGCGGGCAAAGTGCCGCTGATCGCCGGATGCGGCAGCGCCGACACCAAGGCGGCCTGTACGCTCACGGCCGATGCGGTCGCCTGCGGCGCGGACGCGCTGCTCGTCATCACGCCCTACTGCAACAAGGGAACGGCGGACGGCATCCTCGAGCACTACCGCCGCGTGGCCGATGCGGCGTGCGGCCGCCCCGTCATTCTCTACAACATCCCGTCCCGCACCGGCGTGGATCTCACCGCAGCCCAGTATGCCGCGCTTGCCGAAATTCCGCACATCTGCGCGGTCAAGGAAGCCTCCGGCAGCATGGCAAAGCTCACGCGGCTCTGCGCCGACGGGCGGCTCGCGGTCTACAGCGGCAATGACGATCAGATCCTGCCCGTCATGGCTGTCGGTGGCCGCGGCGTGATCTCGGTGCTGTCCAACCTCGCGCCCGCCGCCGTCTCGGCCATGACGCACGCGGCGGCGGACGGCGACTTTGCCACGGCGCGGCATCTCGCGTACAAATACGCGCGGCTCATTTCGCTGCTCTTCGCCGAGACCAATCCCGCGCCGCTGAAATACGCCTTAGAGCTGCTCGGCCTTTGCAGAGGCGAGGTGCGCCTGCCGCTGGCCGAAGTCGGCGATGACCTGAAGGCGGCGCTGCGCGGGGAGCTCACCGCCCTCGGCATGCTGTAAACATGCGACGCATGGAATGGCAGCATCTGGTTACAACAAGGCTTTCGGCAGATTCTGCAAATTCAGGCTCCCTCTGACGAGGGTGAGCTGTACGAGACGCGATGCGTCTCGCGGAGTTTTTCTTCGTCGGCTGAACGCCGACGATTTCGCTATGCGAAACCGAAAAACATCCTGACGGTGACTGAGGGAGAGATAACGCGCAGTAACATTTGCACGCCTTTTCCTTCTTTTGAGATATCTCTCCCTCCGTCACGGCGTTGCCGTGATGTTTTCCGAAGGAAAACTCATGAGGAACACATCGTGTTCCGTGCCACACTCCCCCGTCAGGTGGAGGCTTGTTTAGATACAACATTGTATTGCTTGCAGAAATAGGCATAAAAAGCGGGCGATTCATGAATCGCCCCCTACAGCTTTGCAAAGAACTTGTTCTTGTAGGGACCGGCATCCTCTGTCAAGAGCAAGATTGTATACATTTCAGCATTGCCGCTTTGAATCTGCATATTCGCCCTCTTCAAAAGCCGTATTGCCGAAAGGCGATGCGGCTTTTCGCCTCTTTTTATTGAATCTTGCCGTTGACAGTCGCCCGAAATGCGGATATAATACATATTGTATCTTATTTTGCGCTTTCTTTGAAGAAAGGAAACCTGAAAACATGGAAAAACTTGCGATTCTCGACTGCGGCGGCCAGTACACAAAAGTGATTGACCGCAAGGTTCGCGAGCTGGGCGTCTACTCGGACATTTTCCCGATGGGCGTCGGCGCGGACAAGCTGCGCGGCTACGATGCGATGATCCTCAGCGGCGGCCCCTCCAGCGTATGGGAGAGCGGCGCGCCCGCCTACGATCCCGCCATCTTTGAGCTCGGCATCCCGACGCTCGGCATCTGCTACGGTATGCAGCTCATCAACGAGCATTTCGGCGGCATCGTCCTGCCCGAGGTCAAGACCGAGTACGGTCCGACCGAGATCGACATCATCGCGCCCTGCCCGCTCACCGACGGCATGGACAGGAAGCAGACCGTCCTGATGAGCCACGGCGACGCGGTCAAGAAGCACGCGGACGGCTTTGTCACCTTTGCCGTCACCGGCGATGTCGTCGCCGGTATTTACAACGCCGAGCGGAAGATCATCGGCGTGCAGTTCCACCCCGAGGTAGACCTCTCGGAGCACGGCGTGGAAATGCTGGAGAATTTTCTGCGCAAGGTCTGCGGCCTCAGGGAGACCTACGCGCTGGAGGACCGCATCGAGACCTCGGTGCGCATGATCCGCGAAAAGGTCGGAAACGAAAAGGTCATCGTCCTCGTTTCGGGCGGCGTGGACAGCGCCGTCACCGCTGCGCTGCTGGTACGCGCGCTCCCGCCGGAGAATGTCTATGCCATCCACATCGACCACGGCATGATGCGCAAGAACGAGAGTGACCTCATCTGCGAGAACCTGAAGAAGCTCGGCCTCGTCCACATGAAGCGCGTCAACGCCGAGAACGAGTTCTTCAACGGCGCCGTGGATGACGGCACGGGCAAGGTCATCGGCCCTCTCTCCGCCACCGTCGATCCCGAGAAGAAGCGCAAGATCATCGGCTCCATGTTCGTCAAGGTCACCGCAAAGGCGGCCGAGGAGCTGGGCATCGACTTCGACAACACCTTCTTGGCGCAGGGGACGCTCCGCCCCGACCTGATCGAGAGCGGCAACCCCGATGTCAGCGGTTACGCCAACAAGATCAAGACGCATCACAACGACGTCGATATTATCCGCAAGTTCCGCGAAAAAGGCAAGATCATCGAGACCAACTGGGACTGGCACAAGGATGAGGTCCGCCAGGTCGCGCGTATGCTCGGCCTCGACGAGGAGATCGCCTCGCGCCAGCCGTTCCCCGGCCCCGGCCTCGGCGTCCGCATCCTCTGCAACGACTCCACCGTTGCCATCACGACCGAGCAGCGTAAAAAGCTCGCCGACTTCCTCGCCGACTACGAGGGCGGCAAATACGTCGGCAAGATCGCGCCGATCCGCAGCGTCGGCGTCCAGGGTGACAACCGCTCCTACAAGAGTCTGGTCGTCCTCGGCGGCGGCCTGCCGACCGACTGGGACGCGCTCTTTGAGGTCGCCCGCGCCATCCCCAACAACCTCTCGTTCATCAACCGCGTTGCCTACCGCGTAGACTCGAAGGAGCCGGTCAACACGCTGACCTGCACGCCGATGCACATCTGCCACGAGACCGCGGAGGTTCTCCGCGAGGCGGACGCCATCGTCACCGGCACGGTCATGAACAAGAAGATCGCACAGTGCTTCGCCGTGCTGCTCCCCGTCTCGACCGACGAGACCTCGGCGCGTCCCTATTCGATCGTCATCCGCGCCGTCGTCACCAGCGACTATATGACCGCCCGTGCCGCCGTCCCCGGCGTCCACTTCCCCGTCGAAGCGCTCGAGTCCGCCGCAAAGCAGATCAAAGAAAAGCTCGGCGATAAGGTCGATATGGTCCTCTACGATGTCACCGGTAAACCCCCGGCAACGATCGAGTGGGAATGATCCCCGAAAGGCTGAAAAGCCTTGAAAATGCTGAACTTTTGCGGATTTTGATGCTGTCAAAATCGCTTTTTGACGCGAATTTGACGCAACTTATTTTCAGAGAAAATAAGAAATGCTCTGACGAAACCAATCGTCAGAGCATTTCCTTTATTCTTCATCATCTTTGATGTCTGCGTAATGAATCGGATTGCGGCTGCCCAAACCAAATTAGAAGAGAGCCGTTATCGCAATAGTCTCGTAAATGAGCAAACATTATTCCTCACTTTTTACTATCTCTTTAGTTTTTTCAATCTTTCTATCTGCATAGAGAACTACATCTTTGATGACAAGTTTTTGTACAGCAGAAATCAAAATTGCCATTGTATCATAATCAGGTTTCCCGTCTTTCGTCGGAAGCTGAATGTCGAGAGCATCGGCATCTTTAGCGTAGAAGTTATGTCCGTAATCAAATTTACCGGTGTGAGCCGCTTTGTGGATGGCAGCGGTCAGAAAGATTGATGCTTTCATTGGAACAGTTTCGGTATGTACAACCGCCACGTGATCGTCTGCTCCGTACTTGTAATTACGATACTTAGCAGAACCGAACATATCAATCGTTGTAGTGTTTTTCTCGAACACCTCAACATCATTGCTGATATATGCGGAAATGCCTTCCGATGCTTCACCCGCAGTAACAAATGGGAGCGTTCCTGCAATACGGTCATCACCTTTCAAACGCTTGCCCCGTGTAGATTTACCAAAGAGCCTTTCAAGATTATATGTATCCCATTTAAGCGACTGAAAGTTTTTAAGTGCGCTTTCCTCTTCACTGGATAATTCATAATTATCCAGTCCGCTTACTGTTAAGTAAGCGGACAGCTCCGCTACACGCTCCGCTTCCAGCTCCGCTATAAAGGATTCCATAAAAGTAAAGTCGATAGAACCGTTATTTTTTTTTGGAAGTGAAACTGTTTGTTTTTTTAATGTTTCGACGTTGAATCTTGAACTTCCCCAAGCGAAAGAACAAAACGCCTTTCTCATGGCCGAAAGGAAAAATTGAGCGTTATCTTTTCCAAATTTGGTATACTTCGGCTTTAGTATTTTTATTTTGTCTCCCGTAAAATATGGCTTTTCTTGATAAAACATTGTGGCGGTATCTTGACCAAAAGATATTGTATTCCCTGGATTAAGATATTTAATAGGTTCATCAATGTTACCTTTTTTCCCATTTTCGGTACTTTGGCGAACTATGTATGGATGCCCGCCATTTTCGATAATTTTCACTTTGTTGGCATCAAAACGTTTTTTATAAGATACAACTTCAAATAAATCCCCAAGCTTATATTCGCCCCACTTAACAGTCCTCAACTTTTCGTTAAGTGAGGCATTCATTTTCCCAGACGGTCGTCCTCCGTGGATTGATTTTTGAGAAGATTTGATACTTCCCAAGCCAGATAATCGCTGACTGTTTTCTTGAAATCTTCAAGTGTCGGTTTTGTGTCTATCGGCGCCGTCTGGTTCCAATCCGCGCCGTTTTCGGGGTCTATTTTGCCTTCGTAGTATTCTTTTTCGGTAAAAATATTCAGCTTTGATTTGCCGAAACGCACCAAGTCGACAAGCTCGGCATATCGCTCTTTTGCGTGGTCGGTATCTCGCAGGTTACAGCTTGCCTTTTTGCGATTTGTTCGCGTATATCCGTCAACAGAGAAATCGATGAACTTTACGGTGTCGTCTTTCTGGTGTGCTTCTCCGATGCGGAAAACATAGACATTCGTCTGAACGCTGGATTTGCCGATAAAAAGGTCTATCGGCATTTTGATGCTTGCAAGCAGAGTGCTGTGTTTCAAAATTCTCTTGTTATATTCCGTTGCTTTGCCGCTGCCTGCGGAATTCTGGATGATAATTGCGGCGTAGCCTTTGCTCATCATCGAGAGGGCTTTTTCAACGAAAACCATTCCATTGCCCGGCGCAGAATACGGCGGATTCAGGACAAAAGCATCTGCCGGGAACTTTTCATCCGTTTTGCTGAAGCCGTAATGACCGTTAAATTCTTTCAGAGAGTCCTTGTTCAGAATATTAGAGCTGCCGTCGCCCATCAGAATCATATTGAGGATAGCAAGCATATAAACTTCCGAAAGAATTTCAAGACCGAGCAGCTGATTAGCCTTTATTTCGGCAGATTTTAGTGCAAAGGCATCTGGGGATTTTATCTTTTCTTTAGCATCTATCAGCATCTCATTCATAGACGCGACGAGAAGCCCGGCCGAACCGGTTGCAAAATCCCACACATAAGAATCCTTGTTTACCCTTGCGAGTCTTGCCAAAAGGGTGGCAACATAGGAAGGCGTCAGCACAACATCATTCAGCTTGTCCTGTGAAAAGCCGAGCCAGCTGTACATTTCATTAAACAATTTTCCGGTAAAATCGGTGCTTAAACCAATTTTATAGTAAATGCCGAGATCGTCGATGATTTTTGTAAATACCCGTTTGAGCTGGCTTTCTCCGTTTTCAACCTTATTGATATTATCGGTTGTCAGTGTGTTTTGTAAGGTACGGACGATCAGATCACGTTTTTCCTGCGGTAGGTTCTTTTCGCTCAGAAACGCTTTGATCTTCCGGAGGATAATATCGCCGTCACGGTTGCCTTCTTCGGTTGAGGATTTCAGCTCGGATTTTTCAAGTGCAGCAACTTTGCCGGGAACACCGAGCGTAGCGATAATAGATGCAGCAACGAGGTACACACGGTCGCGCTCACTTAACCCTTTCTCGTTGTTGTAAATATCATTGTTCAGCTTTACAAGGCTGGCGTTAATTTCCTGCTCACGATGCTCTCTGAGCTTTTCGATCTCTTCCTGTGAAAGTCGGAGGCGCTTTACTTTTTCAATAAAGCTGTCAAAATTGCTCTTTTTTAGGAAAGAAAAATCGGTGTAATCATCGACCTTCTGACCGATACCGAAATTGCTCTTGGAAACATAATATACGCCGATTTCATATTCCAGTTTTCCGGCATCATTTTTGTAACCGGTCATTCCGATGGCAATAATATCGGTATAGCTCGTATAATGCAGCAGTGCGTTTGCATAATGAACGGCACCATTCACGGCATACGAATTGATATTCTTGAAATCGGGCTGATTCTTTGATGTTTTGTTTGCAACCTTGCCATCCGCATCAAGCTTAACAAGCCTATCTTTATAGCCCTTATACTCAATCAAAATCGGATAATTGCCCAAATTCTTGTCCTGTAAAAGGAGTTTTGCATCGGGACGGTTCCCTCCAACACCACCATTTTTGGAGTAGTAGTCATTAAGCGCCTGGTCTATTTCTGTATTTAGCGATTCCTGCTCCAGTTTATAATCCAGCTTATATGATTTCATCCAACCGTTTGCAAGATCGGCAATATTCGGTTCGACAGATTGAATTTTAGCCATCGTTCTTTCCTCCCTGTGTCCAGCTACCGTTATAAGCGGACCAAGATTCTGTGTATTTGTTGCCAGTAACCGCTGCCTTGTACGGCTCTGCCAAGAATGTTTTTATCGCCCTCAGTATCGTATTATAATCATCGGTCTTTCTGTTGATCTTACGGCAGAAGGCTTTCCACTTCTTCCGCATCGCATCGTCGCTGCCGAATGCCATGACCTGCTCAAACTGCTCCACCGTGAACTTGTGTCCACGGTTTTCAAAGGTCTTTTTCAGCGCTTCCGCCAGCGTTGCGCCGTCGAAATCGAAGTTGTTCGCAAGGTAATAGAGATCGTAATAATCCTTCATCCGACTGGAAAACTCCATCAGGCTGAGAATTGCATCCAGCTTCTCAGCAACGGTCGTTTCCAGCGAATACGTATTGACCGTCGGAGCCTCAAAATCGTCAAGCTGCGTTGGTATCTTCCGCTTTTCCTGTCTCGGCACGATGATGTCCCCCACACCGAAATCAATGCCAAAAGGAGTTTTTGTGTTCTTTATCCTTGCTACGAGGGAAGCACCAATACCGGCGTACTTCTTTGCCACAGCAATGGGAGCCACATTTTTGATTTCAAATGTGATAAAATCGTTGCCCGTTTGGGTTGCAATGATCCCCTCCAATATCGCTTGAAGCTGTTCCGGTGTATTGGGCATCTTTCTGAGCAGAAAATCCACATCAGCCGTAACACGGCTATCGAAATCCGTGAGGGAATAGAGGAACAGTCCGCCTTTGAGAACCAGGTTTTCCGCATATTTTGACTTTTCCAGTCGGCGCAGGAACTCTTCCTGGCAGAAAAGCTGTAAGCAGAGCTGATAGCTTCTGCCGCTTTTTGCGGCTTTGTTTTTGAGCCGTGCAAGCACGGATGCAGCCACGTCAGCCATTCAGCAGCACCTCCATCACACTCATCATTTTCTTATAAACACCCATTTCCTTTGCGTATTTGGAAAGGTTGGCAAGGTTTTTCTTTTCATCCGCCACATAAGCATTGACGGCTTTGTTGAATATCTCGTTATCCAGCTTCGTGCGGTACTTGAAGCAGTCGCAGACGGTGCGTTCACGGTCATAGACTGGAAGTGTTACGCCATTGAAGGTGCCAGTTGTTTCCCCCAGGTGAAACATCGGATTCTGCACATAATACGCTTTCACCGGCACTTCCGTCTGAATCGCCTTCACCGTTCTGGAATAAGAGCGTGGGACGGCAATCGACCATTCTCTGGGCGCAAAGTCGCTATAGCCGTAGTAGAACAGAGCTGATTCAACGCAGATGACCCCGTGCGTCATCAGTTTCGAAAGGATAAGCTCCTCTTTGGGCTCGTCCCCGACAGCCAGCTTGTAATACCCTTTCTTCACACGCTCGAGATACCCCTGCTTACAAAGCGCATATACATCTTGGCCTTTGAGTCCGGCAGAAATGAAATCCGATTTCTTTGCAATTTCTCCGATGGTATCAAAGACTTCGTTGACGATATCGTACTTGCTCAACCTGTCACCAACTTTCTGCACGCAATATTTGCATTATGCGTGTTTATATTATAATACCAACGCTCCAAAAAATCAATATGTTTTGCACGCTTTTTGAAAATATTGCGTGTAAATTTTGAAAAGCAGTATTGCAATTCAAAGAGCACTGCGCTATAATATCTATACAGATTGGTCCTGCACCAACCTATCTTCGTGACAACACGATGACAACAGGAATTATGATACACCGTAATTCTTGGATAATCTAAGTAATCCTGATAATCGGAGCGAAACCATCTATACAAAATCGTTTAGGTCACGGTTTCAGGGAGCGAGTGGGAATAATTATAGGGTATAAGCGCAACGGCGGCAGGGGTTTTCCCTGCCGCCGTTTTTTTCATTTTTTCATACGGTTAAGATAGGATGTCTCCAATATCCGAGTCGATGCAGATAGACTGCCGTTCGATTTCCCGGGGGCAAACCGCCTGTCCTTGGTTGATGCAGGCGTAGGTGGCGTTTGGGTTCTTCGCCGTCATCTGCCAGAAGGGGTACTTGATGATAATCGGGGTATTATAGCCAACGCCCAATTCAAGAAAGAGAATTTTTCCGCCCGCACGGGTACGGAGAAAATTCTCATACCGCTCCGCGGCTCTGTGCCAGCCCTCGTCCTCCACGAATTTATCATCGCTGCGGAGGTTCATGGTCAGCGGTTTCCCACAGTGGGGGCAGACAGGGAGCAGCTCTGTCGGGATTTTCATATTTTCCTGCCGCGTGACCATTTCACGGATCACGGCTTCGTTATCAAAGGTTTCCTGACAGCACGGTTCGCTGCACTGGAACAGACCGTAATCCCCCTGCGTGTAAAACAGCCGCTTTTTATCAAAGCCCGCTTTCTGAAAGCAATGATCCACGTTGGTTGTGATGACAAAATAGTCCTTGTCCTTTACCAGCTTCAAAAGGTCATCATAGAGCGGTTTGGGAGCATCCATATAGCGGTTGATGTAGATGTACCGGCTCCAATACGCCCAATGCTCCTCCTGCGTGGCAAACGGATAAAAGCCGCCGGAATACATATCACGGATACCGTACTTTGCCGCAAAATCGGAAAAGTACTTTTCAAACCGCTCGCCGGTGTAAACAAATCCGGCAGAGGTGGAAAGCCCTGCCCCGGCACCGATCACAACAGCGTCGGCCGTGTGGATTTTTTCTTTTAACTTTTCTATATTATCCGAGATATTCTCGATAGATTTCGTAGTCTGAATTCTTGAAAACATTAAATATCACCTTGATTTTACTGTTTGTCAGCTTTTTGTATTCGCTGACTGTTTCGATTGCGATTTTTGCGGCTTTGTCATTTGGAAAATGAAATTCACCTGTGGATATGCAGCAAAAAGCAACGCTGTTTAACTTGTATTCATCCGCAAGTGTCAAGCAAGAACGATAGCAAGAACGCAGCAATTCGCAATCCTTTTCTGTCAATTTGCCTGTAACTATCGGACCGACCGTATGCAGCACATAGCGACAGGGCAGATTGAACGCAGGCGTGATTTTTGCCCGCCCGGTGGGTTCGGGATAGCCCTGCTGTTCCATCAGCTCCGCGCAGGCAAGCCGCAGCTCCACGCCTGAAAATGTGTGAATGGCGTTGTCAATGCAGCGGTGGTTCGGAATATAGCAGCCGGTCATGCCGCTGTTTGCCGCATTGACGATGGCATCACATTTCAGCGTTGTAATATCGCCCTGCCACAAATAAATGTCGGGTTTGATCGGTTCTAAATCGTCTGTACTTGTTATGCCTTTTTGAGCAATTTCCTCTTGCAAATATGCATCCTGCACACTGAGAAAATCATCACCTGCCGGCAATGGCAAACGAACATTAAAAAGCGCACGAAGCAGTTGCTTTTCTTCCGTTTTGCTGATTGGAACAGGTATATTTGAATATTCGGGCTGTTCTTTCAGCAGTTCTGCAATTAAATACTTTCTTCTATCGTCCTGTGTCATCGTGTTCCCTCCGTACAAAGGCAGAAAGCCACGCAAGAAAGGGCTTGCGTGGCTCTTGCTCTCATCAGAACTTGCCGTTCTGATTCTGCCAAGCGGATTTATCGGCAATCGTCTCCATTACATCCCAATGTTCTGCAATTTTGCCGTTTTCAATTCTCCACAAATCATAATAAGCTGTAGGTGCTCCGCCGAAAGCGCCCTCGCTGACCGCAAGCACATAATTGCCCTGTGCAAGCACCTGATGAACAGTAGTATAAATCATCCGGATGCCCTGCTTGCCGAGTGCTTC
>CAKSLQ010000012.1 GCA_934467415.1 uncultured Eubacteriales bacterium
ACTTCGGCAAATAATCCTGCAAACAAAATCACAAAAAGCACCCCCGCGGGGGTGCTTTTTGTGTCTGTCGGCGGCGGATGGCGGCGGGCGGCAGGGATATTGCTTTGTGCAAATTTCCCCGCCGCCCGAATGTCCTGCCGAAACCTGCCGCACGATTTGCGGAAATCTGCCACAAAAGCGGGTATCCGGCTCTGCGAATTTGTATAACTTTTCGAAAAAGGGTTGACAGCCGAAGACCGGGATGTTAAAATAAATACACATATGTATTATCGGAAACTATAAAGAAAGGGATTACAACCATGAAGTATACTGCTCCTGTTGCAGAGAAGCTCTCTGTTGAAGCGATCAACGTGCTGCTCGTTTCCGGTGATGAGCCCGTCGTTCCCGGCTGCACGAACCTCACCCCCATCATCTGCGAAGATGACTGATTTGCGATAAGCATGAACACAACAATGGAATGGCATCTGCCATTCCATTGTTGCTATATGCGCAAAACAGCGTGAAGGAGGTTTTCTGTGAACATCTATCGGATTGCGGATTTCTGCGTGCGGGTGGAGAACATCCCGGCGCCGGTCGCCGCCCGCATGGCGGCGTATCGGATCGGGCCGGACGCCGCGGCCGCGATTGATTTATCTATAGACGGGGACACGCTTTCCGTGGCGGAGCTGGAGAAGAACGCCGCCGCGGAGGGCATCACCGACAAAAACGAGCTGATCTTCCTCGAGGTTTACCGCCGCATCTGCGCGTATGCGCTGGCGCACGACGCCTTTCTGATGCACTGCGCGGTCATCGAATACGAGGGGCGCGGCTATGCGTTTTCCGCGCCGAGCGGCACGGGGAAGACCACGCACATCCGCCTGTGGAAGCAGGTGTTCGGCGCGGACCGCGTGACCGTGGTTAACGGCGACAAGCCAATCCTGCGGCTGATTGACGGCGTTTTCTATGCCTACGGCACGCCGTGGTGCGGCAAAGAGGGGTACAATACCAACACGCGCGTGCCGCTGGCGGCGCTCTGCTTCGTCACGCGCGGCGCGGAAAACCGCATTCGCCCGATGACCGCCGAGGAGGCGATCCCGCACCTGTTCTCGCAGATCATGGTGGTGGACTCGTCCGACCTGGCGCGCCAGATGGAGCTGGCCGACGCGCTGCTGTGCAGCGTGCCGTGCTATCTGCTCGCCTGCAACATGAGCCCGGCGGCGGCCGAGGTTGCCTATCGCGGAATGCGTACACCGGGGAGGGATGCGGGATGACGGTGATTCTGGAGGCTTTTCCGATCTTCCGGCAGCTGCTCGGCGCACAAGCGGTCGAGCCGGACGCGCTGTATCGGGCGATTTCCTTTACCGTCCTGCAAACTTTGGATGGGATTCCGGTGGCTTACAATGTGCTGACCGGCGAGATGCTGGAGCTGACCGCCGACGAGGCGGCGGCGCTGTCCCGCGGCGAGATCCGCGGGTGTGACGCGCCGCCTGCGCTGATTGAAAAATGGTTTCTCGTGCCGACGGGGCATGATGACATCGGCCTTTCCTGTGAGGCGCTGGAGCTGGCCAGGCTGTTTCAGACCGACACGACGCCCGTCACCTACACGATCTTCACCACGACCGATTGCAACGCCCGCTGTTTCTACTGCTACGAGGCGGGCGCGCCGCATGTCCGCATGACGGCCGGGACGGCGGCAGATACGGCGGCGTTCATCCGCAGAAATTACAAAAAGGGAACCGTGCAGTTCCGCTGGTTCGGCGGCGAACCGCTCTGCAACCCGGATGTGATCGACATTATCTGCACCGCCATGCGGGATGCGGGCATTCCCTATGTCTCTTTCATCGTCTCCAACGCCTATCTCTTTGACGATGCGACCGTGGAAAAGGCGAAAAACCTCTGGAACCTTTTGCGGGCGCAGGTCACGCTGGACGGCACCGAGGCGATCTACAACAAGACAAAAGCATTTGTCTATAAGGACGGCGGCAGCGCATTCACCGTGGTGACCGACAATATCGAGCGGCTGCTGCATGCGGACGTCGAGGTGTATATCCGCACCAATGTCGGGATGCACAATCTGGACGATCTGCTCGCGCTGGCCGACTGGATCGCGGCACGTTATCCGGATAAGCGGCATCTGCGGGTCTATTCCCACGCGATCTTTGAGAAGGCACGTGAGGCACAGCTGCCGAATACGGCCGAGCTGCGGATGCAGAAGGCGGCGGCCGTTTTGCGGTTTGAGGCCGCCTGTGCCGCGCACGGTATGCTGCATCCCCCGCTGATGAACCGGGAACTGCGCACCTGCCGCTGTACGCTGGACTCGCCGCGCGGACTGATTATTCTCCCGGACGGCCGCCTCAGCAAATGCGAGCATCTGTACGATCGCGATTTTGTCGGCGATATTTATCACGGCGTCACCGAGACAGAGCTGACCGAAAAATTCAGGACGCGCGCCAACAGCCGGGAACTCTGCACGGGCTGTGCGGCTTTCCCCGTCTGCATTCAGCTGAAATACTGCCCGAGCGAGCCGCACTACATCTGCGACGCGGCCAAGCGGCAGATCGAGGAAAGCGCGCTGCGGCGGCGCGTGGAGGCGACCTGGCGCGCAGCGAAGAAAAAAGCGGCCGAGGCCGCAGAATAAGCAAAAAGAGCACCCGATGGGTGCTCTTTTTTGCGCCTTCCGCGGTTACGGCTTGAGGTAGGGCGCAAGCAGGGCGATGAGTTCTGCTTTTTTCGTGCAGCCGGTGGTCTTGCACATGCGCTTGATGCGGTAGGAGATCACGTTTTCCGAGGTGAACAGCCGCTCCGCGATGTGCGGGTAGGTCTCGCCGCGCAGGATGCCCTCGAGAATGCCGAAGTCCAGCTCGTCGCAGCCGAGCAGCAGTGTCTCCGCCTCAAACACGCGCTCGGTGACGGGGTCGTCGTAGAAGTTGACGTTCGGCGTCTGCGGCAGGAACGAGGCGAAGATGTCCTTGCCGAGGTTCTCCATGTGCGCGGTCGAGGCGCGGATGTGCAGCGTCGCGTCCACCTTGGCGGTCAGCGTGATGTTGCCGGGGTTTTTGTAGAGATAGGCGTATGCTAAGATCGCCTGCCGGCCCAGCTCCTCGTGGTCTACCGCGACCGAGGTGATCGTGGGGTTTGCCATCGAGGCCAGCACCGTCGAGCCGAAGCTGACGACAAACAGATCCTCCGGCACGCGCACGCCCGCCTCGCGCAGGTGGCAGATCAGCGCCAGCGCGACCACGTCGTTGGCGCAGATGACCGCGTCGTAGCTGCGGCAGTTTTCGGCGAAGCGCGTATAGCAGCCGCGCTGCGAGGCGTAGTTGTAGTAGATGTCGCGCGAGGGGTTGCCGCCGCGGAACGCGAGGTAGTCGGCGAAGAATGCATCCTTGATCATGTCGGTCGAGGAATTGGGGTTGATGCCGTAGAGCGCGATGTTCTCGCGGCCGCAGGCTAAGAGATAGTTGATCGACTTGCGCATGCCGTCCTTGTAGTTGAGCAGGATCTTGGAGTGGCCGCTCACAAGGCTCTGCGACTCGTAGTTGAGAAAGACGACGTGGACGCCGCAGTCGTTGAACCGCGCCAGTACGGCGGGCGTGATCGCGAGCTGCGCGCCGATGTAGACCATCAGGCGCTTTTCGCCGGGTTCGTAGAGGCTGTCGAAGTCGATCTCGCTGACCTCGGGCGCGTCGATGAACACCGGGGTATAGCGCTTGCGCATGATCTCGGCGTTGATCGCCTTGATCGCAAGCGTACTCCAGAGCGCGTCCTTGTATTCGGGGTTGACGTAGATTTTGACGTCCATGTGAGCCTCCTTTGACGAAGTGCGCAGGGTTAGCCTTCCCCTTTGGGGAAGGTGGCACGGCTTGCCGTGACGGATGAGGGAATGCAGGCAGCCGGCACAGCATGGTGCGATGTTTTGCTTTGCGCAATCCCTCATCAGGCGCTCGCGCGCCAGCTTCCCCAAAGGGGAAGCCTAAGAAACGCTTGCGTCTCGGACAGCTCACCCCTTGCACAGGGGAGCCGAATTACGCGCAGACTCTTGTAGGGCGGGGGCTTGCTCCCGCCGCTCCATGATACAGGGGGCTGCTCCCGCCGCTTTAATTCTTCAGCGAATGGATGGGCGCGGGGATGCGGCCGCCGCGCGCGATGAACTTTTCGCAGGAAACCGGGTTTACGCGCATGACCGGCGCATAGCCGAGCAGGCCGCCGAACTCCACGCGGTCGCCGACGCCCTTGCCGGGCGCGGGGATCACGCGCACAGCCGTGGTCTTGCCGTTGACCATGCCGATGGCAATCTCGTCGGCGATGATGCCGCTGATCGTCTCTGCGGTGGTGTCGCCCGGGATGCAGATCATGTCGAGGCCGACCGAGCAGACCGCCGTCATCGCCTCCAGCTTCTCCAGCGTGAGCACGCCCGCCTCGGCGGCGGCGATCATGCCCGCGTCCTCGCTGACCGGGATGAACGCGCCCGAGAGGCCGCCCACATGGCTGGACGCCATGACGCCGCCTTTCTTCACCGCGTCGTTGAGCATCGCGAGTGCCGCCGTCGTGCCGGGGCCGCCGCAGACCTCAAGCCCCATGGACTCGAGGATGCAGGCGACGCTGTCGCCGACGGCCGGGGTGGGCGCGAGCGACAGATCCACGATGCCGTAGGGCACGCCGAGGCGCTTTGCCGCCTCATAGGCGACGAGCTGGCCGACGCGCGTGATCTTGAACGCGGTCTTCTTGATGACGTCGGCGAGCGCCGAGAAATCGCAGTCGCCCGCGCGGCGGATCGCCTTTTCGACCACGCCGGGGCCGCTGACGCCGACGTTGATGACGCAGTCGCCCTCGCCCGTGCCGTGGAACGCACCCGCCATGAACGGGTTGTCGTCCACCGCGTTTGCGAAGACCACAAATTTTGCACAGCCGATGGCGTCGCGGTCGCGCGTCAGCTCGGCCGCCGCCTTGACGGTCCTGCCCATGCGCGCGACGGCGTCCATGTTGATGCCCGCGCGGGTCGAACCCACGTTGACCGAGGAGCAGACCATGTCGGTCACGGCCAGCGCCTCGGGGATCGCGTCGATCAGGCGGTCCGCGCCGCGGGTCATGCCCTTCTGCACCAGGGCGGAGAAGCCGCCGATGAAGTTGATGCCGAGGTCGTGCGCCGCGCGGTCGAGCGTCTTCGCCAGCCTGACATAGCCGTCGGGCGTTGCCGCGCCGCCGATCTGCGAGATCGGCGTGACCGAGACGCGCTTGTTGACGATCGGGATGCCGTAGAGCTTTTCGATGCCCTCACAGCAGGAAACGAGGTTCTTCGCGCTCGACATGATCTTGTCATAGACGTTGGCGCACAGGCGGTCGATGTCATCGCTCACGCAGTCGTAGAGCGAGATGCCCATCGTCACCGTGCGGATGTCGAGGTTCTCCTCGCGGATCATATGGATTGTTTCGAGAATATCTGCGGTGTTGATCATGGGATGTATCCTTTCGCTCAGATCGTGTGCATCGAGTCAAAGATGTCCTCGTGCATGCAGCGGATTTCCAGTCCCTTTTCGCGGCCGAGCGCGGCGAGCGCGTCCGCAAATGCGGCAAAGTCCACGCACAGGCGGTCGATGTCCGCGATCATGATCATGGCAAAGTACTTGTCCAGCACGCTCTGCGTGATTTCGAGGATGTTTGCGCCGAAGTCCGCGCATTTTGCGCTGACGGAGGCGATGATGCCGACCTGGTCACGGCCGATAACGGTGATAACAGCTTTCATTGGTCCGAATGCCCTCTCTTTATAGATATACAAACCTATCATACACGAAAAACGCTTGCGTTTCAAGAAGAAATGCGCAAAAATATTGAAATTAAAGCGGAAATATGATATACTTAGATGTTCAAAATGGGATAAGTATCATTAAGGGAGAAAAGCCATGTACGAACACGATTTTTGCGAATACGCGGTGAAGAAGAAGATCGGCGGCGCATACCTTGCAAAGCTGGTACTTGTGATGCTGGCCTCGGCGGTCTTCGTGGCCTGCTTTTTCACCCTGATTCTGCCCGCGGCGGGGCTGTTTATCGGCGCGATCGTTCTCACGCTGTTTGGCACGCTTGTGTGGTATCTCTCGCGCTTTGCCGCGATCGAGTATGAATATACGCAGACCGGCGCGATCTTCGATGCAGCCTCGGTCTACAACAAGCAGTACCGCCGCGAGCAGGTCTCGATCGACCTGAAGAAATCCGCGCGGCTGGTCGCGCCCTACAGGGACGGGCGCATTGAGGGCGGCTTTGCGCCGAAGAAAATCCGCGACCTGCGCTCCTCGCCCGATGTGCCGAATGCGTACATCATCGTCTACGAGGCGGAGGGCGGCACCGAGGCGGTGCTGTTCGACGCGAATGCGCGCATGATCGAAAACATCCGGCACCAGGTGCCGTCGGTGACGGTGCTGTCGGACGGCCTGCCCGCGTAAGCATACCCTGCGCGTCCCGCGCATACCTTTGCAAAAGGAGGTGGGACGATGGGGATGAATCTATCAAAGCCTCCCTTGTGTAAAGGGAGGTGTCACGGCAATGCCGTGACGGAGGGATTGTTGCAGAGCCGAGGAACAACCCCTCAGGCGGCGCCAGGATGTTTTTCGGTTTCGCTCGCGAAATCGTCGGTGTTCAGCCGACGAAGAAAAACTCCGCGAGACGCTGCGCGTCTCGGACAGCTCACCCCTTGCACAGGGGAGCCAAGGAGCGCCCCGCGCCGCGGACTTTTGCTCCTGCTTGCGCTTGCATTTCTGCTTGCGGCCTGCACGCAGGCTGCGCCGCGCGCGCCGCAGATTCCGGCGGATTTTTCCGCCGCGGTCGAGGTCGTGCGCGGGGACTTTGCCTACCGCGCGGATTACACGCGCCGGGGAAACGCCGAGACGCTGCATATCACCGCGCCGGACAGCCTTGCGGGGCTTTCCGCCGCGCGGACGGACGGCGGCTGTACGCTGTCGGTCGGCGATGTGACGGCGGCCGTGCCGGATGACGGCATTTTCGCGCCGTTCCGGCTGTTCGACGCGCCGGAGGGCTGCCTCACCGGGAGCCGCGAAGACGGCGGGCTGACGGTCTACGCGGGCAGCGCCGGCGGCGATACCTATGCCGTCGCCGTGGACGGCGCTGGCGTGCCGATACGGCTCTCGGGCAGTGTCGGCGGCTGCACGGCCGAGATCCGCGTGCTGCAATTTGCAGAGATTCCCCCGTCTGCCGGGGAGGAAGGAAACGCACATGAATGAGAAAAACATCGCGGAGATTGATCTCTCCGCGCTGAAGCATAATTTTACACATCTGCGGGACCGCGTCGGGGCGGTGTCGCCCGCGACCGCGCCGATGTGCGTGGTCAAGGCGGACGCCTACGGGCATTCGGTCGCGCTCTGCGTCCCCGCGCTCTATGAGGCGGGCGCACGGCACTTCGCCGTGTCCAGCATCGAGGAGGCGGAGCAGATCTACGAGATTCTCGACGCCGAGGATCACGTCGCCGAGACGATTCTGATCCTCGGCTACACGCCGCCCGAGAGCGACAACGTCAAGGCGCTTGCCCGCGAGCATATCACGCAGGCGGTCTACTCGGCGGAATATGCGCGCGCCCTGTCCGATCGGATGGTCGCATTGCAAAATGCGGGCGTGCTCGGCAGGACCGACGCCGTCCGCTGCCACATCAAGCTGGACAGCGGCATGAACCGCCTCGGCTTTGACACGCACGAGGCTGCGGCGGATGAAACCGTGCGTGAGATATGCGCCATCGCGGCGCTGCCCGGCATCCGCATCGACGGTGTGTTCTCGCACTTCGCCTGCGCGGACGAGGACGACACCGCCATGACCGACATGCAGTTTGCGCGCTACCGCCGCGTGGTGGACGCCTGCGAGGCCGCGGGCGTGCATTTTGCAAAGAAGCATATCTGCAACAGCGCGGGTGCGCTGCGCTTCCCCGCGATGTATCAGGATTTTGTGCGGCTCGGCATCGTGCTCTACGGGCTGTCGCCCTCGGCGGCGGCCGCCGATCCAGCGCTCGTCCCGGTCATGCGGCTGAAGAGCCGCATCGCGCATATCCACACGGTGCATGCCGGGGACTGCATCAGCTACGGCGCGGAGTTCCGCGCCACGGGCGAAATGCGGGTCGCCACCATCCCCATCGGCTATGCCGACGGCTTTCTCCGCGCCTACAAAAACGGCGGCACAGTCATGGTCGGCGGCAGGGCGGCCAAGCTGCTCGGCCGGGTCTGCATGGACCAGTGCATGGTGGACGTCACGGGGCTGGACGCCGCCGTCGGCGATTTTGTCTACATCTTTGACGCGAGCGGCGAGAACATCGAGCGCCTCTGCCGCGCTGCGGATACCATCAATTACGAGGCGCTCTGCCTCGTCAGCAAGCGCGTTCCCCGCGTCGCCGTGAACGGATAGGAAAAACGGGTCGTGGACTTGCTCCCGTCGCAAAATAGTCTTCCCCCAAGGGGGAAGCCTGAAGAACGCACAAACCATGCCTCCCTTGTGTAAAGGGAGGTGGCGGCGAAGCCGACGGAGGGATTGTTACAGAGCAAAAAAGATTGAAAAAGTACGAAACAACCCCTCAGGCGTGTTCCACGCCAGCTCCCCTTGCACAGGGGAGCCGAATCGACGCACCAATCTCGGTAGGGGTCGGCGCCTCGACGACCCGCACCGGATTGCAAAAAAATCCGCGCAAACCCGTTCCAAGCCTTCCCCCTTGGGGGAAGGTGCCGCCGAATGGCGGCGGATGAGGGGTAGCCATTCGTCAGAATGGCGTCTCTACAGCATAGAAAAGGCTGCTCAGACGGATGCTGTCGCATCCTACCCCTCATCAGTCAACTTCGTTGACAGCTTCCCCCAAGGGGGAAGCCTGAGATAGCGCGGCTCGTACAGCTCCCCTTGCACAGGGGAGCCATAACGCATACCCACAACAAAGGAGGTGAGCGGCATACGTCTGCATAAGAATTACATCTGGCTCGTCGCGGCGGTGCTCGTCGGGGTCCTCGGCGGCGCGGCGATGCTGCTCGCCGTTTCCCGCGCGGACAACGCCACGCTCGACGAGATCACCGCGGCGCGCGCGGCGCTGAAAAGCACGGCGCTTGTCCCGGTCGAGACGCCGGACACGGCTGGATTTTCACTGAACATCCTCACCGACGCCGTCGGCGCGCCCTTCTTTGACACCGATGAGACCGCCGCGGCCGCGCTCGACGCGCGTATCCGCGCGCGGGACGCGCACCTTGCGGAGGAGACCGGCGCTTCGGTGCAGGCGACGGCGGCCGCCGACTTTGTACAGGCGGCGCGCGCGGACATCCTCTCCGGCGCGTACCGCAGCAATCTCTACGTTGCCGACGCGGCGGGCAGCCTATCAAAGCTGCTTTCGTCCGCGTCGCTCCGCGACATGACCGACGACCCCTACCTGCGCACCGACGAGGCCTGGTTTGACGGCAAGCTTATGGATTCGCTCCGTGTGGGCGGCAAGCGCTATCTGCTGTCCTCCTCCGCCGCGGACGCGCGGCTCGGTGCGGTCGCCGTGGTCTACAACCGCCGTCTGCTCGCCTCGCTCGGCGACACGCCGGACGAGGGCGCTTCGCTCGCCGCCGTCGCGCTGGACGGCGACTTCACGCTCGAATATCTGCTGTCCGAGATCCGCACGGCCGACGCTGCCGCCGACGCAGCGGCAGCCGAGCTGGATGCAAACGGTGTCGAGAGCGGTGTGGACGTGCCGCTCCTGCCGCGCGGCCTTGCGGCCGATGCGGACGCGCTTTTTGCGCTCTTCTTCGGCATCGGCGGCAATTTCATGGAGCCGGGGACGGGCGAGACCGTGGCATACGAAGCCTTTGCCGACACGCTTTCCCGCGTGCTCGACCTGTACGGGGAGACAAGCCCCGGCGGCGCGGCGGTCTTCAAAAACGGCGGCGCGATCTTCACACTGGCAAAGCTCGCCGACCTGTCGGAGATCGGCAGTGCCGCAGACTACGGCATTCTGCCGCTGCCGAAGCTTTCGGCCGCAGACGACTACCGCTCCTACATCGAGCTGCACGGCACGGCGATGGCGGCTGTTCCCGCCGGTGTGCCGGAGGCGGACAAGGTGTCCTACCTCTTTGAGCGCATGTCCTTCCTCTCCCGCGGCTATGTCGAGCCGCTGCTCCGCGATACGGTCGTCGGCGGCGTTTCGGACGACGCCCGCGTGCTCGCGCTGATCTACGACGGCGCGGACGGCTCGGTCACCGACCTGTTCGGCTACGGCGACATCCCCGGTTGGATCGCCGACGTCGCCGCGCGCGGCACATACCGGCTGGAGATGGAATTTTACAAACGGAAAACCCTTTGTGAAAAGGCGCTGTCCATCGTGGCGAAACGGCTGAACCCCGCCGCGGCGGCAGAACCCGATACGGAAGAATAAATACAAGACGGATATACAAGGAGAAAAAACATGGCACAACTACTGGGTAAAGAAGACACGCGCACGGCGCGCTGCGGCGAGTTCACCGCAAAGGACATCGGAAAGACGGTCTGCGTGATGGGCTGGGCACAGCGCCAGCGCGACCTCGGCTCGCTCATCTTCATCGACCTGCGCGACCGAAGCGGCATTTTGCAGCTCGCATTTGACGAGAAGACCGACAAGGAAGTGTTCGACCGCGCGTTTACGGTGCGCAGTGAGTACGTCCTGCTGGCCAAGGGCACGGTCCGCGCGCGCGGCGAGGGGGCCGTCAACACGAAGATGGCCACCGGCGAGATCGAAGTCGCCGTGCATGAGCTGCGCATCCTCGCCACGGCGCAGACCCCGCCGTTTGCGATCGAGGAGAACAGCAACGTCCGCCCCGAGCTTCGCCTGACCTACCGCTATCTCGATCTGCGCCGCCCCGACATCCAGAAGAACATCCTCGCGCGCTCGAGGATCACCAAGATCGCGCGCGACTACTACGCGGAGAACGGCTTCATCGACATCGAGACGCCCGACCTCATCAAGCCCACGCCCGAGGGCGCGCGCGACTACCTCGTACCCAGCCGCGTGCATCCCGGCAAGTTCTATGCGCTCCCCCAGTCGCCCCAGCTCTACAAGCAGCTTCTGATGGTGGCGGGCTTTGACCGCTATTTCCAGATTGCCCGCTGCTTCCGCGATGAGGATCTGCGCGCCGACCGCCAGCCCGAGTTCACGCAGATTGACGTCGAGATGTCCTTCGTCCGCCAGGACGATGTCATCGCCGTCACCGAGGGCTTCCTGAAGCGCCTGTGGAAGGAGTTCCACGGCATCGACCTTGAGACGCCCTTCCTCCGCATGGAGTGGAAAGAGGCGATGGAGCGCTTCGGCTCGGACAAGCCCGACCTGCGCTTCGGCTTTGAGCTGAAGGATCTCTCCGACATCGTGAAGAACACCGGGTTCAAGGTCTTTGCAGGCGCGCTGGCCGCAGGCGGCAGCGTCCGCGCCATCAACGTCAAGGGCGGCGGCGCATTCTCCCGCAAGGAGATCGACGCGCTCGCCGAGTTTGCCAAGTCCTACCGTGCCAAGGGGCTTGCCTGGACGAAGATGCACGGCGGCGAGGTCTCGTCCTCGTTTGCCAAGTTCCTCACCCCCGAGGAGAACGCCGCGATCGCCGCGCGCATGGAGCTGGAGGAGGGCGACCTCATCCTGGTCTGCGCCGACAAGAACCGCGTCGTCTTCGACACGCTGGGCGCGCTGCGCGTCCACTGCGCCAAGAAGCTCGGCCTGCTCGACCCGCACGACTACAAGTTCCTGTGGATCACCGACTTCCCGCTGTTCGAGTACTCCGAGGAGGAGAACCGCTACTGCGCGATGCATCACCCCTTCACCATGCCCAATCCCGACGACCTCGACCTCATCGAGAGCGATCCCGGCGCGGCGCGCGCCATCGCCTACGACATCGTGCTCAACGGCACGGAGCTGGGCGGCGGCTCGATCCGTATCCACGACGCCGAGATTCAGAGCCGCATGTTCCGCGCGCTGGGGCTTAGCGAGGAGGAGGCAAACGCCAAGTTCGGCTTCCTGCTTGAAGCGTTCAAGTACGGCGTGCCCCCGCACGGCGGCATGGCGTTCGGCCTCGACCGCCTCGTCACCCTCGCGCTCGGCCTCGAGGACATCCGCGACGTCATCGCGTTCCCGAAGGTGCAGAATGCGTCCGAGCTGATGACGAAGTGCCCGTCGCTGCCCGATCCCAAGGCGCTCGGGGAGCTTTCCATCGCGGTCACCAAGACCGAGGACGATGCGTAAAAACGAACCGTTCGACGGCGGCATCATCGTCGTCGATAAACCGGCGGACTGGACGTCGCACGACGTGGTCAACCGCGTCCGCCGCCTCTACGATACGCGGCAGGTCGGGCATACCGGCACGCTCGACCCGATGGCGACCGGCGTGCTCGCCGTGCTGGTGGGGCGGGCGGTCAAGGCGTCCGAGTATCTCTCGGCGCACGATAAGTGCTACGAGGCGAGGTTCCGCCTCGGCGTCGTCAGCGACACCGGGGACATCACCGGCAGCCTCACCGAGACCGGCGCGCCCATCCCGGCGACCGACGCGGTGCTGGCCGCCGCCCGCGCCATGCGGGGCAGACAGATGCAGACCCCGCCCATGACCAGCGCGGTCAAGGTCGCGGGGAAGAAGCTGGTGGACTACGCCCGCGCAGGCAAGACCGTCGAGGTCGCGCCCCGCGGGATCGAGATCTACGAAATTGAGGCAAGACCCGCCGCAGACGGCGAGTACGCGCTGCATCTGGCGGTGTCCAAGGGGACCTATGTGCGCACCGTCATCGAGGACATCGGCCGCGCGCTCGGCTGCGGCGCGGTCATGACCGCGCTGCGCCGCACCGTCTCCGGCTGCTTCTCGATTGCTGACAGCTTCACGCTCGACATGCTCGAGGCGCTCGACCGTGACGCCCGCCTGGCGGCGCTCCGCCCAGTGGAGGCCGCGTTTGCCGACCTTCCGGCGCTCACGCTCGCGCCCTTCTTCGCAAAGCTCGCGCACGACGGCTGCGAGATCTATCAGAAGAAGGTCGGCGCGGCCTACCCCGTGGGGACGCGCCTGCGCCTGTGCGACGAAAACGGCTTTTTCGCCCTCGGCGAGGTGCGCGACTACGAAGCCGGAATCGCAATAAAGCCGATCAAACAGCTGAAGGTGTGAGAGAAAGCCGGGTCGGCGCACCCGTGCCGTTCTATCCAAGCCTTCCCCTTTGGGGAAGGTCCCGCCGTAGGCGGGGGATGAGGGTATGCAGGCAGTCGGCGCAGCATGGTGCGATGCCTTGCTTACATCAATCCCTCATCAGGCGCCTACGACTCAGGATGTTTTCCCATCGGGAAAACTCCGCGAGACGCTTTGCGTCTCGTACAGCTCTCCCCCAAGGGAAGCCTAAGATAGCGCTGTCTGTTTCCCAACGTGCAATCCAAGCCTTCCCCCACTGGGGAAGGCGAAAAGGCGCACCAACTTTGTGGGACCGGCGTCCCCGACGGCTCGCACCCGTACACAAACAACTCTTTTGCCTCCCTCGGTGAGGGAGGGGGACCGCGTCAGCGGTGGAAGGAGTTTTGCACAACGCAAAAACTCCCTCAGTCGCCGTACGGCGGAGGATGTTTTCCCTCCGGGAAAACTCCGCGAGACGCTGCGCGTCTCGTACAGCTCTCCCTCACCAAGGGAGACGAGAATTACAGCGGCAGACATGTACAAACCGATCATGCCTGCCTGCCTCCCGCCTCTCCTCCCCCCATCTTATTTTCGCGAAAGGATGACACAACCCCCATGCAGAAACGCACGGATTATAACGGCGTGACTTATTTTTACTCCGAGGGCCTTTACCCGGTGCGCCACGGCTTCTCCACCCGCCTCGGCGGGCTGTCAAAGCCGGCGCATACCGCGACGCTCAACACCGGGTTTTACCGCGGAGACAAGGATATCATCGTGCAGAAGAACATTGAGCGCTTCTGCGAGGCCATCGCGGTGGACGCGCACACGCTCGTCGTGATGCCGCAGATCCATTCCACCGAGGTGCGCGTGGTGGATCGCACGATGGGCGGACACGGCATTTACACGCCGCCCGTCTTCGAGTGCGACGCCCTCGTCACCGACTCGGCGGGGACGGCGCTCGGCGTCCGCGTGGCGGACTGCGTGCCGATCCTGCTGGCCGACCCCGGCGCCAAGGTCATCGCCGCCGTCCATGCGGGCTGGCGCGGGACGGTCGGGGACATCGTCGGCAAGGCCGTCAGAAAGATGTGCTATCTCGGTGCGTCCGCCGAGGATATCCGCGCCGCGATCGGGCCGCATATCTCCATGGCCAACTACGAGGTCGGCGAGGAGGTCGCCCGCGCGGTGCTCGAGGTCGTCGGGGAGGAGAATCTCACCCTGCGCCACCTGCGCCCCGCCGCAGAAAGCGGCAAGTTTCTCTGCGGGCTCGGCGCGGTCAACGAGACGCTGCTCCTGCGCGCCGGGCTGCGCCCCGAGCACATCGACCTCTCGGACGCCTGCACCTATGCCGACGCCGAGCTGTTCTATTCGCACCGCCGCATGGGAGACAAGCGCGGCACGATGATGGCGGTCATCGCCATCTGAGCTCTCTGAATCTCAAGGAAAGGATGCTTCTGCCGTCCGGCAGAGGCGAAAGCAAGGATGAGAAATATACTTCTCGGCATTGTTGCGCTGTTCCTGGCGGTGCTGGCAGTCGCCGCGATTGCCTATTCCGATCCGATGTACCTGATCGAGACGAACATGCGCAAATACAACAACGGAGAGATCGTCTCCGAGTCGCTGGCGGGCTACATCCCGCCTGCACCCTCGACGGCGGAGATAAGCACGTCCGCGCCGGATGAGCCGTACTATGCCGCCGCGGCGGCGCGCATGGCGGCGCGCGGCATTTTCCCCGCCGGGGATGCGTTCAACCCCCGTGCGGCGATCACGCGCGCCCGCTTCACGCAGGTGATCTGCGCGCTCCTCGGGCTGGAGGATGAGGCCAAAGAGATGAAGGGCAAGACCGACTATGTCGATGTCCCGGAGAATTACTGGGCGAGCGGCTATATCAACTGCGCCACCGCGCACGGGCTCATCGGCGGCGTCGGCGACGGCTTTTTCGGGCCGGAGGACGTCGTGCTCTATGAGCAGGGCATCAAGGTGGCGCTCGGCTGCCTCGGCGAGGACGGGAACGTGAAGTCCGAGCCGAACGCAAGCGACTGGTCGGCGGCCTATCTTGCGCGCGCGGCCGAGATCGGCCTCACCGACGATCTGACCGGAAAAGCGGGCGAGCTGCTCCGCTGCGGCGACTTCGCCGTCCTGGCCGACCGGATCGCAGAGGCTCTGGCCGACCGCGCTGCCGAAACGGCGGAAACGACCGCGACCGGGGCGTCCGACACGACCGACACGACCGACACGACCACCCCCGGCTGACAAGCGCGCGCCGGTTACCGCATCCGCGCCATACCGCGCTATCCAAGCCTTCCCCAAAAGGGAAGCCAAATTGGCGCACCGAGCAACGGGTCGTCGAGGGCGCCGACCCCTACCGATTTGTGCGAGAGTTCCTGCATACCACTCCATCCAAGCCTTCCCCGGTGGGGAAGTGTGGCACGGAACGCATTGCGTTCCTAATGAGTTTCCCTTGCGGGAAACATCACGCGTGACGGATGAGGGCATGCAGGCAGTTGACACAGCAGGGTGAGATGCCTTGCTTTCATCAATCCCTCATCAGTCAACTTCGTTGACAGCTTCCCCCAAGGGAAGCCAAATCAAAAAAGCCTTCCCGCATGGGAAGGCTTTTTGCGTATTACAGACTTTACGCCTGCTTTTCGGCAGGGGCGTCCGCCGGAGAGGGCAGCGGCTCGTTTTTGTAGGTGAGGCGCAGCGAAATCGGCGTGATGAAGCTGGTGACGATGATCAGGATGAGGATGAAAGGCATGATCGAGGAGTCGATGATGCCGCTCTCCACGCCCTTCTGGGCGCAGACCAGCGCGACCTCGGCGCGCGCCATCATGCCGATGCCGATGCGCAGGCCGTCCATGGGCTTGTAGCCGCAGAGCATCGCCATGCCGCCGCAGCCGATCACCTTGCCCGCGATGCCCGCGAGGATGAAGCAGATGCCAAACAGCATCATGGTCTCGCTGATGCCGCCGAACGTGATCGTCAGCCCGATGTTGGCGAAGAAGACCGGCGTGAAGATCATGTAGCTCATGACGTCCGACTTGCGCTCGATATAGTTGCGGTCCGGGTTGCGTGCCAGCGCGATGCCGGCGACAAATGCGCCCGTGATGTCAGCCACGCCGAAGAATTTCTCCGAAGCGTAGGCGAAGAAGAAGCAGAGCGCCAGGCTGAGGATCGGGATCATGCGGTGGTGCGGATAGCGGTGATCCAGCACGTCAAACAGCTTGTTCAGCAAAATGCCGAGCGGGATGGCGCAGACGAAGAACAGCACGATCTTGCCCACCACCATCATCGGCGAGGAGACGACGGCCGCCGTATTCTGCATCGCGATGACAAAGGAGAGCACCACCACGCCGATGATGTCGTCCAGCACCGCCGCGGTCACGATGGTGCTGCCCACCTTGGAGGAGATGCGCCCCATCTCGCGCAGGGTCGTGACCGTGACGCTGACCGAGGTCGCCGTCAGAATCGTGCCGTAAAACAGGCAGGAGACCATCGCGTCGTGCGTCAGGTCGGCAAAGCCGCCGTGGAACAGAACCGCCACGACAAAGCCGAGCCCCATCGGCACGGCGACGCCCGCCATCGTGATGATGACCGCGCCCACGCCGACGTCGCGGAGCTGCTTGACGTCGGTCTCAAGCCCTGTCTCAAACATGATGAGGATGACGCCGATCTTGGCGAGAAAGCCGATGCCGTCCAGCGCGGTCGCGTCGAGGATCGTCTGGCCGGGGATATAGCGGATCAGGCTCATGAGAAGACCCGTCACCAAAAGGCCGACCACCGTCGGCAGATTGAACTTCGTGCATACCTTCGCCAGCAGCTTGGAAACAAGCAGGATGATGGCCAGCGGCAGGAGCATATTGTAGTATTCCATGCGATTTCCTTCTTTTTATATACATTTTATATACATTATCAAAGCAGCACCGCTTATTCTACCACATGCAAGGCACTTCGTCAAGCCGTTTTACAAACATTTCACCGGGCGCCTATGTAACCGCCAGCGGGGCGAGGGTCTCCACGGCGCTTTGCGTGAGCAGCACCGCGTGCTCGCCTGCGGGCACGCCGCCTTGCAGCGGCGTGCCGTATTCGGTGAGGAAATCGAGCGGGTCGGGACGCAGGTGGCCGCGCGGCGTTTCGAGCAGGAGCAGCAGGCGGCCGTCGTCGCCGAGATAGGCGGCGGAGGTCCCCGCAAAGCCGCGCGCCGCGAGGATGCGGCAGACCGCCGCAAGGCGGGACGCGCTCGGAAAGGCGTAGAGCAGGCGGCGGGGCGCGTCGGCCGCCCCGGTGCAGCTGACAAACAGCTCGCAGCCGCCCGTGCGCCCGCGAAACATGCGGATGCAGACGCTGTCGCGCGCCGCGTCAAAGCCGATCTGCTCCTTTGCCGCGTCCAGAATGGCGAAGACGGCGCGCCGCGTACCCGCGCTGTCGCAGTCGGCCGCCGCGTCGTCCAGCGCGTAGCGCGCCATGTCTTCCTCGGTCAGCGTCACCTTGAGGCTGCCCTCCCCGATGCGGATCAGTTCCATTGCGTTCCCCCCGTATGTATGAGTCTACTATCCATTATAGCGGAAAATCGGAAATCGGCTACCCCCAAAAAAGCGGCAGGCGGGGAAGAAAACGGCAAACCGGGGGTGAAAACGGCAGTCTCCGCCGCTTTTGCCGGATTTTTGCGGGGGCGGGCGGCCATCGGTCGCCCGCATCCGTGCGCAATCTACATGCGCCTCCCTTGTGCAAAGGGAGGTGTCGGCGTCAGCCGACGGAGGGATTGTTACAAAGCAAAGAAACAACCCCTCAGTCAACTTCGTTGACAGCTCCCCTTGCACAGGGGAGCCGAAAGAACGCACAAACCGCCATGCCCGTCTCGCTCCCGCCGAATCAAAGACTTCTCCTGCGTAAAAACACCGCCCCGGTGGGGCGGTGTTTTTTGTGCTTTCGTTTATTTGCCGAGCAGCAGTCCCGGGAGCTTTGCAATGTCGCCCGCGCCCATCGTGAGGATGAGGTCGCCCGCGCGCGCGTTTGCCCGCAGGTAATCGGCGATCTTGTCAAAGCTGTCCATATAGACGGCGCCGCGCGTCGCCGCGGCGAGCTGTGCGCTCGATACGCCGAGCGTGTCGGTCTCGCGCGCCGCATAGATGTCGCAGAGGATCGGTAGGTCGGCCTTGCCGAGCGCGGCCGCAAATTCGTCAAACAGACCCTTCGTGCGCGAATAGGTGTGCGGCTGGTAGACGCAGATCACGCGGTCGTAGCCCATCTGCCGCGCCGCGTCCAGCGTCGCCGCGATCTCGGTGGGATGGTGCGCGTAGTCGTCGTACACGTCCGCGCCGCCGAGCCTACCCTTGAACTCCAGCCGCCGCTTCGCGCCGCGGAAGTTGCCGAGCCCGGTGACGATCGCGCCCGAGGGAATGCCGCAGAGGATGGCGCAGGCCGCCGCCGCCAGCGCGTTGTAAACGTTGTGCGTGCCGCAGACCGCCAGGGTCACATGCTTCTTCATGCTGCCGTGGCAGAGGTCAAACGACGCGCGCCCGCGGTCGAAGACGATGTTCTTCGCCATGACGTCGGCCTCGCGGCGGATGCCGAAGGTCAGCACGCTGCCGCAGAAGCCCGCCGCCATGTCGCACACGTTGTCGTCGTCGGCGTTCAGCACGGCGCAGCCGCAGCCGATCGTCTTGTCGATGTAGGCGCGGAAGGAGCGCTTGATCTGCGCCATGCTCCCGAAATAGTCCACATGATCCATCTCGATGTTCAGCACCGCGGCGATCGTGGGGTAGAAGTCGAGGAAGGAGTCCATGTATTCGCAGGCCTCGAAGATGAAATTCTCCCGCCCGCCCACGCGGTACGCGCCGTTGATGGAGGAGAGCTCCGCGCCCGAGATGACCGTGGGGTCGGCACCTGCCGCGAGGAAGATCTCGGCGGTCATCGAGGTCGTCGTGCTCTTGCCGTGCATCCCGGAGAGGCCGACGCGGTGCGTGTAGCCGCGCATGAGAAAGCCGAGGTAGTCGGCGCGCGAAATCACGGGCAGCCCCTCCGCGCGCGCGCGGACAAGCTCGGGCGTGTCGTCGCGGACGGCGACGGTGTAGACCAGCGCGTCGTAGCCGTCGAGGTGCGCCGCGTCGTGTCCGCAGAAGACCTCGATGCCCTCCTTTGCCAGCCGCTCGGTCAGCGGCGAGAGCGTGCGGTCCGAGCCGCCCACCCGATAGCCCATCGTCTTCGTGATGTGTGCCATCGACGACATCGTGATGCCGCCGATGCCGAGAAAATAGACGGCTTTTTTGCCGTCAAGCAGGCGCGCGATCTTCTCCGCGCCGAAATGTGTGTTTGATACCGACATGTGCGTCCCCCATATCCGCCCCTCGCGGGCGTATTCTCATTATATGTATAAAATGCTGGATTCAGTCAAATAATCTAAACGTCCCGGCCGCCGTGCGGCAACGCCGGGAGAAAGGTAGCTTTCGCCGCGGCGAAAGCATGGTGTAACGATGGAAATTACCGATGTCAAAATCAGACGGACCTTTGAGACGGCGCCGCTTCGCGCGATCGCATCGGTCACATTCGACGACCAGTTTGCCGTGCACGATCTCAAGATCGTCGAGGCGGGCGGCAAGGCGTTTGTCGTCATGCCCAGCCGCAAAAATGCCGACGGCACATACCACGACATCGCGCACCCGATCAACGCCGCGTTCCGGCACAGGATCGAGGATGCCGTGTTTGACGCATACCGGCGCTATGCGCGCGAGGCGGGCGAGGCGCCGTCCGTGCCGCCCGTGCCGGATGCGCAGTCCCCGTTTTCGAGCAGCTTCCGCATGTAGGCGCGCAGCTCGGCGCGATCCGCCTCGGAGAGGCGGCCGTACAGCTCGAGAAAGGCGTGCAGCCCGTCCGGCGCGGCGTTTTCCGCCTCGCCGCCGAGCAGCGCGGCCGTGCTCACGCCGAAGTAGGCGGCGATGCGCGTGATCTTGTCCACCGAGGGGGACGAGCCGCCGTGCTCGAGGTCGTAGATGAAGTTGCGGTTGATCTTACAGTCGGCGAGCGTCTGTTTGATCGTCACGCCGCGCGCTTTCGCCAGCGTGCGGATGCTCTGTGCGATCTCCGTGTTGGTTCGCTGCATGAAAAAATCCTCCGATTTTTCAAAAAATCCCTTGACATACAGAAATATCTGTGCTATTATACAACCATAACGCAGATATTTCTGTTTTTGTATACAAGGACAGTCTGCTTAACTCTATAGTAGCACAGATATTTCGGTATTTCAAGAGATTTGTGCGGAAAGGTGGTTTTTATGGACTTTTTTGTGAGCGAAGAGGCGCTCGGCGGCGCGGGTATGAGCCGCCGGGAGCTGCGCGCCGCCGCGCGCGCACTCTGCGACCGGCTGGACGCCGAGCAGGAGAAGCGGGACGCGCTGCTCGCCGATCTGCGGCGGGTGGATCGGGACATCGAGCGGTTTCGGGCGTTGCTCCGCGATCTGGAGGCGGGCGTATGAGCGCGGCGCAGAAGACGGCGGCGGGCGATGCCGAAGCCGCCTATATGGACAAGGCGCGGCTGTCGCGCCTTGCGGGCCTGCGGCGGGAGATCACGCGCACCAAGCAGCGCATCGCCGCCGCGGAGAGCCGCCTCGCGCGCGCGGCCGACGACGCCGAGGCCGCATCGCTGCGCGCGCTGCTGTGCGACAAGCGGGACGCGCTGCGGGATTATCTGCGCGCCGCCGAGGCGGAGGAAGCGCTGCTCATCCGCTATATCGGGGACATCCCGGACAGCGACGTGCGCGAGCTGTTCATGCTGCGCTATGTGGACGGCGTGCGCTCCTGGCAGCGCATCGCGTTCCTCGCGGGCGAGCACGACGAGTCCTATGTCCGCCGCAAGCACGACCGCTACATAAAGAAAGAGAAGAAATAAAGGGAAGCGGCGGGGGCAGACGGCGCCCTACGATTTGTAAAAACACCGCTCAAACCCGTAGGGGTGACCATTGGTCGCTTGCCGCATCTTAGCCTTCCCCGTTGGGGAAGGTGGCACGCGAAGCGTGACGGATGAGGGCATGCAGGCAGCCGGCACAGCATAGTGCGATGCTTTGCTTTGCACAATCCCTCATCAGTCGCCGCCGGGATGTTTTTCGGTTTCGCTCGCGAAATCGTCGGCGTGCAGCCGACGAAGAAAAACTCCGCGAGACGCTACGCGTCTCGTACAGCTCTCCCCCAAGGGAAGCCTATGAAACGCATCGCGTCTCGTACAGCTCTCCCCCAAGGGAAGCCTAAGAAATGCCGTATCCGCCCACGCACTTTGTTCCCGGGCGGGCGCAGACGGATACAGAATCCGTGAAAAAGGCGCTCAAACGGTATCGGGATGTTTTTCGGTTTCGCTCGCGAAATCGTCGGTGTTCAGCCGACGAAGAAAAACTCCCAGCGAACCGCAGGTTCGCAAGCATACCGTGAGCGTCTTTTTCGCGGATAGAATGACGAAAACCAACCATAAAATGCAGACAACCGCTCGTTTCCGAGCGGTTGTCCTCCAAAGCAGGCAGAGGCACAATGCAAAAAACAAAACCATACCTTTCGTCATTCGTTCTGTGCCGTATCCGCCCGCCCTTAGGTGAACTGGCTGTTGTAGAGGGCGGCATAATGCCCCCCGCGGGCGAGCAGCGTCTCGTGATCGCCGGATTCCACGATGTTGCCGTCCTCCATGAAGAGGATGAGGTTGGCGTCGGTGATTGTGGAAAGGCGGTGCGCGATGACAAACGACGTCCGCCCGCGCAGCAGGTTTTTCACCGCCCTGCCGATCTCAATCTCGGTGCGGGTATCGACCGAGGAGGTCGCCTCGTCGAGGATCAGCACGGCGGGATTGCAGAGAAGGACGCGCGCGATGGTGAGCAGCTGTCGCTGGCCGACCGAGATTTTCTCGGCGTCGCTGTCGAGCGGGGTGTCGTAGCCTTTCGGCAGGGTGCGGATGAAGAAATCCGCGCGCGCCGCCTTCGCGGCGGCGACGATCTCCTCGCGCGTCGCGTCGGGTCTGCCGTAGGCGATGTTGTCGGCGATTGTGCCGTCAAAGAGGCGCGCATCCTGCAGTACCATGCCGAAGACGCGGCGCAGGTCGGCGCGGGTCATTTCGCGGGTGTCCCTGCCGTCGAGCAGGATCTCGCCGCCGTCCGTGTCGTAGAAGCGCATCAGCAGGTTGACCAGCGTCGTCTTGCCCGCGCCGGTGCTGCCCACCACGGCGATTTTCTGCCCCGGAAGCGCACGAAAGCTCACATCCTGCATCAGGCACTTGTCGGGCGTGTAGCCGAAGCGCACATGGCGGAACTCCACCTCGCCGCGCACGTCGGTCGGAACATAGGGCGCGGACGGCTCGGGCGGCAGCTCCGCCTCATCGAGCAGGCCGTAGACCCGTTCGAGCGAAGCGAGCGTCGACTGCATGGAGTTGATCATGTATGCGATCTCGGTCAGCGGCTCGGCCGCCTGCCCGACATACTGGAAGAACGCCTGGAACACGCCCACGCTCATCCGGCCGTGCAGCAGCAGAGCGCCGCCGAGGACGGCGAGCAGCACCTGCCCCGCGCGGTTGATGAGGCGGATGGCGGGATTGATTGCGTCCACCATGAAGTCGGCCTTCCGGGACGCCTCCGCCAGTTCGCCCGCAGCGCCGTGCAGCGCGGCGGAGGACGCGGCCTCGCGGCAGAACGCCTTGACGACGGTGCGGCCGGAGTAGTTTTCCTCCACCATGGCCGTCACCCGGCCGACGCAGGCCTGTCGCCGCTCGGCGGCGCGGAGCGTCACGTCCGAAATTTTCCACGTGGCAAAGACCGAGATCGCCGAAAAGGCGAGAAACACGAGCGTCAGCCACGCATTGAAATAAAACATCATCGCGATTGAGCCGACAATCATGCCGACGGCGGACAGCAGCTGCAAAACGCCGGTCTGCATCGCCTCGGACGCCTTGTCGAGGTCGTTGGTCACATGCGTGAGGATCGCGCCCGGCTTGTTCTTGTCAAAGAAGGCGAGCGGCAGGCGGTTCAGTTTGTCGGCGATGGCGCAGCGCAGGCGGCAGCTGATGTTCTCGGCGAAGCTCGCCATGAGAAAGCTCTGCAAAAAGTAGAACGCGCCCACGCCGAGGTAAACCAGAAGCAGCGCGAAGATGTCGCGCCCGCCGTCCGACCAGGTGATCGAGAAGCGCGCGCCCGCGGCGGTTGCCGCCTGAATCTTCGTCCATAGGAGATCGACCACGCCCGCGCTGCGGAAAGGCGCGTAGACGGTCAGCACCGTGTAGCACACGATGGAGAGGGTGACAACGGTGAGCCGCACCCACTGATCGGACGCGGTCTTCAGAAAGCGGCGGAGCGTCGCGCCCGCGTGTTCGGGGGTCGAGAGGTCATAGTCGTCGTCGAGTTCCCCCTCAAAGCTCTCAAATTCTGCATCCATGGGTCGCGCCTCCTTTCATCTGGGATGCCACAATGTCGCGGTAGACCGCGCAGGTCTCAAGCAGTTCTTCGTGCCGACCGATGCCCGCCGCGCGGCCGTCCTCGAGGACGACGATGCGGTCGGCGGCAAGCACGGTGCTGATGCGCTGTGCGACGATCAGCACGGCGGCGTCCTTCGTCTCGGCGGCAAGTGCATGGCGCAGCGCCGCGTCGGTCTTGAAGTCGAGCGCGGAGAAGCTGTCGTCGAAGATGTAGAGGTCGGCGTGCTTCATCAGTGCGCGGGCGATCGCCAGACGCTGGCGCTGGCCGCCCGAGAAGTTGGTGCCGCCCTGCGAAACACGGCGCGCAAGGCCGTCCGCGTCCGTCATGACGAAGTCCGCCTGCGCCACCGTGAGTGCATGGCGCATTGCGGCGGCGTCCGCGCCCGGCGCGCCGTCTCTGAGGTTGGATTTCACCGTCCCGGCAAAGAGCCATGCCTGCTGCGGCACATAGGCGATGCGGCGGCGCAGGTCGCCCTGCGCGAGGCGGCGCATGTCCGTGCCGCAGAAGTCCACCTCGCCGCCCGTCACGTCGTGGAAGCGGAGTGCCAGCTTCGCCACGGTGGATTTGCCGCTGCCCGTGCTGCCCACGATCGCCACGGTCTCCCCGCGGCGGCAGACGAAGTCCACACCGGAGAGCGTGTCGGCGTCCGCGTCGGCAAAGCGGAAGTTGACGTCGCGAAAGCGCAGTACCTCCTCGCCGCCCGCCTGTACCGCCGCCGGGGCGGCGGGGTCGGCAATGCCCGGCGTGCGCGTGAGAATTTCGGCAAGACGTCCGGCGCAGACTGCGGCGCGCGGGATCATGATGAGCGTGAACTGCGCCATCAGGAGGTAAAAGAGGATCATCGCGGCGTACTGGGTCAGCGCCGAGATGTCGCCGATCTCCATTTGTCCCGCGCCGGTGCGGTTGCCGCCCAGCCACAGGATCGCCACGGTCACGAGGTTGATGACCAGCATCAGCGTGCAGTCCAGCCCCGCAAACATGCGGTTGGCGCGGATAGACACGCCGCGGTAGCCGTCGAAGACGCCGCCGAGGCGCCCGGCCTCGGCCTCTTCTTTGTTGAATGCGCGCACCACGCGCACGCCGGTGATGCTCTCGCGCACCGAGAGGTTCATGCGGTCGAGGAAGCGCTGCTGTTTTTCAAAGAGCGGCGTGGCGCGGCGCATCACCAGCACCGAGGCGGCGAGGATCAGCGCCGTCAGCCCGAGCAGCAGAAAGCCCGCCGTGCGGTCGATGCGAAAGGCGAGGAAAATACCCGCGGCGCAGACCAGCGGCACGGGCAGAATGCCCTGGAGCAGCATCACGGTCGTCTGCTGCACGATGCTCACGTCGCTGAGCGTGCGGGTGATGAGCGTACCCGTGCCGAAATGCTCCGCGTCGTCCGCCGAGAAGGTCAGCGTCTTGTCGTAGACGGCGCAGCGCAGGTCGCGGCCGAAGCACGCCGAAAAGTCGGCGGCGGTGTAGCTTGCGCCGAGCGCCGCCAACGCCGCGGCGGCGGCGATGACCAGCATCAGGCCGCCGCGGCGCAGGATGCAGCCGAGGTCGCCGCCCGCGATGCCGGTGTTGATGATGTCGGCAGTCACGGTCGGGATGAGCAGTCCGCCCGCCGCCTCCGCGGCCATGCAGAGGATCACGAGCAGGATTTTGGTTTTGTACGGTTTCAAAAACCGCAGTACGGTCTTCATAAGGTCTCCTTTGAAAAATGGTGGGTGGATTTATGCCTCCCTTGTGCAAAGGGAGGTGGCACGCGAAGCGTGACGGAGGGATTGTTACATAGCTAAGGAACAACCCCTCAGGCGTGTTCCACGCCAGCTCCCCTTGCACAGGGGAGCCGAATCGCACAAACCGCCCCTACTTCACCGCATCCGCGACGCCGTCGCGGATGGCGGCGATCATGCGGCGCGTCAGCTCCACATAGCGTTCGGCGTCCGCGCCGAGTGCGTCGAGCGCGCGCTCCTCGATCGCGAAAAACGGGTAGATCACGCGGTCGCAGAACGCCTTGCCCACATCGGTCAGCCGCAGTGCTTTGCCGCTCCGCACGCCGGGGAGCTGATCGAGCGCAACATATCCCTGCTTTGCCAGCGCCGCTGCCGCCGAGTTGATGCTCTGCCGCGGCATGTGAAACACATCGGCCAGCGCATTCTGCGTCTTCACCTCGTCGCTCTCGCAGATCGCGTACAGAATCCAGAATGCCGTGTCCGACAGTCCGAAGTGCGCCGCATAGGCGGAATAGATGTCGTCCTGCTCCATGTACAGCGCGTTGAGCGCCGCGTTCAATCTTGTCATCTCTTTCAAGTACATCACGCTCTCTTTCAAAATCCGATTTCGGATTTTGTCAAGGGTTTTGTAAAAAAATTGTGCTGTCGGAAATACGGGTCGAAAGCGGCCGCATTTCGTCGCTTTGTCGGATTGACGTGCGCCGGATTTCGCGGTATAATAAGTTGTTGTTTATTTTGAAGGAGAGTACTATGGATTTGCAAAAAGAAAACAAGATGGGCACAATGCCGGTCGGCCGGCTGCTCATCTCCATGTCGCTGCCGATGATCGTCTCCATGCTGGTGCAGGCGCTGTACAACGTGGTGGACAGCTATTTCGTCGGCATGGTCAGCCTCGAGGCGCTGACCGCCGTCGGACAGGCCTTTTCGGCGCAGAATCTCATGATCGGCATCGCCACCGGCACGGGCGTCGGCGTCAACGCGCTGCTCTCGAAGTCGCTCGGCGAAAAGGACCCCGTGCGCGCCAACCGCATCGCCGAAAACGGCGTGCTGCTTGCGCTCGTCGGCTACGTCGTCATCCTCGTCTTCGGGCTGTTCGGCTGCAATCTGTATTTCGACGGCATTCTCAGCTCGGCGGAGCTGGACGCGGGGCTGGACCTCGCCGCCGTCAAGGAGAGCGGCATCGCGTACCTGCGCATCTGCACGATCCTGTCGCTGTTCGTCTTCCTCGAGATCATGTTTGAGCGGCTGATGCAGTCCACGGGCAAGACCATCTACACCATGTACACGCAGGGCGTCGGCGCGATCTTCAACATCGTGTTTGACCCCATCTTCATTCTGGACGAGCTGCCGTTCGGCCTGCGCGGCCTCGGCCTCGGTGCGGCGGGCGCCGCATGGGCAACCGTGCTCGGCCAGGCGGTCGCCTGCGCCCTCGCCATCCTGCTCAATCACCGGTTCAACACCGAGATCCGGCTGCAGGTGCGCAAGTTCCGCCCGGATCTTTCCATCATCAAGAGCATATACGCCATCGGCGTCCCCTCGATCATCATGGTCGCGGTCGGCTCGGTCATGTACTATGCGATGAATATCATTCTCATGGGCGTGTCCGCGTTCGGCGCGTCGATCTTCGGTGTGTATTTCAAGCTGCAAAGCTTCGTCTTCATGCCGCTGTTCGGCATGAACAACGGCGTCATCCCGATCATCGCCTACAACTACGGCGCGGGCAACCGCCGCCGCATGATGAAGACGGTGAAGCTCGCCGCCGTCGTTGCGCTCGGCTTCATGCTGCTCGGCCTGCTCCTCATGCAGCTCATCCCGGACGTGCTGCTCTCGCTGTTCATCAAGGAGGCGGCGGTCGTTGACCTCGGCTGCACCGCGCTGCGCATCATCAGCACGAGCTTCCTGTTCGCGGGCGTGTGCATCGTCCTCGGCTCGGTGTTTCAGGCGCTCGGCCGCGGCTCGTATTCGATGCTGGTGTCCATCGCGCGCCAGCTGCTCGTGCTTGTCCCGGTCGCGTATCTGCTCGCGCGCAGCGGCGATCTGAACCGGATCTGGTGGAGCTATCCCATCGCGGAGCTGGTCTCGCTCACGGTCACGCTCCTGCTCTTTACGCGCATCTATCGGCAGATTATCGCGGGAATCCCCGAGGGCGCGGAGTAAGCGTCTATCCAAGCCGCCCCCGCCAAATTTACCGAAAAAATCTATATATTGTTGTACAATTTGCCACTTGAAACTACATATTGCGGTATGGTACAATAAAAACACTTTAGGAATAATTCTCAAAATGGAGGTACGCCATGATCCGCATCATCAAAAAAGACGGCACACGCGAGGACTACAATGTGCAGAAGGTCGTCGTTGCCGTGACGAAATCCGCCAACCGCGCGCTCGTCACCTTCACCGACGAGGATTATAAAAAGATCTGCGCCTTTGTGGACAGCCGCGTTTTGCAGATGGGCAAGGACGAGATCCCCATCGCGGAGATGCACAACATCGTGGAGGGCGCGCTGGACGCAGTCAATCCCGCCGTTGCCAAGAGCTACCGCGATTACCGCAACTACAAGCAGGACTTTGTCCACATGCTCGACGAGGTCTACCGCAAGAGCCAGGCCATCATGTACATCGGCGACAAGGAGAATTCCAACGCGGACTCCGCGCTGGTGTCCACCAAGCGCTCGCTGATCTTCAATCAGCTCAACAAGGAGCTGTATCAGAAGTTCTTCCTCACGGTCGAGGAATTGCAGGCCTGCCGCGACGGCTATATCTACGTCCACGACATGTCCGCGCGCCGCGACACGATGAACTGCTGCCTCTTCAATGTGGCGGCGGTGCTGGAGGGCGGCTTTGAGATGGGCAACCTCTGGTACAACGAGCCGAAGACGCTCGACGTCGCGTTCGACGTCATCGGCGACATCGTGCTCAGCGCGGCCAGCCAGCAGTACGGCGGCTTCACCGTGCCCGAGGCGGACAAAATCCTGTCGAAGTACGCCGCGCGCAGCTATGACAAGTACATGGAGAAGTACCGCGCGCTCGGCCTTGACGAGGCGCGCTGTGAGGAAGAGACGACAAAGGACCTTGAAAACGACTTTCACCAGGGCTTCCAGGGCTGGGAATACAAGTTCAACACCGTGGCGTCCAGCCGCGGCGACTATCCGTTCATCACCGTGACCTTCGGCCTCGGCCGCGACCGCTTTGCAAAGATGGCGTCGAAGGCGATCCTCGCCGTCCGCCGCGGCGGTCAGGGCAAAAAGTGGTGCAAGAAGCCGGTGCTTTTTCCGAAGCTGGTCTTCCTCTACGACGAAAACCTGCACGGCGAGGGCGGGGAGCTGGAGGACGTCTTCGAGGCGGGCGTGGACTGCTCGCAGCGCTCGATGTACCCCGACTGGCTCTCGCTCACGGGCGACGGCTATGTGGCGGGCATCTACAAGCGCTACGGCAAGGTCATTTCGCCGATGGGCTGCCGCGCGTTTCTCTCGCCGTGGTTTGAGCGCGGGGGCATGAAGCCCGCGGATGATGAGGACGAGCCGGTCTTCGTCGGCCGCTTCAACATCGGCGCGGTCAGCCTGCATCTGCCGATGATCTACGCCAAGGCGCAGAAGGAGAGCCGCGATTTCTACGAGGTGCTGGACTACTATCTCGAGCTGATCCGCAAGCTGCACCTGCGCACCTACGAGTATCTCGGCGAAATGCGCGCGTCCACCAATCCGCTCGCCTACTGCGAGGGCGGGTTCTACGGCGGACACCTCGGCATCCATGACAAGATCAAGCCGCTGCTCGCGAGCGCCACGGCCTCCTTCGGCATCACCGCGCTCAACGAATTGCAGCAGCTGCACAACCACAAGTCGCTCGTTGAGGACGGCCGCTTTGCCATCGAGGTGATGGAGCACATCAACGAGAAGCTCGCCCGGTTCAAGGAGGAGGACGGCCGCCTGTACGCGATGTACGGCACGCCGGCCGAGAGCCTCTGCGGGCTTCAGGTCGAGCAGTTCCGCCGGAAGTACGGCATCGTCGAGAACGTGTCCGACCGCCCCTATGTGTCCAACTCCTTCCACTGCCACGTCTCCGAGGAGATCACGCCGATCGAGAAGCAGGACCTGGAGGGCCGCTTCTGGGATCTGATGAACGGCGGCAAGATCCAGTACGTCAAGTACCCGATCGAGTACAACCGCGAGGCGGTCAGGACGCTGGTGCGCCGCGCGATGGGCAAGGGCTTCTACGAGGGCGTCAACCTCTCGCTCGCCTACTGCGACGACTGCGGCCATCAGGAGCTGGAGATGGACGTCTGCCCGAAGTGCGGGTCGAAGAATCTGACCAAGATCGACCGCATGAACGGCTACCTCTCCTATTCGCGCGTCAAGGGCGACACCCGCCTCAACGCCGCAAAGATGGCGGAGATCAAAGACAGAAAGTCGATGTAAGAAGATGAACTATCACAATATCACCACCGACGACATGCTCAACGGTGACGGTCTGCGCACCGTGCTCTGGGTGGCGGGCTGCGGCCACGCCTGCCCCGGCTGTCACAACCCGGTCACCTGGGACGCGTGCGGCGGGCTTCCGTTTGATGCGGCGGCGAAGGCGGAGCTGTTTGAAAAGCTCGCAAAGCCGCACATCAGCGGCATCACGCTCAGCGGGGGCGACCCGCTCTATCCCGCCAACCGCGAGGCGGTCACGGCGCTGGCCGCCGAGGTGCGCGCCCGCTTCCCGAAGAAGACGGTCTGGCTCTACACGGGGTATACCTATGAGGAGATCGCCGACCTGCCGGTGCTCGGCTTTGTCGATGTGCTGGTGGACGGCCGCTATGACGAGACAAAGCGCGATGTCAGGCTGCACTGGAAGGGCAGTGCCAACCAGCGCGTCATCGACATCCCGGCGACGCGCGCGGCGGGCGAAGTCGTGCTGCACGACACCGACTATGGAAAGGATAAGACGAGATGAAGCGCATTGCAAGATTTGAGAAGGTTTCCGAGGCGCAGTTCTGCGAGGGGTATCGCGACTGCTTCGGCGAGGACGGCGCCGCCGTCTACGGGACACTGAAGCTGCCGCGCCGCGCCACGGCGGGCAGCGCGGGCTATGATTTTTACACGCCGCGCGCGCTGACCATCGCGCAGGGCGAGACGGTCAAGATCCCCACGGGCATCCGCGCCTGCATCGAGGACGGCTGGGTGCTCCAGATTTACCCGCGCAGCGGGCTGGGGTTCAAATACCGCTTACAGCTGAACAACACGGTCGGCATCATCGACAGCGACTATTACCATGCCGCGAACGAGGGACACATCTTCGTCAAGATCACCAATGATTCCAACGAGGAAAAGACGCTCACGCTTGCCGCGGGCGACGCCTTCGCGCAGGGCGTGTTCGTCGAGTACGGCATCACCTTTGACGACGACGCCGACGGCGTCCGCCGCGGCGGCTTCGGCTCGACGGGGAAGTAAGAACGCACCGCACATAAAAACAGCCCGCCTTTGCTTTTGCGAGGCGGGCTGTTTTGGAAAGGGAAAGGGAGCTTTCGCGAAAGAAAGCTCCCTTTTTCTTATACAAGCCGGATCTTCTGCCAGCCGCCGAGGGTCTCCTCGGTGAAGGCGCCGTCGTCGTCGTTCTGCATCACGGCGTCGATCTCGGCGATGTCGGCGCGGCCGAACAGCTCGCGCGGCAGCGAGAAGACCGTGACCGCGCCGTTGTCGCTGCCCGCCCATACGTCAAGCTCGCCGCAGAGCGTCGTCTCGGCCGCCGCACCGAAGTCGGCGTTCGGCACGTCGCAGAGCGCATACCAGGCCTTGCCGCCGAGGTTTGCCCCCAGCGTGTAGACCTTGCGCCCGATGCGCAGCTTCAGCTCGATGCCGTCGCCCGCGGTCAGATAGCGGTCGAGGCGATCCACGCGCAGGTAGAACCGGTCGCGGTCGTGTGCCGCGCGGATGGCGCACTGCGCCTGCGAGGCCGCGCCGATAAAGAGCGCGTCGGTGTTGCCCGTGAAGTCGGGCGTCAGCGCGCATGCGTCAATGCGGTGATTGAGATACAGGCGCGTCAGCATCAGGTCGTTGTCGATGTACAGGAGCTTGTTGTCCGCCCCGCGCACCTCGCGGATGTTCGGGTAAGCCGCGATCACGCAGTGCGGCGTGTCCACCGAGAGCGAGCCCCAGTAGCCCCAGCGGCCGTCGAAGGTGGTGAGCGGCTCGTCCACGCGGTAGTTCTTGCCGTGCTCGTCGCCGCAGAGGATGGTCTGGCGGCCGTCACAGTTGAAGGAGAGCAGCGTCTCGCCGCTCGGCAGATGCGCGATGTACGGCCCCGCGCCCTTGGTGAAGGCAAACATCTTGTCGGCGGGGCCCGCCTCGTCGATGCCGAGCGGGCGCGCCCAGTTGTCGTGCGAGACCGCCGCCGTCACACGGAAGCGGTAGTCGCCGCAGTCGGATTCGCAGGCGAACGCGATGTCGCCGTTGCCCAGCTCGACCGCCGTCGCCATCTGGTCGGTGAAGCACTTCGTGCCGCCCGCCGTCGTGCAGATGTAGCTCTGCGACACGCGGTGCGCCGCGTAGGGCGCGTCCTTGACGTCCGGCGTCCAGGTCTCGCCGTTGTCATACGAGCGGATGATGGCGGAGCCGCTCGAGGTCTTGATCAGGCTGTCGGCCAGCAGGGACGGGTCTTCGTAAAACTTCGGCGCCGTGTGCGAGAAATAGATCTGCACTTCGCCGCTCGAAAGCACGAGGATGTACGGCTCCCAGCAGCGGCCGACGTAGACGGTTTTCTCCTTTTCAAAGGTCTTGCCGCCGTCGTGCGAGCGCAGGGTCATGAGCCCGCAGTTCTTCGCGTCCTTGGAGTAGCCCTTGGAATAGCGCCACTGGCAGACGACCAGCAGGTCGCCGTTCGGCAGGACGGCCGCGTCCGGCGTGGCGTAGACAAAGCGGTCTTCTTCGCCGTCGCGCAGGACGTCATGGCCTTCAAGCAGCGCCGTGCGGGGTGTGAAGTGCCGCAGGTCTGCGCTGTGCGACGCATAGATGCTGCCGCCGAGGCGCATGTCCATGTGGACGAGGAAGTAGCTGCCGTCGGGCAGTTTTTTGACGCGGGGGTAGTACACCTTGCGCGAGATGGCGGGGTTGGACTTGCCGTCGAGTGTGACCGTGTCGCGGAAAGAGGGGGCGAGGCGGTAGGCCGCGCATTCGCCCGCGTGCGAGTCGGTCACGGGCGCGGCGGTGTTGAGGTCGCGGATGGATACAGGTTTCATGGCGGATTCCTTTCGCGCTGTCGTTTTCTTTATTGTAGCAAGCCGCGCGAAAAAAGGCAAGTGTATTTTGCGGGGAAAAATCCCGCGCAATTTGGCCCGCGGGGGGAATTTGTACACAATCTAACATAGCCTTCCCCATTGGGGAAGGTGCCGCCGAACGGCGGCGGATGAGGGCATGCAGGCAGCGGGCACAGCATGGTGCGATGCCTTGCTTTCATCAATCCCTCATCAGGCGCCTACGGCGCCAGCTTCCCCCAAGGGAAGCCTAAAAGACGCTTTGCGTCTCGTACAGCTCTCCCCTTGCACAGGGGAGCCGAATCGACCCGCGCAAATTGCAGGGCGGGGGCTTGCTCCCGCCGTTTTTGCTTTTGTTGGTGCGGGCGATTTGTGAATCGTCCCTACCGGGTTTGTGCGTGCTTTGGCCTTCCCCATTGGGGAAGGTGCCGCCGAACGGCGGCGGATGAGGGCATGCAGGCAGCGGGCACGGCATGGTGCGATGCCTTGCTTTCATCAATCCCTCATCAGGCGCCTACGGACGAGGATGTTTTTCGGTTTCGCTCGCGAAATCGTCGGTGTTCAGCCGACGAAGAAAAACTCCGCGAGACGCTGCGCGTCTCGTACAGCTCTTCCCCCAAGGGAAGCCTAAGAGGCGATGTTGCCGCATGACGGCGCACACCGTTTCCATTATCCTGTAGGGGCGACCATTGGTCGCCCGCCCGCACAAAAGCAAAAAAGCGGGCGGCCGATGGCCGCCCCTACGGTGTGATATTATTTTTGCCCCAGCAGCGTATCCGGAAATACAGCGGCATTGATCAGCGCGGCAGGGTCTGCCGCAAGCGCATCCGCGATGCTGTAAAATGCATCGAGCGTGAAATTCTTCGTCACGCCGGGCGCTTCGATCAGACTGATGAGAGAACGGCTGAGTCCGGCTTTTTCGGCAAGCTGTTCTTGTGACATACCGCGAATCTTGCGCAGCGATGCAATCGCAATGCCGAGTTGAACCAGTCGGTCGCGATTCTTGAAATTGATGTCCATGCGCTTCACCCTGCCTTTCAACTAAAATTATAGCCTTTCGACAGGATTTAATCCGCTTATACATATATGCACTTGCTTATTTTATTAAGCAGGTGTATAATAACAGATGTAATTGTACAAATCTATAAGCAAATCGAGGTGTGCAGGATGGAGAGACCGTTTCGCGTGAGTCTGATCGGCGATGCCGCCGCGGCGCAGAAGCGGGCCGTGTTCCGCACGATAGCAAAACTGGCCGGGCGCTGCCTCTTTTACAAAGAACGGGTGGACTTTTTGCTCGGCGGCGACGCCGCCTTTCTCCGCGTTGCCGCGGCGGCCGTGCGCTGCGCAAACGAAGCGCGTCCGAGCACGACGGCGCGGCTGCTGCTGTTCCTGCCCGACGAGGGCGAACCGCACGGCGGCTGCCCGGACTTCGGCTGTGCGTTCGACGGTATCGAGCGTATCCCGGCCGCACCGGGTGCGGCGTTTCCGTCCCATCTGCGCGCCTTGGTGGATCGCGCGGACTTCTGCGCCTTTTACTTGGCCGTGCCCATGCGGGACACCTGCGCGGCGATGGCCTATGCCGCTGCGGCGCAAAAGCCGCTCTGCAATCTGGCGGACGATTTTTTGCCGTGAGAAAAATTTAGCCCCCTCGGTGAGGGGGCTGTCACCGGTAGGTGACTGGGGGAGTTTTTTGCGGAGAGCAAAACTCCTTCCACCGCTTACGCGGTCCCCCTCCCTCACCGAGGGAGGTAAAAGATACTCCGCGCGCGGACGCGGTGGGAGACAGACGGCGCCCTACGGTGTGCGCGCGGTTTATACATCCGGTAGGGGTCGGCGCCCTCGACGACCCGCTCCAACAAAGGCAAAAACGGGTCGGCGCGTATTTTCGTCCCCCTACGCCGTTTTTTCTTTCTTCAGGATATACTTCACCGTCGCGACGGCGAGGACGAGGTCGGCGGCGATCCATGCGCCGGGGTCGCCGAAGCAGACGGCGGCAAACGCCGCATTTGATGCGGTGTTATCAACCGGTCCTCCGTTGACAACGGCGGGCAGAAATGCGCAGATCAGCATACGGGCGACCAGCTCGGCAATGCCCGCGCCGAGGACGTAGCCGGGGCGGGAAATGCCCTGCACGGCGTTGCGCATGACAAACAGCGCGCCGAGAATCACAAACAGCGCAAGATCTACGAGGATATACGTATTGCCGTAGCGCAGGGAGGTCTCGGTGATCTTATCCGCGCTGAGGAAAATGTGCTGGTACGCGCCGCCGAGCGTGAGCAGGCCGCCGCAGAGCAGGACGGCCGCGGTGAGGATGAGCATCATGACGAAGGTTTGCAGCGTGCCGCGGCGGATGCGCGCGCGGTCGCCGCGCCCGTAGTTCTGCGCGTTGTAGCCGAGCAGACCCGAGCCGAGGCCGTTGTAGGCGGTCATCAGGAAGTTGATGAGCTTGTTCGCCGCGCCGAAGCCGTTCTGCGCGGGCGTACCCGCCGCCATTTCGCCCGCCGCGGTGAGGTCAAATTTCACCACCGCGCCCTGCATCACGATGATACCGACGGCGAGGATGGAGAATTGCAGGCCGAGCGGAACGCCCTGCCTGATGTGCGCCGTGAGCGCGGGCATCGGCACGCGCCAGTCCTCCCGCTCCGGGCGGAGCGCCGGGTATTTGCGCAGGGTGTAGACCGTGCAGCCGATGAGGCTGAGCAGCTGCGCCATGACCGTGGCGATCGCCGCACCGGCGGGGCCCATGCGGAGCGGCACGAGGAAGAGCAGGTCAAGCCCCACGTTGAGCGCGGTGGAGACCGCGAGGAAGAGCAGCGGCGTAAACGAGTCGCCGAAGGCGCGCAGAATGCCGCAGATCAGGTTGTAGCCGATCTGCGCGATCGTGCCGATGAAGATGATGAGGCAGTAGGTGCGCGCCGCGGCGTAGACCTCGCCGTGCGCGGGCGTCACGTTGATGAGCGCGAGCATCTGCGGCAGGAGCAGGATGGACAGCGCGGTCAGAAACGCGGAGATGACGAGCGACAGCTCGATCTGCGCCGCAAAGGAGCGGCGCACCCCGCGCGCGTCGCGGCTGCCGACGCAGCCTGCGGTGATGACGCTGAAGCCCGCCGTGCAGCCGAAGGCGAATTGCAGAAAAATGAACGTGAGCGGGAAGGTGTCGTTGACGCCCGCCACCTGCTCGGCGGTGAGCACCTGTCCGCAGATGATGGCGTCAGTCAGCGTGTAGATCTGCTGCAGATAATAGGAAAGAATAATCGGCGCGGCGTAGAGCAGGATAACGCGCCAGGGCTTGCCCTCGGTCAGCTCGACCGGGTGCGAGAGCGCGCCGAACACGGCGCGCAGGCCGCGCGGCTTTGTTTCGGACTGCTTCAAAGCGAAAACCTCCTTCGGAAGTCAGGATCGTTTTTTCAAAATATACTTCACCGTCGGGACGGCGAGGACGAGGTCGGCGGCGATCCATGCGCCGGGGTCGCCGAAGCAGACGGCGGCAAACGCCGCGCCCGATGCGGTGCTGTTGATCGGCGCGCCATTGACGAGCAGGGGCAGAAATGCGCAGATCAGCGAGCGCACGACCAGTTCGGCGATGCCCGCGGCGAGGACGTAGCCGGAGCGGGAAATGCCCTGCACGGCGTTGCGCAGGACGTGGATGAGGCCGAGCAGCACATAGAGCGCGAGATCGACGAGGATGTAGGTGTTCCCGTAGCGGAGCGAGGCCTCGCTGATCTTGTCCGCGCTGAGAAAGATGCGCTGGTACACGCCGCCGCGCGTGAGCAGCCCGCCGCAGACCGTGAGAATGACCGTAAGGATCAGCATCATCAAAAGGGTTTGCAGCGTGCCGCGGCGGATGCGTTCGCGGTCGCCCGCGCCGTGGTTCTGCGCGTTGTAGCCGAGCAGACCGGAGCCGAGGCCGGTGTAGGCCGCCATCAGGAATTTGAGCAGCTTGTTTGCCGCGCCGAAGCCGTTCTGCGCGGGCGCGCCTGCCGCCATTTCGCCCGCCGGGGTGAGGTCAAATTTCACCACCGCGCCTTGCATCACGATGATGCCGATGGCGAGGATGGAGAATTGCAGCCCGAGCGGGATGCCTTGCCGCAGATGCGCGGCGGCGAGCTTCGCGTCCGGGCGGAAGTCCCCGCGCCGCGGGCGCAGCGCGGGATAGCGCCGGAGCGTGTAGGCGACCCCGGCGATGAGGCTGACCAGCTGAGAGACCACCGTGGCGATCGCCGCGCCCATCGGACCCATGCGCAGCGGGATGAGGAACAGCAGGTCGAGGCCGACGTTGAGCACGGTGGAGAGCAGCAGGAAGACGAGCGACGAGAACGAGTCGCCCAGTGCGCGCAGGACACCGCAGACCAGGTTGTAGCCGATCTGCGTGAAGATGCCGAGGAAGATCACGAGGCAATAGGTGTAGGCCGCGCTGTAAACCTCGCCGTGCGCCTCGGTGATGTGAAGGAGCGCGAGCAGCTGCGGCAGCAGCGCCGCCGAAACGGCAGTCAGCAGGGCGGAGATGCCGATCGACAGCTCGATCTGCGTCACAAAGGAGCGGCGCAGGCCGTCCTCGTCGCCGCTGCCGACGCAGCCTGCGGTGATGACGCTGAAGCCCGCCGTGCAGCCGAAGGCGAATTGCAGAAAGATGAACGTGAGCGGGAACGTGTCGTTGACGCCCGCCACCTGCCCGGCCGTGAGCACCTGCCCGCAGATGATGGCGTCGGTCAGCGTGTAGATCTGCTGCAGATAATAGGAAAGAATGATCGGCGCGGCGTAGAGCAGGATAACGCGCCAGGGTGTGCCGCGCGTGAGATCGACCGGGTGTGAAAAGGCGGCAAAGGCTGTACGGAGACGGCCGGAGCCCGCATTTTTCTGCCGCACGATGAGCACCTCCCGGAATGGAATTTCTGAAAACAGAATCATTATATGCGGATTTTGAAAAAAAGCAAGAGGAAAATAGAAAAATATAAGCATCCGATAAAAAAATCAAAAAAGTTTTGAAAAATCGAAATTTCCTGTTGCATTTTTGTTTTGGGCGTGCTATAATAAATCCACGCGACAAACGGAGGCATAGCTCAGCTGGTTAGAGTACTTGCTTGACATGCAAGGGGTCACTGGTTCGATTCCAGTTGTCTCCACCAAAAAGCCCGCAAACCTTGTGTTTGCGGGCTTTTTCATTTTTCGTACACGAATTTTACACGAATTTTGGGGGATGTGCGGAATGGTTTTGTCATTTTACTTTGTTGAGGACAGAAAGTGAACGCTCACTCTCGCGCGGATAGAGGTGCGCGTAGGTGTTCCAGGTCATTTCGATTTTAGCGTGCCCGAGCCGCCGGGCAATCTCCTGAATGTTGATGCCCTCGTTGGCAAGCAGGCTGGCATGGCTGTGCCGGAAGTCGTGGACGCGGATATGCTTCAGACCGGCCATATCCGCATAACGGCGATTGTGACGGTCCACATTGGAATCTATGAGCACACCGTTTTCTCCACCGCCGCATACGCGGTAGTTATCACAAAAAGCGTCTCGCGCTGCGAGGCGCTTTTTGTATTCTGCGAGAATTTCCATCAGCGGCTCGGGGATTTCGATGGTGCGGTAGGATGTTTTATTCTTAGGCAGCGTTTCAACCGCGCTTTCTCCTTTGACCTTCTGCGTAACCGATCGACGGACGGTGAGCAGGCCCCCGTTGATGTCCGACCAGCGCAGCGCGTTGATTTCGCCCTTGCGCATCCCCATATAGTAGGCGATGCAGAAAAAAACATAGTACGCATATTCGGAGAGGGTGCCTTTTGTCTCGGCATCCGCCAATGCTGCCGCCTTATACCGCAAAAATTCATCTGCGGTATAGTATTGCAGTTTGTCGGTCGGCGGGGTGAAATCGGTGTCTTTGAAATTGCCGACGGTCAGAAGCGGATTGCGGGGAAGGTGTTCCATCTTGACGGCAAAGTTCAGCATTGTGCGAAATTCGCCGTAGATGTTCTTCTGCGTTTTCGGCGCGAGTGAAAGCACCGTGATCGACTGCTTCCAGTCCTGGAGCTTTTGCGCGTTCAGGCGATCGAGCCGTTCTTTCTGCATGGTTGGGAGGACATAGCGGTTCAGTATGCGTTCCGTCTTCTCTGCCGTAGAGCGGCGAACCTCTGTGCGTTTTGCGGCAAGGTACTTTGCCGCCAGCTCGCCGACGGTCATGCGCTCGGCGGGCGTGATTTGCCCGGTCTTATATTCGGCTGTAAGTTGGGATTCAAGAAGCTTTGCCGCCTCGGCGCCGACTGCCGTGCGCGTGAGGCTGTGTGCCTTGCCGTTTTTGTCGGTATAGTTGACGCGGACGGTGTATAGGAACAGCCCGTCCCGTTTTTTATTGGTTTTGTAGATGGGCAAGAGAGTCACCTCGATTCTGACTTTGTGCGAAAAATCAGTCCTTCTCGCGCAAGCAGTCTTTCATAGTCAAATACATAATCCGTCCAAAGGCTTCATCTACCGCATCAGCGACAGAATCGACATCTTCTTCAGACAGGTAGAGCCGAGAAATACTAAGTGCATCAAACAGTTCGTAACATACCAAACGGATGCTGTCATCGGCATGTGCCTTTAAGAATCCAGACACATAGAAACGATATTTATTTCCTTTTGCAAGGATCGTCTCAAACAAATCTGTCATGTCATGCAAAGCCGCTATTTTATACACATATTCGCCAACCCAGAGGCTCAGGTCGTCAATAAGAGCATCTGTGTCACTATGCATCACTGTATACGTAGCGCCCGGTTCGAGATACTCGCTTTCCAAAGCGCCCAATGCAAAGAACGGCAGAACCAAATCGCAGAGTTCAGCATGACCGCGTTCGGTGTGACTTGCAAGCGTAACTACTGAAGTCGCAATGAATCCGGTCGCTCTTTCGAGCGCATGTACGCAGCTATTATATGTCTGCATATCCTGCTCTGTTTTTGCGGATGTTTCACACAGTTCACTTTCATCTTGTAAGCAATCCATTTGTGCCGTATTGTTCTCGCGCTGTGCGCTGTCTCTCCGTGCCGCAAGACTTTTTCTTTTTGAGCTGCAGGCGGCAGACAGCAAATAGAGAAAGAACAATGCAAAGAGTACATAGTATATGATCGGGAAGGCAGGCCCGATTATGCCGCGAAAAAGCGTTTTGCCACAGATGACCCAGACAAGCCCGACGATCCACAAGATAATATCTGCTATCGTTGTCATTGTCGGCAGATACTTAAATGCCAGGGGGTAAAGCAAGACAACTACTGCAAGCAGCCATGCAGGCGCATTCAAAGCCAGGAACGGCGGTACAATTACAACGGAGAGCACCAGTAAAGTGATAAAGTCGAAAATGTGTCTAAACAATGCTGAGAAGAATTGTTTCATGCTTTTTTCTCCCTATTCAAATTTTGGTTTCAGTCGCAAAAGCAGCATTTACAGGGCGTTTTTTCAAGCGCGGCTGCTTCTGATATGGAGACGGCGTGCGTGCTTCTGCGTTGAATCTGAAAACAAGTCGCTTTATGATACCGCTTGCCGCAGCTTGTGATATAGACGATTTCTTCCTGCTCGGGCTCATCGGCGGAGAGGGCTGCGGCAGAAAGTGTCGGTTCGGTCGGCGTTGGTTCTGCGCGGGTACGCGCGGTGATGACGGTGGTTTGCTGCGGCGCTTGATCGGCGGCATACACGGGCTTACGGAAAAACGCCGTTGCTGCAAGTATGATGCTGATCGCGAGCGCAACACCGATGCATACACGGAAAACCGGAAAAGGACGGCACGGCACTTTCTGTGGCTCGGATTGCAATTCCGCGAGCACATGCGCCGCACGTTCACGGTCCAGGAGCGTCATCCGCTGGATCTGCTTGACGGTGCGGACGCGCGCTGCACGCAGCGCATCGAGCGGCGCGAGCAAGGCGTAGGCAAAGGCATCCGCTTCGCGCTCCTGGGCGGTGTCCGATGCGTCATACCCGCGTGCGCCGGTTGCGATATGCCGCAGCACGATATGCCCGATTTCGTGTGCCAGGGAAAACAGCCGCGTGCCGACGCTGGAGGTATCGTCATAAAATACGACATTGCAATCCATTACGCGGGCGCAGAATGCCGGACAGCGCGTATAGTCATCAAACGGCAGTTTCTCGATGATGGGGGCGCCTTCGGCGTAGGTCAACAGCTTATACCCAAGGGCATCGCAAAGGTGTCGCATGGTATCGAGACGCAGGGGCAAGGCGAGTTTGTACTGTTTTGCGAAATCGTCGGCAATGCGAATGATGTTCTCCATGGTTGAAATCTCCTTAAAAATAAATTTCAGGGTTGCGCTAAGGAGATTTTAACAAATTTGTCGAAAAATGTCACCAGTTCCGGTGCATTCTTAGCCGCGCTTGTACCGATTCTTGCTTATTTATTTTTGAATGCCTCGAGCGTGGAGCGGATGATTTCCTCGGCGTCGGCGGGGACTTCGATGATCCGACGTTCCTTCCCTTTTCCGATGACGACCGCCATGTGCGCGTTCGATTCGTCCAGCAGCTGCTGAAGCGCCTCGCTCCCGTGGGGCGCTTTTTTAATGTCGGTTTTGCCGAGAAGATAGTCCACCGATACGCCGAAGTAATCGGCGAGTTTGGTGAGGATGTCGAACGAGGGCTCGGATTGCCCTTTTTCATATTTGACATAGGTCGTCCTATCAATGCCGAGCACTGCGGCTACATCTTTTTGCAGGAGACCGCGCGCGGTGCGCAGTTCTTTCAAACGTTCCATATTATCACCTCAAATTCATTATATGTGAAAGTATTTCACATTTCAAGAGAAGTGATATTTTTTCACCTATTTTCAAAAAATCTATTGACAAGTGAAGAATAATCACTTATAATACAATCGTCGAGTGACAAATCTTCACTTTTTGGAGGGCTTATGTTGATAAAGGATTTACGGACGGCGAAAGGAATGCCGCAACGGGAGTTTGCCGCGGCGCTCGGCGTAGATCGAACGACCATTGCGAAATGGGAAACCGGGGCGGCATCACCGCGGGCGGACATGCTGCCGAGAATTGCAAAGCTGCTCGGTTGCACGGTCAGTGATTTATTTGAGGAACGAAAGGAGGCGGACGCATGAACACACCGAGAATCGCAAGCGTGGAGGTGGCGGTGGAGCTGTATTACAGCACCTATGCGCTGTACACAGCGGACCTGAGGCGGCTGTTCCCGGGCGCGTCGGCGACGACGCTCAGCCGCCTGAAGCGCGCGGCGCGCGAGTACACGCTCTCGCACGGGCTGATGCTGATTGACAACCTGTCTGTGCCGACCGACGACGCCTACAAGGCGTGGGGGCTGGACATCGGGAAGCTGGAGGCGAAGTTCAAAAAGCTGAAGAACCTCGGGCTTGGCACGGCAAAGGAGGAAACGGCATGAACGAGCTTTTGATTTTGGGGTTTGTGCTGGCGGTGTTCGTGGTCGTCTGCGCTGCCGTGGAGGCGGTGGAGAACCGTGACGCGATCATCGCCTGGCTTGACCGGGAAATTACGGCACACTACGCTGCAAAGATCGTAAAGCGGCGTGTGCGGGAGGCCTTTCGGCGGGCAGGAGGTGAACCAGATGCGGGACGGAATCGTCTTTAAGGTCGATCGCGAGATCGGCGCAGGCACGTTTGTGGTGAACGCTTACCGCTTCGGCATGTTTACCGGGGCGCTGCGCGGGCATCTGGACAACCGCAGCGGCGTGATTCGGTTATACCCGCACGCCCGGCTTGTGCCGGGGGTATTCCATGCGTCAGACTTTCCGATCGCGCTGCGCTTCTGCGAGATCCCCTATGAGAGGAGGGAGAGGGCGTGAAGGTATACGAGCTGATGCACCTGCTCGGGACCTGCCCGGCGGGCGCAGAGATACATGTGTCGAAAGGGCTGGGGCGGGACAATCTTGCCGACCTTGTAAAGGAATTCGATGACGACTGCGTGGAAGTCGGCGGTACGGTCATTGATTTCGACAAGCGCACCGTCGTCACGAAGGACGATACGGTTGAGTTGTATTTGAGTTAAAGGAGGAAACAGACATGGGAACTTGCGAATACTGCGGGCAGGTGCTCGCGGGTGCGGAAACCGACGAGGAGGCGACGGCGGAATGTCTTTGCTTCGAGGCGACGGCGCGGCGCAAGCGGGTCAATGCCGCCAAGGAGGCAAAGAAGATCGTCGACGAACTGTTCGGCGCCGGCGCGGAGGCGCGCGGGCTTGTCCCGCTTGCCGACGGCGCGGTCCTTGCGCTGCGCGCGCTGGTGGATCTGATCGGCCGCGGGGACATCCAAAAGGTGGCCGTGGTCGTACCGGCAATCTGCACGGTGCGCATTGCCATCAGCGGAAACAAGATCACGGTGGACCGCGTCGAAGGAAAGAAGGTGTCGGGCGTTGCCGGGGAGAACTAACGAAACCGTGCGGGCACAGATGAATACGGCGGTACAGGCCTATCTTGCACGGCTTCCCGAGCCGCGTGAGCTGCCGGAGAAAATTGAAATCACAATCCGATACAAGGAAGGAGTCGAGCGGCACGAGATTCCGCTCGGGAACGAAAAATGACAACAAGAGAAAAAGCCTATGCGAAGCTGGAGGAGCTGAAGCAGCTTGTACTTTCGGATTCTGCGGTTGGAGAAGCACACAGCCGTCTGCTGCTGCAGGTCGTACAGGCCTACACGGTGGTGCTTACCGATGCAATCAATCCGTATTGTCGCGAAGAACTGCCGTATATTTTGGCGGCGCTGAAGATCATGACATCTGAGGTTGAAAAGTCGGCCGGAAAGGAGGCAGCCGAAATTGCCGATGCGACCGTGAAGATGCTGCCTGTGGTGACGGTTGTTTTGCCGCAGAGCAGCCCGCTTGAAGATGCTGCCCGCGCCGCGGCGGAGGCGGATCTGTGAAAAAAGCCGAGAAGAACTATGTGGTGGTCATCCCGGCGGATGTGCGGCCGTATGTCAAGCGCATAAACGACGGCAGCCCGGTCGGGCGGATGCTGTCATGCCTTGTAGGCGGGTCGCTGTGGTATCGCAGCGCGGAGAACGGGCTTGTGCTGGTCACGGGAGAGGGAGACCGCCCGGACGGCAAGCTGAATGCGACCGCGACCGCTTTGCACGGCGGTGCGCTTGTGCGCGGTGACGCGGTGCTGATGCGGTTTGGCGCAGATGATATCGAGATGTATACCAAAGCGGAGGCACAGGCGGTTGCGCAGGTGCTGCACAATGTGATGTGAAAGGAAGGCGTGACAGAATGACCGGGCTTGTTGTAGACAACTTTGCCGGAGGCGGAGGGGCTTCGACCGGCATCGAGATGGCGATCGGGCGCAGCGTGGATATTGCAATCAACCATGACCCGGATGCAATCGCCATGCACCGCGTCAATCACCCCGCGACGCGGCACTATTGCGAGGATGTATGGCAGGTTGACCCTGTGGCAGCTTGCGCGGGCGTCCCGGTCGCGCTTGCCTGGTTCTCCCCTGACTGCACGCATTTCAGCCGCGCAAAGGGCGGCAAGCCTGTGGACAAAAACATCCGCGGTCTTGCTTGGGTAACGGTCAAATGGGCTGCACTGGTTCGTCCCGCCGTGATTATGTTGGAAAATGTGCCGGAGATTCGCACATGGGGACCGCTCGGCGCGGACGGCAAGCCCATCAAGGCGCGCGCCGGTGAAACCTTTGACGGCTTTGTAAAGGCGCTGACCACAGGCATCCCGCAGACGCATCCGACGTTTGCCGAGATGTGCGATGCGCTGGGCATTGCGCAGGATTCCGAACTGGCGCAGAAGATTTCGCGCGGGCTGGGGTATGACCTGGACTACAAGGTTTTGAAATCCTGCGACTACGGCGCGCCGACGACAAGGACAAGGTTTTACATGATTGCGCGGTCGGACGGTCGTCCGATTGTGTGGGCAGAGCCGACATATGCGCCGAGGGACAGTGCAGATGTCAAGGCTGGACGCAAACTGCCGTATCATACCGCCGCCGAGTGCATTGACTGGTCGATACCCTGCCAAAGCATCTTCGGGCGCAAAAAGCCGCTGGCGGAAAACACGATGCGGAGGATTGCAAGGGGCATTCAAAAATTTGTGGTCGAGAATCCGGAGCCGTTTATCGTGCCGATTGGCTACGGAGAGCGGGACGGACAAGCGCCGCGCGTGAACAGTATCGACCGCCCGCTTGGAACGGTTGTTACCGGCGGGAAGCACTACCTTGTCGCCCCGACGCTGATACAGTATCACAGCGAGACAGGCAAGGACGAGGTACGCGGGCAGGAGCTGGACAAGCCGATTATGACCGTCGATACATCGCCGCGCTACGCATTGTCCGTCGCGCACATTATGAAAAACTACGCCGGAGGCTATACCGGCGCTGGAAGCGCAGCGGATGCCCCGCTTGACACGGTCACAGCCAAAGACCACAACGCCCTTGTGACCGCGCACATCATGACGATGCGCAACAACATGGACGGTCAGCCTGCCGACGAGCCGCTGACGACCATCTCTTGCAGCGGCGCACATCACGCGGAAGTGCAGGCGTTTTTGGTCAAGTATTTTTCAAACGGCGCGGCAAAGTCGGTTGACGAGCCGCTTGACACCGTCACGACAAAAGACCGTTTTGCGCTGGTGACCATCCACGGTGAGCAGTACATAATCACGGACATCAAGATGCGCATGCTACAGCCGCGCGAACTTTTCAACGCGCAGGGCTTCCCGCGGGACTATGTGATTGACCACGACGCAGACGGACATCCATACGGCAAAAGCAAGCAGGTTGCCCGCTGCGGCAATGCGGTGACGCCGCCTGTGCCCGCCGCGCTGGTGCGGGCGAACCTGCCGGAGATGTGCAAAGGGGTGAGCGCATGAGCAGATACATAGACGCCGACGCTTTGGGCATCGGCAAAGCCAATCGCGATGTCTTTGAAAACAAAGCATACGCAGACGGCTGGAACGCGGCAATTGACATCATCGCCTCCGCGCCGACGGCCGATGTGGAAAAGTCAGATGCTGAATACAACGGATTGACAACGAAGAAAGTACTTGACGCTTGCTGCGGATCTCGCATGTTTTGGTTTGACAAAGAAAACCCGAATGTCGAGTTCGTGGATAATCGAGAATTTGACGATATGCAGATATGGAAAAGCGGCAACGGTCAGTCGGCACGATATTGCTCGGTGCATCCGACTATGCTTGCGGATTTTACTGCTTTGCCCTTCCCGGATAACACATTTTATCATGTTGTATTTGACCCGCCGCACTTGCTGAAAGTCGGGGACAGCGCTTGGCTGGCAAAAAAGTACGGCAAACTGGAAAATGATTGGGAAGTCATGATACACGACGGTTTTTGGGAGTGCATGCGCGTCCTAAAACCGAACGGAACACTGGTTTTCAAATGGTCTGAGATTGATATTCCGGTGAAAAAAATCCTTGATACGATTCAATGCCAACCGTTATATGGGCATAAAAGCGGGAAGCAAGCACATACGCACTGGATGTGCTTTATGAAACTTTCGGACGATCAGGGAGCTGACATGGAGAAATAAACAAACCAACTTGTACCGCACATTTTGAAAGGAGACAAATCATGAAATCTGTACTGATACGCACCCCCAAAAAGTGGCGCGGGCTGATTGCAAGCGGGAAGACGCGACCGCCGCAAAGCTGGTGCTATGTGGAGGAAAGACAATGATCTGTGAAATCCGAGAAATTTGTGGTGATTGGGCATTGAGCATAAATTTCCTATATGAGACGGTAACGATTTATTTCAACTCGCTGCAAAACGCAAAGAATGTGAAACATATAATCGAAACCGACAGGAGTGTGCCGAATTGTGCCACTTTGTGCGATATGGTTGAAGTTGTGCGGTGCAAGGATTGCCGATATTGGCAGGACAACAACGGCGGCTACCCGCATCCCGATTGCAAGTGGGGGAATGACGAAACGCCCGATGCTGATGATTATTGCAGTTGTGGGGAAAGGATGAAAGAAAATGACGAACGAAAGAGCCATTGAAATACTCGCCCCGGAACACCGGGAGCATTACGAAAGCATAGGGCCTGTAAACGAGGCTTGCCGAATGGGCATGGAAGCCCTCAAAAAGCAAATGCCTCAAAAGCCCACTATCGACGAGTACGACGACGGGACCTATGCATATATTTGTCCCTGCGGAGCGGAGATAAAGGAAAATCAAGCGTACTGCGATATTTGCGGGCAGGCTTTGGATTGGGGTGACATGTGATGCAGATGGGCTACGGGGAGATTGTGCGGTCGTACAAGGAGGCAAAGGAGCCGAAGAAGCAGATCGGCATATTGGCGGAACTGAATGCCGTCGGCAAGGACGAGATCGCGAAGATCCTGTACGATGCGGGCGAGATCAGCAAGATGACCTACGGGCAGTATCAGCGGCACGGAAAGAAGGCGGTGAACAACAAGAATAATACGGACACCTCATCCACCGCGCGTGATGTTTCCCTGCGGGAAACTCATGAGGAACGCGAAGTGTTCCGGTCCCCGTCTTCCCCCGCTGGGGAAGGCACAGGAAGAACGGCTTACGCCGAAAAAAACGACCCGCACAAGCCGACGAAAGAAATCGACAATGTGCATGTGCCGGAGGCGGTGATCGAGATGGTGAAGGACACGCTGGCAGAACTGAAAAGCGCTTACGGAAATGCAAAAAAAGTCGTCACGCAGTACGAGGAGATGGAGGCATTCCTCGCGGCGGCGACGGCGGACAAAACAGAATAATTTTACGGGGCGTTTCGCCCCATATCGGCGGGATGGTTTTTGCCGGAGTTCGATTCTCCGGACGCCGAACAGGACATTTGAAAAACAAAGCGGCGGATGCCGCTTTGAATCCCTGCATGTTATGTTAAGTTTATGACCATTTACATATGGAAGGAAACCGACAGGCGCGTATCGCGGGCGCGGGTACGCGCGTGGGGACGAGGGAGTTAAAACGGGTGGTGTATAGCGGGTCGTCGAGGGCGCCGACCCCTACCGGCGATATTAAGAGACAAAACGATTCCTTTTCTCTCACTCAAAAAAATATATCCCGGCGCGAGCCGGGCGGGGCGTGAATGCCGGTGTGGGAAATCTCTGATTTTCCATCACCGGCAGAGAGGGCGCGGACGCCCTCTTTTGAGATCAATTTTGCAGGAGGTAAACATGGCGACAAGAATCAAGCAGGTGGAGATCGCTGCGGGGGACTATATGCGCGTGCATTGGTTCCCGGCGCGGAACTACCATCGCGGCAGACGGACAAAGCAGTTTCGGCCGTCGTCGGCCGCGCAGGAAAAGTACAACCAGAAGCGGCGCGAGCTGCATCTGCGGGATCTGCTGCACGCGAACTTCACCGACCTTGACTTCGCGCTCCGCCTCTCCTACGACGGCGAAAGCCCGGACATCGAGGGGGCGCAGGGCTGCCTCCGGCGCTTTCTGCGCCGCCTGAAGCGCGCGTACAAGCGGGCGGGCGTGGAATTAAAGTACATATATTGCACCGAGCGCGGCAAGCACGGCGGCCGCGTGCATCATCACCTTGTTGTCAACGCTTGCCCGGCGCTGACCGACAATCCCTACTTCTTCCGCCGCATGTGGAACAACGGCGGGCTGCCGGGCAAGAGCTATGTCTACGCGGCGCCGCTGGAATTTGCCTGCGGCAAGGACGGCGACTACGAGGACGGCGGGCTGACGGGCCTGTCAAAGTACATCATCTACGACAAGCAAAAGGAGACGGACAAGCAGTACAGCCGCAGCCGCAACCTGGTCGAGCCGCAGGTGCGCGAAAGCATCGGCGCGATCTCACGCGCGGCGGTAGACCGTATCGTCGAGACGGGAGATCTCACGGGCCTTGCCGACCGCTACCCGGACTACGACATTTACAAGACGCAGATCGACAGTTTCGACGCGGCCGACCCGGGCGCGCCGCCGATGTCCGGCACGTTTGTGACGGTCTTTTTATGCCGCAAAGCCATGACCTATAACATCACGGGAGGCAGAAGATGAAGACGCAGAAGAAGATGCGCAGCCTGAAGATGGGCTATGCCAAGCAGCAGATGATCTACCGCACCTGCCGCCGCTATGATGCACAGCCGCCGGCGGTGCAGGAAAAGATCGAACGGCTGTGCTACACGGTGACGCACGGCGATCGGCAGAAATACCGTGCGCTGTTTGCCGTGGTGACGAGCGGCAAGTCGATCCGCCACATCGCGCTGGAGCATTATTACTCGGAGCGGCTGCTCTACGATCTGCGCCGCGCATTCTACGAGGCGTGGAGCGGTTAACACGGTGCGCAGACACCTCATCCACCGCAAGCGGTCCCCCTTCCCCCACTGGGGAAGGCTTATTAGATTGTGTGCCGATTTGGCGTCTCTCAAAATTTAACCGCGGAAAAGCCCGGAAGCCTTGTGTTTACGGGCTTTTTCGGCGTCCCGAAAGTGTGCGATAACGGAAAGAAATTTGTGCTATAGTGGATATAGACGAGGTGACAGAGCGGTCACGGGAGAGGGGCGGGAAAATTGAAAGAAAGGAAATTCCGAAGCGCTGCAGAGTTTGCTGCGCTGTGCGATGACTATTTTAAGTCTATCAGCGCGGTGGTTCCGGTCGAGCGCGAAGAATGGGAAAAGGGCGCGGACGGAAAGTGGATCAAGCGCACGGTTCCGGTCACGGCGCGAAGCGGATGCCCGATGACCAAGCTCGAATGGTTCACGCCGCCGACTGTTGGCGGGCTGTGTGCGCATCTCGGGATTTCCCGCCATACATTCTCCGCGCTTGCAAAAAGCGCGAGGTTTGCCGATGCTGCGGCAGCCGCACGCGCTGTCATCACGACCTACCTCGAGGAGCGCATCAGCGATCCGGAGGCGCGGAACATCAAAGGGGTGCAGCTCTCGCTGGAGACGCTGACGGCGGCGGCGCAGAAGGACGAGGCGGCACAGGCGTCGCCGATGACCAATGCGGAGCGCGCCGAGCTGCTGCGCGAAATGATCGAAAATGGCTTTATCGACGCGGACGAAAGCGGCGCTTGACAACGCGCTTGCCTGGTACAAGTCTCTGCGCGACACCTCCAACACGGCGTTTCTGTCGCTCTACAACGACCGACACCGCTATCTCGTGCTCAAGGGCGGCGCGGGCAGCGGCAAAAGCAACTTTGCGGCGCATAAGGTCCTGGATCGCTGCATGCGCGAGGGCGGACACCGCTTTCTCTGCTGCCGCAAGGTCAAAGAGGACATCCGCAAGAGCATTTTTGAGCAGCTGCTTGCCCTGGCGGCACAGTATTATCCGGGTATGCCGATCGAGGCGAACCGCACGAACTTTGACATCCGCTTTCCCTCAGGCAGCGTGATTTACTGCGTGGGGCTGAACGATGTTTCGCGCCTGAAATCCATCTACGAGATCACGGACATCTGGATCGAGGAAGCGACCGAAATCAGCGAGAGCGACTTCGGGCAGCTGGACATCCGTATGCGCGGCAAGTCGCCGCACTACCGGCAGATGATCCTGACCTTTAACCCGGTTTCGGTCACGCACTGGCTGAAAAAGCGATTCTTCGACGCGCCGGATGCGCGCTGCCGCGTGCACGAGAGCAGCTATAAGGACAACCGCTATCTGGACGCCGAGGACATCCTGACGCTGGAACAATTCCGGGAAACAGACCCGTATTATTACGAAGTTTACTGCCTCGGGCACTGGGGCTCGACCTACAGAAGCATTTTCCCGACCGACAAGGTGATTGCCAGACGGGACGCCGCGCCGAAGCCGCTGCGCATCGGTCTCTTCGAGGGCGGCAGATTCCGCTGTGCGGCAGACGGTTTTATCAAAATCTACGCAGAGCCGCGCGCGGGACGCCCGTATGTTTGCGGCGCGGACACTGCCGGAGAGGGCAGCGACTTTTTCGCGGCGCACGTCATCGACAATGTGACGGGCGAGCAGGTTGCCGTGCTGCACGGGCGGATGGACGAGACGGCGTTCCCCGGACAGCTCGCCGCGCTCGGGCGCATGTACAATGACGCGCTTGTTGCCGTGGAGTGCAACTTCTCGACCTACACGGCCCATGAACTGGATCGCATCGGCTACAAGCATCAATACATCCGCGAGAGCTTTGACAGCTACAGCGGCAGCTACAAAAAAGCCTACGGCTTTGTAACGACAAAAATCACGCGCCCGGTGATCCTCGGCGATCTCTTGCGCATTTTTTCGGAGAATCCGGCGCTTGTGAACGACACCGACACGCTGGAGGAGTTTCTGACCTTTATCCGCAACGACAAGCTGCGCCCGGAGGCGGCGGTTGGCGCGCACGACGACCTGGTGCTGTCGCTGGCGATCGCCTACCACGCGCGGGAGCAGCAATCGCGCGAGGATGAGACCACGCTTGTCGAGTGGACGCACTCCATGTGGGAGGACTACCGCGCGGCACGGAGCGACATCAAGGCGGAGCTGATACAAAAATGGGGCAAACCGAAGCCCGAAAGGAAACGCAGATGAACGAAGAAAGACTGCATCACTGGCAAAACGTATTTTCCCGCGACAAGGCGGCACAGAGCGAGGAACGCGAGCTGTTTGTACACCGCGAAGCGCTCTACCGCGGCCTGCGCGATGTGACAGTCGTCTCGGATGCGGCTGACGCCGCCGATGAGACGCCGCATATCTACAACATCATCGCCGAACTGATCGAAAGTCAGGTGGATGCATCTATTTACCCGGTGAAGGTGACGGCGACAAAGCGCGGAAACGAGGCAAAGGCACGCAAGATCGAGCATCGCATCAACGACATCGTCACACGGCTGGCGACGCCCGAGATGATCGACCTCGCCGAGCGCGGCGTCCCCTTACAGGGCGGATGCTACTGGCAGCCGGAATGGGACAACTCGGCGCAGTCGCACTACACGCACGGCGGTGTGGTGCTGTCCTACCGGCATGTGCAGAACGTGATCCCGCAGGCGGGTGCGAACGACATCGACGAGATGGATCATATCTTCCTGGAGCTGGGACAATCGAAAGAAACAGTCAGACGCATGTACGGCGCGGACGTATCGGAGGAAGCCGAGGACGAACCCGCCGCGCGCAGCGCCTTCGGCGAAAGCGAGCCTGCCGAGGATTTTGTCACGGTGCGCATCTGCTATTATAGGAACGCGGACGGCGGCATCGGAAAGTTTGTATGGTGCGGTGACCGCGTGCTGTATGATGTGGAGGACTTTGAGGCGCGGCATCTGCGCGTATGCGCGGACTGCGGCGCGCCGGAACCGCCGGACGGCGAGGGGGAAAACCGGGAAGACGCCGCGGAGAATCCGCTTTTCGCCCTGTTTTCGGGCAGAAAGAAAGCAAAAGGCAAGACATGCCCCGCGTGCGGCGGGAACAGGTGGCGCGATGAAGTGGCGGAGGAAGAGACGCTGCTTTACGACATCGCGTTGCCGGACGGCAGCGTGATTCCGGCCCGCCATGCAGACGGCACGCCCGAAAAGATTCCCTATTACAAGCCGCGAATACTGCCGATCGTGCTGCAAAAGTCGATTTCCGCGCCGAATCAGCTGCTCGGCGTGTCCGATGCAGATCTGATCGAGGACCAGCAGGCCAGCATCAATCTGTGCGAACGCGAAATTCTCAAGCGCTTGCAGAAATTCGGTGCGCTGCTCTCCCTGCCGGACGAGGCGGAGATCGAGGCGGACGGCGGCCTGAACGTTGTGCGCCTGGAAAACCCGGCGAAGGCGGATATGGTGCGCCTGCAGGACTTGCAGCTAAACATCTCACAGCATCTGACCATGAAAAACGCGATCTACGAAGAAGCGAAGAACCTGGTCGGCATCACGGACAGTTATCTCGGGCGCTATGATTCCTCCGCGAAAAGCGGCATTGCCAAGCAGACCTCGGCGGCGCAAGCCGCCGGGCGGCTTGCATCCAAACGCATGATGAAGGCGGCCGCATGGGCGCGCATCTATGAGTTGATTTTCAAACTGCTGCTTGCCTATGATGACGACGAGCACGACGTGCTCTACCGCGACGACGAGGGCAACGAGCAGTACGAGACGTGGAGCCGCTACGAGTTTTTGACGCGGGACGCGGACGGCGCATGGTGCTGGGATGACGACTATCTCTTTGCCTGCGACAGCTCGCTAAGCCTGATGAGCGACCGGGCGGAACTGTGGCAGCAGGTGCTTGCCGACTACCAGTCCGGCGCATACGGCAATCCGGGAGACCCTGCCGCGCTGATCCATCTCTGGAAGATGCGCGAGGAACTGCACTACCCGCTCGCCGGGCAGACACGCCGCTACCTCGAGGCCAAGCAGCGCGAGGCGGAAGAAGCAGCGGCGGCACAGGCGCGCGCGGCAGCGGTCGGCATGATGCCGGAAACGGACAATACATCAGTCGTGGGCGGCGATGGCAGCCCCGTGATCTGATAGATAATCGAACGGAAAGGAGAATACAGCATGAGCAACACGAAGAAGCCTACATATGCGGGCAGAATCGAAAACGGCGGCGCACAGGTGGTGAAAGCGCCTTTTGCGAATGACCGCAAGCCGCAGAGCAAGGTCATCCGCGGCACAGACCTCCGCACCGGCGGAAATTCCGGCAAGAAAAACAAGTAAGGAGAAGCAGAATGCCTATTTTTAACGCAAACGGCGAAGAAATCAAAGTGACGGCTCCCGCGGGAGCAGGCGAAAACGCGCAGGAGGTCGCCGAACCTGCCGAAGACAGCACGCATGATACGGAACATTCTTCGGTCGCCGAGAAATCGCCGGACGAGGACACGACGGCGGATGACACATCCGCAGGCGAAAACACGCAGGAGGTCGCCGCCCCTGCCGCAAGTGACGATGCCGAAAGTGGGCAGATGCCGGACACAGCGGCACAGAGCCGCGCGGAGAGGGGCAAGCAAGCCGCCGCGCGCCGTGCCCGCGAGATGGACACGGCAAAAACGGACGCGCAGCGCGAAATGCTTGCCGCGCTTGACCTGACCGACCCCGCAACCGGCAAAAAAGTGACGACGCCGGAGGAATTCCGCGCCTATATCACGCACCGGGACGCGGGCCGAACGGACGAACAGCTGCGGCGCGCCGGCGTGGATCCGGATGCGATCCGCGAGGCGATCGCCGGAGACCCGATGGTGAAAGCCACCGAGGACGCCATCGCGGCGGCGGAAAATGCCGAGGCGGAAGCCAATCGCCGCGCGGAAAGCCTATCGCTGGATGCGGCGATCGCCGAGGTCACAAGGCTGAACCCGGACATCAGGTCCTTTGATGACCTGTACGCGCTGCCCGAATACGGTGACATCAAGAAGCTGGTCGGCGCCGGATATTCCTTCGGCCGCGCCTACGAGATGGCGACGGTTGACCGCGCGCGGCAGGGGGCAAAGCAGGCGGCTTACAATGCGGTTGCATCCAAGGCGCACATGACAAAGACATCCGGCTCTGTCGGTGATGCCTACACCATCAGCGACAGGCAGCTCGAAAACTACAGGCAGCTGCACCCGAACGCGACCCGCGCGGAGGCGGTTGCCGCATTCAAAAAATATCAACCGAAGAAAGGAAAGTAACATGTACATTTTTCAGAAGGCGCACGGTGCGCTGACCTATCTGCCGCTCCTCGCGAGCAAGGCGGTCAAGGTCGGCACGGCGCTCAAAATGAGCGCGAGCGGCGGTCTCGACCTTTGTGGTGCGACCGACAAGCCGCGCTATATCAGCAACATCGAAACAACCGGCGACGGCAGTCTGATCCCTGTCAGCGAGATCACGGAGGACACGGTGCTGATCGCGCCGCTGGGCGCTGCCGCATCGACCATCGGCATCGGCAAAAAGTTCAAGCTGCATACGGATGCGGCATCCGTCGGTGCCGCTGCGGGCGGCTGTCTGGAGGTCGCGTCGTTTGACGGCAAGGCGGTCGGTGATCTCGTCATCTTCCGCGTGGTGGATGCAGATCCTACGACCTCGTCGTAATTTGAAGGGAGTGAACAAAACATGGTGAATATCACAATTTCGGAAGCAAGCGGCCAGTTTAAGCAGCTGTACGGCGACATTCAGGTCCCGCTTGCCAGCTTCATCGAGGAGCAGGAGGCGAAGGACAGGGCAAACTGCCTTGCGCTGAAGATCTTTTCAGAGCGTACCTCGACCAACTTCGCGGAGGGCTACGGCGGCCTGACCGCGGCGGGCGAGATGCAGCCCGTCGGAGAGGGCGGCAATCCCCCTGCGAACAGCTTTGCACAGCGCGAGCTGAAGATCATCGAAAACGAGACCTGGAAGAGCCGGATGCAGATCACGCGCGAGATCATCGACGACGCGCACGGCGACATGAAGCGCATTATCCAGCGCGCCGGCGCGGCGAAGCTGACGAGCGGCTATTACCGTACGATCGACAACTTTCTGATGGGACTGCTCGGCGCGGCGCTCGGCGGAAAGGACAAGTACACGGTCGGCGGCCGCGACTATGCCACGACCTGCTACGACGGCAAGTGCGTCTTCTCCAAAACGCACAAGTCGGGCAGCAAGACCTACTGCAACATGTACGCCGACGCCTTTTCCAAGGATGTACTCGGCAAGCTCTCGACCGTGCAGCAGAACGTCAAGGATGAAAGCGGCGCGGCGCTCGGCATTGCGCCCGACACGATCCTCATCCCCAACGACTACGCAACGAAGAAGACTGTCTTTGAGGCGATTGGCTCGGAGAAAGACCCCGGCTCGGCCAACAACGGCTTCAACTATCTGTTCGGCCAGTGGAACGTCATCATCCACCCGGCCCTCAACTTCCTGATCCCGGCATCGGGGGCCGTGCCGTTTATCCTGCTCGACTCGAAGTACAATGAGCGGAATGACGGCAACGTGTTCCAGAACCGTGTTTCGCTTGAGGTCGAGTCGCACGAGGACAAGGACACGAAGAACAACGTGTGGGACGCGTACACGCGTTTCTCCGGCGGCTTCGTGGACTTCCGCCACATGATCGCGGGCGGCGTTACAGGCGGCGAAACGCTCTGATTTTTCCACGGCGCATCAGGCGGCGGAGACGGTTTTTCCGTCCCCGCCGCATTTTTTCAAGGAGGAAGTATGAACGAAATGACATACGCGAAGGTGATCGAGATCGCCGATGCGTATTGCGACAACGAAATGCCGCTCGCCTGGAAGCTGAACGTCCTCTACAACTTTGAGCTTGAGCTGATGGGCGGCGTGATGCTGCTGTCACAGACGGAGCTCGACCTTGTGGCAGAGCCGACCGCCGACACGGCGGCGACGCTGATGCTGACGGTCAAGCGTCCGCACGCGGAGATCTACTGGCTGCGGCTGGTCTGTGCGCTGCACGAGGTTAACCGCGAATATGCCGAGCTTGCCAACATGACCGAGCATTTCAACACGGCGTACACCGTATTTGTGCAGTGGTGGGTAAAGACCTACCACCCGAAGACCGGCGAGGCGGGCTTCAAGGGGTATTATCTGTCCGCCTACGCGATTGCACAGAAACACGGCTATACCGGCACGGAAGCCGAATGGCTGGCCAGCCTGAAGGGCGACAAGGGAGATACCGGCGCGGCATTTACCTATGATATGTTCACCGCTGCACAACTTGAAGCGCTCAAGGTCAAAGGCGACAAAGGCGATCCGGGTGCAAAGGGTGACAAGGGAGACCCCGGCGCCCCCGGAAAGGATGGCACGGACGGCAAGGACGGTGCACCGGGTAAGGACGGCACACCCGGTACACCCGGCGCAGACGGCGCGCCCGGTGCGGACGGCGCGCCCGGTGCGGACGGTGCGCCCGGCGCAGACGGTTACACCCCCGTGCGCGGCACCGACTACTGGACGGCGGCCGACATTGCCGAGATCAAGAGCTATGTCGATACTGCCATCCTCGGGGGTGCATGGTGATGAGCATCAACGCAAAAATGACCGCCATCGCCGACGCGATCCGCGCGGTGACCGGCGGCACAGCCCCGCTCTCTCTCGACGCCATGGCGGCGGCGATCCCCGCCGTCCGCGCCGCGGGCGAAGCGGCTGCGGCCGCCGCCTGCGCGGGGAAGCACTTCGTCGGCGTTGTCCGCGGCGGCGGCGCGAAGTCGCTGTCGGTGCAGATGCCGTTTGACCCGGACGCGCTCGCCGTGATGGCGGCGGACATGCGCACCGTCGGCGGGCAGGTCGTTTTCTTCAACTTTCTGCCGCGTTCGGTCAGCCATTATATCGGCCTGTATTGCTACACGGGCGCGGGCAGCACGTCGATATCCTCTTTCGGCAGTCTGACGCGCGCGAAGCTGGATCAGGCCGTCTATGCGGATGGGGTGTTCACGCTCTCGCTCGCGGACTCCGTCGCCGCCGCATTCGACGCGGACACCGACTATATCGTCCTCGCCTCGAAGACCGAGACGCGAACCGACAAGGAAATTCTGACCGATTTTGTCGCAGGGCTGGCCGACACGGGCGGCAGCGTCACGGTCTCGCAGGCGGCGGTGAACGCCGCCGTCACCGATGCGGAATGGGCAACGCTGATCGCGACGAAGCCGAACCGCACATTTGTATTGAAATAGGAGGAACAGACATGACAACAAGACAGGTTCTGTGCGCCGACGACGGCATGCTGCTGACGGACGGCGAGACGTTCTGCCGCGCGGTCTACCTCGCGGTCGGCGCGGATGCGGGCGCGTGGACGGAGATCCCCGCGGCCGAAGCCCCGGACGAGGACGTGCCGCTGCCCGGAGGTGAGGACGCATGAGTTTTGAGACGGTCAAGGTCTATTTCACGCAGAGCGGAGGTGAGGACGTATGACATGGGAAATTGCTGCGGGCATCTTTCTGCTGGTGGGCTTTATCATCAGCGTGCTGACGCCGATTGTAAAGCTCAACGACAGCATCACCAAGCTAAACTGCTCCATCGACACGCTGAATCAGAACATGGCGCGAAACGAGGAGCGCATCACCAAGCACGGCAGGCAGATAGACGACCACGAGCACCGCATCACGGTGCTCGAGCAGAAAGGAGCACAGAATGAACATTCCGTTTAAGGGGGAGCGGGTCAAGCTGACGAGCGGCTACGACAGCTATCACAATCTCGGCGGCAACGATGTAGCGACGGAGCTGTTCCACCGCACGATCGACTTGCCGACCGACCCCGAAAAGGAGGACGCATAAATGGACAACGCAAAACGGATCTGGGACATCCTTGATGCGGCGGGAGTTTCCGACTGCGGAAAGGTCGGTATATTGGCCAATCTCAAGGCCGAGAGCGCGCTGCGCCCGGATAACGCGCAGGACAGCGGCAACAGGCGGCTGGGTATGACCGACGCCGCGTACACCGCCGCCGTGGACAACGGCACATATACCAACTTTGTACGCGACAGCATCGGCTACGGCCTTGCGCAGTGGACGTACTGGTCGCGCAAGCAGGCACTGCTTGACTTCGCGCAGGCGCGCGGCTGCTCTGTCGGCGACCTGGATATGCAGGTCGCATACCTGCTGCGTGAGCTTACGTCCTACGGGCTGCTTGCGGACGTCAAGGCAAGCGCCAACTTTGCGGCCGCGACGAAGGACATCATGCTGAAATTCGAGCGCCCGGCAAACAACTCGCCCGAGAATGTGGCGCGGCGCGTCCGCATCGCCTGCGAGATTGCAGCACAGTTCGGCGTGCCGCTGGAAAAACGGCTGCCGATGCCGGACTGCGAAATCCCGTGGAATCAGAAGCAGACTTCGGCATGCGTCGCCTTTGCGCTGACGATGGCCATGCGCGTCAAGCTGTACGGGGTGACGCACAAGTGGATCGACCTTGATCCGCTGACGCTGTTCGCGGCCTCTGGCGCTTCCGGCGGCGCTTCCGTATCTGTGCTGGCCGAAACGCTGCGCACGGTCGGTGTGCGCAACACGGTTGATCGGCGCTGCATCAAGGCAAAATCCTGCGCAAATCTGTCCGGCTACGAGGCCATCTTCGCAGCGATCGACGCGGGAAACCCGGTAGCGATTGCCTTGCAGGTGGACAAGTCTTTCGGCAAGCGGCAGAATGGTATCGAACCGTCAAGCCCGAAGTCGCCTGCGAGCGGCCACGCCGTGTGCGTGATCGGCTATGCCTACATCGACGGCGCGCCGTATTACGTCGCCAAAAACTCGCACGGCGATCCGATCCGCAACGGCGGCATCGTGTACATCCCGGCCGGACGCACGCTGGCCGAGGCGGTCGCCGTGACCGATGTCGGCACGGAAATCCGGCGCAAGGCGCAGACAATCAAGCTGACCGTCGGCAGCAAGACGGCGGTGGTGGACGGCAAGACCGTGGACATGCCCGCCGCGCCGTACATCAGGCAGGACAGGCTGCTCGTGCCGGTGCGCGCCGTTGCGGACGCGCTCGGCTGCACGGTGGCCTGGGACGCGGCGGCGGGAACGGCGACACTGACCGGCGAGGAGGGCGTGCTTGCGCTTACGACGCACAGCCGGGTCATGCAGGTCAACGGCAAGCCGCTCGAGATGGACGCCGCGCCGGAGATCGTCGGCAGCGGCACGATGATGATCCCGGTGCGCTACATCGCAGAGGCGCTGCGCTGCAAGGTCGCGTGGGAAGCATCAACGCACGCCGCAACGATCACGGCAATATGATTGCAACTATGATTGCAACTGAATTAAAACAAAAAGGAGTTTGTGTTATGAAAATCAACTGGATCAAGAAACTGACCTCTCGGAAGTTTTGGATGGCTGTTGCCTCGTTTGTTTCAATGCTGATCGTAGCTTTCGGCGGCAGCGAGGCGGTCGCCGCGCAGGTGACGGCGCTGATTATCGCCGGTGCAACCGTCGTTGCGTACATACTCGGCGAGGGACTTGCCGATGCAGCAGGCGTACAGGCAAATGCAAAGCCTGCCTACGAAGCGCCGACCGCGACAGTGGAGGACGACGGCTGCGACATGACGGATTGAATCCGGCGGGCAACGGGATCACAGAATTACATACAAGGAGAGGGAAAGATGCAACTTCCAAAGCCTAAAATGCTGTCCTCGGCGAAACGGCAGATGGTGACGACCTTTTACGGTCTCGACCGAACCGATCTGTGCGGCGAGGACACAAGCGACGGCGAAAGCTATTTTTCAGACATGAAAAACGGGGGAAGCGACAGCTTTCCCTTTGCCGCGTCCAGAAGCGGACGCGGGATTGCAAAGCTGCTTGACAATCCGGCTAACGGCTTACTCGGCACGGACAAGCTGGCCTATGTGGATGGGCAGAAGCTGATCTACGACGGCAGCGAGGTGCTGACCGACCTGATTGACGGCGAAAAACGGCTGGTTGCCTTCGGCGCAAACATCCTGATTTACCCGGATCAGAAATATTACAACACGGTCACAGGTGAGAGCGGCGCTATGGAGACGGTCGAAACGGTGAGCGGCAGTGCAACATACGGCAGCGTGACGGCAAAAGCGGCCGAATGGCTGACACTCAAGGGCGATGAAACGATCGTAGCTGTCGATTACAGCGGGGATCGCGGATTTTACATTAAGGCCTACAATCTGATGACTTGCGGCATTTGCTTCAATGAACCGGGCGGCACGGAAAGTCACTGCAAAAGCTATCTTCATGCGCGGGTGCGGAACGGCGTGTTGGAATATCTGTACAGTGGAACAGCAAAACACACGACCGGCGGCGCAGGCGGAAAGCCTGCCAATTTCAAAATAGATAATCAGGTGTGGAAGACACTGCCGGTATCGGCGATCACAACGGCCGCAACTGCCGACGGCTATCTGTGGAACGGTGACTTTCCGATTGCGATTGCAGACGGAAAGCTGCTTTTTGGCGAGCCGGGGCGACTTGATGCTGTATTCTCCAAGACGGAGACCGACGGTTACACGCTAACCTGTACCTACAACTGGACGAAGAGCAATCTGCCGCGGCTGGATCACGTCTGCGTGCTGGACAATCGCCTGTGGGGGTGCAGGTATGGCATGCAGGCAGGCTCGACGGCGGCGGTCAATGAAATCTACTGCTCTGCGCTCGGCGATTTCAAAAAGTGGGACACCTTTCAGGGCATTTCCACCGATCCGTGGTATGCGGGTGTTGCGGAGGCAGGCCCGTTCACGGGCGCGGTTGCATACGGCGGGCATCCGATCTTTTTCAAAGAGGACTGCGCCTATGTCATTTCTGGCAGCTATCCCCCATATTCCGTAACGACGCTGCACATTGCCGGGGTGGCGCAGGGGGCGTCGCGCTCGATCTGCGAGGTGGACGGTGCGCTCTACTACAAGAGCCGCTATGCGGTGATGCGCTATACATCCTCCTCCATCGGCAGCGTATCAGACCGCCTCGGGCGCCTGCCGGACGCGGTGCGGGCTTGCGCCGGAAGCTACAACGGAAAATACTATCTCTCGCTTGCCGGGGAGATCTACGTCTATGACACCAAGCGCGGCATGTGGTGCGCGGAGGATGCCTGCGGCGCGGTGGACTTTGCAACGGCGGACGGCAAGCTGTACATTGCGGGCGGCCGCGGCGATACGGACGGCAAATATCCGATCTGCGTGGCTGCGCCGGGTATGGCGGCAGAAGCGGACATGCCCTGGAGCTTTACCACGCCGCACATCGGCTACGGTCTGCCGAACCGGAAATATGTCTCGCGGGTGCTGATCCGCCTCGAGATCGGCGACGCCGCGATGCCGACCGTGGAGCTTTCCCGCGACGGCGGCGCATGGGAGGCGCTTTCCTGTGCGGCGCGCGTGGGTACGGACGGTGCGCGCACCGGCAGCATCACCATTCCGATCCGCCCGAGGCGATGCGAGAGCTTTCGCATCCGCGTCTCGGGCGTTGGCGCGTATAAGCTGACCGGCATCACGAAATACATGGAGGAAAGCGGACGATGATCTTCGAAAAACCAATCAATCGAACCGGGCGGAATCTGCCGGAGCAGGTACAGGCGCTGTATGACGGCGTGGGCACACTGGTTGAGCAGCTGAACACCGAGCGCGCGACCCGGGCGACGGGCGCGGCATACACGGGAAGCGCGGCGAGCGGCACGGCGGCAGTCGGCGACGACATCCGCGGCGGCCGCGTCTACATTGCCGTAATCGGCGGCGTACCGACGCTCGCTGTCCGGTACGAAAACAAAATTGCCGCCCGCGGCGGCGACAATGCGACGGCGGTTTCGCTCAGTGCAACGCTGGCGGCGGGAGCCATGACCTTCTCCGCCTCGGGTACGCTGGACGCGCTGATCGTGATTTTATAGGAGGTATAACATGAGCGTAACTATGCAGGATATTCAGAAAAAAATCAAAGACAACGGGCTCGAGGGAAAAGTGCACGCGCGGGATCTCGTGCTCGGCGGGAAAAACCCGGAGCTGTTGAACAGGATCGTTGACAGTAAAATCGGTTGGATGAATGCAAAGTCCGACGCGGAGCGAGGCCTGTACGCCGCGGAGGCTAAAGCGATCCGCGCGTCGCAGGGGTATCAGCTGTCGGATGACGGCAGCCGCGACGTGACAAATGATATGCTCGGCGGCAAAGCGACAGGCGCCGGTGCGATCAGCACCGGAAAACTTGTCTCGCGGAAGACCTCGGGAGACGGTTCTGCGAATGCAGCATTTGAAAATTACCGCGCGACGCTGGAGGCGGCGCAGAAAAAGGCACAGGAGGACGCGCTCGGCAAAGTCGCGGCGCTGACCGGCGGCTACGGCTCGTCCTCGGCGGCGATGGCGGCGACCGCTGCCGGCGCGGACTATTCCAAGCTGCTTGCCGACAAGGAGCTGGAGCTTGCGGAGACCGAGCGCCAGCGCGCGCTGACCGCCGAACAGCAGGACTATCAGCGCAGGCTGGAAAAGGCGCAGCTGGCCGCATCGGTCGGCGACTATTCGCTCTATGAGCAGATGGGCATCGACATGACGAAGCTGCGGGAGAAGGAAAAGTCGGAGGCAGAGGCCGCCGCCGCTGCTGCTGCCGAAGCGACTGCGCAGAAAGAACGCAGCACCTACGAACAGCTGCTGGCCGATGCGGAAACTGCCGCAAAATACGGCGACACCTCAAAGCTGCAGGCGCTCGGCATCGACACGCGGCAGTATGACTCGAAGTTTGCGGGCAGCACGAACACAACGCAGAAAAACACCGGCGGGGCGGGCAGCTCTGCAAAAGCGGTTTCGACGGATTTTCAGACCGATCCGTCCGCTGCACTTCGCGCGGCGGGGGCGGAGACTTTTAACCAGGCGTATGCGCTGCTCCTTTCGAACGGCTACAACTCGACGGCGGCGGAAAAGATTGCGCAGAGTTACCTCGCGGAGCTTGAGGAAGAAGACGAAGACGGCGAAAGTGTCGCTTCTTCTTCTGCAGGAGGCCAGAGCAGAGCGCGCTCGGCAGATGAGTTGAAAGCCTATGCAGCAGACGTCGCAGACGCACGGAAGCGATCCATGGCCGATGCACGGGCGCTGATTGTCACATGGCTTAAAAACGGAACTGTCACAGTTGAAGAGGCTGTCATGCTGGCAAAGCAGTCGTCGATCGGGCTTGCCGACGCGCTGCTGCGTGAGCTTGTGGCCGATGCCGAAATTACAGCCGAAGAAGCAAATCTGATGGCGGAAAAATACGAAGTCGAATAAAAAGGAGCATTGACTATGCCGAAATATAAGACCTATGACGATGTCCCTGTGAAAAAGAAGTACAAGACCTATGATGATGTCAAGGTCAAGACGCACTGGGAAGAAGATGCCTCGCAGCCGCTGGATGGCGACAGCGCCGCGAACAATCCCATAGCGCCGGCGCTGATCCTTGCAAAGCGGGACGGCAATGTTGCAGCGGCAAAAGAGCTGCTGGACAATGCGCCGTATGTGCAGGCGGGTCGCGACGGTATCAACTCCTATGCCGATGCCGTCGCGGAAATCGAACGGCAGGACGACGCCGCAAAGGCGGCCGCAGTGCAGGCGACTATGCAGCCGATGGGCTACGGCGGTCTTTCTAAGGCGCTGCGCGACGGCAGTATGCCGAAGAAGAAAAATACCAAAGTCAAGGAGACCCGCCGCGAGGGCAACCCGAAATACAACGATGACTATGTGCCCGGCGTGAACTACCCGAAGTTCCGCCCGTATGACGATGTGGAAAAAGAGCTTGCCGACGTACAGGCCCGGCGGGACACCGACTTCAACACCCGATTCCCAGAGGCGGAGGCGCTTGCACAGAGAGCCATCGGCGGAAAGGACGCCGACGCAGACCGGCAGCTGCGGGAGCTGGCACAGCAGTATGCAGACGAGAACGCTGCCTACGACGCACGGATCGCGGAACTGAAAAAAGAGTCCAAGGACAGCAAGAAAAAGACGGTGCTGCAAAGGCGTGAGCGGGCGGCAGCGCAAACCGCCGATGCGGAGCAGACTCGCTTTTCCTCGCCGGAGCTGCGCACGATTGATGAAAAAATCAAAAACGCAGAAGCAGAGCTTGCCGCCGCAGAAACGGCACAAACGACCGCCGAAGATGCGGAGAGGGCGCTGCGCGAATACGAGGACACGCTGCGCGCAAACGGTGTATCCGAGCAATATTTCGGCGAAGACAGCCGCTATATCGAGCTGGCACAGGCGGCGAGCGATGCAAAAAAGTCAGCGGCATCGCAGAAAAATGCAGCCGGTGCGGATTTGTATGCGCTGCGCGGCGCAAAAACGCTGGCATCGGTGTCGGAAGAAGATCGTGCTGCAATCCTTTCCGGTGTGCGGGTAATGCGCGGGAACAGTGCCGCCGGTATGAATACTTCCATTCCGCAGACTTTCGATTTTTCTACGGGAAAATACCGGGTGCTTACAGAGGACGAATACAAGCAAATCAAAGCGGATTATAACGCTGTGATCCGCAAACTGAAAGAATCCGGTGTATCCGACGCCGACATCCGCCGCATGACAACGACGCTGGAACAATCGGCAGACGCCATGATTGCAGCCGGAGGAAGCGCGCAGACGGCCAAGTTTGCATTGCAATACCCCACGCTTGCCTCTGCAATCTCCGTTGTTTCCAATCTCGCCTCGGGTGTTACCGTAGGCGGCGCGGAAATCGGCAGAGTTGTCGGCAATGCATTTCGCAGCGAGGGCTACAAAGCGCCGATGAATATAAACGGCGCGGCATACGCGCCGGTGCGCGCGACAAATGACATCCGCGGGACGATCGCTGAGCGCATTGAAGAGGGCAACGGCTTCGGCGGCGTGATCGGTTCAGATGCCTATCAGTTGGCGATGTCCACTGTGGATAGCGTTGTCTCATCATTGTTCGGGAATTGGGGCGCTGCAGCGGCACTCGGCGGAAGCGTTATGGCTTCTGCCATCGTGGATGCGAAAGAAAAGGGCGTTTCGGATGGGCAAGCACTGGAAACCGGCATTTATGCGGGTATTTTCGAGATTTTGTTTGAACGGGTCAGCATTGGGAATTTTAACAAGCTAAAAGAAATGCAACCGGCCACAGTGCGCGATTGGGTAATGAATATTCTTAAGGCTTTGTTCGTTAACGGGTCGGAAGAGGGCTTGACCGAAACCGCTAATATAATGGCGGATTACTATATTAACGGTGACTATTCCGATGTTATGCAAACATACCAATCATATTTGAGCAACACAGGAAATGAGGAGGAAGCCGAACGCCTCACAAAGCGGAGCACTGCAATACGAATTGGCAAAGCGGCAGCGGGCGGTGCGGCGCAAGGCGTTCTTATGGGTTTTATCGGCTCGGGATTGGGCTACTTCGGAAATCGGGACGCAAACCGCGCGGCAGGCGCTTATTTCACGGATGAAAACGGCAGGATCAACGCAGAAAATCGGAATGCGCTGATCGGAGAGGGACTTGCCAGCGGAAACGAGGAAATTCGCGCCTATGCCGGAACTTTGGAAGACAAGCGCACGATGAGTCAGGCGGAGGCGGGGCAGCTCTACCGCATGCTCGTTGCGGAGACGCAGGGGAATTACAATGAAGTCAAAGGGCAGGCGGAAAACGGCGAGGAACAAGCCGTTTCGGGCGAAACGGATGCGACCGCGCAAGAGAATACGCCAGCTGCCGTACAGCAGAGCGAACCGCGCACCGAAACGCCCGATTTCTCCGGCCGCAGCCTGGACGAGCCGATCTCGGAGACGGAGTTCCGGGCGGCATATGCGGCGCGCGTTGCGCGCGAGGCGGCGGCGGAACGGGCGAAGACGCAGGCGGACACGGACCTCGGCAACATGCTTTCCGGCGAGCTGACCAACGGTCGCGCGGACGAAATCGCAAAATCCCAATCGCTTGCGAATGCCTTTGAGGCGCTGACCGGCGAGAAGCTGACCGGCACACTCGCCGAAAAGCGCAGGCAGCTGAAAGCCATGCAGACCTTTGCGGCGGAAAAGCTGCGCGACGCGCGAGCCGATGCGCGTATAGCGGCGCTGAAGACCGCAGACACGCGCGAAAAGATGCGTGCCGCGGTCGGCACCGCCGGGCAGGCCGTCTATGATGCGGGCTATGACGCGGGCGTTGCCGCATACAAGCTGCGCGGATTTGCGGGGGACGCCCTGCTCGCGCCGTCCGAGCTTTACAACGCCAACTTCGGCGCGTATTACAGGCAGGGTTATCAGGGGGACGCCTTTGACTTTATGGACAACGCTGTGATCGGCGAGGCGGATGCACGGCGCATCTTTGAAGCCGGGCGGCGCGATGCCAAAGCGGACACCTATCTGAACGCGGCCGAGCGCAGTGCATTTGAACATGGTGTTTCCGCCGAGGAAGGTGCGACGGCAAAGCGGCTCTCGCAGGTGCTCGGCAGGGAGATCCTGTTCATCGACGCGGACGAAGATTTCCACGGCTGCACCATTGACGGGGTAATCTACCTCGGGGCAAAGTCCGAGCGAAGCGTTCTCGCCACGGTGGCGCATGAGTACACGCACCTGCTGGAGAGCAAGGGGCTGTACAAAAAACTGCGCGATTTTGTCTTCGACACGCTTGCCGGAGAGGGCGTGACGGCGGAAGATCTTCGCGCGGCGAAGCGCGCCGAGCACGAGCTCTATGCCGGGCTTGACGACGCAAAAGTTGACCGCGAGATCGTTGCCGAGTTTGTCGAGACGCGGCTGCTGACCGATGAACAGGTCATGCGTGAGGTCGTCCGCCGTGAGGGCAAGTCCTTTGCCCGCCGTCTGCTGGACACGCTGCGCGGGCTTGTCGAAAAAGTAAAAGCCGCTCTGCACATCGGTAATGCCGATGCAGAGCAGCTGAAGATGCTCGAGCGCGGGCGGGACATCCTTGCGGAGGTGATCCGGAGTGAGGAGACAAGCGAGGCCGCGGATGGAATTGCTTTTGCTTTTGTGGGCAAAAACAAAAACGGCATTCGCAAATACGAGACCGACTTCCCCGCCGACATGCCGCAGGCAGAACGCGAGCGGCTGTTCAAGGAGCGGCTGGCTACCATCTTCAATCTCGGCGCGGTTGAGCTGAAAACCGATGTGAAGAAGATCAAAGTGCAGGCGGATAGATTCACCTATCAAAAAAATAAGTATGGTGACAAGGGCGATATTTCCGCAAAAGTCAATGCACTCTATGACTTAGTTGACATTCTTGAAACCTCAATATTCAAGTCCGTGGGTATGGAACCGAGTTTTGCAAACGGGAATCTGAAGCCTAAAAACTTGGCACACAAAGATGTGAAGTACTGGTACAAGTTTGAAAACCACATTGTGCTTGACGATGTTCCGTATAAGGTTGTGTTTAATATTCGCGACAAAGGAAAGGAGCAGTATCAATATTTAATTGCATTCGATGAGGAAACTACGCAAAACACAACAAACACAAAAAAGAAGACCCCTACCAGCGATACGGCTGCCGATGGGCAGCTTCGCGCGTTCATGCAGGAGTCTTCTAACACAACTGTATCACAAAAGAACAGCGGTGTCAATAGCAAGTATACGCAAAATTCCAAAAATGATGCAGATATCGACGGTTTTTCCGTGGGCGGCGTCAACGCGAAGACGGCGGAAGTCGGGCGGCTGGCGGATGCGGAGCGCATGGAACAAGGGGGCGTGGACAGCGAGACGGTGCGTCGGGAGACCGGCTGGTATCGCGGATACGACGGCAAGTGGCGCTTTGAGATCGACGACAGCAAGATGCGCTTCATCAACCACCGCGAGGAATCACGGCGCACATGGAAGCTGGACGAGCTGATCCGCCACGACGCGCTATTTGCCGCCTATCCGGAGCTGCGCAACTACACCGTGCTGAACTTCGGCATTGCGGATGGCGTCGAGGCCACCTTTTATCCGGGGTTGAACCGTATCACGCTCGACCCGCAGCTGAACCGTGCGGAAAAACGCGCTGCGTTGATTCACGAGATCCAGCATGCCATCCAGGTGATTGAGGGGTTTGCTGCCGGGTCGAGCACAGACTATTGGCAGGATGCCTTTGTGACCGACGCAGAAAAGAGGACAGAGCGGCACTTGCAGGAGCTGGCCTGGAAGAATCATCAGCTTGCGGAAGATATGTACAAGCTGCTGCGGGATACGCCGGACGCCCGGCGGGACGCGCTACGCGCGACGTTTGTGCAGCGCCACGGCGAGAAGGCGGTTCGTGAATTTACGGACACCTACAATCATCTCCTCGACCTGCAAAAGCAAAGAACGATGCGTGCAGAGCGTGCCTATCGGGACACGGCTGGCGAGATCGAGGCGGCGGACGTTGCCAACCGCCTCGGCCTATCGGCAAAGCAGCGTGCGGAGACGCGCCCGGACATCGACCGCACGAATGTGCGGTTCTCGAACGAGCACCCGATGTTTACCATGAAGGCGCGGCAGACGGACAGCGAAGGCATCATGAAACTGGACGACGCGAACATTGATAAAACAAAAGAAAAAATGACATGGCTCGAAGCAAACGATCTGCTTGAAAAGCAGCAGGGGCTTTCCTACAGATTTTACGCAAGCGACGACCCGATGTCTCGCGCCGGATATGCTATGTTTGCGGATGACCACGAACAAAACGGCAGCGCCTACGGAGGAGATAAGCCGCGCGCTTTCTCCGTGCGCGAGGATGACCTCACTCCGGTTTGGGAACTGTCTGAAAAAATCGCAGAAGCACGGCATGAGACAGACGAGCACACGCCATGGATTTTGGAAGACTATGCCGAATTGAGCGACGAAGACTTTGCGGACATGTTCAATCCGTCGGATATTGTAGATAGTGCATATGCATGGGACAATGAAGAACTGACCGAGTGGTTCTATAACCATGTGGCAGAGCCGAACAAAATCGGTGGTGTGAAGACGAGCGACGGCGCGATCGTGTTTGACAAGGACTTGATTCGGCGGAATATTCCGGCGGAAATTGCATACACGCAGGCGTCGTCCAACGAAGAATTTCTTGCGAAGTACAGAGATGATACTGAAGCAGATCCCGACATCCGCTTCTCCGCGGCATACGAAAATGCAGAGGCGAATAACGATATTCTTGCGCTGGTAAACAAGATTAAAAGCGGAGAATTCAAGGACAACGACCGCGCAAACCTCGGCATTGTCACAGATGAACTCGCAGCACGAATTGCGGCAATTACGCATATTGATGTTGCCGGTTACAAAGTAGTAATTGAAGCACGGATGCTAAAGCATATCCTGAAAGACCATGGAGCAGAAGGCTATGCAAATCGATCTATGCAAAAAGATGCCGACATTGCAAAAATGCAGTATGCACTGTCTGACCCGGATGACATGTCATACAGTGGAAAGACGACAGCTTACTCGTATATGAAGGAGGGGTATAATCGCACAGCGCCAACGATTTTGTATGAAAAATCCGTCGGCGATAATTCGTATTATGTTGTACAAGCAGTTCCGGAAACAAAAGCAAAAACGCTGTATGTTGTATCTGCCTTCATTGGAGAAAAAGGGTATAAAAATAGAGCCGGTCAGCCCGCCGATATTGCCAGAACAGGCAATCCCGACGCAACGCCCGCAAACGCAGCTGACCATGCTCCTAAAAAGAGTATATCCAATTCTGTCGAAAATGTCAACACTCTTTTGAAAAATGATGCAGAAACGGATGCCGATATCCGCTTCTCGGTCGGTGATGGGCAGACGGACACCGACGCCGAGGTGTCGGACGCGGACAAGCGGTTTGCGCCGGTGGAAAGTGCGATCAAGCTGCTGCAGGGCGGCGCGGATCTTTGGCGCGTGCTGCGTGAGACCGGCGCGTCGCCGCGCGAGATCGCGCTGCGCATGGCGACGAGCGGCGAGAGCGATACGGCGATCCGTGAGCTGACCGGGTTGTATCGGGACGCGCTCGGCGTGTGGACCTACGATAAGGCGTGGTTCGACGCGCACGTCCCGGACATTGCCGACACCCGCGAGCTGCGCGCCGGGTACAAGCTCGGCACCGTGGACGAGCAGCTGCTCGGGCTTGCGCCGGAAGAGGTGAAAGCCTCGCGCCGCCGCCTGTTGGACAGCGCAAAGCTGCCGGCCGACGCCGATGCGGCGCGTGTGCGGCAGACGGCAGCAAACCTGCACCGCGGCCTGCGGCCGACGGAAGCCGAGTTTGCCGAAGACCGAAAGACCGCCGCGGCGAAAGAGGCGGCACGGCTGATTACGGCGGAAAAAGTGCCGTCCGCGGACGCGGCGATCCGCACCGGCGCACTGCTTGCCGACATTGCCGATGTGCTGGAAAAGAAAAAGGTGCGCGCCGAGACCATCACAAGGCTGACCGCGCAGGTGCGCGGCGAGGACGGCGCCTGGGAGACCGACAACGCCGCCATGACGAAGATCATCCGCGCGGGCAGTAAACAGCTGGATGTGCAGGACTTCACGGATTTTCTCTTTGAAAATGCCAAGGAACTGACGGAGAGCAGCTACAACAGTCAGTACGGGCACAGGGAGACCTATGCGCTGGACAAGCTCGGCGTGCAGATCCAGAACCCGATCGTGGACATCGCAAAATACGGGGCGAAGCCGTCCGAGCTGATCGCCAACGAGCGGGAGCAGGAGGAGCTGAAGCGGTATATCGAAAACGAATATGTAAGCGCTGCTCATCCGACGACGGCCGAACGCGCGGATGCGCGCGATGTGGCGACGGGCATCCGTACCCTCGGGCAGATCTCACAGGACAGCCGCCGCGAGGTGGTACTCGATCTCGTGTACGCGAACCTTGCGCGGCGCGGTCTGCGCGACAACGGCATCGAGACCTTCTACATGGTGCAGAAGCAGCGCTATGCCGAGGAGCTGGCGCAGAACATCTTCAAGATGTCGATCGAGCCGGGCAAAAAAGCGGTGCAGCAGTGGCGGCTGACGGCGAACACGGCGCTGCGCAACAACCGCATGGTCTTCGGCGAGGAAGTCGGGCGCTATCTCAACGAGACGATCTTTGAAAAGGTGGTCGAGAACGAGGCGGAGCGCCAGCGGTTTATGCAGCGGGAGATCGACAAGATCCGCAAGCTGGAGCTGACAAAACTGGAAAGCCAGGCGGTGCAGATGCTTGCCGAGGACACGAAGGAATCCCGCCTTGCGTTCTACGAGCTGTTAAAGGGCAAGGGCAAGAACCTCGACGTGGAGAAGTGCCGCGCGGCGGTGACGGTCTTCCGCGAATGCTACAACCTGTACTATGATGCGATCAACGAGTTCCTTGTGATGCACGGGTACAAGCCGATCGGCTTCCAGAAGAACTACATGCCGCGTCTGCAAAAGGAGGCGGATGTCTCGGCGCTGCGGGAGCGCCTGAACGCGCTCGGCATTGAAACTGAGGAGGTGACCGAGCTGCCCGCCGAGATCGCAGGGCGCACGGAGACGTTCAAGCCGGGCAAGAAGTACAATCCGTTCTTTGAACACCGTACATCGAAGGAGAACAAGAATGTGCAGTATGACGCGCTCGGCGGCTTTGACAGCTACATCACCTACCTGTCCGAGGTGCTGTATCACACCGACGACATTCAGAAGCTGCGGACGCTGGCGGGTGTGCTGCGCGAGCGGTATGCCTCGGGCGCGGTGTCGAAGAACATTGCCGAGCTGAAGGAGCAGTTGTTCAGCCCCGACCCGGACAAGAGCTTTGCGGACATCGAGGCGAAGCTGACCGCGGCTTACGACGAGGTCAAGCTCAACAACTATTTCGGCACTTATGCGACCTGGCTGGACGACTACACGAACAACATCGCGGGAAAGCAGACGAGCTTCGACCGTGCGTTTGAGTACAATATCGGACGCAAGACGCTGAATCTCGGCAAACGGCTGAACAACACTTACTCTGCCGCCGTGATCGTCGGCAATCTGTCCAGCGCGTTCAACCAGACCGTGCAGCTGCCGTTTGCGCTTACGGAATGCGGCATCCGCAACATGACCCGCGCATTTGTGGACATGCTCCCCGGCAGCGATCGCCTGAACAAGACCGCCGAGTTCGACAAGAAATCGACTTTTCTTGCCGGCAAGCGCGGCGTAGACTATGCGTCTGAGCGTGCCTGGAACGAGAAGGTCACCGCTGCGGGCGGCAAGTTCTTCGAGTCGGTGGACATGGCGGTCACGCGCCTGATCCTGCGCGCGAAGTATTATCAGGTGACGGAGGCAAACCCGAACATCGGCTTTGACGCGGCTGTGCGGGAAGCAGACCGGTACATTTCCGCGATGGTCGGCAACCGCATGAAGGGGTCGAAGCCGGTGCTGTTCAATCAGAAGAATGTAATCACGCGCACGCTGACCGCGTTCCAGCTGGAGCAGCTGAATTTTGCGGAGTATGTGGCGCGGGATGTCCCGGCAAAATACCGCGCTTATTACAAGGCACACGGCACGCACGCTACGGTACGCAAGATCGCGCGCGAGCTGATTTCGGCACTTATCAACGTGTTTGTGTTCAACCGGCTCGCAGAGCTGCTCTACGGGCAGACACCGGCAGCAGGGGACGCGCTCGGCATCCTTGTGGACAGCCTCGGCGCAGGTTGGAATCTCACCGGCAACGATTTTCTGCTGACGCTTGCCGACGACCTCTGCCGGACGATGACCGGCGAGCGAAAGCTCGGTACAAGAGCGCGCGGCGATTTCTCGGTGCAGAGTGCGCTCGGCGAGTTCGGCGATGAAGTCGGAGACGATGTGCCGCTGGTCAACAACATCCTTGCGATGCTCGGCGTGACAAACAGCAAGCTTCCGCTGCCGCAGGTCAAAGCGGTGACAAAAGCGGCAAGCGGCGACTTCAAGGGCGCCGCTGCGCAGATTCCGTCCGATTTGGCGACATGGATGCCGTTCGGCTCACAGATCAAGAAGACCGTGCGCGGCGCAAAGCTGATTGCAGACAAGGGCATGTATTCGAGCAGCGGCAAGCTGATGTTTGCGTCCGACATGAATATGTGGGATTCTATCCGCGCGGTGCTGTTCGGTCCGATGGCGAACGAGGAATACCGCGAGAGTTTCTTCGGCGGGCGGTATCTCTCGGCAGAGGAAACCGAGCTGTGGCAGCAGATGCGTGCGGCGGGCGGCAAGCCGGAGGAGAGCTTCGACGCCTTGCAGGATGTGTACAACGCAGGTGCGGCGGTCAGAGAGGACGACCCGGACGCGCCGTCCGCCGAGGTCAAAGCGGCGAAGGTCGAGAAAATCGACAATCTGCCCTTAAACGGGCGGCTCAAGGCGCTGCTGCTCTACGGCGATGTGGCGACGACCAACGAAAAGGCAGTCATGGACGCGCTGGAGGTCACGCTGCAGGTCGATCACATGAAGGCCTACCGTTTCATGAGCGGGTTTGTGCTGCAAGAGAAGATCGCCGACAAGCGCGAATATCTGAAGCACGACCTGATCCTCACCGACGCGGAAAAGGCGACGGTCTACTACCATTACTTCGCGAACGACGATGCGCAGGACTTCATCGACGAGCTGCGGCGGCGCGGCGGCAAGGACGCAGACATTTACAAGGTGCTTGCGGCATCCTATGGCCGGGAGGAGGAGAAAATCACGAGCGCAGACCGCGCGACGGCGATCGCAGACAGTTCGCTGCCCGCTTCGGCGAAGGAGGAGGCGATGTACGAGCTGATCTCGGACGAGCTGCACGACAAGTACACCGCCGTGCAGGACGCGGGCGGCAGCGTGGATGAATTCCTTGCGGCATACGCGGCGACGCGCGGCATCACATCGGACAAGGATAGAGCGGGCAACACGGTCGCGCTTTCCAAGGCACGGAAGATGAAGAAGGCGATCGACGCCGCCGTTCCGGACGCGCCGAAGAAGGTGCGCCGCGCGCTGTACAGCGCGTTCGGCGTGAGCAAATCGGTATGGTATTAAAGTAAAACCCCGGGGTATATACCCCGGGGTTTTATCTTTGAACAGGAACAACCTCATGATTTGGATCAAACCAAAGTATTTCTAAAGTTCCGCGATCCAAAAAACCAAAAATGCGATACTTGTTGTTTAATCGTAGAGAAAAAATTTCATTGTATTCATCGAATAAATGAAGTTCCCGCAAACGTGCTTGAGCTTCGCGACTGAGTTCGTTGATCGGGATAGAATGACTTTTGCTTTTTCCCTGATCATGGGTTGCCTTTCTGATGTCCGACCATGTCATTCTTTCCAAAGAAAGCAATATCGGAAGAATTTTTTCTACAAAAATTTCTGCTGGAAATGTCCATTTTTCCGTATCGCAACGATTGAAGCGCCAACTCGGCGCAAAAAATTCGTATGTAAGCGGATCAACCGGCATGCGAGGCGTTTTTTTGCCTTGCATGCCGGTATTGGCGGGCAGTGTACATTTCTTTTGACCCATGTTATTCTTATTGCTTTTAGCCATGATAGATTCCGGCATAATACTGTTGCATGGACTCTTTGGGAATAACAGTATCACATCTATCGCCGGGGGAACAAGTACCGCGGGCAGATTGCCACGGCAGTTCAGAATGCGTTAAGTCAATCAGCCATTGGGGGTCTTTGCTCCCATAGTCTCGAATGACGGCATCCATTGTCTCTATAGATGTGTCACTAAATTTGCAATCAGTAGTAAAAGGTGCAATGTCTTCCGCAGAGATGACAAATTTGCCGCGGTGTTTATCAAAAAGAGCGGGGCAAACCGGTCCGTTTGCCCAAGCTTGGAAATCATCCTCGAAAAGCGGCTGTTCATCCCATACGAGAGACCATGCTTGACAATAGTATACGAGTTTTTGCAATTTCATCGTTGTTACTTCGCCAAGCTTTTGCAAGATGTACTCCGCAACATCAAAAACTGTCGCCATGTGTCTCTCTCCTTCCATAATGGTCTCCTCATGTATTATATTATATTATTTTTCAAAAAAATCAATAGATTTTATGATTTTTCTTTTTAGTTTTTTCAACTAATGCCGTATCAGATTCAAGCGAAGAAGCCTGCAAGTTAATGATACATGCGAAAATCTGGGATAATTCGGCGACATGCAAGAGGTTGTTTGAAGCAAAAAATAAACCATTGAGAAAAAGTTTTGTTTTGACCGCTTCATACACGAATCGTACACGAAATTTCTGAAAATTTGCATTTTGAGTTTGTATACGCAGAAATGAAAAAACGAGAAAACCCGCATAGATATGCGTTTTTTTGACGGGCGCGGACAAGACACGAAATGCGGTGAAAAGGGGGTGATAGTTCCAGTTGTCTCCACCACGCAAAGGACCACCCAACAGGGTGGCCTTTTTGCGTGGTGGGGGCTTTTGCGTCGGAAACGACCAGAATGCACGCCGCAGCCCTCGCGGCGCAGATGAACATGCCTATGCCACCGCGGCGCTGTAGGTGCAGACATTCTGTATGCCGCTCCTGCCGATTCGTAGGGGCGACCATCGGTCGCCCGCCGCTCTCTATTCCCGAAGTCCTTTGATGGGGTACGGGGGAACTTTCGTGTACGAAAGTTCCCCCGTATTCTCTTTATTCTGTTCCATCCTGCGCCATCTGCACGGCGGCGGCGGCGTCCGCGAGGGCGAGCGCCTTCAGATGCTCGATCGCCTCGGCGGAGAGCGGCGCGCCGGAAAGCGCGGCGGCGGCGTCGGCGAGCGCGCCGCCCCGGAGCCCGGCGACGCGGAGCGGCTTGGTACAGCCCATGTAGCGCATCATCGCGTCGATCTTCGGGTCATAGGAGATGCCGAGCGGCGGCTTGCCGACGGCGACGGCGTAGATCAGCAGATGCAGGCGCATGGAAATGACAAATTCACAGCGCCCGAGCACGCCCATGATCTCGCGCGCGGTCAGCCCGCCGAGAATCTCGCCCTTGACCGCGGCGGCGGCGTTCACCTTTTCGGTCAGCGCGCGGTCGCGGCTGGACTGCATCAGGATGTAGAGCGGCTTCGCCCCCGTGCGGGCGGCGATGGCGTCCACCTCGGCGGCAAACGTCGCCGCAAAGCTGTCCTCGTCCGCGCCGTCCACTTCCTCACTGCGGAGCGTGGCAAAGCTGCGGAGCGAGACCGCGAAGTGCGGCACATTTCCGACATTTTTCAGGATATAGTCCACGCGGCGCGCGTCGGCGGGAGCCAGCAGCAGCGCGGGGTCGGCGGACAGCGCCAGGCGATCGCGCGGAATGCCGAGCGAGGCCGCGTAGTCCAGCGACTGCGGCTCGCGCAGGGTAATGCGGTCGGCCAGCGCAAGCGTCTTGGCCACATCGCGCTCGTATTTTTCGCCGAGGATCGGCCCGAGGCCGTTGCCCAGCACGAAGACGCGAAGCCCCCGACGCTTGGCCAGCCGGATGATCGTGGTGTAATAGAACAGCGAGCGCGCGGACGTCGTGTTTTGCAGCAGGTTGCCGCCGCCGCTGATGAGCAGCCTTGCCGTGCGCATCTCGCGCAGGACGGCGGGGATGTTGAAGCGCGGCACGGTGCGCACGCCGTATTTTTTCGCGCTGTTTTTTGTATCCTTGCAGAGGAAGGTGATCGGCATGTCGGGCGCACAGGCGCGGATGCCCGCCACCAGCGCCGCGGCGATGGAGTCGTCGCCCGCGTTGCCGAAGCCGTAGTATCCGCTGACGAGGATCCTGCCCGGCACGTCCGGCGTGACGGCGGGGAGGCTTTCGTACATCGCCTCGTAGTCGTGCGCCATCCGCGCGGCGGAGAAGTCCTCGAGAATGACGCGGCGGCAGTAGTCGCCCATCGCGCGGCGCTCGTCCGCCGTGCGGTCGAAGAGCGTGCAGAGATCGGCATAGAGCTTTGCCTCGGTGGTCTCGCCGCAGTCGCGGCAGCAGTAGTTGGTCTTCAGCGCGAGGTCGCGGCGGCTCGCGTCCATGATGCCGATGTAGCCCTCGTTGCCCGCGATGACGGTCGGCAGCCCGCAGCTCATCGCCTCGAGCGCCGCGCGGGACGCGCCGACGAAGACGTCGGCCGCCGCGAGGAACGCGGGCGTGTCGGTGCGGAGCCCCGGCGTGAAGATGATCTTTCGCCCGTGCTTCCGCTCCAGCGCGTCGGCAATCGCGCGCACGTCGGCGAGCAGATTCCGCTCGGCGGACAGCACGCCGTCGCCCACGATCACGATTTCGAGGTCGGGGTACTTTGCAAGCAGCCGCTCGGCGCACCTTGCAAGGCAGAGCTGCGCCTTGCCGCGGCTCTCGTCCATGCGGCTGATCGAGACGATGCGGTGCGCCGACGCGGAGAGGGAAAGCTCGTCCCGGACAGCGGCAAAATTGCCGTGCGGCGCAAAGCTGTCGGTGTCGATGCCGTTGACCGTGACCGAGATGTTGTCGGCAAACTGCCCGTAGTTGTCGATGAGATACTGCTTGATGTCCTCGCTGACCGCCATCTGGCGGTCGCCCCAGTCGGCGAGGCGGCGCCACAGCGGCGTCACGCGGAAGACCCAGTGCGCTGTGGTGACGAAGCGGAAATGCAGCTTCTTTTGCAGCGAGCCGCAGATGAACGCGGGGATGCGCGCGTGCGCGTGAACCACGTCAAAATGGCCGTCCGCGATCAGCTTTTTCAGCGCGGCGCGGCAGCGCAGCACCGCAAACGGATTTTTCGTATGCAGCGGCATGGTGACATGGCGGATGCCGGCGGCCTCCAGCATGTCGGCGTAGCGCCCGCCCGCCGAGGCGACCGTCACGGTGTGGCCGTCGCGCACGAGCGCGCGGCAGAGCTCGTAGATGTGCGTCTCCGCACCGCCGAAGCCCATCTGCATCGTCGCCATGAGGATGTTCAGTTTCTTGTTTTCTTCCATATATATAAGTCTCCGTTGTGTGGTTAGGCTTCCCTTGGGGGAAGCTGTCGCCGTAGGCGACTGATGAGGGATTGAAGGAAGCAAAGCGTCGCACTATGCTGTGCCGGCTGCCTGCATGCCCTCATCCACCGCTGACGCGGTCCCCCTTCCCCAAGGGGGAAGGCATGAAGTTAGATTGTGCACGAATGCGGGTCGGCGAGGACGCCGGTCCCTGCCGGGTTGGGTGCGTGATTCGGCTCCCCTGTGCAAGGGGTGAGCTGTACGAGACGCGCAGCGTCTCGCGGAGTTTTTCTTCGTCGGCTAAACACCGACGATTTCGCGTTGCGAAACCGAAAAACATCCTCAACCGGCAGTTGACTGAGGGGTTGTGTCTTTGCCATGCAACAATCCCTCCGGCGCTCGCGCGCCACCTCCCTTTGCACAAGGGAGGCTTGGATAGTGCGGTACGACGCGGCGGGAGCGAGCCCCCGCCCTACGGTTTGTGCACGGTTTCCACCGTCATTTTAGCAGATTTTGCACAAAGAATCAAGGCGGCACACCGATTTTGCGTAAAATAGCGCCGAATTTTTCAAAAAGGGGTTGCAATCGCGCACGGGATGTGGTAGACTACCTTATAAGAAAGATAAGGAGAAAAAGAGTGGCTTGCCACTCTTTCTTTATTGTAGATGAAGAGTGCGAAGAACATCGCCGAAACGGTGCATGATTTTCTCCTGCCCGTCGTGAACGAGCTCGGCTATTATCTCTGGGACGTCGAGTACGTCAAGGAAGGCAGCGAATGGTATCTGCGGATCACCATTGACAGCGAGGACGGCATCACGATCGACGACTGCGAGCGCGTCCACCGCGCGATCGACCCGGTCATCGACGAGCATGACCCGATCGAGAATGCCTATCATCTCGAGGTCTCGTCGCCCGGCATCGAGCGCGTGCTGCGCACCGAAGAACACATCGAGGCGTTTGCGGGCGAGGAGGTCGAGGCAAAGCTGTTTGCGCCGATCGACGGCAAAAAGTCGCTGCGCGGCATCCTCGGCGGCATCGAGGACGGCAAGGTCATCCTCACCGTGGGCGACACCGAATACCGCATCGAGCACGCGAAGATCTCGCGGCTGACCACGGTTTTTGATTTTTGAATTTACCGGACGCCCACGGCGTCAGTACGAAGAAGAAAGGGAGCGGCTGCGGCCGCTTGGGTAAGGACATGAACGCGGAATTTTTTGAGGCGCTGGATCTGATCGAGAAGGAAAGAGGCATTCCGAAGGAATACATGCTGGAGAAGGTCGAGGCGGCGCTCATCAGCGCGTACAAGCGTGACAAGGACGGCAACGCCAACGTGCGCGTGGACATCGACCCCGTGAAGAAGACGGTGCGCATGTTCCAGCAGCTCGAGGTCGTCGAGGAGGTCGAAAACCCCATCACGCAGATCTCTCTGGACGACGCCAAAGAGCAGAACAAGCGCATGAAGCTCGGCTCGATCCTCGAGGTCGAGGTCAAGACCAAGAATCTGCGCCGTCTCGCCGCGCTGACCGCAAAGCAGGTCATCGTGCAGGGCATCCGCGAGGCGGAGCGCGCCAACATCGTCAGGGAATATGAGTCGAAGCGCGAGGAGATCGTCACCGCGACGGTCGTCCGCGTGGATGAAATGAACGGCAACGTCGTGCTGGACACCGGCACGAGCAACGCAACGCTCTTGCTCTCCGAGCAGATCCCCGGCGAGCGCTTTGCCGTCGGCGACCGCGTGAAGGTCTACATCACCGAGGTCAGCCGCGAGACGCACGGGCATATCGTCACCCTGTCGCGCCGCCATCCGGGGCTGGTCAAGCGCATGTTTGAGCTGGAGATCCCCGAGATCGCGGACGGCACGGTGCTGGTTCGCGCCGTGGCCCGCGAGGCGGGCAGCCGCACGAAGATTGCGGTCGAGTCCCGCGATCCCAATGTCGATCCCGTCGGCGCCTGCATCGGCAGCCGCGGTGCGCGCATCGGCGCGATCATCGACGAGCTGCGCGGCGAGAAGGTGGACATCGTGCGCTACAGCGACGATCCCGCCGAGTTCATCCGCGAGGCGCTCTCGCCCGCCGAGGTCATCTCGGTGGAGCTGGACGGCGAGCGCAGCGCCCGCGTCACCGTGTACCCCGATCAGCTGTCGCTGGCCATCGGCAAGGAGGGGCAGAACGCCCGCCTCGCCGCCCGCCTCACCGGCTACAAGATCGACATCAAGGCGTAAAAGATGGAGAAGGTCAAAAAAATTCCGCAGCGCAAGTGCATCGGCTGTGCTGAGCGGCGCGACAAGGGGGATCTGATGCGCATCGTGCGCACACCGGACGGCGAGATCCGCTTTGACACGACCGGCCGGGCGGCGGGGCGCGGCGCGTACATCTGCAAGAGCAAAAAATGCCTTGCGCGCGCCCGCAAGACCCATCGCCTGGAGCAGAACCTCGGCGTGGAGATCCCGGACGCGGTCTACGCGGCGCTGGAAAGCGAGCTTGCGGATGAATGATACACAGAAAACGGCGCGCGCCCTCTCGCTGCTCGGCCTCTGCAAAAAGGCGGGGCGGCTGACAAGCGGCGTTCCGCTGGTCTGCGACGCGATCCGCGAGGGGCACGTCCGGCTCGTCGTCTATGCGGCGGGCGCGGCGGAAAACTCGATAAAGCGCGTCACCGACAAGGCGAAAAGCTATCACACGGAGGCGCTCGCGATCGACACGACGCCCGAGGCACTCGGGCGCGCCGTCGGCAAGAGCGGCGCGGTCGCCGCGGTCGGCGTCACCGACGCCGGGTTCGCGGGGGCGCTTGCGAAGCTATTACAGGAATAAGGCGCCGGGTCTTCCCGGCATTCGGCAGCATTTGATGGAAAGAAAGGATTTTTGCGCATCCGCGCAAAAGGGGAAACGACGCATGGCACAAAATCAGCAGTACCGCATCAACCAGTTGGCAAAGGAGCTTGGCATCAAGGGCAAGGACGTCATCACGATCCTCGCCGAACACGGCATCGAGGGCAAGTCCTCGTCCGGCGCTCTCGACCCCGACGAGTTTGGTCTGGTCATGGACGTCCTCAGTAAGAAGAAGCAGATTGCAAGTCTCGATTCTTACCTCGACGGCGACGTTGTCATCGTGACGAATGGGCAGAAGGAAGCTGCCGCAAGGGCTGTCGAGGAAGCAAAGGCAAAGGCGGAGGCCGAGGCGAAGGCCGCCGAGGAGGCGAAGAAGGCCGCCGCGGAAAAGGCACGCGCCGAGGCCGAGGCGAAGAAAGCCGCCGAGGAGGCTGCAAAGGCGGCGGCCAAGGCGGAGAGCCAGGCGAAGGTCAAGGCCAAGGGGCTTTCGGCGGCGCAGGCGATCGAGGAAAAGGCGCGCGCCGCAGCCGCACGCGCGCAGGCCAACCGGCCGCAGGGGCAAGGACGTCCCTACGGCGACAGACCGCAGAGCGGCGGGCCGCGCCCGACGGGCGACCGTCCGCAGCAGAACCGCCCCTATGGGGACAGACCGCAGAGCGGCGCGCAGCAGCGCCCGTTCGGCGACCGCGCGCCCGGCGGCATGAACCGTCCGTTCGGCGACCGCGCACCCGGCGCGGGCGCGGCGCAGCCGAAGAACTTCGGCGATCGCTTCGAGCGCAAGTCGTTTGAGAGCGGCAAGGGCGGCTACGACAAGAAACCGCAGCGCGCAGGCGGCTTTGACAAGGGCGAGGGCAACGAGCGCCGCACGGTGCAGAAGTTCACCGCGCCGATCAGCCAGATGCAGCGCGTCGCCGCGACCGACGGTCCGGCCAAGCCGCGCGGCAGCGTCCGCGTTGTCGATACGCGCACGACCACGGTCGATCTCTCGCGCTACGACGAAAAGCTGGAGACGCTGGCAGGCGGCTACGGCGACCGCAGCGTCAGCCGGCAGAAGCTGAAGAAGCAGGACACGCGCGGCCAGTACAGCAAGGCGAAGGACAAGGAAAAGCTGGCGGTCGAGCGCATGAAGAAGGCCGAGCTGGAAAAGGCGCGCAGGAAGCAGCTTGAGATCACCGTGCCGGATGAGATTACGGTGCAGGAGCTGGCCTCCCGCCTGAAGGTCACGGCGGCCGAGGTCATCAAGCGCCTCATGAAGATGGGCGTGATGGCTACGCTCAACCAGACCGTGGACTACGACACTGCGTTCCTCGTCGCCGATGAGCTCGGTGCGAAGGTCACGAAGGAGGTCGTCGTCACCATCGAGGAGCGCCTCTTTGACGAGGCGGAGGACGACGCCGACAAGCTCGTCACGCGCGACCCCGTCGTCTGCGTCATGGGTCACGTTGACCACGGCAAGACATCGCTGCTCGACGCCATCCGGCACACCAATGTGACCAGCGGCGAGGCGGGCGGCATCACGCAGGCCATCGGCGCATACCGCGTCAACCTGAACGGCAGAAACATCACCTTCCTCGACACCCCGGGTCACGAGGCGTTCACCGCGATGCGCGCAAGAGGCGCACAGGCGACCGATATCGCCATCCTCGTGGTCGCCGCGGACGACGGCATCATGCCGCAGACCGTCGAGGCGATCAACCACGCCAAGGCGGCGGGCGTTGACATCATCGTTGCCATCAACAAGATGGATAAGCCGGGCGCAAATCCCGACGCCGTGATGACCGGCCTCACCAATTACAATCTCGTGCCCGAGGAATGGGGCGGCGACACGATCTGCGTGCCCGTCTCCGCGCTGACCGGCATGGGCATCCCGGATCTGCTCGAAAACGTCCTGCTCGTGGCGGACGTCAAGGAGCTGAAGGCCAATCCGAACCGCCGCGCCAAGGGCATCGTCATCGAGGCGAAGCTGGATAAAGGCCGCGGCCCCGTTGCCACCGTCCTTGTGCAGAACGGTACGCTCCACGCGGGCGACATCGTCATTGCCGGCACCGCGGTCGGCCGCGTCCGCGCGATGATCGACGACAAGGGCAAGAGCATCAAGGAGGCGGGTCCCTCCGTTCCGGTCGAGCTGGTCGGCCTTGACGCGGTTCCCGAGGCGGGCGACGAGTTCGGCGCGGTCGAGGATGAGCGCATGGCGCGCACCCTGGCGGAGCAGCGCCGCGACAAGGCAAAGGACGAGCGCTTCAAGGCGAACGCGGTCGGCAAGCTGGAGGATCTGTTCTCCCGCATGTCGGACGGCGTGAAGGACCTCAACATCGTGGTCAAGGCGGACGTCGGCGGCTCGGCCGAGGCGGTCAAGCAGTCGCTCATGAAGCTGTCAAACGACGAGGTCAAGGTCAACGTCATCCACAGCGCGGTCGGCGGCATCACCGAGAACGACGTCATGCTGGCGGCGGCCTCGGGCGCGATCATCGTCGGCTTCAATGTCCGCCCGGATAAGCAGGCGATCGACGCGGGCGAGCGGCAGGGCGTGGATATCCGCACCTACCGCATCATCTACGAGTGCATCGAGGAGATCGAGAAGGCGATGAAGGGTATGCTTGCCCCCACCTTCCGGGAGAATCTGCTCGGCCACGCGCAGGTGCGCCAGACGATTCATGTGCCCTCGGTCGGCACCATCGCAGGCTCCTACGTCCAGGACGGCAAGATCACGCGCAACGCGCAGATCCGTGTCATCCGCGACGGCGTCGTCGTCTTCGAGGACAAGATTGCATCGCTGCGCCGCTTCAAGGACGACGTCCGCGAGGTCGCCGCAGGCTATGAGTGCGGTATCGGCCTTGAGAAGTTCAACGACATCAAGGAAAACGACGTGCTCGAAGCGTTTGTGATGGAAGAAGTAGAGAGATAAGACTGCAAGGCGACGATGCGACGGCGTGCACGAACAATCCAAATGCCTTCCCCCACTGGGGAAGGCTAAGATGCATTGTAGGAGCGATTGCCGAATCGCCCTCATTCGTGCGCAATCTACATTCGCCTCCCTTGTGCAAAGGGAGGTGTCATGCGGAGCATGACGGAGGGATTGTTACAAAGCCACGGAACAACCCCTCAGGCGTGTTCCACGCCAGCTCCCCTTGCACAGGGGAGCCGAAACAGCAGCCTGCGCAGCATTTACATTTCTTCTTCAAAGTTTTTTGAAAGGGTGTGGGGAAACTTTTTTGCGAGAAAAGTTTCCCCACTATTTTTATCATGATGGAACAACAGTTTCTGCCGGTGAACCGCGCCGAGATGGAGGCGCGGGGCTGGGGCGAGGTCGATTTCGTCTACGTCAACGGCGACGCCTATGTGGATCATCCGTCCTTCGGCGCGGCGATCATCACGCGCGTGCTCGAGGACGCGGGCTTCCGCATCGGCTTTCTGGCGCAGCCGGACTTCCGCTCGGCGGAGGCGTTCCGCACGTTCGGGCGGCCGCGCCTCGGCTTCCTCGTCAGCGCGGGCAACATCGACTCCATGGTCGCGCATTACACCGCCGCGAAGAAGAAGCGCTCCTACGACTACTATTCTCCCGGCGGCAAGCCGGGACTGCGCCCCGACCGCGCCGCCATCGTTTATTCCAACCGCATCCGCGAGGCCTACGGCGATGTTCCGATCATCCTCGGCGGGCTGGAGGCGTCGCTGCGCCGCTTCGCGCACTACGACTACTGGGACGACAGGGTGCGCCGCTCCCTGCTCGTGGACAGCCGCGCCGACATGATTACCTACGGCATGGGCGAGAAGATCCTCGTCGCCGTGGCCAAGCTGCTCGACCGCGGCGTGCCGATCCGCAAGATCCGCGACGTGCGCGGCACGGTCTTCCTCATCAAAAATGGCGAAAAAGTGCATTTCCCCGCGGTCGAAACCTATGACTACGATACGCTGAAGACCGACAAGCGCGCCTATGCCGACGCCTACGGCATCCAGTACCGCAACCAGGACGCCATCTACGGCAAGGCGATCCTCGAGGACTACGGCGACAAGGTGCTGGTGCAGAACCCGCCCATGCCGCCACTCGAGCGCGAGGAGCTGGATCGGGTGTACGCGCTCCCCTATATGCGCACCTGGCATCCCATGTACGCAAAGGACGGCGGCGTCCCCGCCATCGAGGAGGTGCGCTTCTCGATCACGCACAACCGCGGCTGCTTCGGCGGCTGCAACTTCTGCGCGCTCGCGTTCCACCAGGGGCGCACCGTGCGGTCGCGCAGCATCGAGTCGGTCGTCCGCGAGGCAAAGCTCATCACCGAAATGCCGGATTTCAAGGGCTACATCCACGACATCGGCGGCCCGACCGCCAATTTCCGCTACGGCGCGTGCAAAAAGCAGCTCACCGACGGCGTCTGCGCCGGGCGGAAATGCCTTGCGCCCACGCCCTGCAAGAACCTCGTCGCCGACCACAGCGAGTACATCGAGCTGCTCCGCGCGGTTGAGGCGCTGCCGAAGGTGAAAAAGGTGTTCATCCGCTCGGGCATCCGCTTCGACTACATGCTCTGCGACAAGAGCGACGCCTTCTTCCGCAAGCTGGTGAGCGATCACGTCAGCGGTCAGCTCAAGGTCGCGCCCGAGCACTGCGACGACCGTGTACTGCGCCTGATGGGCAAGCCGCCGTTCGAGGTGTATGAGACGTTCCGCAAGAAGTACTTCCGCCTGACGCATGAATGCGGGCTGGAGCAGTACCTCGTCCCCTATCTGATGAGCAGCCATCCCGGCTCCACGCTTGAGAGCGCAGTCAACCTCGCGCTCTGCCTCAAGCGCGACGGCTACGCGCCCGAGCAGGTGCAGGACTATTACCCCACGCCGGGGACGCCCTCGACGGTCATGTATTACACGGGCATCAACCCGCTGGACGGCAAGGAGGTCTACGTCGCGCGCGACTACCACGAAAAGCAGCTGCAGCGCGCGTTGCTCCAGTACAACCGCCCGCAGAACTACGATCTCGTGGTCGAGGCGCTGCAAAAATGCGGGCGCACCGACCTCATCGGAAACGGCCCGGACTGCCTCGTCCGTCCGCGCGGCAGCGCACCGCACGGCGGCGCGCGAGGAGGCGGCAAACCGAACCGCGGCGGCCGTCAGACCCGTCCCGCATCGGGCGGCCGGGCGCAGAATGCCCCCGCGGCAAAGCGCGAGGGTGCGAAGAAATCTGCCGGGCGCGGGCAAAATGCTTCCACGGCGAAACCCGCCGCGGGGCAGAACCGCCCGCACACCCCCGCTGCCCGCGGAAACGGCAGCGTCCCCGCAAATACCCGCGGCCGCACCTCCCGCACACACAAGAAGAAGTAAGGGCGCGCAGCTTTGCATGGAATTTGCGCAACCCCTGTAGGGAACGGCGCCCCCTGTTCAATGCAACCTGCGCGCTTCACACAAAAAAGCGTCTCGCACAGCGAGACGCTTTTTTCTCACCCCTCGGGGCGGTCAAACTTGAAATACTGGTAGAGAAAGCACGGGATCATGCCGTTGTAGAGCTTGCGCACCTTGTCGGCGCGGCGGCCGTACAGCCGCTCAAACCGCTCACTGGAGGTCAGAACATAGACCTGCCAGGGTTCGAGCGAGCGAAAATGCTGCCCCATGCGGGCGTAGAGCCGCTCCACCTCGTCGGCGCTGCCCATGCGCTCGCCGTAAGGCGGGTTGCAGACGATCGTGCCGCGCCGCCCGCCGGTGCGGATGGTGCAGGCGTCGGCCACAAAGGTCTTCACCACGTCCGAGACGCCCGCGCGCGCCGCATTGCCGGCGGCGAGCTGCACCATCTCGGGGTCGATGTCCGAGGCGTAGGCCTCAAAGGCGGTCGGCCGGATCGCGGCCTTTGCCTCGGCGCGCGCCTCCGCCCAAAGCTCGGGCGGGGCGACGGCAAATTCCTCCGCGGCAAAGCGGCGGAACAGGCCGGGCGCCTGATTCTTCATAATCATGGCCGCCTCGATGGCGATCGTACCGCTCCCGCAGAAAGGGTCCCACAGAAGCACGTTTTCGCGCGGGCGGGAATTGAGCGCCAGCGCCGCCGCCAACGTCTCGCGCAGGGGTGCGGCCCCTGCGATGGCGCGGTAGCCGCGCTTGTGCAGCGGCACGCCCGAGGTGTCGATCATCAGCGTGGCGATATCCTTCAGGATGAAAAATTCGATCTGATACTTCGTCTTGGTCTCGGGAAACCAGCACATGCCGTACTCGTTGTCCAGCCGCTGGGCGACCGCCTTTTTGACGATGCTCTGGCAGTCGGGAATGGAGAACAGCTTGCTCTTCACCGCGTGTCCCTTGACCGGGAACGCGTCCTCGCGCCCGATGAAGCGCTCCCACGGCGTCGCCTTTGTCCCCTCAAACAGCTCGCCGAAGGTGCGCGCGCGGAAGCTCGCCATCTTGATATAAAGCCGCTCGGCGCAGCGCAGATTGATGTTGCAGCGGGCGATCGCCGCCTCGTCGCCGATAAAGCTGACTCTGCCGTCGATCGTCTCGGTGCGGCGATAGCCGAGGCGGTCGATCTCCTCGCCGAGGAAGTGTTCCAGCCCGAACAGGCAGGTTGCTACAAATTCGATAACCATTGCTTTCGGCGCCGCTCCGGCTTTCCGTATCTGCCGGCGACGGCGCATCCTCCAAATTTACTTTTCGATCGGCGTTACGACTTCTTGTTCAGCCGTTTCAGCTCTTCCATAAAGGTCGCCACGTCCTTGAACTCGCGATACACCGAGGCGAAGCGGACATAGGAGACCGCGTCGATCGCCTTGAGCTTGTCCATGATGATCTCGCCGATCTCGGTGGTGGTGATCTCGGCGCGCAGCGAGTTTTGCAGCTCGGTCTCGATCTCCCGCGCCAGCGCGGCGGTGTCCACCGGGCGCTTCTGGCAGGCCTTGATGAGACCGCTCTCCAGTTTCATGCGGTCGAAAAACTCTTTCGAGCCGTCTTTCTTGATCACGACAAGCTGCACCGAGTCGATGACCTCGTAGGTCGTGAAGCGGCGGTGGCAGGACAGGCACTCACGGCGGCGGCGGATGCTGTTGCTGTCGCTGACGGGGCGGGAATCAATGACCTTGCTTTCCGCAAAGCCGCAGTTGGGACATTTCATGGAATTTCTCCTGTAAAAGCACAAGATATAGTGCTTTCATTATAGCATAGTGCCTATATTCTTGTAAATAGGAAATGCAAAAAAACCTGTTGACAAACGCGCCCGGCTGTGCTATAATAATTAGGCTGAAAAGATATCAGCATCGGGATGTAGCACAGCTTGGTAGTGCGCTTGGTTCGGGACCAAGAGGTCGGGTGTTCGAATCACCTCATTCCGACCAAAAAAGAAGACGCCGTGCGCGTCTTCTTTTTTTGCGTTCGGGATGTTACGGTGATTCGAACCCAGATTGAAACGAGGAGCCAAACGCGATATGTGAGAGGACAATCTGTCGCCGCACGCGCCGTGCGGCCTGCGAACTCACCTCATTCCGACCAAAAAAGAAGACGCCGTGCGCGTCTTCTTTTTTGCGTTCGGGATGTTATGGTGATTCGAACCCAGATTGAAACGAGGAGGCAAACGCGATGTGTGTGCGGACAATCTGTCGCCGCACGCGCCGTGCGGCCTGCGAACTCACCTCATTCCGACCAAAAAGCCCGCAAACCTTGGCTTAACAGTGATAAGGAACTAATTTACTTATCAACTGTTAGCTGACGGTTTCCGGGGTGCATACGGAC
>CAKSLQ010000013.1 GCA_934467415.1 uncultured Eubacteriales bacterium
GCCGCTGCGCGGCAATGAAGTTGCGGCGTTGCCGCAAACGGGGTGACGCTGCGCGTCAACGGAGAGCCGCTGCGCGGCAATGAAGTTGCGGCGTTGCCGCAAACGGGGTGACGCTTGCGCGTCAACGGAGAGCTGCTTGCGCTTCAACAGCGTGGCGGCAGAAGGGGCGCATGGGGCAAACATCGCACTTCGGCGAACGCGCCGTGCAGATGTCCCGCCCGAAATTCACGATGCGGTGGCAGAAATCCGACTGAATCGCCTTTTCCACACAGCCGTCGAGAATCCTTTCGATCTTCGCGGGATTCTTCTCGCTCTCGGGGTAGAAGCCGAGCCGCCCGCAGATGCGGATGCAGTGCGTATCGGTGACGATGTGCGGTTTGCCGAACACGTCGCCGAGCATGAGGCAGGCAATCTTGCGCCCCACGCCGGGCAGGGCAAGCAGCCCCTCCATCGTGTCGGGCACGCGCCCGCCGTAGTCCCGCACGAGGATCCCGGCGGTCTCCCGGATGCTTTTCGCCTTGGTCTTGTACAGCCCGCAGGGCTTGATGGTCTCTTCCAGCGCCGCGAGATCGCAGTCCGCCACGCTTTCCGGCGTGGGGAAGCGCCAAAACAGCGTCTTCGCCACGATGTTGACCCGCGCGTCGGTGCACTGCGCCGACAGGCGCGCGAGGATCAGCAGCTTCCACGGCTCATCCTCGTATTCCAGCGAGCAGACCGCGTCCGGGTAGAGCGCTTCGAGCGCGGCGGCGGTCTTTGCCGCCAGTTCCTGTTTCGTCATTCGACCGCCTCCGTTTCGGTGTCGGTATACTGCTTTTCGTATTTCTGCCCCTTGAGGTAGGTGTCGTAGAGCGCCTTCGCCGTGTAGGCGGCGTCCGTGCCGTTTGCGCCCTGCTCGATCGCGACGGTGACGACGATCTTCGGCGCGTCATAGGGGGCGAAGCCCACAAACAGCGCGTTGTCCGAGCGGTCGCCGCCGACCTGCGCCGTGCCGGTCTTGCCGCCCACCGTGATGTCGTAGCCGCGGAAGATGCGCGCCGCCGAGCCGCTCTCCACCACGTCCTTCATCGCCGACTTGACCGTGGCGACGATCCCTGCGTCCAGCTCCACCGCGCTCATCACCTCGGGCGCGGTCTCGGCGATCACCTCGCCGGACGGATAGGCGTGTACGCTGCGGAGCAGATGCGCGCGGTAGCGCGTGCCGCCCGAGAGCAGCGTGGAGATGTAGACCGAGAGCTGAAGCGGCGTGAACATGTTGTCCGACTGCCCGATCGCCGCCTGCAGCGTATTGCCGGGATTCCAGACGTTGCCCGTGCTTTCGCTGTAGGCCGGGCCTGCGAGGATGCCCGTCGATTCGGGCAGCTCAATGCCGGTCGCCTCGCCGAGACCGTAGACGCGGCTGTACTTGTCGATCGCGTCGATCCCGAGGCGGTAGCCGACCTCGTAAAAGAAGTAGTTGCAGGAGTTCTGGATCGCCTCGACGACGGTCTGCGCGCCGTGTGTGCGCCCGAAGCGCAGATAGATCCAGCAGCGCGGATGGTAGTCGCCGAAGTCGTAGACACCCTTGTCCACGATGGTGGTGCTGCGCGTGATGACGCCCTCGGAGAGGGCGGCGGCGGCCACACCGGGCTTGTAGGTCGAGCCGGGCGTGTACGTGCCGAGAAAGGCGCGGTTGTAGAGCGGGCGGTTCTCGTCCGCGGCCAGCGCCGCATAGTTGTCCAGATAGTCCGAGAGGCGGTAGGTCGGGTAGGAGGCTGCCGCCAGCACCGCCCCGGTGTCCGGGTCGGTGGCGACGACCGCGCCGCTGTGCGCGTCCTCGCCGTCGTGATCGCCGGGCTTCGGGTCGGCCTTCTCGCGGATCAGGCGGATGTTGTCGGCGAGGGCGTCCTCGGCCGTGATCTGCAAATCAATGTCGATGGTCAGGCGCACATCGCTGCCCGCGACCGGCTCTTTGACCACGGTCTCGGAGATCAGGTTGCCGTACTTGTCCTCGACGATGGCGCGCGTGCCGTCCGTGCCGTGCAGCACGTCCTCATACGCCGCCTCCGCGCCCGAGATGCCGACGTAGGCGTCGCCGCTGTAGCCCTTTTCGATATAGTCGTCCAGCTTTTCGGCCGGGATCTTGCCGATCGTGCCGAGCAGATGCGAGGCGTAGCCGTCGTAGACGTAGGTGCGCGCGTCCTCCTCGGTGATGAGCACCTGCAGGATCGAGCGCTCCTTGACGTAGGACAGCAGCTTCATGTCCGCGCCGCGCGCCAGCGTGTAGGGCTCGACGCGGCTGAACTGCCGGTACTCCATGTCAAAGCGGATGCGCACCAGGGTCTCCAGCGTCTCCGCGTCGTAAAGGTCGGTGTAGGTTTTGGTCTTCTTTGAATAAGAGGACAGGCCGTACCGCGTACGTAAGAACGAGAAGATTTCTTCCGGCGTTGCGTATTCGTCCAGCTCCAGGCGGCGGAGCAGGGCGGCAAACTTGGTCCTGTTCGTCGCGGACCCGAAGAATGCTTCGTCCTTTTCGTAGTTCGGGAAGCTGCCCGTGAACGGGAAGGTCACATCGACCGCGGTGTAGGTGCCGCCGCTTTCCCGGATGGCGGCCAGCACGTCGAGGATGACCGCGTTGAAGGCGTCGGCCTTCTTCGGCATCGCGCCGTATTCCAGACTGATGTCGTAAATCTGTGTATTGATGACCAGCGCCTTGCCGTTGGTATCGTAGATCTCGCCGCGCTTTGCGGCGATCTTGACGTAGCGCGTGGTGGTTTCTTCCTTGATAATGTCGTAGTAGTCCTGCCCCGTGATCTGCACGTTGACGAGGACGACGAGGTAGACCGCGCAGATGAGGACAAACAGCGCGCCGAGCGCGCCGATCCGGACGGCGGTATGCAGTTTGCGCATGTCTGACTCCTTTCTGCAAAGTCGCGGGGGTTACCCGAGTTTTAAGTCGGTTTTTCTGTGCAGGAAACCGAAAAAGCGGTAGAGCGGCAGGGAGAGCACGAGGGAAAGGAAAAATGTGCCGAGCGCGTCGCCGGCGAGCGCCGCGTTCAGCGGCATGTCCCAGGCTGCGACCGCGCGGAAGAGCCCGTACAGCCCGTCGATGACGAGGCCTGCCGCCGTGTAGCAGAGCCAGGCGAAAAAGTTGCGCACGAAGAAGCTCTCGTAGAGCCGGGTGCAGAGCAAGGCGAGCGCGCCGTAGAAAAGCGGCGGCAAAAGATCGCCGTGTCCGGTCATGCCCGAGAGCAGCGCGCCGAAGATCACGCCGAAGACCCCGGCGTATCCCGCGCCTTCGTAGTAGGCGAGGAGGGAGATCACGGCGACCAGCAGGTTCGGCGTGACGGGCGTGAGCCGCGTCGCCGGGAGAAAGGAGACGGCAAACAGCACAAGGAGGAGGCTGACCGCGCCGTAGACAACGGCTTTGACAAGATCGGTTTTCGGCAGATGGATTTTGCGCGGCATGTCGTCGCTCCTTTCAGTGGGAAATGAAGCCTCCCCCCGGTAAAGGGTGAGGTGTACGAGACGCGGTGCGTCTCGCGGAGTTTTTCTTCGTCGGCTGAACACCGACGATTTCGCGAGCGAAACCGAAAAACATCCTGAGGCGTAGCCGACGGAGGGATTGTTACAGAGCCAAGAAACAATCTTTTTTAGCCCCCTCGGTGAGGGGGCTGTCGGCGTTAGCCGACTGGGGGAGTTTTGCAGAGAGCAATACTCCTTCCACCGCGGAGCGCGGTCCCCCTCCCTCACCGAGGGAGGTGAAAAGAGTTGTTTGCGCATGGCTACGGGCGATTCGTGAATCGCCCCTACGGGTTTGTGTGGATTCTTTACAAACCTGTAGGGATCGGCGTCCTCGATGGTCTGTTTTAGTCCGTGCTTTAATCCGTCGCTGTTGTCTCTGCCGTTTCCGTCGTTTCGGAGGGCTTCTCCGTATAGACGTCGTAGCCCGTGAGGATCATCACGCGCGTGAGCTTCGAGAGATCGACGGCGGGACGCACCACGGCGACCTTCGTGTGGTCGTAGGCGTCGCCCGTGACCTCGGTGACCTCGCCGATGACGAGGCCGCGCGGGTACACGCTGCCGAGGCCGCTGGAGAGAATGCGGTCGCCGACCTCGATGTCGGCGTCAAACGGCAGATACTTCAGCAGGCATTTGCCGCTTCTGCCGCGTTCAAAGTCGCCGCAGACGATGCCGACCTCGCCGCTCCGCTCGACATACGCGCCGACGGAGGAGTCGTAGGACAGGATCGTGGAGACGCGGCAGAAGGTCTTGCCGACCTCGGTGACGCGGCCGCAGACGCCGTCCGCCGTGATGACCGGCATCCCGATCCCGACCTTCGCGCCGTCGCCGCGGTCCAGCGTAAACGCGGTCATGTAGGCGCCCGCCTCCCGGCCGATCAGGTTGGCGTCGCAAAACGTGAAGTCGGTGTGCAGACGCTTGATGCCGAGATAGGCGCGCATCCATTCGTTTTCATCGGCGAGCAGGCGCGCGTCCGAGAGCTTGCCCTCGGCCTCGTCCAGTGCCGCGGCGAGGGACTCGTTTTCGGCTTTCAGCCGGTCAAATTCGGTGAAATATTCGGCATAGCCGCGCAGGGCGTCGCCCACGGCGTATGCGCCGCGCATCAGCGGCGTGACCAGTGAGACGGCGGCGCTGCGCACAACGTCGCCCTGCCCCATTGCGCCGAGGATGGCGGGTACGCCGCCGAGGATCACCAGCAGCGTGAGGATGACGATAAAGGTTTTGCTTCTGAAAAAGCCGTTCATGCGCGACTCCTTTCGGGTAAATTTGATGGGATGGATCAGTGCAAAACACGCACAATTCGGTAGGGGTGATTCACGAATCGCCCGCAAACGTACCGGTCTGACCAATCCTTCACCGGTTTTTTGCTTTGCAAAAGACACCTCATCCGTCGCCGTTCGGCGACACCTTCCCCCACTGGGGAAGGCGAAGAACGCGCACGACCGTACCGTTCTATCTAAGGCTCCTCCTGACGGGGGAGCTGGCGCGTTAGCGCCTGAGGGAGAGATAACGCAAAGCAAAAACGGACCGTTGTGGGACGTTTTTCGGTTTCGCTCGCGAAATCGTCGGCGCTTGGCCGACGAAGAAAAACTACCGAGAAACACATTGTGTTCCGGGGCGCCATGACCCCTACGGTTTGCAAAAAATTGTACCGTAGGGCGGGGGCTCGCTCCCGCCGCGTCCCCGCTTACCGCGCCTTATACTGCGTGAGGTAGGGATAGCGCTCGGGATGCTCGACATAGCGGCCGAGGCCGAGCGCGCAGGTCTGCATCGGGCGATCCGCCACGGTGACGCGGATGCCGGTGATCTGCGAGAGCAGGATCGGCAGGCCGCGCAGCGAGGCGCCGCCGCCCGTCAGCAGGATGCCGCGGTCGTAGATGTCGGCGCAGAGCTCGGGCGGCGTCTTTTCCAGCACGGCGCGGATGCAGTCGAGCATCTGCTCCATCACGTCGCCGATCGCGTCGCGCACGTCGCCGCTCGTCACGTTCAGCGTGACGGGGAGACCGCTGGCCAGATTCTTGCCGCGCACCTCCATTGAGCCCACGTCGGTCTGCGGATGCACCGAGCCGATGCGCAGCTTGAGCGCCTCGGCGGTCTTCGGGCTGATGCCCACGTTGTAGCGCCGCTTGATGTAGAGCATGATCGCGTCGTCCATTTTGGAGGACGCCGCGCGCACCGAGGCGGATGCAACGATGCCGCCGAGCGAAACGGTGGCCACCTCGGTCGTGCCGCCGCCGATGTCGATGATGAAGCTGCCGCGCGGCGCGCCGATCTTGATGCCCGCGCCGATGGCCGCGGCGATGGGGGCTTCGATCAGCGTGACGCTGCGCGCGCCCGCGCTGCCTGCCGCATCCTCAAAGGCGCGGCGCTCCACGCCGGTCAGCCCCAGCGGGACGCAGACGGCCACCTTCGGGCGGTTGAAGAGGATCGGGCCGGTCACCTTGCGGATGAATTTGCCGAGCATCGCGACCGTCACGTCAAAGTCGGCAATCACACCGTCCTTGATCGGGCGGAACGCGAGCAGCTCGCCGGCGGTTTTGCCCACCATCAGTCCGGCTGCATCGCCGACCTCCAGCACCTGCATGGAGCGGCTGTTGACCGCCGCCACCGACGGCTCCTGCAGCACGATGCCCTTACCCGCAAGGTAGATGAGCGTGTTGGACGTGCCGAGATCGATGCCGAGGCTTTTCGACATATTCATTTTGGAAAGATTTAAGTTCATGCGTCTTGCGTTCCTTTCCGGAAAAAATCAGATCAGATCAAAGTAGGCGTAGCCCGTGTCGGCGAGCAGCCCGCGCACCACGCGCGGAGAGAGGCCCATGACGGTGAAAAAGTCGCCGTCGAGCTTTTCGACAAGCACCGCGCCGACACCCTGAATGCCGTAGGCGCCCGCCTTATCCAGCGGTTCGCCGGTGGCGACATAGGCGCGCGCCTCGTCCTCGCCGTAGGCGCGCATCGTCACGGCGGTCACGTCGGCGGCGGTGTGGGCTTCGCCGCCCGCGCGCAGGCAGACCCCGGTGCAGACGTAGTGCCGTCTGCCGGAGAGGGCGCGGAGCATGGAGAGGGCTTCTTCTTCGGTGTGCGGCTTGCCGAGCGGCGCGCCGTCCAGGTAGACCAGCGTGTCCGCCGCGAGGATCAGCGCGTCGCTGCCGCGTCCCTCGGCGGCAAGGCGTGCCGCGGCGGCCTCCGCCTTGCGGGCGGCCAGCAGACGGCCGGCCGCCTCCATGCCGACGCCCGCATCGAGCGTTTCGTCCGCGTCGGCGGTGCAGATTTCATAGGGGAGGTGCATCAGATCGAGGATCTCCCGCCTGCGCGGCGATCCCGAGGCAAGATAAAGTTTCATGCGGACTCCTTTCGTGCGGGGGAAAGCAAGCCTCCCTTGTGCAAAGGGAGGTGTCGGCGAAGCCGACGGAGGGATTGTTACAGAGTAGAGAACAACCCCTCAGGCGCTCACGCGCCAGCTCCCCTTGCACAGGGGAGCCGAAGGACGCTCCCTATTTCAACCGCCGGATCTCCCCGACGGGGGGAAGACCGCGGCGGTAGGCGTCGAGCACGCGCAGAATCTCCGCCGGGCGCTCGACCGTGAAGATGAAGTGCTGCCCGCCGAGGGGCGGATGCTCCGCCGCGTAGGTCGGCACACAGTTGACGAGAATGTTGCGGTGCGGTTCTTCGCGCAGGATCGGAAAGCGCTTGCCCATGCGGTCGGTGAGCGCCGCGCGGTCGTCCGCGCACTTCGTGCAGCCCGATGTTTCCGCGGCCGCGCATTTTTCCAGCAGCATCAGCGGCACACGGCCGTAGACCACGGCGCGCACGCGCCCGCCGATGTCGCGGAGCTGCGCCGCGGAAAGCTCGGGCGAGAGGATGAGGTCGGCAAATCCCGCGGCAAGGGCAAATTCCGCCGCCGCGCCGTTTGTGATATTCAGGCGGAAGTCGCCGTGCGGGACAAGCCCCGCCTCGCGGCAGAGGGCGAGATGCCCGTAGTTGCCGCAGAGTGCGTGCCGCGCGCCGCGGTCTACGGCGTCGCTCAGGTCGGCAAGCACCTTTTCGCGCTCGCCGTCGGGGATCACGCCGGGCAGCGCCACGCCGCGGACGCGGGGGAAGTCGCCGCCGCGGTATTCGGAAAGCGGCAGGAATACAAGGTCGAAAAAGGCGTAGAAGGCATCGTCCGCGGGCAGGTTCTTCGCGCGCATCACGAGCGCCGTGCGCGCGGAGGGGTCTTCCTTGGCGCGCCTTTCCGGCGTGTAGGCGGCGTCCGCGACATGTTTCCGCTCGCCGAGCGCCGCATAGGCGGCCAGCGCCTCGCGGCGCAGGGCGTTGATCTCGCTGACGCGCAGAATCAGCCCGTCGTCGAGCGCGATGTCGGTCTTTTCGGCAAAGTAGGGCGTGCCGCCGAGCTTTGTAAGGTTTTTTTCCAGCGCGGCCGCGTCGAGCGGTGCGGTGCGCGCCGCCTCGGGTATGCCGCCCGTCACCGTCACGCTGCCGCGCGCGCCCGCCACCGTCAGGGTGAACGGCTCGCCCCGCCGCAGCGTCGCCGCGAGGGTGAGCGGCAGCTTCTTTTGCAGCCCCGCAAACGGGGTCTGCGCGCGGCTGCTCTCCTTGTCGTCCGCGCGGCGCACGCCGAGCATGGACGACGAAATTTTGCCGTCGAAATAGCCGGTGGTGAAGCCGCTGCGCGAGAAAATCTCCGCAAGCTCGCGCTCCTCCTCCGGCGTCGCGCGCCGCCGCTCGTCGAGCAGACGGCGGTAGATTTTCGTCACGCCAAAGACGTATTCCGGCGCCTTCATGCGCCCCTCGATCTTGAGCGATTTCGCCCCGGTCGAGAGCAGCTCGGGGATGCGCCCCGCCATCGACAGGTCTTTTAAGCTGAGCGGATAGTTCCCGCTCTTGTCGGGCAGGCGGCAGGGCTGCGCGCACATGCCGCGGTTGCCGCTGCGGCCGCCCACCATACTGCTGAAGAGACATTGTCCGCTGTGGCAGACGCAGAGCGCGCCGTGGATGAAGACCTCAATCTCGATCGGCGACGCCTTGCAGAGCGCGGTCAGGTTCTCGCGCGACAGCTCGCGCGCGGCGACCATGCGCTCAAAGCCGTGCGCCGCGAGAAACCGCGCCGCGTCGGCGCCGTGCCCCGAAAACTGGGTGCTGGCGTGCAGCGGCATGGTCGGGATCTTCTCCCGGATGAGCGCCGCCGCGCCCATGTCGGCGATGATGAGCGCGTCCGCGCCCGCCTCCTCGAGAAAGGCGGCGTAGGCGAGCATGTCCCGCATCTCGCGGTCGAAGACCAGCGTGTTGAGCGTGACGTAGCTCTTTACCCCGTAGGCGCGGCAGAGCTTGGTCGCCGCGGCAATCTCGTCCCGGCTGAAATTTTTCGCAAAGGCGCGCGCGCCGAAGCTCTCGCCGCCGAAGTAGACCGCGTCCGCGCCCGCCTCGATCGCCGCTTCCAGCGCGTCAAAGCCGCCCGCGGGGGCGAGCAGCTCGGGCAGGTCGGCCCTCATTTGCGGCGGCGGGCTTCCAGCGTGTCCACACGCGCGGAGAGCCGGTCGTTCTCCTCTTTCATGCGGGCGAGATTGGCCGTGTAGAGCTCCAGCTGTGCCTCGGCGCGCTTCAGCCGTTCGGCGAGAGCCTTCGCCTCCGAGAAGGCGTCGAGCGCGCAGAAGAGCGCCGCCTCGGTCTTCGAGACCTGGCGCGACTTCCAGAGCGCGGCCTGGAGCTTCTCGTTCAGCTCCTTCGCAATTTCGTTGACGGCTTCTTCGTCCTCGTCGCTGACCACGCTCACCGGCAGGTCGAGGAGGGTGATGGTATATTTCTGTTTCATGATTGATCCTTTTTTCCTTGCATTTTGCGCAGAATTGCTTTATAATATCTTATTATACTATAGAATCAAGCATAATTAAAGTGTTTTGCTTAAAAATCTCGGAGAAAATGCAATGAACGACACGCAGAAATACAAACGCATCGTGGTGAAGATCGGTTCCTCCACCATGACGCACGGCACCGGCAAGCTGAACCTGTTCCGCCTGGAGACGCTGGCGCGCGTCCTGTCCGACCTCAAGAACGAGGGGCGCGAGATCATTCTCGTTTCCTCCGGCGCGGTGCAGGCCGGCACGGCGAAGATCAACTTCCATCGCCCCACCTGCACGCGGGAGAAGCAGGCGCTTGCCGCCATCGGGCAGAACGAGATCATGAAGATCTACGGCAAGTTTTTCTCGCTGTTCGGCTATACCGTCGCGCAGCTGCTGCTCACGCGCGACGTCATCGACAACCCCGCCCGCCGCGCCGCCGCCGAGGACACCTTTGCGGAGCTGCTCTCGCTGGGCTGTGTGCCGATCGTCAACGAGAACGACCCGATTTCCTGCTATGAGCTGGAGTTCGGCGGCAACGACCGTCTGTCCGCCTATGTCGGCATGGTCGTCCACGCCGATCTCATCATCAACCTCACCGACATCGACGGCTATTATGACAGCGACCCCCGGAAGAACCCGGACGCCAGACTGATCGAGCGCGTGGAGACCGTGACCGACGAGATGGTCGCGGCGGCGGGCGGCGCGGGTACGGCGATGGGCACGGGCGGTATGCAGGCAAAGCTGCTGGCCGCGCAGATCGCCGAGGCGGCGGGCATCCCGATGCTGATCATGTCGGGGACCGATCCGGAGAAGCTCTACGACGTCTTCCGCGGCGAACCCATCGGCACGTTCTTCGCGGCAGGGAAATAAACCGCGGCGCACAACCCGTAGGGGCGACCATCGGTCGCCCGCATCCGTACACGATCTACTCTTTTTGCCTCCCTTGTGCAAAGGGAGGTGTCGGCGAAGCCGACGGAGGGATTGTTACAGAGTCAAGAAACAACCCCTCAGTCACCTATCGGTTGAGGATGTTTTTCGGTTTCGCTCGCGAAATCGTCGGTGTTCAGCCGACGAAGAAAAACTCCGCGAGACGCTTTGCGTCTCGGATAGCTCACCCCTTGCACAGGGGAGCCGAATCGGCGCGCAAACCGTAGGGCGGGGGCTTGCTCCCGCCGCATCCGTACACGATCTACCCTTTTACCTCCCTCGGTGAGGGAGGTGCCGCCGAACGGCGGCGGAAGGAGTCTTGCAGAGAGCAAAACTCCCCCAGTCACCTATCGGTGACAGCCCCCTCACCGAGGGGGCTGAAAAAGGAGCGCCGTTCTTATAATCATCCCACACCAAAAGGACAAAGCCATGGAAATCTACGACTACATTTTCGAACTGGAAAAGCGCGCGAAGGCGGCGTCCGCCGCACTGAACCTCGCGTCGGACGAGACGCGGCGCGCCGTGCTGCTCACACTGGCCGACCGCGTGGAGGCGGCAAGCGCCGACATCCTCGCCGCAAACGCGCTCGACCTCGCCGCGGCGGCGGAAAACGGCGTACCTGCGCCGATGCTCGACCGTCTGCGCCTGACCGACGACCGGCTTCGCGGCATGGCCGAGGCGGTGCGTGCGCTCACGCACCTCGACGACCCGATCGGCGGCGGCAGGAGCTGGACGACCCCGGCGGGGCTGACCGTCACCGAGCGCCGCGTGCCGCTCGGCGTGGTCGCCATGATCTTCGAGGCGCGGCCGAACGTCACGCTCGACGCGGCGGCGCTCTGCATCCGCAGTGGCAACGCGGCGGTGCTGCGCGGCGGCAAGGAAGCGATCAAGTCCGGCCGCGCGATCTGCCGCGTCGTCGGCGACGCGCTGGAGGCGCACGGTCTGCCGCGTGACGGCGTCTGCCTGGTGGAGCGCACCGAGCGCGCGGGCGCCGAGGCGCTGATGACGATCCGCGGCTATGTGGACGTGCTGATCCCGCGCGGCGGCAAAGGCCTGATCCGCAATGTGGTGGACAACGCCAAGGTGCCGGTCATCGAGACCGGCGCGGGCAACTGCCACATCTATGTGGAGAAGACTGCCGACTTTGACATGGCGCGCCGCATCATCGAAAATGCCAAGGCACAGCGACCCTCGGTCTGCAACGCGGCGGAATGCCTGCTCTGCGACCGGGCGATCGCGGCGGAATTTCTGCCCCTTTTTGAGGCGGACATGCAGCGCTGCGGCGTGGAGATCCGTGCGGATGCAAACTGCATCGGCTGCTTTCAGCACGCCGTCCCCGCCGCGCCCGAGGACTTCGACACCGAATACAACGACCTCATCATCTCGGTCAAGGCCGTGGAAAACGTCCGCGAGGCGGTCGAACACATCAACCGCCACGGCACGAGGCACAGTGAGGCGATCGTCACGCGCGACGACGCGGCGGCGCGGTATTTCACCGGCGGCGTCGATGCGGCGGCGGTCTATGTCAACACCTCCACCCGCTTCACCGACGGCGGCGAATTCGGCTACGGCGCGGAGATCGGCATCTCCACGCAGAAGCTGCACGCCAGAGGGCCGATGGGGCTGTCGGCGCTGACCACGGTCAAGTACCTCGTCACTTCAAACGGCGCGGTGCGCAAATAAACGGAAAAGAGAAACGATATGAAGGAAGTTATCCTCTGCAAATACGGCGAGCTGGTGCTCAAGGGCGCAAACAAGGCGCATTTTGAGTCCATGCTCGTGCGCCGCGTGCGTGCGCGCGCCGCGCGGTACGGCAATTTTTCGGTGCGGAATGTGCAGAGCACCGTGTATGTCGAGCCGCTGGACGACGGCTGTGACCTCGACGGCGCGCTGGAGAGCATGACGCGCACCTTCGGCTTCAACCGCGTGACGGTTGCCGCCGTCTGCGATAAGAGCATGGAGAGCCTGCGCGCCTGCGTGGCGGAATATCTGCCGCGCCGCATGGCGGGCGTCCGCACGTTCAAGGTCGAGGCCAAGCGGTCGGACAAGACCTTCCCGTTCGGCTCGCCCGAGATCTGCGCCGAGGTCGGCGCGTTCATCCTCGAGAGCATTCCCTCGATCCGCGTGGACGTGCATCACCCGGAGCGGGTCGTGCGCGTCGAGATCCGCGAGGCGGCGGCGTATATCCACTTCGACCAGCTGCACGGCGCGGGCGGTATGCCCATCGGGTCGAGCGGGCGCGGGCTTCTGCTGCTTTCGGGCGGGATCGACAGTCCGGTCGCGGGCTTCATGATGGCCAAGCGCGGCATGACGGTAGACGCGCTGCACTTCGAGAGCTTCCCCTACACCAGCGAGCGCGCGCGCGACAAGGTGCTGGCGCTTGCACAGAAGGTCACCGAATACAGCGACTGCATGTATGTGCATGTGATCTCGCTCACGCATGTGCAGGAGGAGATCAAAAACAAGTGCTGCGAGGATTATTTCACGCTGCTGCTCCGCCGCTTCATGATGAAGCTGGCATCCCGCACGGCGGAGAAGTGCCACTGCGGCGCGCTCATCACGGGCGAGAGCCTCGGGCAGGTCGCCAGCCAGACGCTGGAGGCCATCCGCGTGACCGACGCGATGGCGGACATGCCGGTCTTCCGCCCCTGCATCGGACTGGACAAGGAGGAGATCGTGCAGATCGCGCGGCGCATCGACACCTACGACACCTCGATCGAGCCGTATGAGGACTGCTGCACCGTGTTCACGCCGCGGCATCCCAAGACCCGCCCCGAGCCGGAGAAGGTGGCGGCCGAGGCGGCGAAGCTTGACTTCGACGCGCTCTGCGACGAGGCGTTTGCCTCGATGTACACCTACAAGATCACGCCCGACGGGATCCATCGGTACGAGGCATGAGAACAGCCGCCTGCGGGCGGCGTCAGGTTGCGGGTAAAGCCCGATTGCAGAACAGCATTCGGTAGATTGCACAAATACGGGCTCCCTCTGACGAGGGAGCTGTCAACGGAGTTGACTGAGGGAGAGATAACGAGCAGTAACATTTGCTTGATGATCCTTATTTTGCGGTATCTCTCCCTCCGTCACGGCAAGCCGTGACACCTCCCCCGTCAGGTGGAGGCTTTGTTAGATACGCATGTACGACCTGTATGGACTGACGTCCGGAGCGGCCCGTATGATTCTTTGTGCATTTTGACGATGTCGTTTTGAATCTGTGGGTTTGCCCGCAGCCTGAGCCGCCTGCGGGCGGCTTTTTCATATTTGCGCGGCTTTTTTCATATGCTCCCGTGAAGAGAAATACAAGGCGGGAGGGCGCGCATATGATCGAAAACGGTGAGAGCAACGTCAGCTTGAAAAGCCGCAGGCGGCTGGAGATGGACGGCGTCAGCGAGGTGCTGTCCTTTGACGAGGACTTCGTATCGGTGGCGACGGCGCTCGGCAAGGTGGAGATCGAGGGCAGCGGGCTGAAAATTTTGCAGATGTCCGCCGAGAGCGGCAGCTTCACGCTGGAGGGGCGCATCGACGGTCTCTGTTATGCCGCCCTGCCCGGCGAAAAGAAAGGGCTGTTCGCCCGCCGCGCGAAGTAATGGAGGTTTCGATGCAGGCGCAGGCGGCCGCATTTGCCGCCTCGCTCGCGCTCGGGATCCTGTACGGTGTGCTGTACGACATCGTGCGCTTTTCGCGCGTGCTTCTGTTCATCGACGTGCGCCCGCCCCGCGGCGGGCGCGATTTCTGCCGGCTGCTTCTCGTCGCGCTCGGCGATTTTCTGTTCCTCGTTGTCTGCGCAGTGCTGGCGTGCGTGTTCTTCTTCGTCACCGGGGACGGGCGCGTGCGCGGCTTTGTGCTTGTCGGCGCGTTTTGCGGCTTCCTCGCCTATTACCACACGGTCGGGCGGCTGTTCATCACCGTGGTCGAGGCGGTCGCCGCCGCCGTGCGGCGGTTTGTCCGCGCCGCGTGCCGTCTGCTGCTGCGGCCGTTTGCCGCCGGGGTGCGGCGGGCGCGGGCGGCGGCACAAAAAATCGCAAAACCTGTTGCAAGCCGGGCGCGCGCTTGGTATAATAGAAAGAAAGAAGAACGAAACGGGCGACGGCGCCGCGCGGCGGAACAGCAGCGGATGGCGCGCTGCGACATCGTCTGCGCAAACGGAAAGGGAGGCGGGAATCATGCGGAAAACCGAACAGGCACACACGCCGTTTTCGGCGCGGGCGGCGCTCACCGCCGCGCTGATCCTCGGGCTGCTGCTCGTCGGCGTGATCTGGATGCGGCAGAACGATCTCCGCGCCAAAAACGACGCGCTTGAGGCGCAGCTGGCCGCCGCAAAAGAGGTGCAGGCCGCGCTGAAGGAGGAGCTTGCCGCTCCCTTCGACGAGGAATACGTCAAGCGGGTCGCCCGCCGCAAGCTCGGCTACTGTATGCCGGGCGAGATTATCTATTTCAACGATCTGGATGAGTAAGTGATATGGAAACGGTAAGCTGCAACGGAAGAACGATCCGCATGATCCCCGCCGAGGCGGTGGAGGACGCGGTCGCCGAACTTTTTGTCAAGGCAAACTACACGCTCACCGAGGACGTGACCGACTGCATCGCCTGTGCCGCCGGGCGCGAGCGCTGCGCGCTTGCCAAAAGCGTGCTCGGCCGCCTGCTCGACAATGTGGAGGCGGCGCGCGAGATGGACGTCCCGGTCTGCCAGGACACCGGCATGGCGGTGGTCTTCCTCTATATCGGGGAGGACGCGCACATCGTCGGCAATGTCGCGGACGCGGTCAACCGCGGCGTGCGCCGCGCCTACGTGGACGGTGCGCTGCGCCTGTCTGTCGTGCGCGACCCGCTCTATGAGCGGCAAAACACCGAGGACAACACACCCGCCGTGCTGCACCTCCGCGCCGTCCCCGGCGACCGGGTGCGCATCGTCGCCCTGCCCAAGGGCTTTGGCAGTGAGAACAAGAGCGCGCTGCGCATGTTCACGCCCGCCGCGGGTGAGGACGACATCGTGCGCTTCGTCGTCGAGACGGTCGAGCGCGCGGGCGCCGATCCCTGTCCGCCCATCTCGGTGGGCGTCGGCATCGGCAGCGATTTCGAGGGCTGCGCCGCGCTGGCCAAGGAGTGCTTCGTCCGCCGTGCGGGCGCGCACAACCCCGACGCGCGCTATGCCGCGCTCGAGGCGCGTCTGCTCGACGCGATCAACCAAACCGGCATCGGCCCGCAGGGCTTCTCGGGCGACACCACGGCGCTTTCGGTCGCCGTCGCCGCCGCTCCCACGCACATCGCGGGGCTGCCCGTCGCCGTCAACATCAACTGCCACGTCCTCCGCCACGCGGAGACAACGCTGTAAAATTGTTATGCCCAAAGGGGCGGCCTCGGCCGCCCTTTTTTGTGTGGAGCGGGGCGTGTGCAAGGGAACAATCTTGTAGGGGCGACCATCGGTCGCCCGCCTCCGTGCGCAGTCTAACTTCGCCTCCCTTGTGCAAAGGGAGGTGGTGCGAAGCACCGGAGGGATTGTTTGGTGCGGAACAACCCCTCAGGCGTGTTCCACGCCAGCTCCCCTTGCACAGGGGAGCCAAAATTGCCCCCTTTTTTTATTTTTTTGCAATTTCCTCTTGACAGACGCATGAACCCATGCTATCATAAACACATGAACAGATATTCATACATTCAACGGAGGACAAGGGAAATGGAAGACGAAGAACTGATCTACGATCTTGCCGACCTGTTCAAGATTTTCGCGGATTCCACGCGCATCCGCATCCTGTTCTGCCTCTCGGACCGGGAGAGCTGCGTCGGCGACATCGCGGCGGCGCTGGAAATGAGCCAGACGGCCATTTCGCATCAGCTCCGCGTCCTGAAGCAGAGCCACCTGGTGCGCTGCCGCCGCGACGGCAAGCAGATGTACTATTCGCTGGCGGACGACCACGTCAAAACGATTCTCGACGCCGGACTTGAGCATGTGGAGGAGTAAGCCATGAAAGACGAAGAAGAAAAGAAAGACGCCTGCCCCGGCTGCGGTCACGGCGAAGAGCACGAGCACGAGCACGAGCACGAGCATGACCACGACCATGACCACGGCGACGATTGCTGCTGCGGGCATGAACATCATCACGACGACGATGACGACGGCTGCTGCTGCGGCCACGACCACGAGCACGGGGAGGGCGACGGCAAAAAGCTGCTGATCCGCCTCGGCATCGCCGCCGTGCTGTTCTGCATCGGCCTCGGCCTGAAGCTTTTGGCTCTGCCGACCTTTGTCTCGGCCATCGTATTCGGCGCCTCCTATCTCGTCGCGGGCTATCGCGTCCTGCTCGAGGCGGTCGAGAGCATCCGCGACGGCGACTGGTTCGGCGAGGAGTTTCTGATGAGCATCGCGTCGCTCGGCGCATTCGCCATCGGCGAGTTTGCCGAGAGCTGCGCGGTCGTCATCCTCTTTGAGCTGGGCGAATATCTCCAGGGCCGCGCGGTCGCCAAGAGCCGCGGCAGCATCAAGCAGATGCTGGAGCTGCGCCCCGAGAAGGTCACGGTGGAGAAGGACGGCAAGCTCATCACCATGGCGCCCGAGGCGGTGCAGATCGACGACATCGTCGTCATCGCCCCCGGCGAGAAGGTTTCGCTGGACGGTGTGCTGGTGGAAGGCACGGGCGACATGGATCTGTCGGCGCTGACCGGCGAGAGCCTGCCGGTCGCAAAGACGGTCGGCGACGAGGCGCTGTCGGGCAGCATGAGCGTGGACGCCACCTTCAAGGTGCGCGTCACCGCCGACTATGCCAACGGCACGGTCGCCAAGATTCTCGAAATGCTGGAAAATGCGCGTGAGCGCAAGAGTCCGGTGGAGAACTTCATCCGCCGCTTCTCGAAAGTGTATACGCCGATTGTCTGCGCGTTTGCCGCGCTGGTGGCGATCGTCCCGCCGCTCCTCGGCTACGGCAGCTTCTCGACCTGGGTCTACCGTGCGCTCTGCGCGCTCGCGGCGTCCTGCCCCTGCGCGCTGGTCATCTCGGTGCCGCTCGGCCTGTTCGGCGGTCTCGGCGCGGCGTCCAAGTGCGGCGTGCTGATCAAGGGCGGCAACTATCTGGAGGCGCTCACCGCGGTGAACGCGGCCGCATTCGACAAGACCGGCACGCTCACGCGCGGCAGCTTCGCCTATGTCGGCGCCCAGGATGCGCCGGATGAGGAAGCGCTCTGCCGCGTCGTCGCCATCTGCGAAAAGTACAGCACGCACCCCATCGCGCTTGCCGCGATGCGCGCCTTCGGCAAGCTGGCCGAAGGCATTGAAGTGACCGATTCCGCCGCCATCCCCGGCAAGGGTGTGCGCGCCGACGCCGTCATCGACGGGAGGGCGGTCTCCTGCCTCTGCGGCAACGCGGCGCTGCTCGGTGACGCGGGTATCGCGTTCAACGAGGTCGAGGCGGCCGGCACGGTGGTCTACGCCGCCGCAAACGGCGTGTACCTCGGCTGCGCCGTCTTCGCCGACGAGCTGAAGCCGGACAGCGCCGAAGCCATCCGCGACCTTGCGTCGCTCGGCATCACCGACACGACGATGCTCACCGGTGACAAGCGCGCCATCGCCGAGCGCGTGGCCAAGGAAGTCGGCATCTCGACCGTGAAGCCCGAGCTGCTGCCCGCCGACAAGGTGGAGGCGATCTCGGCGCTGCGCGAGAGCGGCAGGAAGCTGCTCTACGTCGGCGACGGCATCAACGACGCGCCCGGCCTTGCGCTCGCCGACGTGGGCGTGGCGATGGGCGGCATCGGCAGTGCCGCGGCGCTGGAGGCGGCGGACGTCGTCATCATGGGCGACTCGCTGACCAAAGTCCCCGCCGTGATCCGCATTGCCCGCAAGACGATGCGCATCGTCCGCGAGAACATCGTATTTGCGCTGGTCGTCAAGGTCGGCGTCGTAATCCTGTCGGCGGTCGGCATCACCGATCTGTGGGTCGCCGTGTTCAGCGATGTCGGCGTCTGCCTCTTGGCCGTGGCCAACGCGCTGCGCACCATGCGTGTGGCGAAGAAATAGTTGAAACAGAAAAGAAAAGCGGGGGAAACTTTCGTGTACGAAAGTTTCCCCCGCACCCCTTTCCAAGGACTTTGAATTTTTTGGGGGTGCGCGGGTCGTCGTGGGAGCCGACCCCTACCGGTTGGTACAAGCATCGCACAATCCTGTAGAGGCGACCATTTGTCACCCGCCCGCGTTCCAAGCCTTCCCCAGCGGGGGAAGGGGGACCGCGCTCCGCGGTGGATGAGGTGTCTGCGCACCGGGCAACGGGTCGATGCTCCGCAGGGCACCGCGGAATAATCTCCAATCCCACGGCACAAAAAAGCGCTCCGCAGAGCGCTTTTTCTCATATTTCCGCGAGCTTGTGCAGGCAGGGTTCGAGCAGGACGCCGTCGCGGTGCGGCGTGTCGAACGCGGCGGAATAGGCGATCACGTCGCGGACAAAGGCGCTCGCCGCCGTGACGGCGGCGGCAAACCGCGTGCCGGTGAGCAGCTTGCCCACAAGGACGGCGGCAAAGAGGTCGCCCGTGCCGGGGTACATGCCGCCGATGCGCGGCAGATTGACGAAGAACGGCGCGGGATCGAGCGCGGCGGGCGAGCGGTCTATCCCGGCGGTCGAGACGCCGGAGGCGCGGTCGGTGACGATGCCGGTGATGACCGCGCGGCGCGGGCCGAGCGCGGTCAGCCTGTCGAGCAGCGCCGTGATACACGCGGTGAGCGCCGACGGCGACATCGCGGCGGTGTCGGGGTAGGGCACTTCGCAGAGCAGGCAGGCCTCGGTCAGGTTCGGCACGATGATGTCGGCGCGGCGGCAGAGCTCGCGCATCCGATCCACCAGCGCGCCGGTGCTCTGCGAATAGAGTTCGCCGTCGTCCCCCATCACGGGGTCGATCAGCGTCAGCGTGTCCGCACCGCCGAAGCGGGTGATGAAGTCCTCGATGAAATCGCACTGTGCCGCGCCCGAGAGAAAGCCGGTGTAGATGGCGTCCGGGCGGATGCCGAGCTTTTCCCAGTGGTCGGCGATCTTGTAGAGCTCGGGGGTCAGGTCGGTGAACGTGAAGCCCTCAAACCCGCCGGTGTGCGTGGAGAGCAGGGTGGTCGGCAGGGGCAGCACCTGTACGCCGAGGACGGACAGGACGGGCAGAATGGTCGTGAGCGACCCGCGGCCGAAGCAGGAAAGGTCGTGCATCGCCGCGACGCGGCGGACGGGATATGCAGGCATGGTTTCACCTCCCGAAAGTTCAAAAATCCCGATTTTCGACTGTTCTTATTATAGTTTGTTTTTGAGAAATTTGCAACGCATTTCACAGCATTTCGCAAAAGAATATTGACATTGTCTATAACTATCATGTATAATATACGTTAGTGCAGGTATGCCTGTTTCGCCCGTCCGGGCGGGGCGGCTTTGCATAATATCCGAAAATTCAAGGAGGTACACTGCGATGGAGATTTACATTGCAGTCGGTGCCGTCGCCTTGATTGTGGGATTGCTGCTTGGTGCGGTCATCGGCTCGATGCACCGCAAGCGTGTCGCCGAGAAAGAGATCGGCAGCGCGGAGGAACAGGCGGCAAGAATTGTTGAAGAAGCGATCAAAACCGCCGAGAGCAAGAAGAAGGAATCCGTGCTCGAGGCGAAAGAGGAAGTTCTGAGGATCCGCACGGACGCCGAGAACGAACTCAAGGAGCGCCGCAAGGAGGTCTCCCGACAGGAGCGCCGCATTCAGCAAAAAGAAGAATCGCTTGACGCAAAGACCGAAGCTATTGAAAACAAGAACGAACTTCTGAACCAGAAAATCAAAGAGACGGAAGATCTTCGCGGGAAGATTCAGGAAACGCTGGATTCGCATGTCGCGATGCTGGAGCGCATCGCCGGATTTACACGCGATCAGGCGCGCGATGAGCTGCTTTCCCGCATGGAGACGGCACTGACACACGAAAAGGCGCTGAAGATTGCGCACTTTGAGGAACAGTTCAAGGACGAGGCCGAGGAGAAGGCGAAGGACATCCTGTCCACCGCCATCCAGCGCTGCGCCGCCGACCATGTCAGCGAGATCACGATTTCGACCGTTCAGCTGCCAAATGAGGACATGAAGGGCCGCATCATCGGCCGCGAGGGCCGCAACATCCGCGCGATCGAGACGCTCACCGGCGTCGATCTCATCATTGACGACACGCCCGAGGTCATCACGATCTCCGGCTTTGACTCGGTGCGCCGCGAGGTCGCGCGCATCGCGCTTGAAAAGCTGATTGCGGACGGCCGTATCCATCCCGCACGCATTGAGGAGATGGTGGAGAAGGCGCGCCGCGAGGTGGACGCCACCATCAAGCAGGCGGGCGAGAAGGCCACCTTCGAGACCGGCGTACACGGGCTGCATCCCGACGTCATCAAGCTGCTCGGCAGACTGCGTTACCGCACGAGCTACGGCCAGAATGTGCTGCGCCACTCGATCGAGGTCTCGCTGCTGTCCGGCATTCTGGCAAGCGAGCTCGGCGCCGATGTGACGGTGGCCAAGCGCGCGGGTCTGCTGCACGACATCGGCAAGGCGCTCACGCAGGAGGCGGAGGGCTCGCACATCCAGCTCGGCGTAGAGGTCGCCAAGAAGCATAAGGAATCGCGCGAGGTCATCAACGCGATCGAGGCGCACCACGGCGACGTGGAGCCCGAGACGCTGACCGCGTTCATCGTCCAGGCGGCAGACGCTATTTCGGCGGCGCGTCCGGGCGCACGGCGCGAGGACCTCGAGAATTACATCAAGCGTTTGCAGAAGCTCGAGGAGCTGGCAAACGACTTCCCCGGCGTCGAGAAGACCTTTGCCATCCAGGCGGGCCGCGAGATCCGCGTCATGGTCAAGCCCGAGCAGGTCTCGGACGACCAGATGACGATCCTCGCGCACGAGATCGCATCCAAGATCGAGAGCGAGATGGATTATCCCGGTCAGATCAAGGTGCATCTGATCCGCGAGAGCCGCACGGTGGACTTCGCAAAGTAAATAGAAAAAGGCTGTTTCGGCATTCCGAGACAGCCTTTTTGAAAAAGAAAGAGAGCGGAATATGAAGATTTTAATGCTCGGCGACATCGTCGGCGGCGCGGCGGTGGACCTGCTTTGCAGCCGCCTGTGGGGGCTCAGACGGGAGCTTTCGTGCGATATGGTGGTTGCCAACGGCGAGAACGCCACCGGCATCATGGGCATCTCCGCCGAGGACGCGGGGCGGCTGCTCGACGCGGGCGTCGATGTGCTCACCGGCGGCAACCATTCGCTGCACAATCGGTCGGTCTACAGCCTGCTCGACGACAGCCCGTGCATCCTGCGCCCCGCCAATCTGCCTGCCGCCGCGCCCGGCTGCGGCGACACCGTGTTTGACTGCGGCGCGGCGCGCGTGCTGGTGCTGAATCTCTCCGGCATGATGAACCTGGAGCACGCGGGCAGCCCCTTCGAGGTGGCCGACCGCCTGCTTGCCCGCCGCGCCGGCGAATACGATGCGGCGCTCGTCGATCTGCACGCCGAGGCCACCGCCGAGAAGGAGGCATTCGGCTGGTATCTCGACGGCAGGGTGACCGCCGTCGTCGGCACGCATACGCACGTGCAGACCGCCGATGCAAAAATTCTGCCCGGCGGCACGGCGTATATGACCGATCTCGGCATGTGCGGCCCGGAGGGCGGCGTGCTCGGCACGGATCGCGACGTCATTCTGCGGCGCTTCACCACCGGCACACCGCAGAAATTCGTCCCCGCCGCGGGCAGGATCGTCCTGCGCGGCGCGCTCATCACCTGCGATGGGCTTCGCGCCGCGGCCATCGAGCGCGTGGAGATCTGAATGCGAGAAACAGCAAAAAGCAGACGCATAGCGTCTGCTTTTTTGCGTCGGGGGCGTTGTGGGGTGTTTTGCTTTGCGTTATCTCTCCCTCAGGCGCCGTTCGGCTCAGGATGTTTTTCGGTTTCGTTTGCGAAATCGTCGGCGTTCAGCCGACGAAGAAAAACTCCGCGAGACGCTTTGCGTCTCGTACAGCTATCCCCCGTCAGGAGGAGCCTTAGAAAGCGCAGCACGGATACCCGCGTTCGCAGCTTCCCCCGCTGGGGAAGGCTTGGTTAGAATATGCACGATGCGGCGGGAGACGGACGGCGCCCTACGTTTTGCCGCAGTGCGAGCGGGTCGTCGAGGGCGCCGACCCCTACCGGGTTTGTGCGTTTTTCTCCCCCATTCAAAGTTCTTGGAAAGGGGTACGGGGGAAACTTTCGTACACGAAAGTTTCCCCCGCTTTTCCTTTGCAACTTATTTATTCTTCTTTCTCTGCATCCACTTGACCAGCTCGACGAGCGGGATGGTGAGGAATGCGAGCGCGATGGCGACGAGGTATTCGGGCAGCTCCACCGAGGTGAAGCCGAATGCGTTGGCCAAAAGCGGGATCTCGCAGACGGCGGTCGTCAGCACGAGGCTGGCGATGGCAGCGCCGTTCAGCAGCACGTTTGTGGACTTCAGCGAGATCAGCGAGCCGCGCTGCGAGCGCATGTTGAAGCTGTGGAAAATCTCCGCCATGCTCATCGTGAGGAATGCCATCGTCATGCCGTCGGCGCTCTCGGTGATCTCCCAGAGACCGGACTCCATGAAGTGGCCGATGAAGTAGGACGCAATCGTCAGCGCCGAGATCATCAGCCCCTGGTAAGCGATGTCAACGCCCATGCCGCCCGCGAAGATGCCGGCCTTGGCGGGGCGCGGCTTGCGCTTCATGATGCCGGGCTCCGCCTTTTCCATGCCGAGCGCGAGGGCGGGGAAGCAGTCGGTTACGAGGTTGATCCAGAGCAGATGCACCGGCTCGAGGATCGTGAAGCCGAGCAGCGTGGAAACGAAGATGGACAGCACCTCGCTCATGTTGGAGCCGAGCAGGAACTGGATCGCCTTGCGGATGTTGTCGTAGATGCGGCGGCCTTCCTCGACCGCGCCCACAATGGTGGCGAAGTTGTCGTCGGCCAGCACCATGTCCGCCACGTTTTTCGTCACGTCCGTGCCGGTGATGCCCATGCCGATGCCGATGTCGGCCGACTTGATCGAGGGCGCGTCGTTCACGCCGTCGCCGGTCATCGCCGTGACATAGCCCGCGCCGCGCCATGCGTTGACGATGCGGGTCTTGTGCTCGGGCTGTACGCGCGCGTAGACCGCGATGTCCCGGAACACCTTTTCAAATTCCGCGTCGCTCATCGCCGACAGCTCCGCGCCGGTGATCGCGCGCTTGCCGCCCTCGAGAATGCCCAGCTCCTTTGCGATCGCCGTCGCCGTGTCGATGTGGTCGCCGGTGATCATGATCGCGCGGATGCCCGCGCGGTGGCATTCTTCGATTGCCGCCCCCACCTCGGGGCGCACGGGGTCGATCATGCCGACCAGACCGACAAAGCAGAGCTCGTTTTCCAGCGTCTCCGGCTCGGTCGAGGCGGGCATACGGTCGTAGGTGCGCAGGGCGGCGGCCAGCACGCGCAGCGCGCGGTCGGCCATGCCCTTGTTGGCCGCGAGAATCTCGGCGCGCACGTTTTCGGTCATGGGCAGCTCGTGTCCGTCCCTGATGTAGCGTGTGCAGCGGCGCAGCACCTCGTCCGGCGCACCCTTGGTGTACTGTACGACCCTGCCGCCCGCTTTATGCAGGGTGGACATCATCTTGCGCATACTGTCAAACGGCGCTTCGCCGACGCGGGGAAATTCGGTCTTCAGCGCGGTCTTTTTCAGCCCCAGCTTTGCCGCATAGGCCACCAGCGCCGCCTCGGTCGGCTCGCCGGTGACGCTGCCGTCGGCATTCAGCTCCGCGTCGGAGCAGAGCGCCATCGCCGAGGCCAGCAGGTTCTCATTTTCGCCGAAGTGATCCACCACGGTCATTTTGTTCTGCGTCAGCGTGCCGGTTTTGTCCGAGCAGATGATCTGCGCACAGCCCAGCGTCTCCACCGCGGTTAGGCGGCGGATGATGGCGTTGCGCTTTGACATGTTGGTCACGCCGATGGACAGCACCACGGTGACTACGGCGGCAAGGCCCTCGGGAATTGCCGCGACCGCCAGCGAGACCGCCACCATGAAGGCGTGCATCACGGTGTCAAAGCCGCGGCCGTAGCGCAGCAGCTGCACCGCGAAAATGACCGCGCAGATGCCGAGCACCATCCAGGTGAGGATCTTCGAAAGCTGCGTCAGCTTGATCTGGAGCGGCGTCTGCCCCTCCGAGGCGTTGGCCAGCGCGTCCGCGATCTTGCCCATCTCGGTGTCCATGCCGGTGGCCGTCACGACAAAGCTGCCGCGGCCGTAGACCACCGTGCTGCCCATGTAGACCATGTTCTTGCGGTCGCCGAGCGGCACTTCCGCGCCGTCGCGCAGGTGGATGATGTCGATGAACTTGTTCACCGGCACGCTCTCGCCGGTCAGCGCCGCTTCTTCGATCTTGAGGCTGGCGCTCTCAAGCAGACGGCCGTCCGCCGGGACGGCGTCGCCCGCCTCGAGCAGCACCACGTCGCCGACGACGAGGTCTTCGCTCTTGACCTGCACGACTGCGCCGCCGCGCAGGACCTTGGAGGTGGCCGCGCTCATCTCCTGCAAGGCCTCGATCGCCTTCTCGGCCTTGCTCTCCTGATAGACGCCGAGCACGGCGTTGACGATAACGACAAAGAGGATGATAAACACGTCGGTGGGCGCTTCGCCCTCGTAGACCGAGGTCACGGCGCTGATGGCGGCGGCGGCCAGCAGGATGAGGATCATCGGGTCGGCCATCTGCATGAAGAACCGCTTGATGAGCGAATCCTTCTTCGCGGCTTTCAGCTTGTTCTTGCCGTTCTTCGCCAGCCGCGCCTCCGCCTCGGCGGCGGAAAGCCCCTCCTCGGTTGCGGAGACGGCGCGCAGGACGTCGTCTTTCTCGTCTGTGTAGAATTTCATGGAAACTCCTTCTTCTTGGTTTCAATACATCAATATTATATATAAAAAAACTCACGGATAGACATCTTGTCTACCCATGAGTCTTGTCATTTCATTCGTGCCAGACCGTATGCGGTCGGTTGTTGGCATTGGAAGCGCTTGCGCGCAGACTACTCCCTCACGGAATGTTCAAATAGTATAGCATATGTCCGCGGCCTTGTCAAGGGTGCGCGGGGATTTTCATCATTTTTCGGCAGCGTGCGTGCGCGCATAGTAGCAGCGGTAGCACATGCCGACGTACTTGTCGTTGCCGCCGAGGCAGACCTGGTCGCCCTCGGTGATGATGTTGCCCGCCGCGTCGAGACGCGCGTTGACGGTCGCCTTGCGGCCGCAGCGGCAGATGGATTTGATCTCCGAGATGCTGTCCGCGATCTCAAACAGGCGTTTGCTGCCCGGGAACATCAGCGTCTGAAAATCGGCGCGCAGGCCGAAGCAGAGCACCGGCAGATCGAAGTGATCCACGATGTATTTCAGCTGCTCCACCTGCTTTCCCGTGAGGAACTGGCATTCGTCGCAGATGATGACGTCCGTGGGAATGCGCCCCTCGCGCGCCGTGAACAGCTCGATGAGGTCGTCGTCCTCCGCAATGGCGTCAGCGGGGGCGGCGAGGCCGATGCGGCTCTTCGCCTCGGTGATGCGGCGGCCGTTTTCGATGCGGTCGTCCCGCGTGTCGATGGCGGGCTTGATGAGCCAGACCGTCTTGTCCTTTTCCTCATAGTTGAACTTGGTCATCAGCGCCTGCGCGGTCTTGGAACTTCCCATCGCGCCGAACTTGAAATACAGCTTTGCCATGGCAATCTCCTTTCGGATGTGAATTTATGCGAGCAGGGGGAGAAGCGCGTCCGCCAGCGCCGCAAATTCGGCGGTCGAGAGCTTTTCGCCGCGGATGCGCGCGTCATGTCCGCAGGATGTGACGGCGGCGGACAGCGCCTCCTTCGGCACTTCGGGGAAGGCGGCGGACAGCGCGTTTGTCAGCGTCTTGCGCCGCTGGCCGAACGCCGCGCGGATCACCCGGAAGAACAGCTCGGGGCTTTGCGGCCTGACGGGCTTGTCCCGCCACAGGTCGATGCGCACCACGGCGGAGTCCACCTTCGGCGCGGGCATGAAGTTGCCCGCCGTGACCGTGAACAGCTTTCGCGGCGCGCCGTAGTAGCAGAGCGCCGCGGTGATCGCGCCGTAATCCGCGCTTCCCGGCGCCGCGCACAGGCGGTCGGCCACCTCGCGCTGCACCATGACCGTGATGCTGTCGAAGGGGTAGCCGCATTCCACAAGGCGCATGAGGATCGGCGTGGTGATATAATAAGGGAGGTTGGCGCAGACCGAGACGCGCTCGCCCGCCGCCTTTTCGGCAAGGACCCGGGCAAGATCGACCTTGAGGATGTCCTCGTTGATGACCTCGACGTTTGCAAACGAGCCGAGCGTGTAATGCAGCACCGGGATGAGCGTCTTGTCGATCTCGAAGGCGATGACGCGCTTGAAGCGCTTCGCCAGCTCGGCCGTCAGACAGCCAATGCCGGGGCCGATCTCCACGATCACGCTGTCCCGGTCGTCGCAGCAGGCGTCGGCGATGCCCTCGGGGATCGCCGCATTGATGAGAAAATTCTGCCCGAAGCCTTTCTTGGTTCCGGTGCCGAACGCCGCCAGGATATCCCGGACGGTGCGTATGTCACATAAATTCATAAAATACCTCTTGACAAAACGGTATGCGATGTTGTATAATAAAACGCGTGCTGGTATGGCTCAGTTGGTAGAGCAGTTGATTCGTAATCAACAGGTCGCCGGTTCAAGTCCGGCTACCAGCTCCAACCGAAAAACCTCGCTCCGGCGGGGTTTTTTCGCTATATTCCGCAAGCTGTGCCGTGCAGACGGACATACCGTGCAGAGGACATACCGTAAAACAGTATATCACAACCGGGGGTCGTATGCAAGACACAGTCTGCACGAATTTCGACTTTGCGTTCTGATGGGGGTGCTTTCATGGCGGTTTCACTCGGCGAGATCAAGAAGATGTGCAAGGAAAAGGGCGACGGCTTCCGCGCGTCGAGCCTCTTTGGCATCAGCAAAAACGACAGCGGCAGGTACGACTTTGCGGTCACGACGGCGGACGCCGTCTACGCCGTCAAGGTGCTGACGGTGGGCGGGGACGCGCAGCGGGTCTATTTCTACCGCGACCGCGGCTATTTCACCGTCATGACCGGGAGCGGCGACGCGGACTTCATGTGGGTGCGGCCGAACTTCCCGGAGACCGAGGACGGCAAGCCCTGTACGCCGGTGCTGCTCCTTGACGAGCAGGTTCCCGCGCTCGAGATCGGCCGCGGCAGCGCCACGACGGTGACGGCCGGCGCGCGCGTGTTCGACTGCCGGGTCTACACGCCCGCCGCATTCGCAAAGCTGCTGTAACCATGGCTGAGACAAATCCCAAGCATCCGCACGGCGGTCACCGCGCGCGGCTGAAGGAGCGGTTCCTCCGCGAGGGGCTCGGCGGCTTCGAGAAGCACAACATACTCGAGCTGCTGCTGTTCTTCGGCATCCCGCAGCGGGACACCAATCCGATCGCCCATGCGCTGCTCAAACGCTTCGGCTCGCTGTCCGGCGTGTTTGAGGCCTCGGTCGAGGAGCTCTGCACGGTGGACGGTGTCAGCGAGCATACCGCAACGCTGCTCAAGCTGATTCCGGAAGTCAACCGCGCCGTGCTCTGCGAGGCGCGCGACTCGGATAAACGCTATGATACGCTCAACAAGATAGGCGAGCTGCTTCTGCGCTATTATGCCGGGCTGACGGTCGAGACCGTGACCTTGCTGCTGCTCGACAACAGCGACCGCGTCATTGATCTGGTCAAAATCTGCGACGGCTCGGTCAATCGCGTGCAGTTCGACACGCGCAAACTGGTCGAACAGGCGCTGCGCCCGCGCGTGTCGCGCGTTGTGCTCGCGCACAATCATCCGAACGGCACGGCCGTTCCCTCAGCGGAGGATATGGAGACGACCGCCGCGGTGGCAGGTGCGTTCCGCACGGTCAACGTGGAGTTTCTCGAGCATCTGCTGATCGCCGGGGATCGGTTTGAACCGCTGCTCTCCAAGTGCCAGGGCATCTTCTGGAGCCGCCGCCGCTCCCGCGCCTTCTATGAGAACTGAATGAAAAAGGCTTCCCCGTGGGAAGCCTTTTTTGCGACAGTGCGGCGCCTGCCGCGCAAAAAAAGAGGAACGGACGCGCCGTTCCTCTTTTTGTTTCATTTGGATTACTTCTCGGCGACCCACTGATCGACAGCCTTGCCGTAGTATTCGTTGATGACCTTGAGCAGCGCGGTTGCCGCGTTCTTGTAGGAGTCATACATCGAAGCAAAGTTGCGGTCGAAGCTGCGGACCATCAGAATCAGCTGCTTGTTGTAGGGGCCGATCTGATAGTAGTAGCCGATATCGAAGACCAGGGTGTCGAGGATGATCTCGACCATGGCCTCGGATTCTTCGTCACGCGCGGACTGACCGATCAGCGTGACATCGTAGTATGCGGGCAGAACAATCTTCTGACCGTAGTATGCCAGCGCCTCGGTGATCGTGCCGGTGCGCTCCACGTCGTCCTGAATCAGCGGGACGCAGATGAACTGCGAGTTGTAGGGCGCAACAGTGTGGTAGTAGCTGTCCTGCGAGGTGTTCAGCTTCGGATAGGGAAGAATACCGAAGTCGCTCTCCATCTCGCGGAAGGTCGGCATGTTGCCGAGCAGCGAGGTCCAGAAGAGCGCCTGGTCGTTCTGCCACATGGGCGCGCCGGACTTGATGTTTCTCTGATATGTAAAGGAGTACTGCGTGTCGTAGGCGATGTCGAAGTACTTTTCGAGCGCGGCGACCGTGGTCTCGTTGTACAGCGTCAGCTCGATCTGGCCGTCTGCATTGATCGTGCAGCAGCGCTGACCGGCGGCGTTGACAATACCGACGACCGAGTCGTCCCAGACGAGCAGACCGAAGCGGTCGTTCTCATTCATCGTGCCGTCCTGATTGAGGTCTTCGGTGACCGTCTTGCAGAGCGCGCCGAAGGTGTCGAACGTCCAGTTGCCGTCTTCCACCAGCTTATAGGGGTTTTCAAGGTCATAGTTCTTGATGAGCTGCTTGTTGAACATCAGGCAGAAGGTTGCGTCGTTGTCCGAGCAGGTGATGTCGCCCGTCGTGAAGAACATAACGTCGCGGACCGAGAGGCTCTCGTTGGCCTTCTGGTCCCACCAGGACTTCGAGAGGTCGATGCCCGGGACGGAATTGAGGTCGTAGAGGAGACCGCTGTAGGCAAGGACGGATACGTCATAGCCTGCGATCAGCGCGAGGTCGTAGGTGCAGTCGCCCGAGTTGACGCTCTGGTTTACGGCCATGTAGCCGGGACCGCCGCCCGAGGAATACGCGCGCTTGATCTCTTCGTTGATTTTGATCTTGTAGTCGTCCTGCACCTTGATCTTGCGCTTGTACTGTGCGCTGGCAAGCGGCAGGGCAGAGTCCTCGTCAAAGGCAAAATCGTTGTAGGCGGCGTTGCCGGCGGACAGCACATTGAAATCATCTCCGCCGTAGTCCGCGGTCAGCGGAACACCGAGGGTCTCCTCCGCAGGCGTGGACGCCGCGGTGACGGACGCATCCGAGCTCGAGACATCCGGCTTCTCTTTCTCGCCGCAGGCGGCAAACATGGGACAGAGCATCAGCGCGGCAAGCGCCAGTGCGGTGAACCGTTTCAGTTTCATGTTCATGAACAAAACTCCTTTCGTTTTTGCGGGGGCATTTGTAACATTTTTATTATAATACATCAGGGTAAACCTTTCAATCCCAAAAAAATAATCCAAAATAATTTTTTTTTGCGGGGATTGACCGCCGCGCCGCGTTGTGATACAATAAATGATGTAAGATTTCCGTCATTTTTCGGGTTCGGAGGTGAAGAAAATGCATGTGCTGGTCGAGGCATCCTATATGAATTCGCACTGGTGCTCGCACTATCTGCGCGGTATCACGGCGCAGGCGAAGCGCAAGAACATGCCGGTCAGCGTGCATACCACGACCGAATTTTTGGACGATCCCGCCTTTGATGATACGCACGTCATCGTGCTCGGCTCATCGCTCACCTGGGCGTCCCGCAGCATGAACCTGCTCTACAGCCGCGACGTGCGCCCCATTGTGCTCGCCGTCGCCAATTATCAGAAGCAGTTCCCGTTTGCCAGCTTCATCACGATGGATTACGACGACGCGACGCGCAAGCTGATGAAGTTTCTGCACGCGGGCGGGCGGACGCGGACGGCGTTTTTCTCCGGCAACACCAAGAGCTCGACCGATATGCAGAAGGTAGCCAACTATCTGCAGGAGGGCGGGCGCGAGCAGGATATCTTCCACTTTGAAGGCACGCTCCGCGAGACGACCGACCGTCTGCTTGCGCGCATCGGCGAATTTGACTCGGTGCTCTGCGCCAACGATGTCTCCGCCGTCGTGCTGATGAAGCGGCTGGAGTCGCTCGGCTTCAATCTGCCGGACGACATGCACATCGTCTCGTTCGGCGACACGGTGCTGGCCAACCTTGAGATTCACAACATCGCCGTGGCCAAGGTCAAGAGCGTGGAGGCGGGCAAGCTCGCCATCAGCGCCTACCGGCTGCTGAAGTCCAATCCCTCGATCTCCTCCGCGTCGATGCTGCTGCACTGCGACATCTACGACTATCATTACGACCCCGTGGACATCAAGCTGGAGCACACGCGGATGCTGTTTGACCGCCACGTCGGCGCCAACTTCTTCCGCGACCCGGACGTCGAGCGCGTTCTGCTCGTCGAGAAGCTGCTGTCCGGCTGTGACAAGCTGGATATTCAGATCCTGCGCGAGGTCATTTCCAAGGAGAGCTACTCCAAGATCGCGGCCAAGCTGTTCATCGCCGAGAATACGATCAGCTACCGCATCAAGAAGATTCTCGCCGGCGCGCCCGGCAAGAGCAAAGAGGAGATTTTCGACCTGCTCGCCGAGTTTTTGTTCTGATTCTTTCCGAAAACCGCCATCGACAGTATACCGCCCCGCCGGGCGGCTGTCCATGCGGTTTTCGGTTATTTTTTGTTTTTCGGCGGGGATGTGGGCATTTTTCGGCTCCCCTGTGCAAGGGGAGCTGTCACCGTTAGGTGACTGAGGGGTTGTACCTTTGCGTTGCAACAATCCCTCCGCCGTCTATCGACGGCACCTCCCTTTGCCGGGGGGAGGCTTGGTTTGCGCCTCTCAGGTTTCCCCCCGCAAAAGTCGGTGTTTGAATTTTCCGCAAATTTGTATGCAGAGGCGCAGGTTCCGTTATATAATAAAGGTGTAAAATTATTTTCCGCACAGGAGACAGAAATATGAAGATTCTTGTTTGCAACGTCGGCAGCACCTCGCTGAAGTTTAAGCTCTACGAGATGCCCGAAAAGACCGTCTACGCCACCGGCAAGGTGGAGCGCGTCGGCAGCACGTCCGAGGCGATCTATTCCTTCTGCAACGTGAAGACCGGCGAGAAGATCGCCAAGGAGCATCTCTCGGTGCCGCGCTATAAGGACGGCATCGCGCTTTTCCTCGGCGACCTGCTGGACAAAAAGCAGGGGATTCTCTCGGACATTGCCGAAATCAGCGCCGTCGGCTTCAAGACCGTGCTGGCCAAGGGTCACCACGGCGTGTTTGAGCTGAACGACGAGACGCTCGCCGCCATGCGTGACTATCTGTTCATCGCGCCCGCGCACAACCAGCCCTATCTCGACGCCATCGGCGAGTTCAAGGCCATGCTGCCGGACGCGCTGCTCGTCGGCTCGTTTGAGACCGCGTTCCACAAGACCATCCCGAAAGAGCGCAAGCTCTATGCGCTCCCCTATGAGTGGTACGAGAAGTACGGCATTCAGCGCTTCGGCTTCCACGGCCATTCGCACGAGTACACCGCGCGCCATCTTCCCGAACTTGTCGGCAAGACCGCGTTCCGCGCGATCTCCTGCCACCTCGGCGGCTCCTCCTCGCTCTGCGCGATCAAAGACGGCAAGAGCGTGGACTGCTCCTTCGGCTTCACGCCCCAGACCGGTCTGCCCCACGCGGCACGCATCGGCGACATTGACGCCTACATCGTGCCCTTCCTCATGAACGAGGGGATGACGATGGAGGAGATCACCACCGCGTTTGCCAAGAAGAGCGGCCTCTACGGCATCTCCGGCGTGGACAGCGACCTCCGCTTCATCGAGGAGGCGGCGAATGCGGGCAATGAGCGCGCCAAGCTCGCCATCGACATGTTCGTCGCGGCCATCGTCCGCTATGTCGGCAGCTTCTATGCCGAGCTCGGCGGGCTGGACTACCTCACCTTTGCAGGCGGCATCGGCGAGAATTCCGCCACGATCCGCCGCTGTGTCTGCGATGCGCTCGGCGTCTTCGGCGTGAAGATCGACGAGGAGAAGAACGCAAACGTCCGCGGCGAGTGCGAGATTTCCGCGCCCGACTCCAAGGTGAAGATCTATACGATCGCCACCGACGAGGAGCAGATGGTCGCCGTCAAGACCTATGAGTACAGTCAGAGCAGATAAACCATCGGCGCACGCCGTCTTCTTCGGAGAGACGGCGCGCGGCCTGTATGAGAGAAACGCCGCCGGGACGCTCGTCGGCGTTTTTTCCCATGCGCTCTATGCCGACATTGGCGGGATTGTCTCGTTTTACGATGCGGCATACGGCGAAGTGCCGTTCGGCGCCGCGGTGCGGGACATTCCGGCATTTCTGGCGGCGGCAGAGCCTGTCGTCGGCGCCGCCGTCGCATTTACACCGGGCGGGATCAGCATCGGCGGGCGCACGATGCCGATCGAGGTACTGCCGCCGCCCGCGCGGATCCTGCCGCCGCTTGCGCCGCCGGATGAAGAACGGCTGGCCTCGGTCGAGGCGCATGTCGCCGCGCACGGTTCGCCGCGCGGGATGCTCGAGCTGATCGGCACAAACCGCGGTCACGCCGCGGACAGCGCCGCGGCGCTCACGGCGGCGTTCCGCCGCGGGGATGCGGCGGCGGCGTCCATCGCCGCCGTGCGGCTGCTCGGCCTCGGCCGCGGGCTGACGCCGTCGGGCGACGATTTTCTCTGCGGGTTCTTTTCGACACTGCTGGCCGCGAGAGGCGCAGGGATCGCGCTGCCGATGCCGCCGGAGGCGGCCGCCGGGGCGGTGCTCGCCGCCGCGCCCGCGCGCACCTCGCCCATCAGCGGCGCGTACCTCGCCGCCGCGCTCGGCGGGCAATACTGCACCGTGTACGCCGCCGCGACCGCGGCCTGCCTCGGCGCGGGCGATTATGCGTCGTTTGCCGCCGCCGCGCTGAAGATGGGCGCATCGAGCGGCACGGACACGCTCTGCGGCGCGCTCGCCGCCGCAAAGCTGACGATCCGGTGAGAAAAGAATGATGAGAAAAAGGCTTCCCGTCGGGAAGCCTTTTTGCGTCGCGCGGATTTGCGCATGACACCTCATTCCTGTAGGAATCGGCGTCCGGGGCGGTTCGCTTTTGCTTTGCGCGTGACACCTCATCCGTCACGGCGGCGCAGCGCCGTGCCACCTTCCCCCACTGGGGAAGGCTAAGGTGCGGCAAGTGCGTCATTTCGGCTCCCCTGTGCAAGGGGAGCTGGCGCGTGAGCGCCTGAGGGGTTGTATCCGTGGCTATGTAACAATCCCTCCGTCACGCTTCGCGTGACACCTCCCTTTGCACAAGGGAGGCTTGATTAGCGCGCCATGGTCGCGTTCTATCTTAGCCTTCCCCAGTGGGGGAAGACGGGGACGGAAACGCAAAGCGTTTCCAATGAGTTTCCCTGCGGAAAACATCACGCTCAGCGGTGGATGAGGTGTTTCTCCGCTTTGTAATGGGTCGCTGCCGCGCGCACGGCTGAACAGAATCATATCTCCCTTTTCAAAGTCCTTTGAAAAGGGGATGGGGGAAACTTTCCTACAGGAAAGCTTCCCCCATCGTTTCTTTTTCAACTTAAACCTTCGTCCCCTTTGCCCCGCCGAGGTGAATGCCGGAGAGGACATTGCTCTCGAAGGAGAAGGTCAGCGCGGCGCGCTCGCGGTGCCGCTTCATGCCGAGCGAAATCATGCGTTCCAGCAGCTCCGGGTAGGACACGCCGAGCGGCTCCCACAGATAGAAGGAGAGCGAACCGGGAATCGTGTTGATCTCGTTTAAGTACACCTTGTTTTCGTCGCAGTCGATCATAAAGTCGATGCGCGAAACGCCCGAGCAGCCCAGCACGCGGAAGGCCTTGACCGCCGTCTCGCGGATCGCCGCGCGCAGCGAGTCCGGGATATCGGCCGGGATTCTGCGCTTCACGCTGGCCATGCCGCTCGATTTGCCGCCCTTGGCGTTGTCGATGTACTTGTTTTCAAAGGAGAGAATTTCGTCCGCCGCCATCGGCTCCTCACATTCGGAGGCCTCGGCCGCAAAGCGGTCGCCCAGCACCGCGCAGTTGATCTCGCGCAGATGCACGATGGCGCGCTCCACCAGCACCACCTGCGCAAAGGAGAACGCCGTGTCCAGCGCCTTGATCAGTGCCGCGCGGTCGGCCGCCACGCCGATGCCGATGCTCGAGCCGAGGTTGGCCGGCTTGACGATCACGGGGTAGCTGAATGCCGCCTCGATGTCCGCCGCGGTGCGGTCGGGGTCGGCGTAGTCGGCGGTCGTGTAGCGGCGGCAGTCCAGCACCGGGATGCCGTTGTCTTTGAAGATCGCCTTCATCGCGTATTTGTCCATGCCGAGCGCGCTTGCCGTCACGTCGCAGCCCACATAGGGGATGTTCAGCATCTCGATGTAGCCCGCCAGCGTGCCGTCCTCGGTGTTTGTGCCGTGGACGATGGGAAACGCCACGTCGATCTGCCCGAGGCGGTTTTTGCCGAGCGCCTTGGGCGGGAAGCGGTAGATGCCCGCTGTATCGCCCTCGCCGACGAGCGTCACGCGCTCGCATTTCCGAAGCAGGGCGGGAATGTCCTTGTAGTTTTCGATCGTGAGCAGCGCCTCGCCCGTGTAAAAGCGGTTGTCCTTGGTGATGTAGAGCGGAATCACGTCGTATTTGTCGCGGTTGACGGCAAGCATTGCCTGCACGGCGGAAATGATGGAAATTTCGTGTTCGGTGGATTTGCCGCCGAAAAGCACGCCGAGCTGAATCTTCATAGTTGTTCCTTTCGTTGGTCAAAAATTCGCATCAGAAGTTGTCGGGCAGGTCGTTTTCGAGCAGCACGACTTTTTTTCTGCCGCCGGCGTCGAGTGCGTAGACGTAGCGCATCGCGTCGGCAAAATTCTTTGCGGTAAAGAGCTTCTTTTCGTCGGCGCCGGCCTCCCGCGCACCGCGCAGAATGGGCTTTGCCTGCTTTTCGCCGACGGCGACGATCACGTCGCAGACGGCGGCGGCGCGTGCGCCGAGCTCGGCGTTGAGCGCGTCCCCGCGGTCGCCCAGCTCGATCATGCCGGGCGTGACAATAATCCGCATCGCATCGAAGCGGCCGAGCGTCTCGAGCGCCGCCGCCGCGCCCGCGGGATTGGAGTTGAACGCGTCGTCGATGATGGTAATCGCGCCGCGGTCGAGCAGCTCCATGCGGTGGGGTACTGCGCGCAGCGTCCGCACGGCGGGAACCAGCTCGGCAAGCGGAATGCCGTAGCCGTTTGCCGCGGCGATCGCGCCCACGATGTTTTCGACGTTGGCCGCGCCGATGAGCTTGGTGGAGAACTTTTGCCGCTCGCCGCCGTGGACGAGCGTGAAGGTCGTGCCGCTCGTATCCACTTCCATGTCGGCGGCGAAGTAGTCCGCGTCCGGGCGCAGACCGTAGGTCACGGCGGCGCGGGGCGGCGGATTTTTCGCGATGGTCTCGCTCGACAGATTGACATAGAGAATGCCGTCCGGCGGCAGTGCGTCGGCCAGCTCGTACTTGGTTTTGATGATGTTTTCCACGCTGCCGAAGCTCTCGAGGTGCTGCTCGCCGATCGAGGTCACAATGCCGCGCGTCGGGTGGACGATGTCGCACAGTTCCCTGATGTCGCCGACGTATTTGGCGCCCATCTCGCAGACGAAGATCTCGTGCGTTGCGCGGAGCGACGTGCGGATGGTCTTGACCACGCCCATCGGCGTGTTGTAGCTTTCGGGCGTCATCAGCGTGTTGTAGCGCACCGAGAGCAGGTGCGTGAGGAAGTATTTGACCGAGGTCTTGCCGAAAGAGCCGGTGATGCCGATGATTTGCAGGTCCTTGCAGGACGCGAGTATCTTTTTCGCATCATTCGTGTAGTGCCGCCGCACCGCCGCCTCGACGGGCGCATTGATCTTGTTGGCCGCCGGGATGAGGAAGGGCAGCGCAAAGGCCGCGATGCCGAAAAGTACAAATTCACCGGTTCCGCCGAGCAGGGCGGCAAGCAGCAGAAGAAGGAAAACAAGCAGCCCGAGCGTTACGAACAGGCGGCAGAGCCGCGCGGTGAAGACCAGCGGCTTTTTCGCCTTTTTCTGCAGGGAAAGCGCCGCGAGGACGAGCAAAAACAGTGCAAAAAATCCGTATGCATATGCCGCATGACGTGCGGAAACGAAGCCGCAGACGATTGCGCCGACAAGCGCGAGAAACGGCGGAATCATGCGCGTTTTGTTTGCCTGCATCCAGCTCCGCTGCACCCGCGCGGTGTAGGAATTGAGCTGGAACATGTGCAGAAAATAACGCGCCTCGAAATACAGGTATGCGGCAAGCGAGCAGAGCGCGATCGCATGCAGCGTATGGGTGAAAGCCGTGACAGGGTTCATGGAAAAACCTCCGTTATAGTTCAAAGAAAGCGCCGAGCACGCGGGAAAAGAGCGCCGGGTCATCGGCAAAGGAGAAGTGACTGCCGCCGGGGACGACGACAAGCCCCGCGTCGGGGATCTCACGCTCCATCCGCTTCGCGTCGGCAAGCGGCGTGGCGTCGTCGCGCTCCCCCCAGAACAGCAGGGTCGGCGCGGTGACCAGCGGCAGGCAGTGCGCGAGGTCCTCGTTCACCGCGAGGATGAGCGTCTTCTTCATGATCTCGCTCGCACTGTTGTAGTCGGCCGAGCCGCGCTTTTTCCGCCAGGCGTCGATCGCACCGGGGAACAGCTTTTGCATCGGGGCGGTCGAAAGCACGCGCCGCCCCGCCTTGTAGGCGGCCAGCGACAGGCGCGCGCCGAGCGATTTCTTCGGCTTCAGCCCCGCGGCATCCACCAGCATCACGCGGTCGATCGCAAAGGGCAGGGGCTGCGCGCTCTGCTTCTCAAACAGCTTGAGGATGACGCGCCCGCCGTAGGAATGGCCGATGAGCGACACATGCGTCACGCCGAGCGACGCGAGCAGGCCGACAAACAGGTCGGCGTAGTCGCCGGGCGACATCGGCGCGGGCGGCTCGGGGCTTTCGCCGAAGCCGCAGAGGTCGGGGAGCAGCACGGTGTACTTCTGCGCCAGCTCTGCCGCCGTGCGGCGGAAGACCGCGCCCGAGCAGCCCCAGCCGTGCAGGATCAGCACGGCGTCCCCGCCGCTTCCGAACCGCTCGTATTCCACCGTGCGGCCGCCGTCCGTATAGCGCATTGCTTTCCCCCCGATCCGTAAAAGTCCAATTTACAGTATAGCATATCGACTGTCCCAATGCCACAGTTTTTTGAAAAAAGCCGCGCTTTTTACGGCAAAAATATTGCCGCATTTGCGAATAGGGCTTTACAGCGTATTTTATTTTATGCTATAATATAAAATACTATATTTAGGCTTATCGGAAATTAGGCTTATCGGAGGTGCGGAATTTGCAGACCATCCTCGGCTTCCTGACGGATACATTCGGCAAGCTCGGCGCGCAGTTTTTGTCGATCTCGTTCAACGACGTCATCGACATTGCGCTCCTTGCCGTCGTGCTCTACTATGTCTATCGCTTCGTCCGTGAGCGGCGGGCGGGCAAGCTTGCGCTCGGGCTCGGGATCCTCGTGGTGCTCTATGCGCTGACGACCATCTTTGAGATGCACGCCATAAGTTTTCTCTTGCAGAACGTGTTTCAGGTCGGCCTGCTTGCGCTCATCATCCTGTTCCAGCCCGAGCTGCGCGCCGCGCTGGAGAAGGTGGGCGGCGACCCGCTGCGCTCCATCCGCAATCTGACCGAGCCGAAGGAGGTCGCCGAGACCACCCGCGCCATCGACAACATCTGCATCGCGGCGAGCGACATGTCGCGCGACCGCACCGGCGCACTGATCGTCATTGAGCGCACCACAAGACTCGGCGACATCATGAAGACCGGCGTGCAGCTTGACGCCGTGATCTCGCAGAGCCTCATCAAGAATATTTTCTTCAACAAGGCGGCGCTGCACGACGGCGCCGTGATCATCCGCGACAACCGCATCGCGGCTGCGGGCTGCTTCCTGCCGCTGACGCAGAATACGCAGATCAGCAAGGACAAGGGCACGCGCCACCGCGCGGGTGTCGGCGTCAGCGAGGTCAGCGACGCGGTGGTCATCATCGTCTCCGAGGAGACCGGCGAGATCTCGCTGGCGATCGGCGGCTCGCTGCTCGGCGGGCAGAATTACACCACCTTGCGCCAGCAGCTCACGCAGCTGATCTTCGGCGACACGCGCCGCAAGGGCAAGCGGGACAGGAAAGAAAAGAAAAAGCGCGCGGCGGAGACCGTGCCGGACGGGGAGGGAACGCAGGATGGAACAGACAAATAAGAGCGGCGAGACCGTCCGCGAGCGGCTGAAGACCTCCGACCTCATCCCGCGCCTGTTGTGCGTGGTCATCGCGGTGGTCATCTGGCTCTACGTCATGTCCAACGAGAGCCCCGACTACGAGCGCACCTTTTCGGGCGTGACGGTCTCGATCGAGAACACCGCGCTCCTGTCGAGTGAATACGACCTCTCGGTCATCAGCGGATACGGCGCCCGCGCCGACATCACGCTCACCGGCAAAAAGAGCGATCTCATCTCCTATTCCCTCGAGGATATCATCCCGAGCGTGGACGTCGGCGGCATCACCGCGCCGGGCAAGCACCAGCTTTCCATCTCGGTCACCACGCCGGACGGCTGCTCGGTCAGCAGCATCAGCCCGACCTCCATTGAGGTCTACGTCGATCAGATTGCCACCAAGACCCTGCCGGTCGTGGTCAACATCAGTCAGGTGCAGCATGAGCAGTCGATCACGCTCGGCGTACCCACGCCGGATGTGACCGCCGTCACGGTCAGCGGCCCTGCGTCGGTCATCGAGGCGGCGGCGCGCGCCGTGGTCGATCTGGAGCTCGGCGAGTTGACCACCGGCGTCACCGCGCGCGGCACGCTGCATGTCGTCACCGAGGACGGGGCGACGGTGGATAACCCCTATCTCACCCTGTCGCAGACCTCGGTCGGCGTGACCGTTCCGGTCTACGTCGAGCGGGTCATCCCGATCACCGTGGGGACGAAGTACGGCTATTTCAACGACGACAACGTGCGCATCACGGTTTCGCCGCAGAGCCTGAACGTCCGTGCCGACCCCGCCCTGCTGGAGGGCGTGGAATCCTTCGAGATCGCGACGATCGACGAGAAAAAGATCAGCGGCAACGAGACGCAGATGGTCGCCATCGACCTGCCGGACGGCGTGGAGAATCTCGGCAGCGCGACCACGGCGTCCATCACCATCACACACAGAAACACGACGAAAAAGAGCCTCGTCGTCGGAGACATCTCCATCAAGAACCCGAACGGGCTGAAATACACCCTGCTCACCGAGAGCGTCAACGTCGTGCTGCGCGCACCGAACGATGTGGCCGATGTACTGACCGCCGCGGACGTGCGCCTCACGGCCGAGCTGAACTACAGCGGCATCACCGGCGTCGTGCAGGTCCCGGTCACGGTGACGGTTGCGGACGCCTACAAGAGCACTGTCTATGAACTCGGCGAATACGCCGTATCGGTGATGATCGAAAAATGACGAAGTACATTCTCGGCGGCATCTCGGTGCCGCCCGGCACGGGAAAGGACGAGGTGATTGCCGCGGCGGCAAAGAAGCTCCGCCGCGCGGGCATTCCCGCGTCACGGCCGGCGATCTGGCGCCGCAGTGTGGACGCGCGGAAGCAAAACGACATCCGTATCGTCTATGCCGTACTGTTTGAAACCCCCGGCACGCTGAAAAAAGAGACGGTGGAAAAGTATGCGCTGCGTCCGGCCCCGGACGCGGCGCTTGCCGTTTCCTGCGGGACGGCGCCGCTCGGCGCGCGCCCCATCGTGGTCGGCATGGGGCCGTGCGGCATGTTTGCCGCGCTGCTGCTGGCCGAGCACGGCTACCGGCCGCTGCTCATCGAGCGCGGCGGCGATGTGGCCGACCGTGTGCGCACGGTGGAGACGTTTTACGCGGGCGGCGCGCTCGACCCCGACTGCTCGGTGCAGTTCGGCGCGGGCGGCGCAGGCACGTTTTCGGACGGCAAGCTCGTCACCCGCATCGGGGACGCGCACACCGGCTATGTCCTCTCCCGCTTCGCGGCGTTCGGCGCGCCCGCGGAGATCCTCACAAATGCAAAGCCGCACATCGGCACCGACGTTCTGCGGGATGTGGTGTCCAACATCGCGGGAGAGATCACCCGCCTCGGCGGCGAGATTCTCTACCGCACCCGCTTTCTCGGCTATGACGAGCAAAAGGGCGGCGTGCGCCGCATTCACACCACGCGCGGCGACTTCGAGACCTCTGCGCTGATCCTGGCCGTCGGTCACAGCGCCCGCGATACCTATGCCATGCTGCTCGACCGCGGCTGCGCCATCGAGGCGAAGGACTTCTCGGTCGGGATGCGCATCGAACATAAAAAGGCGGACATCGACCGCGCGCTCTACGGGGTGCTGGCCGGTTCGCCCGATCTGCCCTACGCCGAGTACAATCTCTCGGCCAATACCAGGACGCGCGGCGTCTACACCTTCTGCATGTGTCCCGGCGGCGAGGTCGTCCCGGGCGCGTCCGAGGCCGGCGGTCTGTGCGTCAACGGCATGAGCCGTTACGCCCGCGACGGCGAAAACTCCAACAGCGCCGTCTGCGTCTCGGTGTTCAAAAACGACTACGGCGCGACCCCCGCGGACGCGATCGCGTTTCAGCGCGCGCTCGAGCAGGCGGCGTTTCGTGCAGGCGGCGGGAATTACAACGCGCCGGTCTGCACCGTAAAAGATTTTATCGGGCGGCGGCGCGCGTCCGCACTCGGGCGCGTCCGCCCCACCTATATGAACGGGCGGGTGACCCCGGCCGACCTGTCCGCCCTGTTCCCCGGCGTGCTCTATGACGCGCTTGCGGGCGGCCTCGGCGATTTCGGGCGCAAAATCCGGGGCTTTGACGCGCCGGACGCCCTGCTCACGGGGTTGGAAACGCGCACGAGCGCGCCGCTGCGCATTCTGCGCGGCGAGAACCTGACCATGCTCGGCACGGATGATATTTATCCCGGCGGAGAGGGCGCGGGCTATGCCGGCGGCATCACCTCCGCCGCCGCGGACGGCGTGAAGATCGCCCTCGCCGTCATGGCGAGGTTTGCCCCCATGGCGTGAAGGAGAAAAAGAAACGCGCGACCCCGCGGGGCGCAGGATGGTTGCCCCGTCATGCGCCGTCTGCTTCCCGCCGAACCTAAGCCTCCCTTGTGCAAAGGGAGGTGTCATGCGTAGCATGACGGAGGGATTGTTACACGGTAACGGAACAACCCCTCAGCCGCCATTTGGCGGCAGCTCCCCTTGCACAGGGGAGCCGAAATGTGCGCGACACCTATCGGATGGAAGAAACTGTGTACACACCTATAGGGCGCCGTCTTGCTCTCGCCGCGTCTTAGCCTTCCCCGGTGGGGAAGGTGTCAACGAAGTTGACGGATGAGGGATTGCAGGCAGCCGGCACAGCACAGTGCGATGCTTTACTTACATCAATCCCTCATCAGTCGCCTGCGGCGACAGCTTCCCCCAAGGGAAGCCATCCCCCCTAACTTTGTTTATTATTAAAAACTGGAGATAGACAGCACATGCAAAAGAAATGGAATATCAAGGGCAGCCGCGGTGAAGCGGCCGACCGCCTGGCCAAAGAGCTGGGCATCGGCACGGTCACGGCGGGGCTGCTCGCCGACCGTGTCGGCGGCGACTGCGCGGCGGCGCGGCGCTTTCTCGGGATGGAGGAAGAAATGCTGCATTCCCCCATGCTGCTCTGCGACATGGATCGCGCGGTCGCCCGCATTGAGGCGGCGCTTGCCGCCGGAGAACGTATCGTCATCTACGGCGACTATGATGTAGACGGCGTCACCTCGGTCAGCATCCTCTACCTGTATCTGAAAGCGCTCGGCGCGGACGTGGGATACTATATCCCCAACCGCATGGGCGAGGGCTACGGCATGAGCGAAGGCTCGGTCGATAAGCTCATCGACGAGGGCGCGCGCCTGATCGTCACGGTGGACACGGGCATCACCTCCTCCGCCGAGATCGCGCACGCGCGTGCGCGCGGCGTGGATGTGGTCGTCACCGACCACCACGAGTGCCACGGCAAGCTGCCCGAGGCGGCTGCCGTCGTCAACCCGCGCCGACCCGACTGCCCCTATCCGTTCAAAGAGCTGGCGGGCGTCGGCGTCGTCTTCAAGCTGCTCTGCGCGTTTGAGACGAAGCGCGCGGGCATTTCCGAGCAGGACGCGGTGCGCCGCATCTGCGCGGACTATGCCGATCTTGTGGCCATCGGCACGATCGCGGACGTCATGCCCATCCGGGATGAGAACCGCCTGATCGTCGCGTTCGGCCTGCGCCGCATCGAGCATTCGCAGCGCGTCGGCCTCTGCGCCCTGATTGACGCGGTCGGCCGCCGTCCGGACGGCAGCCGCAGCCCCCGCGCGCAGCGCATCACCTCGAGCTTCATCGGCTATACGCTCGCCCCCCGCATCAACGCGGCGGGACGCATCAGCTCCGCGGGGCTGGCGGTCGAGCTGTTCCTCACCGACTCGCGCGAAAAGGCGGACGCGCTGGCACAGCGCCTCTGCGACATCAACCGCGAGCGCCAGACCGAGGAAAACCGCATTGCCGCCGAGGCCTATGCCGAGATTGACGCGACGCACGACTTTGCAAACGACCCGGTCATCGTGCTGGCCGCCGACAACTGGCATCACGGCGTCATCGGCATCGTGGCCTCCCGCATCACCGAGAAATACGGTCTGCCCTCCATCCTCATCTCGTTTGACGGCGCGCAGAGCGACGGCGACTGCGATGTGGGCAAGGGCAGCGGCCGCAGCGTCAAGGGGCTGAACCTGGTGGACGCGCTGGTTTTTTGCGACGACCTGCTTGAAAAATACGGCGGCCACGAGCTGGCCGCGGGTCTTTCGGTGCGCCGCGAGAACATCGACGCCTTCCGCAAAAAGATCAACGAATATGCGCGCGCACACTTCAAGGCGGAGGACCGCACCCCCTCGATCGACGCGGATTTTGAGATCGGCATCGACGAGGTCACGCTCGAAAATGCGGAGGAGATCCGTATGCTGGAGCCGTTCGGCGTCTCCAATCCCGTTCCCTCCTTTGTTCTGCGGGACGTGACGGTCGCCGAGGTGCAGCCGATCAGCTTCGGCAAGCACACCAAGCTGCTTCTGGAGCGGCCGGACGGCTATCCGCTCACCGCGATGTATTTTTCGCATTCGCCGAAGGAGACGGACGTCTACGCCGGGGATCGGATCGACATCTTGGCGGGACTGGACATCAACGAGTTCGGCGGCAAACGCACGGCGCAGCTCATCCTGCGCGACCTGCGGCTGACCGCCGAGGCGGAGGCCGCCGCCGAGGAAAGCGCCGCCCGCTATGCCGCGCTGCGCGCGGGCGCGCCCGCACCGGGCGCGGACATCGTGCCGAGCCGCGAGGAATTCGGCGCGGTGTACAACTTCATCCGCCGCCAGGTGCGCTTCGGCGAGGACAGCTTCACCGTGCGCGAGATGCTGATGCGCGACGAGCAGATCGGCGCGATCGGCTATATCAAGCTGCGGTTTATCATCGACGTGCTGTATGAACTCAACATCGTCGGCGTGGAGAGCCTCGGCGGCGAGGCCTACCGCTTCCGTGTCAGCTATCAGCCGAAGCGCGCCGACCTCGACAAGTCGGCCATCCTGCGCCGCCTGCGCACGCAGACCCGCGCGGAGTGAGAAGAATTACGAAAGAACGCAATCTTTTACCTCCCTCTTTGAGGGAGGGGGACCGCGTCAGCGGTGGAAGGAGTTTTGCAGTGTGCGAAACTCCCCCAGTCACCTATCGGTGACAGCCCCCTCACCGAGGGGGCTGAAATAATATACCGAGCACCTTTCCCACACGGCTCACGGTGAGCCGCATCCCCTATGAAAGGAAACCCCGTATGGACACCGGAATGGACAGCGTATTGCAATCCTTTTGGAATGCGATCGACCACAGCGGCCGCAACTACAACCGCGAGAAGATCGAGGCGGCCTACGAATACGCAAACGAACTGCATAAAGGACAGAAGCGCCAGAGCGGCGAGCCGTATATTTCGCATCCCGTGGCGGTCGCCGAGATCGTGGCGGAGCTGGGACTCGACACCGACTCGATCTGCGCCGCGCTGCTGCACGACACGGTAGAGGACTGCGCCGACAAGACCAGTCTTGACATCATCTCGGAAAAATTCGGCCAGAGCGTCGCCATGCTGGTGGACGGCCTGACCAAGATCAAGCAGATCGACGTCGAGGACAAGGAAGAGGCGAACATCGAGAACATCCGCAAGATGCTGCTCGCCATGTCGAAGGATATCCGCGTCATCTTCATCAAGCTCTGCGACCGTCTGCACAACATGCGCACCCTCGCGGCGAAGCGGGAGGACCGCCGCCGCGCCATCGCGCTGGAGACCATGTACATCTATGCGCCGCTTGCGCACCGCCTCGGTATCAACTCGATCAAGCAGGAGCTGGAGAACCTCAGCCTCTCCTACCTGGATCCCATCGGCTACAACGAGGTCAAGAATCGCATCGAGGAGCGCTACGGCCAGTCGCGCGACCTCCTCAACGAGGCCAAGGAGAGCATCGAGGTGCGCCTGCGCGAAAACGGCATTCACTTTGAGCTCACCGGGCGCATCAAGTCGATCTATTCGCTCTACAACAAGATGTACAACCACAATAAGAGCTTCGATCAGATCTACGACTTCTATGCGCTGCGCATCATCGTGGACACCGAGCTGGAATGCTACACCGCGCTCGGCATCATCCATGAGATGTTCCGCTCGATCCCGGGGCGCTTCAAGGACTACATCTCCAACCCGAAGCCGAACATGTACCGTTCGCTGCACACCAGCGTTATGAGCAGCAGCGGCATCCCGTTTGAGGTGCAGATCCGCACCTTTGAGATGCACCGCATCGCCGAGTTCGGTATCGCCGCGCACTGGAAGTACAAGTCGGGCGAGACCTCGAGCGAGAGCATCGACTCAAAGCTGCAATGGGTCTCCCGTCTCTTCGAGATCGAGGACGACACGCAGGACCCCGACGAGTTCATGGACGCGTTCAAGATCGACATCTTTCGCGACGAGGTCTTCGTCTTCACGCCGAAGGGCGACGTCATCGTCCTGCCGCAGGGCGCGACGATGATTGACTTTGCCTACGCCATTCACTCGGGCGTCGGCAACAAGATGGTCGGCGCCAAGGTCAACGGCATGATCGTGCCGATCGACCGCGAGCCGCAGACCGGCGACATCATCGAGGTGCTGACCTCCTCGGCCTCCAAGGGGCCGAGCCGCGACTGGCTGAACATCGTCAAGACCGGCGATGCAAAGAACAAGATCCGCCAGTGGTTCAAGAAGGAGAAGCGCACCGAGAACATTGCCCTCGGCCGCGCCGAGGTCGAGCGCGAGCTGCACCGCGTGGGCAGACCGTACACCGAGGCACAGCGCGACGAGATCGCGGCAAACGTGGCGCGCCGCGTCGGGATGCAGGACACCGAGGACCTCTACAATATGCTCGGCTACGGCGGCATGCCGATCTCCAAGATCGCCGTGCGCCTGCGGGACGAGTTTGACCGCGTGGTCAAGGAGCCGCAGGTCGAGCTGACGACCGATCAGGTCAAGCTGGCCACGCCCCGCCGCCTGCGGGCGACCGACGGCGTCATCGTGGACGGCGAGGAGGGCTGCGTGACGAAATTTGCACGCTGCTGCAACCCGCTGCCCGGCGATCCGATCGTCGGCTTCATCACGCGCGGCTACGGCGTGTCGATCCACAAGATCGACTGCCCGAACGTGCTGTCCGGACAGGCCAACCCCGAGCAGCGCGACCGCTTTATCTCCGCGCATTGGGAGTACGGCGTGGCGGACAGCTCCGCCGACGTGTACGAGGCGCTCATCACCGTCCTCGCCGAAAGCAGCATCACGCTCCTCGCTGACATCACCTCGGCGCTGGCGGACATGAAGGTCTCGCTGCTCCAGATCAACACCCAGAAGAAAGGAAACGACACGATGCTGGTCAATCTGACCGTCGGCTGCAAGAACATCGGACATTACGATTCGATCGTCTCCCGGCTGCGGAACATCCGCAGCGTCCTGTCGGTCACACGTGGATTCGGAAAATGAAAGTTGTCATTCAGCGCGTCATGCGCGCATCGGTCACGGCCGACGGCGTGCCCGCGGGCAAGTGCGGGCACGGGCTGCTGCTGCTTGTCGGCGTTGTCCCCGCCGACACCGCGCACGACGCGGAGCTTCTTGCCGCCAAAATCGCGAAAATGCGCATCTTCACCGACGAAAATGACAAGATGAATCTGTCGGTGCTCGACATCGGCGGCAGCGCGCTCGCCGTGTCCAATTTCACGCTCGCGGCGGACATCTCGCACGGCAACCGCCCGTCCTTCACCGGCGCGGCAAAGCCGGATTTCGCGATCCCGCTCTACGAGCATTTCTGCGAAGCGCTCCGCGCGGCGGGCGTCCCGGTCGAGACCGGCGTCTTCGGCGCGGACATGCAGATCGACACGGTCTGCGACGGCCCGGTCACGATCCTCGCGGACTCCGACCTGTGGAAAGCGTGAGCCGATGATCCTACACATTCACGGGGATCTCAATCCCTACTATGCGCAGACGCTCTGCCTGATCTATTTCCCCGGCGCAAAGTTCGGCGAGGACGAGGTGGAGGCGGATGGCGTCCCGGTCGCGGACATCTTCGTCGAGGACCGCGCGGACGGCATCTATTCCCGCGCCGTCATCCGCGTCGGCGAAAAGCGCGCCGAGGCCGACTGCTTTGTCCCGTTTTCCGAGCTGTTTCCGCGCGAGCGCGTGCGGAAGATGGCGTCCGGCCACGCCATGACGCTGGCGGCGAAGGATTTCTTCGGCTACATCTCGCCCTGGGGACTGCTCACGGGTGTGCGCCCCGCCAAGGTGGCCGCGCAGTATCTCGAGAGCGGCTACGGCGTGATGAAGACCCGCAAGCTGCTCACCGGGGAGTATTTTCTCAATCCCAAAAAGGCCTATCTTGCCACCTCGGTCGCCCAGACCGAGCTGAAGCTCACGCGCGGCAAGGGGGACGACCTCTGCTCGGTCTATATTTCGATCCCGTTCTGCCCCACGCGCTGCGCCTACTGCTCGTTCATCTCCGCGTCCCACCGGATGCTGAAGATTTTAGACGACTATCTCGCGCTGCTCGTGGAGGACGTGAAAAGCACCTTTGCGCTCATCCGCGACCTCGGCAAGACGGTGGCTTCGGTCTACATCGGCGGCGGCACGCCCACTACGCTGGACGCGCAGGGGCTGGATACGCTGCTTTCCACGGTTGCCGCCTGCACCGATGTGACGGCGCTCGAGGAGTTCACGCTCGAGGCGGGGCGCCCTGACACCATCACGGCGGAGAAGCTCGGGATCGCGCGGCGCTGCGGCGTCACGCGGATCAGCGTCAACCCGCAGACCCTCTCGGACAAGGTGCTTGCAAACATCGGGAGACGGCACACGGCGGCGGATTTTTTCCGCGCCTATGAGATCGCCGCCGCCTCCGGCATCAAAGACATCAACACCGACCTCATTGTCGGCCTGCCGGGAGACGACTTCAAGACCTTCTCGCACACGCTCGACGAGATCGTCGCGCTGGACCCGAGCAACATCACGGTACATACCTTCTGCTTCAAGCGCGCCGCCGACATGAGCAAAAAACAGGGCACGGAATTTGTGCCCGACGCGCAGAACGCGGCCAAGTGCATTCAGTATTCACAGCTGACCCTGCCCGGCGCGCAGTACAAGCCCTATTACATGTACCGGCAGAAGAACGCGGTCGGCAACCTCGAAAACGTCGGGTATGCCAAGCCGGGCAGCGCCTGCATGTATAATATTTATATGATGGAAGAAATGCACTCCATTTTCGGCGTCGGCGCGGGCGCGGTGACCAAGCTGGTGGAGCATACCGGCGGCGCACCGCGGATGAAGCGCATATTTGCGCCGAAATATCCATACGAATATCTACGGGATATTGAAAAGCTCCGTGCGGGCGACAGAGAGGCGGGCATCCCGTCCTATGCGGACAAGGTGCGCGCGTTCTTCCGTGCGGAAGAAGAGGAGACAGAATGAAACAGGCAGAGACCCGTTTTCGGGACATGGCCGCCGCCGCGGCATATATCGCGGTGTGCGAGGCCTCGTTTGAGAACCGGCTGCGCGCCGTCTGCCGCGAGGCGGCGGCGGGCGGACGGCGCATTCTCACGCTGGCCGGGCCGTCCTGCTCGGGCAAGACCACAACAGCCGAGATGCTGAAGCAGGAGTTTGCCGCGATCGGCAAGCATCTGCACACCATTTCGATCGACGATTTTTACTATGACCGCGACGTGTTGATCGCGCGCAGCCGCGCGCGCGGCGGCGAGATCGACTACGATTCGCCCGAGACCGTGGACGTGCCGCGCTTTGCCGCCGTCGTCCGCGAAATCACGAGTGAGCCGGTCGCCTGTGTGCCGCGCTTCAGCTTCCGCGAGGGGCGGCGTACCGGGATGCGGCAGATCGCCTGCACGCCGAGTGATGCGTTCCTGTTTGAGGGGATTCAGGCGGTCTACCCGGAGCTGACGCGCTACCTTGCGGGCAGCCCGTATGAGGCGCTGTTCATCTCGGTGGAGTCGGCGATCGAGGTCGGCGGCACCGTGTTTGAGCCGCGCGAAGTGCGGTTTCTGCGCCGACTTGTGCGGGACTACAAGTTCCGCGCGACCGACGCCGAGAATACCTATACGATCTGGCAGAGCGTGCTCGACAACGAAAACGGGCACATTTACCCGAACATCGCGCCCGACGTGACGCGCATTGACTCCGCCCTCGCCTACGAGGTGCAGGTCATCAAGCCGTTCGTCCTCGAGGTGCTGGATACACTGCCGCCGGACAGCCGCTTCGCCGCCGACGCGGCGGCACTGCGCGCAAAGCTCGCGCCGATCGCGCCGATCCCGGCAGATCTCGTGCCGAAGAATTCCGTCTTCCGCGAGTTTATCGGGAACTGAAAAGCAAGCCTCCCTTGTGTAAAGGGAGGTGTCATGCGTAGCATGACGGAGGGATTGTTGCAAAGCAGAAAAGATTGAAAAAGCAAGGAACAACCCCTCAGGCGGCTATCGCCGCCAGCTCCCCTTGCACAGGGGAGCCGAAAAACGCACAGTCTTGTAGGGGCGACCATCGGTCGCCCGCGTCCGTGCAAAATCTAACTTTTTACCTCCCTCGGTGAGGGAGGTGGCACGCGAAGCGTGACGGAAGGAGTTTTACACATAGCAAAAACTCCCCCAGTCACCTATCGGTGACGGCTCCCCTTGCACAGGGGAGCCGAAAAAAGCGGCGCTTTTTCGCCCTTGAACAACGTTTTCATCTGAAAGGATATGTCCCGTGAACAACACAGGAAACACCGAGCCGAAGAAAAGCACCAAAATGTTCGTAAACGGCGTGCTGATCCTCACGGTATCGAACATTTTAGTCAAGACCATCGGCCTGCTTTTCAAAATTCCGCTCCATGCCTACCTCGGCGATGAGGGCATGGGCTATTTCAACGCCGCCTACACGATCTACACCTGGTTTTACATGATCTCCACGGCGGGCCTGCCGGTCGCCATGTCGGTGCTGGTCTCCAAGAGCCGCGCGAAGGGCAACTTCAATCAGGTGAAGAAGATCCTGCGCCTGTCGCTCTGGCTGTTCTTCATCATCGGCAGCGCCGGGATGCTGATCCTCGCGCTCGGCTCGGGGCTGTTTGCCTCGCTCATCAAGGTCGATCGTGCCAACCTCTGCATTCTCGCCATCGCGCCGACGCTCTTTTTCGTTTGCCTCACCAGCGCCTATCGCGGCTACTTCCAGGGGCATCAGATCATGTGGCCGACCGCGGCGTCGCAGCTGATCGAGTCGGTCGGCAAGCTGGTGCTCGGCATCCTGTTTGCCTCCTGGTCGATCTCACGCGGCGATCCGCTCTACGTCACCGCCGCCTACACCATCCTCGGCATCACCATCGGCGTCTTCTGCGGCATGGTCTTCATCTGGATCACCAGGCTGCTGTACAACACCGATGCGGTCAACGCCGAGTACGCGCGGCCGGACAGCTACACCATGCCCACCGAGCGCACGAAGACGCTGCTGAAAGAGCTGGTCGTCATCGCGATCCCGGTCACGCTGTCCTCGTCGGTCATGTCGCTGGCCAACCTCGTGGATCTCGTGGTCGTTTCCCGCCGTCTTCAGGACAGCGGGCTTTCCGAGGCGGCGGCCGCCGCGCTCTACGGCAACTACACCACGCTGGCCGTCCCGCTGTTCAACCTGCCGCCCGTGCTGGTCTATCCGATCGGCTATTCGCTCGTGCCGATGCTCAGCGCGCTGATCGTGCAGAAGGATGCGGGCAGACTCCAGCGCACGATGAATTCCTCGCTCAAGGTCGCGGCGATCCTGTCCATCCCCTGCGCGGTCGGCATGGCGGCGCTTGCCGAGCCGATCCTGCGCATGATCTTCGGCGACAAGAACGGCAGTGCCGCCACGGCGGCGCCGCTGCTCGCCACGCTGGCGATCTCCTCCTTCCTCGTCAGTATGCTTGCCATCACCAATTCGGTCCTGCAGGCGCATAAGAAGGAAGTGCTGCCGCTGGTCTCCATGCTGACCGGCGCGGCGGCGAAGATCGTCATCAGCTATCTGCTCATCGGCAACCCGAGCATCCGCATGTTCGGCGCGCCGATCTCCACCGACATCTGCTATGTCATCGTCGTGCTCATGAACTTCTTCTTCTGCGCACGCTATGCCGACCTGCGGCCGGATCTGCGCAACGTCTTTGTCAAGCCGCTCCTCTCCGCCGCGCTCTGCGGCGGCGCGGCGATCGGCGTTTACGCGCTGGCCGAGCATACCATCGCCCATCAGCGGCTGGACACGATTCTGGCCATCGCCGCGGCGGTGATCGTCTATGTGCTCGGCATCCTGCTCACCCGCTGCCTTGCTGCGGAGGACTTTGAGTTTATTCCGGGCGGGAAGAAGATATATGCGATTCTGAATCGTGCGCATTTGATAAAGGAATAAACAGGGAAGGCATATGCGCCTTGGGGCGCACGATATGTCCGCTTGCGCGGGCGCGATAGGTCAGAGACGCGATATGCGCCTTGGGCGCGCGATATGTCCGCTTGCGCGGGCGCGATAGGTCAGAGACGCGATATGCGCCTTGGGCGCGCGATATGTCCGCTTGCACGGACGCGATAGGTCAGAGACGCGATATGCGCTTGGGCGCGCGATATGTCCGCTTGCGCGGACGCGATAGGTCAGAGACGCGATATGCGCTTTGGGCGCGCGATATAGATAAAAGGAAACAGAACATGAACGAAAAAGCAAAAGAACTGCTCGGCAAGGAGAAATACGACTTTGCCGACCTCTGCCGCGTGATGGAGATTCTGCGCGGCGAGGGCGGCTGCCCCTGGGACAGGGAGCAGACGCACGAGAGCATCCGCAAGAACTTCATCGAGGAGACCTACGAGGTCGTCGAGGCCATCGACACCAAGGACGCGCACCTGCTCTGCGAGGAGCTGGGCGACGTGCTGCTGCAAGTGGTCTTCCACACCGAGATTGAGCGGGAGGCAGGGCGTTTTACCGTCGGCGATGTGACCGACGGCATCGTGAAGAAACTCATCTACCGCCACCCGCACATCTTTGCGGATACGGCGGCCGAGACGGCGGACAAGGTGATGGACAACTGGGACAAGCTCAAGGCCAAGGAGAAGCATCGCGACACCGTGACCTCTTCGATGCGCAGCGTGCCGCGGCCGCTGCCCGCGCTGATGCGCGCCGAGAAGGTGGGCAAGCGCGCGGCCAAGGTCGGCTTCGACTTTGCCACCGCCGCCGACGCGGCGGCGAAGATCGCCGAGGAGACCAACGAGGTGCTGACCGCGCCCGCCGCGACCCGCGCCGAGGAGATCGGCGATCTGCTGTTTGCCGTGGTCAACGTGGCGCGCAAGTGCGGCGTCGATCCCGAGCGGGCGCTCTCGGATGCGACCGACAAGTTCATCGACCGCTTCGAGGGGGTCGAAAATGCGGTGCTTGCGGACGGCAAAACCATGGAAGCGCTCCCGCTTTCCGTGCTGGATGGCTACTGGGATCGGGTCAAAACGGCCGGAAATGGTGAAAATATCTAAAAAAACGCGCTTCCACCGCGTTTTTTTGCGAAAAATACTTGAAAAGCGGATTTCTACATGGTAGAATATGAACAGCAAAGGAAATTGCAACAATTCTGACATTTAATTTTTTCTGAAAGGATAGAAAACAACCATGAACAAGACAGAACTCATCGAAGCTATCGCAAAGGAGACCGGCCTCAAGAAGAAGGATGCAGAGGCAGCCGTCGGCGCATTCATCGGCGCTATCGAGGGCGCGCTCGCAAAGGGTGAGAAGGTTCAGCTTGTCGGCTTCGGCACGTTCGAGACCAAGACCCGCGCAGCTCGCGAGGGCAGAAACCCCAGAACCGGCAAGACCATCAAGATCGCTGCTTCCAAGTATCCTGCATTCTCCGCAGGCAAGGCGTTCAAGGACAGCGTCAACAAGTAATTGCAAAGAAGAAAAGGGTTGCACGGTCGTGCAGCCCTTTTTCACGAGAAAGGGTATTATGCGGATTGATAAATTTTTGAAGGTGTCCCGCCTTATCAAGCGGCGCACCGTGGCCAACGACGCCTGCGACGCGGCACACATCAGCGTCAACGGCAGGGTCGTCAAGGCGTCTTACGACGTCAAGGTCGGCGACGTGATTGAGATCACGTTCGGTGAGAAGACGCTTCGCGTGCGCGTCACCGATGTGCGCGAAAGCACGAAGAAGGCCGACGCCGCCGAAATGTACGAGGTCGTCGGGTAAGTCAAAGGGAGAGCGGGGCGAAGGCGCCGACCCCTACCGGTTTGCAAAGAACCCGCACACACCGTAGGGCGCCGTCTGCCTCCCGCCGCATCGTGCGCGAACAATCCAAGCCTTCCCCAGTGGGGGAAGGTGGCACGCGAAGCGTGACGGATGAGGTGTTCACGCATAAAGCAACGGGTCGTCGTGGGCGCCGACCCCTACCGGGTTGCAAAGAACCCGCACACACCGTAGGGCGGGGGCTCGCTCCCGCCGCTCCGTGGCGCGCTATATCTTTACCTCCCTCGGTGAGGGAGTGTGGCACGGAACGCGATGCGTTCCTCATGAGTTTTCCTTCGGAAAACATCACGGCAACGCCGTGACGAAAGGAGTCTTACTCTCTGCAAAACTCCCTCAGTCGCCTATCGGCGACAGCTCCCTCACCGAGGGAGCCGAGAACAGCAGCGGAGATGTGCATGAACTTGTCATGCTCACCTTCCGCTTGTGCGCATTTTTGAGCGCCTGCTCCGCCCCTGCCAAAGCAAAAAGCCAAGTCGTAGGACTTGGCTTTTTTACTGCGATATGACGCGATATGTCCGCCGGCGCGGACGCGATTCAGTCGATGGGATGCCCCTCTGCATTGAACAGCGGCAGCTTTTCAAGGTAGAGGATGTCCTCGCGCTCGGTGGCCTCGCCCTCGGCGAGGACGGCCATCTTGCCGACGACCTTGCCGCCCGCCTCGTGTACCAGCGTCTCGAGTGCGTGCAGCGACTCGCCGGTGCTGATGACGTCGTCCACGATCAGCACGCGCTTGCCGCGCATGTAGGCGGCGTCGTAGCCGTCGAGGTAGAGCACCTGGTTTGCATCGGTGGTGATGGAGCGGACTTCGCACTTCAGCACGTCGCGCATGTAGAGCTTCGGCGCTTTGCGCGCGAGCAGCCAGCGCTCGCCGCCTCTCTGGCGCGCCATTTCATAGGCCAGCGGAATACCCTTGGACTCCGCCGTGATCATCACGTCGTATGCGGGCGCGATCTTCAGCAGCTCGGTTGCGGCCGCCACGGTCAGCTCCACGTCGCCGAACATGACAAAGGCGCCGATGTACAGATTTTCGTTCAGGGGGCAGAGCGGCAGCGCGCGCTCGAGACCCGCAATTTTCATCTTGTATTCCATTGCAGTGATCCTCTTTTCTAAGGTAGTATGTATGTCGGCGAGGACACGGTCTGCCGACACGCAAAATCAAACACACATCTTTTATTATAAGCCAACGCGGCGGAAAAAGCAAGGGATTTTGCAAGAGAGGGCAAAAAGGTTTTGCCGCGGCGGCTTACTTGGCCTTTTTCGGCTTTTTGGCCTCGGCGTCATCGGCCGGCAGCGCGGCGATGATGGCTTCGGCCAGCAGACGCTCCGCCGCGCTGTGCAGCGAGAGCCGCAGGGCAGCCTCACGGAGAGACGCGGCGTCGGCGTCCGCCGCGGGCACGGCGGCGGAAAGACCGCGCAGCGCCTCGGTCTGGAGGACGCGGAAGCGCGCAAAAAGCGCCTCGGTGTCCTCGCCGCCGAGCAGCGCGGCGGCCTCGGAAATCGTCAGATTCTGCTTGAGGCAGCAGAGCATGTACAGCATCGCGATGCGATCGCGGTTGTACTTTTTCTGCACGGGGCGCTCGACATGCCCGCCCTTGACATAGTTGTTGATCATGCTCGGCGTCAGCGGCGCACCGTCCTCGCTGCGGCAGATGCGGCAGAGCAGACGGTTCAGATAGCCGATGACCTGATCCATGTAGAGGTCGATCTCGGGCAGCGCGCCGTAGGCCGGCACATCGAAGTGCGCAAGCGCGTCGGCCAGCTGATCGAGCGCATTTGCATCAGACATGGAAATCCTCCTTCCCGCGCGCCTTGGAGCGGAAATAGGCTTCGGTCAGCGCGTCGAGCACATATTTTTTGTCTTCCTCGCGCAGGCGGCCGCCCGCAAACAGGGCCTGCATCTCGTCGAGCAGGGCGCACAGGGCCCGGTCGGGCGCCTCGGGCGCCTGTGCGGCAGGTGCGCCGAACAGAGCATCCGTGCTCACGCCGAGCGCGGCGGCCAGCCGCGAGGCCACGCCGCCGGAGGGTCTGGACGCGCCCGCCTCGTAGTTCTGATAGGTTCGGGCGGTCACGCCGATCGTCGCGGCGACCTGCCGCTGCGTCAGCCCCGCATCCTTACGAAGCAGGCGGATTTTTTCATTAAATTCCATATTTTTTCCTTAACACGAAACTTTTTTCGTTTTTTTACTTGACAAGAGGACGAAGAGCGTCTATAATAATAGACGAAACATCTTTCGTGTTCTATTATATAGGAATTTCGCCGGTTTGTCAAGAAGTCGGATGTTATTTTGTGCCTGCTCCCCGTTTTGCGGGTACGGATCACGCCGAGTGCTTTTCGAGAGTTTGATGTAAAGGAAACGGGAACATGGAAAAGGGAACCGCCGTCCGTATGGAGAAGGATGCGGACAAGCGCGCCGCTTTTGCGGCGCTCGATCGGTTGCTGGATGGCTTGGACGGTGCACAATGGCGTGCGCTGCTTCTGCTTTTGCTTGAGGCGACGAAGTAAAACGGAAAGGGAGTGTGCAGGAAACCGCACGCTTTCTTTTTTTGCCGCAATCGACAAAACTGTATCGCAATGTGCATTGCTTTTGCCGCCGCTTTTCGGTATGCTGTAAATAAAAGAAGATGAAAAACGGAGGAACCCGGTATGAAAAAAATTGTATCTCTGCTGCTCGTCCTGCTGCTCACGTTCGGCGTGCTGCCGCCCTCGGCGGCGGCCGCGGATGCGGTCGTCTACCTCGACAACGTCGCAGGCAATGATACCAACGACGGCTCTTCCGCCGCTTCGCCGAAGAAGACGTTCGGCGCGCTCAGCGGCAAGGGCGCACTCGGCCGTGTGAAAAACGGCGGCACGGTGGTGGTCGTCGGCAAGGCGTGGGTCGCCCGGGACTGGACGCTGCCGAAGGCGGGCGGCGCGATCACGTTCACGGCCGCGTACGGCGGCACGGACTACAAAGACCCGACACCCGAGACCAACCCGAACACCTCGTTCAAGATGGCGTCCGGCGTGACGCTGACCATCGAGAGCGACGTCGTTTTCGACGACATCATCCTGTTTCAGGAGAACAGGCAGAACACCATCGCGGTGAAGGACGGTGCGACGCTGACGATCACGGACAAGGCGGTTCTGCTGTCGAAGCCGGGCAAGGACTATCACTTCCGCATTCTGCTGGAGGAGGGGGCGACCGCCGTCCTCAGCGAGGAAGCGCAGAAGGTGATGGACATCGGCGGCACGGGCGGCCGTGTGCTGACCTATACCGGAGAAGGCAAGGACCCTGTCGAGAGCGACCTTCAGCCCGGCAAAACCGAGGAGACGCCTTCCTCGGTGGCCGAGACGGCGTACATCGACAGCAGCGCGGGCAATGACGCGGGCGACGGGCTTTCCGCCGCTTCGCCGAAAAAGACCTTCGGTGCGATCGGCGGCAAGGGGCTGCTCGGTCTGCTGGCGGCAGGCGGCAAGGCCGTCGTCGTCGGCAAGGCCTATGTTGCGCGCGACTGGACGCTGCCCACGCTCGGCGGCGAGCTGATCTTCACCTCAAACGACGGCGCGAAGGACTATAAGAATGCCGAGCCGATCACCAACCCCGCCTGCGCGTTCAAGATGGCGTCCGGCGCGACGCTGACGATCGGGAGCGATGTGCGCTTCGACGACATCATCCTGTTCCAGGAGAACGCGCAGAACACCATCCGCGTCAGCGCGGGTGCAACGCTGATTATCACGGATTCGGTCGTGCTGATGTCCAAGCCCGGCGCGGACTATCACTACAAGATCGTGATTGACGCGAATGCGACCGCGATCCTCAGCGAGGAAGCGCAGCGGGTCATGACCGTCGAGGGCGACGGCACGCTCCTGACCTATGCGGGGAGCAAGCCGGCGGAGAATCCGTTCAAGCCGACGCGCGGGTATGCGAATGCCTTTGCCGATGTGACGAACGACAAGTGGTTCTACACCTACGTCAAGACGGCGTATGAATACGCGCTGGCCAATGGCACGAGCGCGACGGCGTTCTCGCCGGACGGCAGGTTCACGGTGGCGCAGGCGCTGACCGCGGCGGCGAACATCTACGCGGTCTACAGCGGCAAGGCCGTCCGCGCAGCGGCGGCGGGCGAGGCGTGGTACGCGCCCTACGTCGCGTACTGCATCGAAAACGGCATCATCAGGGACGGGCAGTTCACCGACTACAACAAGAATATCACCCGCGGCGACATGGCGATCGTGTTTGCCAATATTCTGCCCGAGCGCGAATATGCGGCGATCCGCGAGAAGAACCTGCCCGACGTGACCGACGGTATGGCGTGTGCCGCGGCGGTGAAGAAACTGGCAAACGCCGGGATTGTCGGCGGCGACAGCAAGGGTAATTACAATGCGGCAAACGAGATCACCCGCGCCGAGGCGTGCGTCATCTTCACCCGCATTGCCGTGGCCTCCATGCG
>CAKSLQ010000014.1 GCA_934467415.1 uncultured Eubacteriales bacterium
CTGTCACCGATAGGTGACTGGGGGAGTTTTGCTCTCTGCAAGACTCCTTCCACCGCTGACGCGGTCCCCCTCCCTCACCGAGGGAGGTAGAAAGTCAAATGCGCCTTCCGCGGCGGGAGGCAGACGGCGGCAATGCAGCGTGTACGGATTTTACATGATTCGGCTGCCTTTTCACAAGGGAGTCTATAATCAGAACGCGCAAAAAAGCGGGCGACCGATGGTCGCCCGCTGCGGATGTATTTTCAGGCTCCCCTTTGCCGGGGCACCTTATTTCGCGGCGCTCGCCTCTGCGGCACTGCAAACCGGGCAAAGCCCGTGCAGATCCAGCGTGTACGACGTGATCTGGCAGCCGGTGCGCGACTCGATCATCTCGGTCAGATCGCCGCACCAGATGTCCACGACCTTGCCGCACCCGTCGCAGAACAGATGCTCGTGGGCGCGCACACAGCCGTCGTAGCGGTCCGGCCCGTTCGGCACGCCGATCTTGCGGATCTTCCCCTCGGAAACCAGCTGCGAAAGGTTGCGGTACACCGTGCCCATTGCAATCTGCGGCATCCTCGTCTTGGCCGCGCGGTAGACTTCCTCCGCCGTCCGATGCTCACAGTTGTCCGCAACAAGCTCATACACCAACTGCTTCTGTTTGGTATTCATACCGTTCCCTCCCTTGCCAAATAAAAGAATAATTCCTATTTTCAGAATTAACTTGATTCTATCATATCACTTATTTTTGAAAAAAGCAATAGCGAACCGACAAAAAAGCGGGAAAACCCCGCTTTTTCGCTTGTCTTTACCGTTTCTTTACCGCTTGAACTCCCACACATCCCGATCGAGCGGAATGCGCTCCTCCGCGCTCGGCAGCCTGCGGTGCAGCGGCGCCAAAAAAATGATTCCTAAAAGCAGCAGCTCAAAAACGATCGCCGAAATCAGATTGCTGACCTCCGGGCTGATGGCAAAATTCATCGCGATGGACACGAGCTTGGCCATGATGAACAGCCAGGTGTACAGCGTCATATCGCCGCTGAAAAACCCCGCCGCCAAAAAAGCGAAATGCACGGCTGCAAAGGCCGCATAGGAGGTCAGCGCGATGCCGAAATACAGCCGGATGTCCTGCACCTCAAAGCAAAGCACGCGCAGACGTGCCCACTGGAGCGCGAGAAACACCGCATTGGCGCTGAAAATCAGCGCAACCGGGATCCACTGCGTGCTGAGCAGTGCGCCCGCCGAAAACCCCGCCGTCACGATCGCCGACAAAACGCAGTTGATGACCAGCAGCTCGGCAAAGCGGATCAGGAACGCCTTGAACGCTTTCATAAGAGCCTCCGAAAGAAAAAATCAAAGCGGCAGAAGCTCTGCCGCTTTGATTATACCGTATTTATTTGAAGATGTCAAGCCCGCCGGCTGCTGCATGGAATACGACGTCGCCGTTGTCGGTGATCTTTCCCTTGCTGACAAGATCAAGGCCTGCGTCGCCGCCGCTGGCCAGCAGAACATTGACCGTTTCTACTGCGAGAACCTGCAGTTCAGGTGCTGTATATTTCATTTCGATTGCTCCTTTCTCAGTTGCCCGCGCGGAACATGGTCGTGCCATAGGCCGCCAGTGCCGCATCGGACAGTTCAACTTCGGTGCCGTTGACGATCGTGCCATCCAGCTTTTCCGCGAAAGGCATGATGTACAGCGTGGTATCTGCGCTCTTGAAGCTTGCGGTCGGGAACAGGAAGCGCTGACCGTAAATGTAGGTCGCGTCAAACTGCCCTGCCGTGTAGGTGTACGCCTCGCCCTTGCTGGTGTTGCCGCTGATCTCCGTGTAGACGGTCTTGGTATCCTTTTCGCCGTTGGTACTAACCGGCGTGCCGTCGATCTTCGTCGCAGCCATGCGGTACTTGAAGCCGACGCGCTTGTAGTTCAGCGAGTCGATGCCCGTGTAGACTTCGATCGGATAGTAATTGACGCCGTCCACCGTAATGATTTCCATGTTCGTGATTGATGCAAGTTTACCGAACGGGTTGACGGTCTCTTCCTTGACGCCGTACGTGCCGTCCGTATTCACAGCAGGCTCAAAGCCCTTTGCGCAGAGGTCAGCGGGGACTTCGCTCGAGAAGCTGCCGCCGGAAATGTTGACGGACTTCCCTGCGGTTGTCCACTCTGCAACCTTGTCTGCGGTGTAGTCATACGCCTTGACAGCCAGAGCGCCCGCGCCGGTCGCCTTGACCGTGCCGCCGGTAATCTCCAGCTCGGGCGTGCCGCCGGGATAGTTGCGGTTGATGATCGAGATAGCCGCGCCGTCCTTGATGGCATTTGCGCTGCCCGTCTCGTCGTGGTTTGCGCCGGTGGAGGTGATCTCACCGCCGCTCACGACCAGCTTGCCCGCACACATCTCGATACCGGTGTGACCCGAAATCTTACCGCCGGTAACGGAAACCGTACCGAGCATCGGATGGTAGATTGCGATGCCGTTTGCCGCCGAGATGTTTGCACTCTCGCCGACAACCAGGCTGCAATCCGCCACAAGGCCGCCGTCTTCCGCACCGTTGCCGGTGATGGCGTATGCGCCGCTTGTGACTGCCGTACCGTTGAAGGCAACCGTCTTGCCGTAGCCGCTCGTCCAGAGTGCATAGCCGACGCCGCCGTCAACGGTGACGCTTGCATCAAAGGTTACATTATCGTTCGTCTGGATCGCGCCGGAATTCTCGTTGCTCGATGCATACACGATCGTGCCGTTCGTAACCGTCATCGGCACGAAAATCGTCATAACCGGCGAAGACGCATTCGCCTTACCGCTCAGCGTGTGGCCGCCGAGGTCAAGGACAAAGTTGTTCGCCAGTGCATCCGTCGAGCTGAAAGTACGTGCAAAGTCCGTTACATTCTTGAGCAGCGTGACACGCACTGCGCCGGACAGATTGTTGAGGCTGCCCGCCTGCTTGGTCGTGCCGTCTGCATATGTGATCGAGTAGGTTGCCACAGCGGCAAAGTAGTTCGTGCCATTGTTATCGAGGAAGCAGCCCTCGGGAACGGTCAGTGTACCCAGATCCAGCGTACCGCCATCCTGAACCATGACATAGCCGTTTGAATAACTCGTGCCGCAGACCAGGATCGTGCCGTTGTTGACGATCGCCGCGCCGGTGCGCGCCGCAAGGCGCTTCGCATCGGCCGCGACCGTGAGGGTCACGCCGTTTGCCACCGTCAGCACAGCACCGTCCGCCACGTCGAGACGCACGTCCGCCGGGATGGTGAAGTCGGCGGTCAGCGTGTAGTCGCCGGTGATGACGATCCACTTGTTTTCGCCGAGATTTGCAGCGGCCTCTGCAACGGTTGCATAAGAGGCAACCGAAGTGCCGGTGTAACCCGTCCAGACCTCAACCGCTTTCTTTGCGCCGACCGTGTATGTGCCGTCCGTGTTTGCAACAGGCTCAAAGCCCGCTGCGCAGTATTCGGGCAGCACTGCCTTTGTGAAGCTGCCGCCGGAGACGGCGTAAGTCGTATCCTCAAAGTCGGCATATTCGGTCTTGACGGTCTCCAGCGATGCGAGACCGACCTGACCCTTGTAGCTGCCGTCTGCGCCCTGAATCGTGATTGTGCCCATGGGTGCAGGCGTTGCCGCGCCGGTTGTATTGTCGGTGGAAACGACCGCAAAGCCCGTCGTGGCTGCGCCGTTATCGTCCTGCGTGTAGCTGGGTGTTTCGGCCGTTGCCGTCACCTTGCAGTCGGTGAGCGTGAGGTCGGTGTACTTGACCTCGACCGCCGTGCCGCCCGAAACCGTGCAGCGCGTGAGTGCGACCTGCTGGGTGCCTGCCGCCGCCATGGTATCGGTCGAGCCGGAAACATAGATGCCGTTCGTCGCGCCCGTCGCCGCCGCGGTGATCGTCGAGTCGGTCGCCGTCAGCTTCAGACCGGAATTCGAGCCGTTGTGGTAAATGCCGATGCCCGTGCCGGTAATCGTGCTATTTTCGATGTTGATCTTCGCGTTATCTACGAAGTTTGCGATTGCATAGTTGCCGATGACCGTCGAATTTTTGACCGTATAGGTCGCATCCGCGGCCGAGCAGCCGAGGCCGACCTGGCCGGCCGCCTCCACCGTGGCCTTCTCCTCCAGCGTAAAGTCTGCGACGGCGCCGATGCCCCACGCAGAAGCCTTCGTGCTCTTATAGGTGCCGTTCTTCATCGTGACCGCGGCACGCGTCAGCAGCGAATAGCTTTTGCTTGAGGGGGCATAGCTGTTGGTCAGCGTGTGACCGCCGAGGTCAATCGTGATCGCCTTGGTCACGTTGAGCTGTTTGGAGACGATGGTGTTCTTCAGCAGAATCAGCGTATCCCCGTCAGCCGCTCCGGCGAAGATTTTCGACACGTCGGTAGAGCAATCCTTCGCGCCGCCGTTGGCATCCAGAAGCTGGATGGCCTGGCCGGCCGCAACGCGATAATAGCCGTCATCCTTTCTGACGCCGGTCGTTGCGTACGTCAGAATTCTGCCCTTTACCTGATCGTCGCCGAGATAGGGGTCATTGTTGCCGTAGAAGTCGCCCCCGCTGATCTTCAGCGCGTCTGCCGTCTTGCCGTTGTAGATGTTGAAGGTGAGCGGCGTTCTGCTTTCATCGTACTTGTAATTGCCCTCGGCAATGTTCTTATATGTACCGTCTGCGATCGTCAGCACGGGCGAACTGCCGTCATTCGTGCCGACATAGACCGTCGCTTCCTCATTGGACTTGTTGATAAAGGTACCGCTCTGCACCGTGATGCTGCCGGTGCGCGCCCAGACGGCAATGCCGTCGGTGCCGGTGTAGTTCGAGACATCGACCGTGCCGTTGCCCGAAACCTTCAGCAAACCGCTGCCGCCGTTGACAATGCCGACACCCGCCGCATAACCGGGTACGCCTGCGGCCGCCGCAGCCGCCGCGTCGTAACCGACCGTCAGCACCTTGCCGTTCATATTCAGCGTCACATTGTTCGCGGTGACCACGATACCGTAGGCACGCGGTTCTGCCGCCGTGCCGATATCATCCAGCATGACCAGCGTGTCGCCGTCCTTCAGCGCAGCGACCGCACCCGCAAGAGAGCCGTAGCGAGTCGCGGTACCGTCCGCCGCGATGATCTTTGCCGCCGCATAAGACGCCGCGAGCACCTGATAAGTGCCGTCCGTCTGCTTCTCGCAGATTTTTACGTGCTCATCCGCGAGGTAATCGGTGACATCCGTCGTGAAAGTACCGCCGGAGATGCTGTCCTTCGGTGCTTTGACCGTACCGGTGAAGCTGCCGCCCGTAACGGTCATTACCGTGCTGGGAGCATAAACCGCCTGCGGGCCGCTGATTACAGCCGTTCCGCCGATCGAAATCACAGCGTTGCCGGAGCCTTTGACCGCGATGATATTGGTTTCGCCCGCAGCATCCTCGGCTGCAACGACAGCGCCGCCGACGATCTCGACCTTGCCGGTCGCCGATACGGCATTGACGGCCGCATTGCCGCGCTTGGCATCCGCATAAACCGTACCGCCGGTCAGCGTGAAGCTGCCGCTGCCGCCGACGTAAACGGCGATGCCGCTCTTCGTCATACCCTCGGTGGTGATGGTACCGCCGGCCAGCTGCAGCGAGCCGTTTTCGAGTACCGAAACGACGCGGCCGGCAGTCCCGGTGTAGTCGGAGCAGACCTTACCCGTGCCGACCGAGTCGGTCAGCGTCAGGCTGCCCTCCACCAGCACCTGATCCTTTGCAGCCGTATACTTGCTGACCATCAGCGTGTGGCCGTTCAGGTCCAGGGTCGCCGTTACGCCTGCGGGAACCGTCACAGGTGCGCCGACGCTGGTGATGTCAGCATCCAGCCGGACCTCGCCGCCGGCTGCAAGCGCGGCCGCAAGGGCTTCCGCCGTGGTCACACCCTCCGCTGCAAGCGCCGTCAGCGAGAACGCGGCCAGCAGCACGCAGAGCGTGAGCACGACAGACAAAAGTTTGTTTGTCTTCATGTCAAAATTTCTCTCCTTATTTATATTCATTTATTTATATTCATGCGCGCGCCGTGTGTGCGCATGTTCTTCTATCTTAAAATAATAGCACACCTGTATATCTCTGTCAATCCGTTCAGTTAACTTTTCACACATTTTTCGCCGTTTTACAGCGCGAATAAAACAACACTTTGACAATAAAACAACATTTTTACAAAAAGAAACGGCGCGGTTGCCCGCGCCGTTTCCGTTCGGTTAATTGAAGATGTTGACCGCAGGGGAAGCTGCATGGAATACGACGTCGCCGTTGTCGGTGATCTTTCCCTTACTGACAAGATCAAGGCCTGCGTCGCCGCCGCTGGCCAGCAGAACATTGACCGTTTCTACTGCGAGAACCTGCAGTTCAGGTGCTGTATATTTCATTTCGATTGCTCCTTTCTCAGTTGCCCGCGCGGAACATGGTCGTGCCATAGGCCGCCAGTGCCGCATCGGACAGTTCAACTTCGGTGCCGTTGACGATCGTGCCATCCAGCTTTTCCGCGAAAGGCATGATGTACAGCGTGGTATCTGCGCTCTTGAAGCTTGCGGTCGGGAACAGGAAGCGCTGACCGTAAATGTAGGTCGCGTCAAACTGCCCTGCCGTGTAGGTGTACGCCTCGCCCTTGCTGGTGTTGCCGCTGATCTCCGTGTAGACGGTCTTGGTATCCTTTTCGCCGTTGGTACTAACCGGCGTGCCGTCGATCTTCGTCGCAGCCATGCGGTACTTGAAGCCGACGCGCTTGTAGTTCAGCGAGTCGATGCCCGTGTAGACTTCGATCGGATAGTAATTGACGCCGTCCACCGTAACGATTTCCATGTTCGTGATTGATGCAAACTTGCCGAACGGGTTGACGGTCTCTTCCTTGACGCCGTACGTGCCGTCCGTATTCAGGGCGGGTACAAAGCCGTCTGCGCAGTATTCGCGCTTGACTTCGCTCGAGAAGCTGCCGCCGGAGACGGCGACCTTATCTTTCTCGGTGAATGCAGTCTCGGTAGCGTTTGCCCAGTCGTATGCCTTGACCGCGCTGTTGCCGGTCTTTGCAGTGAATTTGCCGCCGGAGATGGTCACAGTACCCAGACCCTTATAGCCGATGCGGTTCACAACGGAGATCGCCGCGCCGTCCTGGATAGCGCCGTCGTTCTCGGCCTTGGGCACCGCATCACCGGTGACCGTGACCGCGCTGCCTTCATTGATGCTCAGGCTGCCTGCGCAGACCTGAACGCCCATGGTCTTGGCAGTGACGGTGCTGTTATCCAGAGTCAGCGTACCGCTGCTGGGGAAGTAGATGCCGAAGCCGTTCGGAACATTGAGCGTGCTGTTCTTCAGCGTAACGGTATCGTTTGTGTTATTGCCGTTGGTCTCGATGCCGCTGTTGCCGTTTGCCGTCGCCGTAACGCCATCGAGCACCAGGCCGGAATTGTCGTACTTGATGGTGCCGCCCATAGCGGAGGGGATCAGACCCACCATCGAGCTGCTGACGACCGTACCGTTCATCACGGTCAGCGTCGCATCGGGATAATTGATCTCAAACGCTGCATCATTGGCATTGGTGCCGGTGTAGGTCCAGGTGTGACCGTTCAGGTCCACCGTGCGGTTGATGCTGCCGGAATTAAAGGTTCCACCGGTGGTGTAGTCGCGGAGCAGAACGACGGCTTCGCCGCTGGTCGTCTGCGCCTTGAAGGCTTCCTCCATGGTGTAATAGCTTGTGTTGCCGACCTTGGCAAGGTAAGCCTTCGCCACACCGAAGGTGCCGTCTTCGTTCTTGCTAATGGCAGAGTCCTCGATCACATACTTGGTCGGGTCGTCCGTGAACGTACCGCCGGTGATGCCGATGGTCGCCTTGGAGGTATCTGCGGTCTCCGTCAGGCCGCCGCTGTAGATGTAGGTGCCCAGCGCGCCGTTGACCGTGCCGCCGGTAATTTCAACCTTGGCAACTTTGCTCTCGGCGCTGCCATAGTTGACGGAAAGGACATTGCCTTTGATGGTGCCGCCCTGGACGGTCAGCGTGCTGTTGAAGCCGCCGCTGTAGGTCCATGCAGCCGCAGTGCCGTTGACCGTGCCGCCCTTAATCGTGGCTCTGAACCAGTTTTCAATCGCATAACTGTTGGCAGAATTCAGCGTACCGCCGTTCAGGAAGAGATCACCACGGTCTACCTTGATAACAATGAAGTTATCCTGCGTGAAGGTACCGCCCTTGATGTTGAGACCGGGCTGCTTGGCAACGCTGTCATCGCCGATGCGCACCAGAGATGCGCCCTTGCCTGCGGCGGAGCCGCTGTTGTTCTTGACAATACCGCTCTCGAACATGACCCAAGCGTTACCCTGAACATCAATGACATAGTGTGAGGAAACGCCGGAGTTCTCCGCGGTGTCCTCACGCATGATCGTGCCGGTCTGCGCCTCGCTGGAGTCTTTGATCGTCACGGTGCGTGCGGTAATCGTCAGCGCGGGCTTTGCCTTCACCGTACCGCCGTTCAGCGTAAAGCCGTTCAGATCGAGCGTCAACGCCTTATCAATGGTCACATTCTCGCGCGTATCCGCAAGCAGCGTGACGGTGCTGTTTCTCGCAGCAGCCGTGATTGCTTCTGCAAGGGTGGCAAACTTGACACCGTTGACCTCGGCAACATACAGGCTTTCCTTGACGCCGTATGTGTCGTCTGCATTCTTTGTAGGAATGAAGCCGTCGGCGCAATATGTTTCCGGAACAGCGTGGTTGAACGTACCGCCGGAAACGGAGACGTTGCTCGAGGAGATGTCGCGGACGAGCATATCATTCGTGACATTGCCAAGCTGCTGGTTTGCGCCGAGCACACTGCCTCCGGTGATATTCAGTTTAGTCAACTGGGTCATGTTGGGCTTATCCTGCTCACCAATCTCACGGATAGCCGTGGAGTAGTAGCTTTCGACCGTACCGCCGGTGACATTGATATTCACATTGCCGGCATAGCCAGTCGAACGGGAGTCAACGATGATCGCCGAACCGTCATATATAATAGTGCCGCTGGTAGAATTGCTATCATCGAGCACATGATCATCTGCTGTGCCGCGAACCGTGCCGCCGTTGATATTCAGCGTTCCGGATTTGATGCCAATCGCGCAATAGCCCTCGACCAGACCGCCGTTGACATTTATTACGCCAGCCTGCGGATGATAGATAGCAACACTCGCGGATTTCACTTCCGCGCCATCATAGATGTTGATGGTCGTAGTGCCCTTGTAAGAGCCGTTGCCGGAAATAGCAAACGACTTGCTTTCCTGAATAACCTTGCCGTAAACATTCAGCGTATACTTCGCGTCCGCGTCCTGACCGATAAAGACAGCAGCGCCGTTGCTGCCACTGGCTGTTAATACAGTGTCCTTATCAATGGTGACCTCCGCATTGCTGCATACATTCACCAGATTCTTGCCGTTGTTGCCCGTTACGCCGGTGATCTTGACATTTTTCAGTGTCAGCTTGTTATAGGCATTTACGATGACACAGGCATATTGGCTATCGATCGTGCCGTTTTGGATCGTGACTTCACCATTCGTGCGGAAGAACGGGTTATTATTGCCAACCGACAGGGTCTTGCCGTTCAGGTCGATGGTAATGTTCGCATTGATCGTATTGGTCACAAAGTTTTTGCGGTCACTCAGCAGAATTACCTTCTCGCCGTCCTTTGCCGCCGCGATAGCGTCATAGTGACCAGTATACGCCGCAACAGAGTTGCCGTCAGCGTCCACGATCTGTGCAGCCATATTGGGCACAGCCGTGAAACTGCCGTCTGCCGCATCCACGCCGACGCCGGGTGCGACAAAGCTCGTACCCTCGCCCTCTGCCTTATTGTTGCGCGGGTCATAGCCGACGAAGGTGCCGCCGTTGACGATGATCTTCGCCGTGCCTGCCTTGTACGCCGAATCGCTGCAGTTCAGCGTCCACGCGGGGGTACCGCTTGCAAAGCACCCGCTGTTGATGATGATCGTGCCCTTAGAGGTATAGATCATATCCATCTGCTTGTCATCCGTGTGGGTAATCTGCTGGCTGACATCGAGATTTTCGAGGGTAACCTCGCAGCCCGCAGCGCAAGCCCAGACAGCCATCGTGTATTTGCCCGCAGTGCCGGTCTGCTCAACAGCAACGATCTTGCCGTTCTTGATGAGCACCGCAGCGTTCTCGCCCTCGATGTTGAATACGCCGTCATAGCCGCTGCCGGTCAGCGTCTTGCCGCCGAGATCGAGCGTCAGGCTCTTTTGGATATAATAACTCGTTTCGGGCGTGTTGATATCCGCCGTCAGCGTGACCGTGTCGCCGTCCTTGGCTGCCGCGATGGCGTCTGTCAGGGTGGCGTACTCGGCCGTGCCGATTTTTGCAACCGTCGTCGCGCCGTCCGCCGCGAATGCCGCAAGTGAGCACATCACGAGCAGCACGCAGAGCGTGAGCACGACAGACAAAATCTTTCTTGTCTTCATGATTGGATCTCCTTCATATATTTTTATTCCAAGCCTGCCGCCGACGGCGGCAAACCAAAAGAATCATTCCTTCTCCCGCACTTGATGCAGGCGCAAAAACGGCGGTTTCAGGCCGCAAAACAGGGCTTCTGCAAAGCGGAACCGGACCGATGAGGAAAAAAATAAACCTTCCTGTTGGCAACATTGTCAGCAAATCAAGATAGGTTCTCATTATCATACGGCGCCGTTGGCAGAAATTCAACGCCGCTTTTTCTTCTGTCGAAATTGTAGCACGGAAATTCGTGTGTGTCAAGATATTTTTTTCCATTTAAATCTTGTTTTGTTAAACTTTTTTCAGGCGGCGGAAGCGAATGCCGGGAGATGTTCAACGAAACGGCGGAATGATTCAACGAACGGTGAAAAAAGCGAGCGAATGTAGAGAATATATACAAAAATCCCCCTTTTACAGGGGGATAATTTTGTTACCGCAGGACGCGGAGACCGTGCGCCTCAAGGACGGCGCGCGCCGCCTCCGCTTCGGCCGCCGTCGGGATCGGCGTATTTTCGGCTTCAAGCGGATAGCGCAGGTCGAGCGACTCGTACTTGGTGCCCGAAAGGTTGTGGTAGGGCAGGACGCGCACGCCGACCACGCAGGAGAGCGTCGCGAGAAAGGCGGCGATCGCCTCGATCTCGCCCGCATTCTGCCCGGGTACAAACGGGATGCGGATCTCGACCCGCTGATGCAGCGCATCCAGCAGACGCAGATTGGAAAGGATACGCTCGTTCGGCAGTCCGCAGAGGCGGCGATGCAGGTCGCTGTCGTATGCCTTGACATCGACGAGGAAGGTGTCGGCAAGCCCGATGACCTTTCGCAGCTTCTCCTCGGGGACGGCAAGGCAGGTGTCCACCGCCGTGTTGACGCCCGCCCCGTGCAGCGCCGTGAGCAGCTCGCGGCAGAATTCGGCCTGGAGCAGCGGTTCGCCGCCCGACAGCGTGACGCCGCCGCCCGACGTGTCGTAGAAGATTTTGTCCTCCAGCAGCTTCGGCAGCAGCTCCGCCGCCGTCGCGCGCTTGCCGTAGAAGATCAGCGCGTCGGAGAAGCAGACGCTCTCGCATTTGCCGCAGGCGATGCACTTGGCGCGGTCGAAGCGATGCGTGCCGTCCTCGATGCGGTGCGCGCCGGTGGGGCAGACCGCGGCACAGCGGCCGCAGGCGGTGCATTTGTGCGCGTAGAAGCCGAGCTCCGGCTTGACGGACAGCCCCTCGGGGTTGTGGCACCATTTGCAGCGCAGCGGGCAGCCCTTGAGAAAGAGGGTGGTGCGCATACCGTCGCCGTCGTGAATTTCAAAGCGTTTAATATTGATGTAGGTTCCCGTTGTCATGGTGTTCTCCGTTCAGGTATTTGCCGCATTTTCGGTCTGCCGGATAAATTCATCCTGCTCGACGCGGGAAAGCGCCGTGAAGTAGACGTTCCAGCCGCACAGGCGCACCTGGAGCGTCGCATAGTCCTCCGGATGCGCCTGCGCCGCGCGCAGCACCGCGGGGGACAGGACGTTGATCTGCATGGCAAAGCCCCGCCGCGCCATAAAGGCATCGAGCAGCGCCTCCATGGCGCAGAGACCCGCGTCGCCCTCGACCGCACCGGCGTACAGCACCACATCCAGCACCGTGCCGTTGGGCGTGTCGGTATAATCCACCGCCGTTGCCGAGCGGATCAGCGCGGTGACGCCCTCGCGGTCCATGGCGGTCACCGCGCACATGTTCTTGGAGAGCGGCTCGCCTGCAAGGCGGCCGTCCGCCGTTGCGCCGGTCTTCTCGCCGAAGGTCAGGCGATAGTCGATGGAGAAGAAGCCGCAGCGGAAGACGCCGCCGCGCCCGTTCGGCCTGCCGTTGATGCAGGCGGCCGTGTCGCGCATCACCTTTGCCGCAAGGGCATCGACCGCGGGGTCGCCGTTGCCGTACTTCGGCGTGCGCCGCAGCGCCGTCTGCCGCAGCGCCTCGTGCCCCTGCCAGTTGCCGCGCAGGACGGCGGCAAATTCGGACAGCTTCAGCTTCTTTTCTTCATACACCAGCCGACGCACGGCGGTCAGCGCGTCCACCGTGCTGGCAATGCAGATGGCGTTGACGGCGGAATTGTTGTACTTCGCGCCGCCGCTGTAGGCATCTCTGCCGCGCGCCACGCAGTCCGCAAACGTCGCGGAAAAGAGCGGCGCGGGATTGAGCGACGGATAGGCCCGTTCATGCGCGACCGTGAGCGCCGCCGCGCGATCGACAAACATGCCGATCTGCGCCCGAACAGCCGCATAGAAGGCGTCGAAGTCAGGATAGCTGTCCGGATCGGCGGGCGTACCGACCACGGCGCCGGTATCGGGGTCAACGCCGCCGTTCATGACGGCCAGCACCGCTTTCGGCAGATTGACGCGCGCCGTGCAGGTACACGGCACTTCCTTGCCGAAGGCCGCCGGTTCATAGCAGCCGATGACCACATAATTGCGCGCGTCGGCCGGGTCCTCGCCGAGCGCGGTGAGCGCGCCCTCGACGACCTCGTCGTTTAAGAAGACGAAGCTGTTCCGCCCGTCGCGAATCGAGCCGAGAATCAGTCGGACAAGCCGCTTCGGCAGGTTCTTGTGCCGGCGGACGTGGATCTTCGGGTCGTTGATGTCAAGCCCGATGTATTCCTCCACCAAAAGATAGGTCAGCTCGTTTGTCGCGTCGCTGCCGTCCGCCAGCCTGCCGCCGATGAAAAACGGCACGTTTGCCGTGACATGCATAGAATTAAATTTGAAGAAATAATAGCGGAACAGCTCGCGCGCCTGTGCCTCGGTCAGTCGGCCGCGCGCGAGGTCGCGGCGGTAAAACGGGTAAAACAGGCGATCCAGCCCGCCGAGGGAACGCACGGCGTCCCGCTCCACATTGCATTGCAGGTTGTAGAAGATGACCGAGAGCTGCATCGCCTCCAGCAGGGTTTCGGGCGCGCCGACGGTCAGCTGCCGCAGCGAGGACGAGACCAGCCGCATTTTTTCGTCGCCGTCCGCCGCAAGGCGGCCGGTCGCGTCGGCAAGCCGCGCGATAAAGCCGATGGTTGCCGTCAGCGTGTCCGCGGCGCAGGCATAAAACAGGCGCTGCTCCTCGGTGAGCGTCGCTTTTTCGGCGCGGGCGGCCAGCACGCGGGCGCGCAGCCCGGGAATGCCGAGGGTCATCACGGCCTCCCAGTCCGGCGCGGTGTGGCCGAAGTCGGCGTCGCCCGTGTAGCAGAGTCCCCGCACGGCGGCGTCCGTTTCGGCAAGCAGGTCGGCCATTTCCCGTGTGCGGAAGTCCTTGATCCATCTGCCGCGGATGCGCGAAAGCAGAAAATCGTGGTTCAGCTTCTCGGGGAAAAAGTCCCGCCTGTCCACGTCCAGCCGGGCGCATGCCAGCACCTTTTCATACAGGCGCGTCTTGACGGCGATGGCAGGCTGCCCCGCCATGGCCCGCTCGATGGCGAGCAGCTCCGTGCGCAGCGCCTCGGGCGAAAGCCCGCTGCCCTCGTCCCAGTGTTCCTCAGTATATTGTGTGCCGAGCGCCGCCCGGTCAGCCTCAAAGTGATTCCAGATCATCGGATGCACCTCTGTTTTCGGGTTCAGCATACCCCACCGCGGAGGAATTGTCAATGCGGCTTTCGTGCGCATTTGTTTTTTTCGGCTGCAAAGCCGCGGAAACGGGCAGAAAAATGCGTCTCTTTTTCTACCCTCGATTGACAAGGGCAGATGCGCTTTTCGGCGGTAAAAAGTTGGCGCTGGACATCGTCATCGTCCTCGGTGGGCGACCGGCACACCGTCCTCCTCTTCCTCGCCAGCTAGAGTTTTACTCGCCGAAAAGTCCTACGGAGTTTTTCGGGAGCGGAAATTGTGCCTGACGAGGCTGACGAAGCAGGCGGGCTAATGCCCGCCAATGAGGAAAACGAAGCCAGGTGCGGTTTCAGCCCCGAAAAACCGTGTCTTCCCTTGTCAATCGAGGGTAAGATTCGCCGATGCTTCCCCCCGGCGCGGAGATCGCGCGGATTCGCATGAAAAGTGCGGAAAATTTTCAAAAATCATCTTGACAAGCCGAAACCGCCTTGCTATAATATAGAGCGTCGGTCCGAACGGATCGGCTATTCCTCCTTAGCTCAGTCGGTAGAGCGCATGACTGTTAATCATGATGTCGTTGGTTCGAGCCCAACAGGGGGAGCCAAAGAAAAAACCACCCGGTTCGGGTGGTTTTTTCTTTGGCTCCTCGTCCGGCGGGCTTGAAAGAGTTTGTCGGTTTCGCATCGCGAAATCGGCGGCGTATAGCCGCCGAAGGCAAACTCAATGGCGGCTGCCTTGCAGACGCCGACAAGCCCCAACAGGGGAAAAATCAGCGCCATGCTCCCGCCGGGCTTTGCGATATGCGCGGGGCGCGCTGTGTCTGCGGTGCGGCGTATAGCCGCCGAAAGCGACTTTCCTACATTCTTTTTCTATCTCCGTGTATTTACTTTCGGCGCACGATATGCTATACTGGCATCGGAAAGTGAGGGATTACCATGTGCAGAACCTACCGATACATTCTTGTATCCGCCCTGCTCGCCCTGCTCTTTTGTCTGCCCGCTGCGGCCGTTTGCCGCCGCGGCGACCTCGACGGAGACGGGCGGATTTCGGTCACGGACGCATTTCTGACCCTGAAAAAGTGCCTTGCGGGCACCTATGACGAGCAGTGCGACATGAACGGTGACGGGCAGCTCACCCTCGCCGATGTGGCGTCCGTCCTGCGCTATGCCGCGGCGGGCAGCAGCTTCACGCAGAATGCGCAGCTGTGCGCGCCGACGAAGGACGGCATCTACAACTACTGCCCCTCCGTCCTCGAAGAGGCGGACGGCACGCGCTATCTCTATTACTGCACCAACCGGGAATCCTACAAGATCATCGACTACATCGGCTGCCGCCGCGGCACACGGAATGCCGACGGCAGCTACACCTACGGCGCGGAGACCGTTGTGCTCGCGCCGACGGCGGGCGCATGGGACGCGCACCACACCTGCGATCCCTCCGTGGTCAGGGGCGACTTCACCTACAAGGGGCAGTCCTACCGCTATCTGATGGCATATCTCGGCTGCACCTCCTACGACAACCAGGACAACGAGATCGGCTTTGCCGTGGCCAACGACCCGATGGGCCCGTTTGTCAAGATCGCCGACACGCCCACCATCCCCTATGTGCGCGAGGGCGACGCATGGCAGTGGGGCGTGGGACAGGCTTCGCTGGTGAGCCGCGACAAAGGCAGCCGCGTTTACGTCTTCTACACCGAGGGGACGGCGACCCGCACGCATGAATTCGTCGATGAATGGGACTTCGCCGACCTCGAAAACCCCGTCCGCCTCTCGCACACCGACCTTGCCACGACGGGGCTGACCACCCGCACGGGCGGCGGAGACTACATCGGCAACGCCGACTTCGCCTACGACGCAGACTCGAACAGCTTCTACATGGCGACGGACTCGCACCCGTACCCGTCGGACGAGCCGAACTACATCACCGAATACTTCCGCGTGGCGTACTTTGCGGGAGACAACGTGACCCGTGTGCGCTGGAACGAGCTGGAGCACATCGGCCCCGCCGAGACCGGCTTTGCCCGCAACCACAATGTCGGGCTTGTGCGCGACGCCTACGGCTGGCTGCCGGGCGGGAACAGTCTCACGGTGTACTACACCGGCGCCGGCAAGGGCGCAAACGCGCTCTGGACCTACCGCCTGCATGCATACACGCTTCTGAAATAAGATGATGCAGAGCGTATTAAAGAAAATAACTGCCATATGGCTCCTTTGCTGTATGGCGGCTCTGTGGATACCTATGGTTCATGCGGCGGAAACGGATGACCTCATCGCTTCAATGGTTCCTGTCAAAGCGCGACAGGCGTTTGCGTTTCGCTATGATTTGCGCAACGAAAATGCCGGGGAAGCAATGCCGATCATGCAAGACTATTACCTCTCGGCATACAAAGTGACCAACGAAGCATATGCGGAGTTTGTGAAGGAAACCGGGCATAAAGCACCGAATTATTGGAAAAACGGAAGTTATCCGAACGGCAAGGCAAACCATCCCGTGTTGAACGTCTCCTACAGCGATGCCATGGCATACTGTGCATGGATTTCGGCTAAATATGACGGATGGACATTCCGCCTCCCGACGGAGGCGGAATGGGAGAATGCCGCAATGGGTGACTATTACGGCGACACTTCGGTCAAATACCCGAGCGGCAAGCAAACGCCGTCCTATGATGCATCGACGGGCAAGCTGACCAGCACATTCAATTTCAACGGCGTCATCGCTGCCGAACTGTTTGAAACATACGGCGAAGACTACACCGTAAACTATATCAAAGGCGATTTTGCCGGTACGAGCGAAACGCTCGGGGCCTGTATTTCCATCAGCAAAAACGGCGGTGTCTCAAACTGGGCAAATCATGGCGGCACAGCCGAGCGCGGGTACTTTCTGCAAACGGATTTGTACGCCAGAATAAGCTCCGATGGCGGTCACACAACGCCCGTCGGCAGCTACGCACCAAACACCCTCGGGCTCTATGACATGGCGGGAAACACCTGGGATCTGACCTCGTCTGTCATTGTAGCACAAAACGGCCTTGAAGAAGGAATCACCTGCTATGCCGTGCGCGGCGGGTCATGGTATGCCACGGCAAGAAGTTGCACATTTTATTATCGCGGCGAGGGCAGAAAAGACAGCCCATCTTCTACTGTAGGGTTCCGCCTCGCGGCTGACCGTACCGATACAGGTGACAAAACGCACCCGACCATGCACGACGCTTTGGAAACCCTGCGTCACTGTGTAACCGGAAACGACAACCCGGCGTTTGATTATACCGGTGACGGTGTCGTCACCCTGTATGACGTACTTTTCGTATTGCGGGAAATTGTCAAGGGTTAAAAAGCATTTCCGATAGGAAAACCGCCGCGAAGGGCTTTACTTTGAGGCGGTTTTGTGGTATACTGAATTATCCCAAAACGGAGGCTTGCTTATGGAGACGAGAGTTGCGGTCATCAGCATCATCGTGGAGGACGCGGAGAGCGTCGCCGCGCTGAACGAGCTGCTGCACGAATACGGCGAATACGTCATCGGACGGCTCGGCATTCCCTACCGCGCAAAGAACATCAACATCATCAGCATCGCCATCGACGCGCCGCAGGACCAGATCAACACCCTGACCGGGCGCATCGGCAAGCTGCACGGCGTTTCCGCCAAGGCGGCCTATTCCAAGGCGGACTGACCGCCGGACCGACAATCAAATCCCCCTGACGCCGAAACGAAGTTAAGGCGAAAGACGCGGACAGAAGAAAACCTTTGGCTTTTTTCTTTGCGCCACGAGCGCCGCGTTTTTCGCGGCGCTTTTTTCGTCCGTCGAAAGGAGGCCTATGGACAATCTCTCCGCGCTGCGCGCCCTCATCGACAAGCTGGACGCGGCGCACCGCCTGACCGAAACCGAATACGAGACGCTTTTCGCCGGCCGTGCCGCCGTGGCGGACTATGCCGCGGCGCTGGCCGACGCGCGGCGGCGCGAAGTCTACGGCACGGATGTCTACATCCGCGGCCTTATCGAAGTGAGCAACATCTGCAAAAACGACTGCTACTATTGCGGCATCCGAAAAAGCAGCGCGGCCTGCACGCGCTATCGCCTCGGCGACGACGAAATTCTCGCCGCGTGCCGCGCGGGCTATGCCCTCGGCTTCCGCACCTTTGTGATGCAGGGCGGCGAGGACGCGGCGTTTTCGGACGCGCGGCTCGTGCCGCTGGTGCGCGCGATCAAGGCCGAATTCCCCGACTGCGCCGTCACCCTGTCGCTCGGCGAGCGGCCGGACGCAAGCTACCGCGCGCTGCGCGAGGCCGGGGCAGACCGCTATCTCCTGCGCCACGAGACCGCCGACGCGGCGCATTATGCGCGGCTGCATCCGGCGGCGATGTCGCACGGGAACCGCCTGCACTGCCTCGCCGCGCTCCGCGCCCTCGGCTATCAGGTGGGCTGCGGCTTCATGGTCGGCTCGCCGTACCAGACGGCGGCGCATGTGGCAAAAGACCTCAAATTCATCGAGACCTTCCGCCCCGACATGGTGGGCATCGGACCGTTTCTCCCGCACCACGCGACGCCGTTTGCCGCATTCCCGCCCGGCACGGCGGAGGCAACGGTCTTCCTCCTCTCACTGGTGCGGCTGATGCTGCCGAACGTCCTGCTCCCGGCGACGACGGCGCTCGGCACGGCGGAGCCGGGCGGGCGCGCACGCGGCATTGCAGCGGGCGCGAACGTCGTGATGCCCAATCTCTCCCCCGCCGCCGTGCGCGCGCAGTACACGCTCTACGACGGCAAGCAGGCAAGCGGCGCCGAGGCCGCCGAATGTGTCCGCGCGCTCGCGGACAGCATGGCCGCCATCGGCTATACGGTCGTCACCGCGCGCGGCGACGTCAAGCGATAAATCCACCGAACATCATCATCTTATCGGAAAGACAGACTCTGACCGAACAGAAAGGAATCACCATCATGGCAAACTTCGACCCGAAATCCCTCCGTGCGGAGGAATTCATCAACCACGCGGAAATCCTCGAGACCCTGCGCTACGCCGAGGCACACAAAAACGACGCCGCACTCATCGACGCGCTGCTGGAAAAGGCGCGCCCGAAGCCGACGGCGGGCGGCGTGCACTGCGCCGGGCTGACACACCGCGAGGCCTCGGTGCTGCTCGCCTGCGACATCCCCGAAAAGGTCGCCGAGATCTACAAGCTCGCCGAGGAGATCAAGCTCGCGTTCTACGGCAACCGCATCGTGCTGTTTGCGCCGCTCTACCTCTCCAACTACTGCGTCAACGGCTGCGTCTACTGCCCCTACCATCTGAAAAACAAGCACATTCCGCGCAAAAAGCTGACGCAGGCGGAGGTCGCCGCCGAGGTGACGGCGCTCCAGGACATGGGGCACAAGCGCCTTGCCATCGAGGCGGGCGAGGACCCCGTGAACAACCCGATCGAGTACATCCTCGACTGCATCAGAACCATTTACGGCATTCACCACAAGAACGGCGCGATCCGCCGCGTGAATGTCAACATCGCCGCCACCACGGTGGAAAACTACAAAAAGCTGCACGACGCGGGCATCGGCACCTACATCCTCTTCCAGGAGACCTATCACAGGGAGAGCTACGAGCGCCTGCACCCGACCGGGCCGAAGCACGACTACGCCTACCACACCGAGGCGATGGACCGCGCCATGCAGGGCGGCATCGACGACGTGGGGCTGGGCGTGCTGTTCGGGCTCGAACTGTACAAATACGAGTTTGCGGGGCTCCTGATGCACGCCGAGCATCTGGAGGCGGCGCACGGCGTCGGCCCGCACACGATCAGCGTGCCGCGCATCAAGCGCGCCGACGACATCGACCCCGCGGCCTTTGACAACGGCATCGACGACGAGACCTTTCTCAAGATCATCGCCTGCATCCGCATCGCCGTGCCCTACACCGGCATGATTGTCTCGACCCGCGAGAGCGAGGCGGTGCGCGCGCGTGCGCTCACGGTCGGCATCTCGCAGGTGAGCGGCGGCTCGCGCACGACGGTCGGCGGCTACACCGAGGCGGAGCGCCCGCACGACACCGAGCAGTTTGACGTGTCGGATCAGCGCACGCTGGACGACGTGGTGCGCTGGCTGATGCAGCTTGGCTTCATCCCGTCGTTCTGCACCGCCTGTTACCGCGAGGGGCGCACCGGCGACCGCTTCATGAGCCTGTGCAAAAGCGGGCAGATCCTCAACTGCTGCCACCCCAACGCGCTGATGACGCTGACCGAATTTCTCACCGACTACGCGACGGACGCGACGAAGGCGGTCGGGTTTGACCTGATCGAGAAAGAGCTTGCGCGCATTCCGAAGGACAAGGTGCGCGCCATCGCGGCGGAGAACATCGCCGCCATCAAGTCCTCAGACCGCCGCGACTTCCGCTTCTGAGCGCCGAAAGGAGATAAACGTATGGGACTGAACGACACCCCGGTGGCAAACCGGGTACACATCGGCTTTTTCGGCCGCCGCAACGCGGGCAAATCCAGCCTGGTCAACGCCGTGACCGGGCAGACCGTCTCGGTGGTCTCGGACGTGGCGGGCACGACGACCGACCCCGTGACAAAGACCATGGAGCTTCTGCCGCTCGGCCCGGTGGTGCTGATCGACACCCCCGGCTACGACGACGCGGGCAGCCTCGGCGAAATGCGCGTGGCGCGCACCAGGCTGATCCTGAACCGCGCCGACATCGCCGTGCTGGTCGTGGACGGCAGCGTTGGGCTGACCGCCTGCGACCGCGAGCTGCTCGGCATTTTCCGCGCGAAGGGCATTCCCTTTCTCATCGCCTTCGGCAAGGCCGATCTGGCGCAGGCGGAGATCCCCGCCGACCTTGCCGATGCCGCCGTGCGCGTGAGCGCGGCGAGCGGCGAGGGCCTGCACGCATTCAAGGAGCGGCTGGCACATCTGCGCCCGGCCGAGGCGGCACGGCCGCTCGTCGCCGATCTTGTGCGCCCCGGCGATGTGGCCGTGCTGGTCATCCCGATCGACGAGGCCGCGCCGAAAGGGCGGCTGATCCTGCCGCAGCAGCAGGTGCTGCGCGAGCTGCTCGAGGTCGGCGCCATGGCCATCTGCACGCGCGAGAGCGAGCTTGCCGCCACGCTCGCGGCCCTGCGCGACGATCCCGCCGTTGTCATCACGGACAGCCAGGCGTTTGCCGAAGTTGCGCCCATTGTGCCCGAGCGCGTGCCGCTGACCTCGTTTTCGATTCTGATGGCACGGTACAAGGGCTTTCTGCGGGATGCGGTCGGAGCGCTCGATGCCCTTGACCGCCTCCGGGACGGCGACAAAATCCTGATCGCCGAGGGCTGCACGCACCACCGGCAGTGCAACGACATCGGCACGGTGACAATCCCCCGCCTGCTCGCGAAAAAAACCGGGAAATCGCTCGTGATCGAGACCTCTTCCGGCCTCGGCTTCCCCGAGGATCTTTCGCCCTACGCGCTCATCATCCATTGCGGCGGCTGTATGTTAAACGAGCGCGAGGTACGCGCACGGCAGAAGTGCGCGCGCGATGCGGGCGTGCCGTTCACCAACTATGGGACGTTTCTCGCGGCGGCGGGCGGCATCCTCGCGCGCAGCATCCGCTGCATCCCCCTCGGGGAGTGAGGGGGGAGTGAATGCGCATGGAGCGGCGGGAGCGAGCCCCCGCATGACGGTTTGTGCGCGTTTTGCGCAATCCTGTAAGGCCCGGCGCCGCGACAACCCGTTGCTTTGTGCATGACACCTCATCCACCGCTGACGCGGTCCCCCTTCCCCCACTGGGGAAGGCTTTAATAGAACGGTACGGTTGCGGGCGACCGATGGTCGCCCCTACGGGTATGCACCGCAATACCGCCGCGCCGCAAAAAAGGACGCTTTCGCGTCCTTTTTTGTTTGCAAGTATGCCGCTTACGCCTTCTGTTCCGGCTTCGGCAGGGGCTTTTTCTTCTTTTTCGCGGCGGAGAAGCCGAATTTGCCGATCTTCTTGCCGAGGGCGAAGTATTCGCCGTGCGCATAGGCCATCAGATGCGCACGGGAGAGGTCGAGCGCGCCCGCGCCGTCCAGCAGGCTGTCGTCCACATCGGCGGCGACGATGTCGCACAGGAACATAACGTGTGTGCCGAGCTCTTCGGCGCGGATCACGCGGCATTCGAGCGAAAGCGGGCTCTCGGCGATCAGCGGTGCGGAGACCGCGCTTGCCGCCGCCTTGGTGAAGCCGCACTTTGCAAATTTATCCACCTTGCGCCCGGTGTAAATGCCGCAGTAGTCCACCTTGCGCACCATCTCCGCCGTGGTCAGGTTGATGACGCATTCCCCGCTTTTCTCCAGCAGCTCATAGCTGTAGCGGCTCTTGCGCAGGGAGATGTACGTCTTCGGCGGCTGCGTGTTGACAATGCCCGTCCACGCCACCGTGGCAACATCGGCATTCGCCATGTCGCCCGTCGTCACCAGCACCGCGGGCAGAGGCGCGAGCAGCGCGCCGCCCTTCCAGACTTGTTTTGCCATATTATTCTCCTTCTCCCGCCGGGCGTTTGCCGGGCGCAGTCTGCACACGACTTAAAACAGCCCCGACCGAAGTCGGGGCTGCTTGCTTTGCTTGGACTTGCTTATTTCTTCAGGCCGGTCCAGGTCTCGTTGACGCCGTCTTCCTGACGGCTGTAATCGTGACCGTTGGTCGCTTCCTGAACCGCATAGTAGTACCACTTTGCGGAGGTGTTGTCGGGCCACTTGATCGTGTCGGCATGCTGACCCGCCTCGTTGACGTATCTGTACAGAATGCGGTTGACCAGCGTCATCGCCTCTGCACGGGTGATCTTGCCGTCGGGTCTGAATGTACCGTCATCATAGCCGGCAATCCAACCGAGCTTGACTGCGGTTGCGACATACTTCGCTGCCCAGTGACCGTTCAGATCCGTGAAGTTCTGCGTTGCGGTCTCATCCACACCTGCAAGCTTTGCAACAATGGTGGCAAACTCGGCGCGGGTGATTGCCTCGGAGGGATTGAACGTGCCGTCCGGATAACCGCTGAAGATACCTGCATTGACGAGCGTGGAGATCGCGTCATTCGACCAGCGGTCTGCCGCAACGTCGCTGAAATTGTTGGTCTTGGACTCGACCGTTGCACGGTAGCCGCTCTTGAGCAGACGATAGAAGATCATCGCGGTCTCTTCACGGGTGACATTTGCCTCAGGGCGAACGGTGCCGTCCGGATAACCCGAAACATATGCAAAGTGATCAATCGTCTCCAGCTTCTCGGCGATGACGGGCAAAGGCTCGCTCTTGGCAAAGGCGGCGTAAACCGTCGTGTCCGCATTCAGCGTGAGCGTTTCGCCGACAGCCTTGGTCAGCTCCTTGTCGAGGAACCAGCCCTTGAAGGTGTAGCCGTCCTTATAAGGCGTCTGGAAATCAGCCGTCTTCAGCACGGTGCCCTCGGTCTTTCTGACCGAAGCGATCTTCAAGGTGTTGCCATCGACATCAAAGGTCAGGGTGTACTTTGCCTTTTCTTCCGCAGGGCCGGTACCCGAAGAGGGCTTCTTCGCCGTTGCGGTAACGGCGGACGCAGCGCCGGTGTAGGTAACGTCCAGCTTCGTATAGCCGCCGCGATCCGTGTGGGACGTACCCGTCAGGGTTGCCGTGATGGTCGCAGGGATGTCATATGCGGAAACGCTGATGCCGCCGACCGAAACCGTGATGTCGTTGAGCGCGCCGTTCTTCAGCTCGTCAACCGACAGCTCGCGCGCGGTCGTAACGGTCACGACCAGCTTGCCTGCGGCGGAATCGTCGCGGCTGGTGATCGTGTAGTACTGCGCGGCCTCTGCCGGCAGCTCTGCCGCTGCGGGAATCGTCGCACCCGCGTACTCGATGGTCACGGTGAACGTACCCGTGGTCTTCATCTCGTTGAACTTGCGGATGACGACCTCGTCGCCGGTGCGCAGCGCGGTCTCCTCATACTTTGCAAGCGCGTCTCTGACGGGCTGCATATCGACTTTATACTGCGCCTTGAAGGTTGCGGCGCCGATCGTGGAAGCCCAGCTCTGCGCGGTCTTACCGTAAACATTGCCGCTCGTGCCGGCGATCGTCAGGTCGGCGGCGACCTCAACGGTATCGCTCTCCGCAGAAGCGACGACAGTGACAGACAGGACCATCAGCACTGCCAGAACCAAGCTGAGAATGCGTTTTTTCATTTTGTCTCACTCCTACCTTACAGTCATGTTGTAGCAAACGGTATCGACAATACTGCCAATACACTGATGATACTGTATTATATCATAAGTTTTCCAGTTTGTACAGTACTTTTTTCAAAAAAATAATTTTTTTCGGGCTTCATGACCCGACATATTTGCGGTAAAGCTCCGCTTTCCGTACTTTTTTCTCCTGGACGTACAGCGCGCGCGCATCATCCACCAGCGAAAGATCGCCGCCGTCCGCCTTCAGCTGCGCCGCCATATCGGCGAGCAGCGCCTCCAGCCGCGCGTCGCACTCGGCCTCAAGCGCTTCGCCGCGGTCGAGGTAGCGGTTCATAAACGCCAGCTTGACCGATGCCGTCCGCTTCTCCTTCGGGATGGCGTAGACCTCGGCCTTGCCCTCTTCGATCAGGTCATCCAGCTTGTTGATGAACTCGGCGCGGAGCAGATAAATATCCGCGATGATGGCCTGCACGGCAGGGCTGACCGTGGTCGCCGCGGGTGCGGTCGTCCCGGCCGGCGCAGTCGTTGCGGCGGCAGCCGGTTCGGTCGCGGCAGAGGCCGCGGAGGTGGCCGGTGCGTCCGGCACGGCGGGGCCGACGGTCACGTCGGACGCGGGTGGCGCGTCGGTCGATGCGGCGGCAGACGCGGTGGTTTCGGCAAGCCCCATGATGATGGCGACCGCCTCGGCGGGTGTAATCTCGCCGTTTTTCAGCCGCAGCCGATCCGCCTCGGACAGCGCGGACAGCGAAATCCCGCCGCCGCTGAGCTTGTCCAGCAGCTCCTGCGTCTTCCGCTCATGGTTCTCCCGCTCGACCGACACCTGCTCGGACGACTTGCCGAAGTTGTCGATCAGGATGGCCAGCCCCGCGCGGTAGCGCCAGGCGACGCCGCCGAGCACGGCGAGCAGCAGAAGCAGGATGCACAGGAAGACGACGAGCCCCGTATGCCGCTTTTTCGGCGCGGCCGCCTTGTCTGCACGGTTCACGGGAATCGCCTCCTTTCCGATGCAGCAGCCTTATTTCTCGGTGATGACCGTCGTGCCGCCCATGTAAGGCTGAAGCGCCTTCGGGATGCGGACCGAATACTTGCCGTCCTTGTACTCGAGGTTGTTCTCGAGCAGGGCGATCAGCATACGCGGGGGGGCGACGACCGTGTTGTTGAGCGTGTGTGCGAGGTACTTCTTCCCGTCCGCGCCCTTGACGCGGATACCGAGGCGGCGCGCCTGCGCGTCGCCGAGATTGGAGCAGGAGCAGACCTCGAAATACTTCTGCTGCTTCGGCGACCATGCCTCGACGTCGTAGGACTTGACCTTGAGGTCGGCGAGGTCACCCGAGCAGCACTCCAGCGTGCGCACCGGAATGTCCATCGAGCGGAACAGCTCCACGCTGTAGCTCCACATCTTATTGAACCAGTCCATGCTCTCCTCGGGGCGGCAGATGACGATCATCTCCTGCTTCTCGAACTGGTGAATGCGGTAAATGCCGCGCTCCTCGATGCCGTGCGCGCCCTTCTCCTTGCGGAAGCAGGGAGAATAGCTGGTCAGCGTGAGCGGCAGGCTCTCCTCGGGGGTGATCGTGTCGATGAACTTGCCGATCATCGAATGCTCGCTCGTCCCGATGAGGTAGAGGTCCTCGCCCTCGATCTTGTACATCATCGCGTCCATTTCCTCAAAGCTCATGACGCCGGTGACGACGTTGGAGCGGATCATGAACGGGGGGATGCAGTAGGTGAAACCCTTGCTTATCATAAAGTCGCGGGCATAGGCGGTGACGGCGCTGTGCAGGCGCGCGATGTCGCCCATCAGATAGTAGAAGCCCTCGCCCGCAACGCGGCCGGCGGCCTCCTTGTCGATGCCGTGGAACTTCGCCATGATGTCGGTGTGATAGGGGATCTCGAAGTCGGCCTTGGTCTTCTCGCCGAAGCACTCGACCTCGACGTTCTCGCCGTCGTCCCGGCCGATCGGCACGGAGGGGTCGATCATCTGCGGGATCTTCATGAGGTCGGTCTTCAGCTTTTCTTCCAGCTCCGCCTCCTTGGCTTCAAGCGCGGCCAGCTCCTTGGCCTGCTCGGCGACGAGCGCCTTCTTCGCCTCGGCCTCCTCCTTCATGCCCTTGCCCATCAGCATACCGATCTCCTTGGAGATCTTGTTGCGGTTGGCACGCAGCTCGTTGGCGCGGGTGTTTGCCGCGCACTTCTCGGCATACATCGCCGTCACTTCGTCAACGAGCGGCAGCTTGTGATCCTCAAACTTCTTGCGGATATTCTCCTTGACAAGCTCGGGGTTCTCGCAGATAAATTTTACATCCAACATGGCTCAAAAACAATCCTTTCACGCTTCAAACGATAGGTATCTTTATTATCGCGCAAATCCCGCCGCCTGTCAAGATTTTTTTGGCGCAATGACTGTTTCGGCGGCATTTTGGGCAAAATATGTCCGAAAGGACGGTTTGCCTATGGATCTGAACAGGGAAGAATACAAAAAAGAGGTGAAACGGCGCGCGCCGAAGTCGCCGACCCTCAAAAACTGCTGCTTTGCCTTTCTCACCGGCGGCGGCATCTGCGTCCTCGGGCAGGGGATGTTCGATTTCTGGCGCGCGGTGACGAACTACACCGAGGAAAGCGTCTACGCCTGCGTCACGGTGACGATGATCTTCTTTGCCGCGCTCCTCACCGGGCTCGGCGTGTTCGACTCGATTGCCAAGGTCGCGGGCGCGGGCACGCTCGTGCCGGTCACCGGCTTTGCCAACGCGGTGGTCTCCCCCGCCATCGACACGAAGGCGGAGGGGCTGATCCTCGGCGTGGGCGCGAAGATCTTCACCGTGGCGGGCCCGGTCATCCTCTACGGCATTCTCGCGGGCGCGCTCTACGGTGTGGTGCTGCTCATCGGCGGCGCGGCGGGAGGCGGTGCGGCATGATCGTTAAGACAAACGGCGTGCGCATCCTCTCCTTTGCCGCGGCGGTGGGCAAAAAAGAGGGTGAGGGGCCGCTGAAAAACCGCTTTGACTACATCGACACCGACGACCGCTTCGGCATGGAGACCTGGGAGAAGGCCGAGAGCGAATGTACCCGCCTTGCGCTCTCGCTCGCCCTCTCCAAGGCGCCGCTCGCCCCCTCCGACATCGACCTCCTCATCGCGGGCGACCTGGAAAACCAGTGCGTCGCCTCCTGCTACGGGCTGCTCCCGTTCGAGATCCCCTATCTCGGCATCTACGGCGCGTGCTCCACCCTCACCGAGGGGATGGCGCTCGGCGCCATGCTGATCTCGGGCGGGGCGGCGCGCCGCGTGGCCGTGGCGACCTCGTCGCACAACTGCGCCGCCGAGCGGCAGTACCGCAACCCGATCGAATACGGCGGGCAGCGTCCGCCCACGGCGCAGTGGACGGTGACCGGTGCGGGCGGCTATATCCTCGGCGGGCGCGGCAAGGTCCGCATCGCCGACTGCCTTGTCGGCGTGGTGCGGGACGCCGCACAGCGGGACATCGCCAACATGGGCGCGGCGATGGCGCCCGCCGCCGCCGACACGCTGCTGCGCTACTTCGGGGAGAGCGGCACGGCGGCGCAGGACTACGACCTCATCATCACGGGCGACCTCGGCATCCTCGGCAGCGAAATGTTCCGATATGTCTGCGAAAAGAACGGCTATGCGGTGGGCAATCACGCCGACTGCGGCCGTCTGATATACGGCGACGATCAGGACGCCCACATGGGCGGGAGCGGCTGCGGCTGCATCGCGGCGGTGTTCGGCGCGCATTTTCTGCCGCTCATGGAATGCGGCAAGCTGACCAACGTGCTCCTGATGGCGACCGGCGCGCTGATGAACAAGGACGCGGTCACGCAGGGGCAGAGCATTCCCGCCGTCGCGCACCTCGTGCATCTCGTGTACGACCCGCAGAGGGGATGAGGCCGCTGCCGGAGGCTTCCCCCAAGGGGGAGAGCTGTACGAGACGCATAGCGTCTCGCGGCGTTTTTCCGATGGGAAAACATCCTCCGATAGGCGACTGGGGGAGTTTTTGCTATGTGCAAAACTCCTTCCGGCGCTACGCGCCACCTCCCTCACCGAGGGAGGTATGAAGTTAGATGCACGCGGTGGTTGCGTCGCGGCGCCGACCCCTGCCGGGTTTGCACGGCATCCGGCTGTCCCGCGCGAACCGAAAATTCCGATCCGCCAAAAGGAGGTTCCATGAGCGATCTTTCCACCTATCTTTTCGCCTTTCTCGTCGGCGGCGCGTTCTGTGCCGCCGCACAGCTCCTCATCGACAGGACCATGCTGACCCCGGCGCGCATTCTCGTGCTGTATGTGTCGGCCGGCGTGCTGCTCGGCGCGCTCGGCATCTACGACCGGCTCATCGGCCTTGCCGGGTGCGGCGCGACCCTGCCGCTCTGCGGCTTCGGCGCGTCGATTGCCCGCGGCATGAAAAGCGCCGTCGCCGAGTACGGCGCGCTCGGTATCTTCAAGGGCGGCTTCACCGCCGCGGCCGCCGGCACCTCGGCGGCGCTGATCTTCGGCTATCTCGCGGCGCTGCTCTTCCGCGGCCGGCCGAAGAAATAGCGGCTTGCAAACGCGGACGCTCTGCCGCGCCCGACCGAGCTGCGGCCCCGTCCGCATTTCAACTGAAAAAGGCGGTTAAAAACATGGTTTTTAACCGCCTTTTCTGTTCTTTTTCGTGTCGGCGTGCCGCCCTTCTGCGGGAGGATGTCGCTGAAGCAAACCGGATTTCGTCACCCCGCCTTTATGATTTTTTCTACATCCTTTTTGCTCGACAACCACACAGCTTTATTGCCGTATCTGTCTAAAATGCGCTTTATTTCTTTCATATTTTCATTCTGAAATGTTTCCGTCCATTTCAAAAGGTCACAGACGGACCGAAAGGTTTCTTTCTTCCCTTTCAGAATGCCAAATTTCCTTTTAACAGATCGGATTATAATTCGGCTTTTGTACAAATACCGAGGCATGTCCAAAACATAGATTTTATCCGCTTCGTCAAAACTTTGCTGTACCCAGGAATAATACACGCCCTCAATAATCCAATCATGCTTCAATAATATCTCTTGCAGCAACGCTTTTCGCTCGTCGGGCGGCCTTTTTGTTCCGTATGCTTTGGCGCTGTTGTCCCATTGAATATCATCCAAGTCAAAATGGGGAATATTGTGCTTCTTTGAGAGCGCATTTGCAAAATAGGTTTTCCCGGAGCCGCTGCAACCGATAATGTGTATTTTCATAAAGTCAGTATCTCCGTAAATGTCGATATCTTATATCTATTCTATCACATTTTTATCGTGGCTTTATAGCTTTCTCGCACAATTCCGTGTGAAAAGCCGAAAGCGGCAGCTGATTTCTGCTACATGTTTTCTTTTGCAGTGTTGATGGATGAAACAAGCATAGCTCTGAGAGATTTGCATTTAGATTCCAAAGCGGTATACTGTTCTTCTCCGATATAGTTGGTTTTGTAGAGCAGTTCCAACCAATATCCTGTTTCGTTGGCTTCTTTGAGCGCTATCTGCATTTTTGAAACAAAATCAGCCTTGCCGTGCGCGTATTTGGCTTCACGAATGTTCGCGCCGATAGATGTACCGCTTCTGCCAATCTGATTGGAAATGATACTTTCGCGCTGTTCTTTTAACTGCTTTACAAGATTGATAATCTGAACAGCAAAATTCAAAGATTGATCCGAAAGTTTATCGTTTGTCATACAATTCCCATCCTCGTTTTGCAAACGAAGCACTCGCTGCGCTCGTATGGAGCGAAGCGCGATTTTTTCTTTCCGTGAGTCGGCGACTCGCTTCATAGGCGGAGCCTGCTTCATTTTTCATGCGCCTGTGCGCGCTTCGTTTCCAACAAACAAAAGCACTGCTTGTGCAGTGCTTTTGTTTGTTGGAGGCGCCACCCAGAATCGAACTGGGGAATGAAGGTTTTGCAGACCTCTGCCTTACCGCTTGGCTATGGCGCCGGATAAAAATCGGACACGAAAAATTTTCGTGTCCGACATGGAGCGGATTACGGGGCTCGAACCCGCCACCTCGACCTTGGCAAGGTCGCGCTCTACCAAATGAGCTAAATCCGCATAGCGGTCAATGCCGCTGGTGCCTCCGGTCGGAATCGAACCAACGACACGAGGATTTTCAGTCCTCTGCTCTACCAACTGAGCTACAGAGGCAAATAAAAGGGGGTGTGTTGTTATACCAGAATTGGCGACCCGGATGGGGCTCGAACCCACGACCTCTAGCGTGACAGGCTAGCGTTCTAACCAACTGAACTACCGGGCCATATTGGTGGAAGTTATAGGGCTCGAACCTATGACCCTCTGCTTGTAGGGCAGATGCTCTCCCAGCTGAGCTAAACTTCCTCATGCATCTTAAGGCTCAGTGGGTTTTTTCTGTCCTTCGGCCTCGCGACTTCTGTATTATAGCACAGCGCAATATGGTTTGTCAACACTTTTTTTCAGATTTTTCGGATTTCTTTTCGGCGGCGCAAAAAGCCCGCTTTTCGCCCGTTTTTTCGCTTTTTCCCCCGGAAAAGCCGCCCTGCGGGGCGGCTTTTTCCGAAAGAACGAGGCGGCGGCAGCGCCTATTTTTGCGCCGCCTCGAAATCCTTTTTGGAGAGCGCGAGATAGCGCCGGATCGTCTCGATCTCGTGCGGATCGTAGGGACGGAGGTTCGGCCGCAGGATGTCGTGCTGCCACTTGGTGAAGTCCACATCCTCCGGCAGCTCGCCGCGCTCATAGCGCGCCCAGATGGATTCCCACGGCTCGTAGGTCTGGTTCAGCCCCGCGACAAAGCCCCAGTGATAGCAACCGACCTTCTCGAGGTAGAACAGCGGCAGGTGCGTCTGCACGGTGTTATGCTGCATCCGGTGCAGCCACTCGGTGTTGAGCAGCGGGCGATGATAGGTGTCCCGCAGATACTTGATGGTCATCACCGAGGAATCGTAGCTGTGATAGTCGTGGTAGCTGACGACGTCCGACAGCTCGACGGCGCGCTTCTCCCACGGATTCAGCGGGACGCGCTCGGGATTCAGCGGATCGTCCGACCAGTAGACGATGGTCCAGGTGTCGGCGGTCAGCGGCTGGATCGGGTCACAGGCGCGCGCGGTGGCGAAGAAGCGCTCCATCGCGGGGACGCTCTTGTCGCGGCGGCGGCCGTTGCCGAGCTCGTTGTAGATGTTCCAGATCTCGACGCGCTCATCCTTGGCGTACTTCGAGACGATCTCACGCACCATCTCGTTGAACGCGTCAAAGCGCACGGGGTCGTCCACCACGGTGTAGCCGACGCCGGGCATACCCGCATGGGGCGACACCGCGATGCCGCCGTGATAGCCCATGTCGACATGCTGCTCGCCGAAGGTCGGCTCCCTGTAGCGCTCGATCGGCACGGAGCAGTCGTTGCCGAAGACGATCATCGTGCGGATGCCGTTCTCGGCGAAGAGCGTGAGGTATTCCTCGAGTCGCTCCATATAGCCGTCATGCTCCTTTTCCCAGCAGTAGAAGGACATGATGAGGCGGATGCCGTTGTAACCGATCTCCCGCGCGCGCTCAATCTCGCGGCGAATGGCGGGCATTCGCTCGGCGTGGCGGTATTCCTGCCACATGTCGAAAATGCTGGCGCAGCAGGCGGGTACATAGTTGAAGCCGACGATCCACGGGCGGTTGTTGTACCATGCCCATGCCTCCTCGGGCGTCCATTGTCTTTTCATGGTTTTCTCCTTGTTGTTGTGGTTGGAGTGCGGGGGCGGTTGTACATTCTTTAGCCCCCTCGGTGAGGGACGGCGCACGAGACGCATCGCGTCTCGCGGAGTTTTCCCATCGGGAAAACATCCTCCGGCGTGAGCCGACTGGGGGAGTTTTGCAGAGAGCAAGACTCCTTCCACCGCTTACGCGGTCCCCCTCCCTCACCGAGGGAGGTATAAAGTTAGAATGTGCAGGGGCTGGCGACCAATGGTCGCCCCTACGGGTTTGTGCGGATTTCGGCTCCCCTGTGCAAGGGGAGCCGGCGCGCGAGCGCCTGTGGGATTGTTCCGTACAAAACAATCCCTCCGTCATGCTCCGCATGACACCTCCCTTTGCACAAGGGAGGCTTGCGCCCTTACTTCAGCAGGTCGCTTGTGCCGTCGAGGACGGCCTCGGCGGCGGCGATGAGGGCGTCGTAGTTCTTCACGCGCGCGGTGTGCGGGTCATCCATATACGAGATGAAGAACGGCGTGGTGCCGAAATAGCCGCTGTCATGGCGCCCGCGCTCCCACGTCCAGCCTGCAATCGCCTTCTCGAGCAGAGCCTTCGCCTCGTCGGTCTTCCCCATACGGATGTCGCCGAGCGCCTGGTAGACCGGCAGAAGCGGCAGGTTCATGTTGGAGAAGTAGTCCACGTAGAGCGTGTTGAAATAGTCGTAGATCTTAAACGCGGCGTCTCGGTCGCCCGCCTTCTCGAGGAGGAGCGCCTCCTCATACTGTGCGGGCACGATGGTCGCCATGTGCCACAGACCGGCACCCAGGCTCTCGGGCAGGACCTCGGCGCGGCGGAAGGCCTCGAGCGCCTCGGCATCCCGGCCGGCGGCGCGCAGGTCGAGTCCCTTGCCGTACCAGGCGGCGATGTACTGCTTGGCCAGCGCGGTTTCGCCGCCCTCGCAGGGGATGAAATCGTGTCCCTCGAGGATGCGGATCGCCTCGTCGTAACGGTGCGCACGGTTGTACGCGGCCGCCCATTCGATGGCGATGTCGTCGCGCACGGTGACGAGCGACGGCACCATGGAACCGATCTTCTCGGCGGTGGCGTTCGGCTCGGCGCCGGTGTGGTTGAGGACATAGGCAAGCTCAAAGACGAGCTGCTCCATATCCGGGCAGAGCGCGTGCGCTTCTTCGAGCAAGCTTATCGTGCGCTCGACGTCGCCGCGGCGGTAGGTGCAGAGCGCGAGGCCGCGCTTCGACGCGTAGTCGCTGCCCTTTTCAAAGAGGGCCTCCGCCTCCGCATAGCGGTGATCGCCGTAGTGGTAGTACGCAAGCAGGCAGTTTGCGCCGTTCTCCGCGAGGACCTTTGCCTCCAGCGGCCGGAACGGGAAGGTGCGGTGCGTGTCGCGGATCAGCGTGGGATCGCCGATCATGTACGCGGCGGCGGGCGCGATGTCGTCGGTGTACTTCGGCAGCGCGCAGAGCAGATCCATCGCCTCGGTGCGGTAGCCCGCGTCGATCATGTCAACGGCGAGGTCGAGGCAGGTCTGCGACATGTTGGAATTGAGCTTTGCGAAGAACTTCTTCTCGGACAGCTTGCCCATGACGACCATGAACCAGCGCGCCAGATGATTGAGCGGGTCGCGCTCCAGCTCACGCTCGAGCGCACGGACGGCGTCGGCCTTGTGACCGAGCTTGTAGTCCGCGGCGGCGGCCAGCACGATGGCGGTGAGGTTCTGCGCGCCGTATTCGATCGCGTTCTCGGCGCAGGCCTTGGCGGCGGCAAAGTCGCCGCGCTTGCCGTCGAGCATGGCGGCGCGCGTCATCGCGGGCGCGACGGCGTCGGCCATCCATGCCGCCTTGCGGAAGGCGTCATACGCGGCTTTGTCCTCGCCGAGTCCGGCAAGGGCGAGACCGCGCAGATAGTTCAGTCGGCCGCTCTCGGGATGGAAATTGTAGACCGTGAGCGCTGCGAGGGCGCGGTCGAGGACCGCCTTCGCCTTTGCATACTCGTGGCGGCGGATATAAATCTCGCCGAGAATCTGCAAGGCGGGGGCAAAATCGGGCTCCAGCTCGATGGCGCGCTCGAAATACTTCTCGGGCGCGGCGTTCGGGTCGCGGTACTGCATAAAGTGCAGACCGGCAACGTACAGCTCGTGCGCGGTCTTGATCTCGTCGGGCATCGGCACCTCGGGGAAGAGCGGCGGCAGCGGCTGCTGGACGTGGACGGTCTGCTCGTAGAACAGCACGTCGCCGATGGTGACGGTGTAGGTCGAGGCGTCAAACGCGGGGGTCTCGAACGTGCGGACTTCGCCCGCGGCAAGGTCGGCGGTCGTCCGGAAGATCGGCTTGCCGCCGTTTGTCAGCACGATGCTGACATTCTTCAGATCCTTGGTCGGCTGCACGCGGAGCACGCCGCTCTCGACGTGGATCGCCGCGTCGTAGTTGGCATAGGACGGCACGCCGAGCGCGCCGATCGGGTACCAGGACTGCTTGAAGCACTTGGTCTCGTAGGCCTCGAGCCAGGTCAGGTCGGGCTGGTTGTTGGTGTACGAGCCCGCCATCAGCTCGGCATAGGGGCCCGAGGTGTCGGTCAGCGCGCGCTCCCAGGAGCGGGACAGCTGGTTGTACGCCCAGGTGAACATCTTCTTGCCGACCGAGATGTGGTGGTCGCCGATGTGGACGACGCCGCACTTCTTGCCCGCGTCGTAGCCGCCGAAGTAGTCGTAGTCCGATGCGGCGCAGAAATAGGAGGTCGGGAACTTGGTGTTGAAATGCTTGCGGATGTCCACGCCGTTTTTCTCATCGAAGGTATAGCCGTTGAAGTGGCCGCGCGCGATGGGGTAGGTCGTGCTCGAGCGGCGGTAATGGAAATGCACATGGTCAACGTCGGAGGGGAAGAAGATCTCATAGTCCTTGTTGACCGGCACGGCCGTGTTCTCCCACCAGAGGAAGGAGTGCCGCAGGGGCGTGCGGTTGGAGACCTTCATGCGGGTCTCAAAGATGGCGCGGTCGTCGGCGAGGTAGACGCCGACCATGCCCTTCATACGGTCGACCGGCTCATGCTCGGAGAGCCAGACGGTGACGCCGCCGTCCTCCTTGACAATCTCATAGTCGCTCGGGAGCATGGTGGACGCGCGGTGGTGGTAGGGCCAGTTGAACTCGATGCCGCCCGAGATCCAGGAGCCGAGCATACCGATGAGCGCGGGCTTGATGACTTCATTTTTATAAAAGAAGTTGTAGCCGGTCTTCTTGTCGAGGGCGGAATAGATTTTGCCGCCGATCTCGGGCAGAATGACCAGTTCAATATAATCGTTTTCGAGGACAACCGCCTCGTAGGTCTTGTTGAATTTGGTCTTCTCCGGTGTGCGGATGACGACCGCGTTGGGGTACGGGTTGCCGGTGAAGCGCTGATGCACACGGTTCTCCGCAAACATCGGCAGCTTTTCCGCAGGTGCCTCCGCGTAGGTCGGAATGACGATCTTCCGGATCGTCGCCGTCGTCTTGCTCATACGTTTTCTCCTTTGTGGCCGCCGCGGCGGCCGTTTTCTTTGACGGTTTCATTGTAGCACGCCGCCGATGATGTGTGAATACAAAAAAATGCTGAAAAATTCGAGGACTTTGGCCCTTTTTGCACGGACGAATACATTTTGTCGGCTTTGCAGAATTTTCCCGAAAAAGTTCAGATTCTCAAAAAAATATGGTTTTTCCTATTGCTTTTCGGTTTGTTTTATTGTAATCTATAGATAGACGAACCCTTTCGGAGGTGAAAGATATGCGCAAACTGGCGCTTTCGGACATCCGCCCTCATGTCCGCTATTCCAAGCTGTTGCTTTTGCCGGACGATTTTTCCACGACCGCCGTACACGCCTACGACGCGCGACTGATCTATTTCTTCTCGGGCAGCGCCCGCGTCAAGCTGGATGACCGCACCTACAATGCGTCGCGCGGCTCGCTGTTCCTGTGGCAGTCCGACACCTGCTATTCCATCGTCAACTGCAACGAAGCGGAGACCAAGATGATGACCGTCAACTTCGACTATGTGGGGACGGGCCTCTCGGTCAACCTGCCCTCCATCCCCACCGTGTCCGACCGGCTCTACCGCAGAGAAAACGCGATCGAATCCATCTTTTTTGAGGATGTGCCGCTCATGAACACGCCGGTGCATCTGGATGGGATGCAGGCGCTGGAGCGCAGCCTGCAAACCATGTCCGACGAATATACATACCCGCGTCCCTACGGCAAGCTGATGCTGTCCGCGCTGATGCAGGAGGTGATTCTCACCGTCGCGCGCAAGCTGACGCTCGGCTCAAGCGAGAAGCCGTCCGGCCTGGTCGAGCGCGTGACCGAGTATATCCGTGAGAACTTTGCGGGCGACCTGTCGAACGAAGCCATCGGCCGCCACTTCAACTACCATCCCAACTACATCAACCGCGTGATGCAGAAGCACATCGGGCAGTCGCTGCACCAGTATGTGCTGTCCTGCCGCGTCTCCCGCGCACTGGAAATGCTGCAAACCACCAACCTCAGCGTGACCGAGGTCGCCGAGCGCGTCGGCTTCTCCTCGATCAAGCATTTCTCGCAGACCTTCAAGAGCATCTACGGCTATTCGCCGATTCATTTCCGGGACTGATGGGAAAAGATATTGCAGAAAACCGCCTCACGGCGGTTTTCTTTGTTTCAGGCTTCCCCGGTGGGAGAGACGGCGGGAGACAGACGGCGCCCTACGGTGTGTGCACGGCTCCCACCATTCTGTAGGGGCGACCATTGGTCGCCCGCTGTCATACCGTTCTGTCTATGGCTCCCCTGTGCAAGGGGAGCTGGCGTGGAACACGCCTGAGGGGTTGTTCCCTGCTTTTTTCATTCTTTTTTTACTCTGTAACAATCCCTCCGTCATGCTCCGCATGACACCTCCCTTTGCACAAGGGAGGCGAAGATAGATGCACGCGGTAAGCGGCGGGAGCGAGCCCCCGCCCTGCGGGGTGTGCACGGCTCCCACCATGCCGTAGGGGCGACTGCCGAATCGCCCGCATTCATGCGCAAACAAGCATTGGCTCCTCCTGACGGGGGAGCTGGCGCGTTAGCGCCTGAGGGAGAGATAACGAAAGGCGCAAGCGGGTCATCGAGGCGCCGACCCCGACCGGGTTTGTGCGTCGTTTGGGCTTCCCCGGTGGGGAAGCTGGCGCCGTAGGCGACTGATGAGGGATTTTACAGAGCAAAACATCGCGCAATGCTGTGCCGGCTGCCTGCAATCCCTCATCCGGCAGGATGTTTTCCCAACGGGAAAACTCCGCGAGACGCATTGCGTCTCGTACACCTCTCCCCAAAGGGGAAGGCTTGGAACGGTTTGTACGCCCCTCGCCCTCTCGCTTTTTTTGCATTCTTCACACAGCTTTCACGGCGGGGTGGTTGCATTCGGAAAAGTCCTGTGATATAATTAGGAAGATATTTTCATGTAAACGCCCCCCGGGCGGACATACAAGGAGAACAACATGCTGAAGGTTGAAAACCTGGTCAAACAATACGGACACGCGACGGCGCTGTCCGGCATCAGCTTTTCGGTGGAGGCGGGCGAGATTGTCGGCTTCCTCGGGCCGAACGGCGCAGGCAAATCCACCACGATGAACATCATCACCGGCTTCATTTCCTCCAACGTCGGCAAGGTGTGGATCGACGGGACGGAGATCCTCGAAAACCCGACAGAGGCCAAGAAAAAGATCGGCTACCTGCCCGAGCAGCCGCCGCTCTACCCCGAAATGACGGTGGAGGAGTACTTAAACTTCGTCTACGAGCTGCGCGCCTGCACGCTGCCGCAGAAGGCGCACATCGACGAGGTGCTGGCGGCGACGCGCATCACGGATGTGCGCGGGCGCGTCATCCGCAACCTCTCGAAGGGCTACAAACAGCGCGTGGGCATCTCGGCGGCGCTGGTCGGCAACCCGCCGCTCATCATCCTCGACGAGCCGACCATCGGGCTTGACCCGAAGCAGATCATCGAGGTGCGCAGCCTGATCCGCGAGCTGGGGAAAAAGCACACGGTCATCCTCAGCACGCACATCCTCTCGGAGGCGCAGGCGGTGTGCGACCGCATGATCATCATCGACCACGGGCGCATCGTCGCCGACGGCAAGGCCGACGAGATCAACCGGTTCATCCGCGACAACCGCCGCTACAAGGCGACCATCGCCGCCCCGCAGGCGGAGGCGCTCGCCCTCATCAAAAAGCTGCCCGGCGTCGTTTACTGTGAGGCGCTTGCCGAGCGGGACGGCGACGCCACCGCCTTCCTCATCGAGGCGGAGCGCGGCATCGACGTGCGCAAGCCGCTCTTCTACGCGCTCGCCGAGCGGAGCTATCCCCTGCTCGGGCTGGAGGCGCTGGGCGCAAGCCTCGAGGACGTGTTCCTCAGCATCATTGCAAAGGAGGGCGACTGATGTTTGCCATCTACAAGCGCGAACTGCGCGCCTATTTCACCACCGCGGTGGGCTATGTGTTCCTCGCCATCATCGTGGCGCTCAGCGCCGTGGCGTTCTCGCTGACAACGATTTTGCAGGCCACAAACGACGTGACCACCTACTTCACGGTGCTGCTGTTCATCCTCATGGTGGCGCTGCCCGTCCTGACCATGAAGCTCTTCTCCGAGGAGCGCAAGATGCGCACCGAGCAGCTGCTGCTGACCGCGCCGGTCTCAATCTCAAAGATCGTGTCGGCGAAATTCTTCGCGGCGTTCACGGTCTTCTTCGGCGCCAACCTGCTCTGTTCGCTCGCCTACATCACCCTGTTTGTCTACAGTGACCCCGAGGGCGGCATCATCCTCGGCAACATCATCGCCATCACGCTGGTGGGCGCGGCGTTCATCGCCGTGGGCATCTTCGTGTCCTCGCTGACCGAAAACCAGCTGGCCGCCGCCATCGGCACCTTCGGCATTCTGCTCGCCATGCTCGGCGTGGGGATGATCTCCTCGGTGATCCCGTGGTATCCCGTCCGCTATGTGCTCGGGTGGTTCTCGATCCTCACCCGCTACAGCAATTTCACAAACGGCTTTTTCGACTTCGCCGCCCTGTTCTACTATGCGTCGGTCTGCTTCATCTTCCTGTTTCTGACCTGCCGCGTACTGGAACGCCGGCGCTACAGCGCGTAAGGAGGTGCAGTCATGAATCTGCTCAAGAAAAGAAGCCGCGGCTACACGTCCGTATCCGTGCTGATCACCGTCCTCGTGCTGGCGCTGGTCATGCTGCTGAACACCGCCTTCTCGGTGCTCGCCGCGCACTATTCCCTCTTTGTCGACCTGACGGACACCGAGCTCTGGACCCTCTCCGACGAGGCGAAAAAGGTCATCGCCGAGGCGGACGGCGACATCACGATCACGTTCTGCCACGAGAAGGACTACATCGAGTCCTCCTCGACCATGAAGTACATTTCCGGCACGGCGGAGGAGATTGCCAAGGCGTTCCCCAACGTGCATGTGCGCTACGTCAACTCGATCCTCGAGCCGAAGCTGTTTGAGAAATACAAGTACACCGACGTCTCGACGATCAAGACAACCAGCGTCATCGTCGAGAGCGGCAGCGAATTCCGCGTGTACGCAGCGGACGCCTTCTTTGTGACCGACACGAACACGAACAACGTCTGGGCGTACAACGGCGAGGAAATCTTCGCCGCCGCCTTCCTCGCGGTGACCGCCGCCGAAACGCCGCTGGCCTGCTTCACCACGGGGCACGGCGAGAGCGTGGACGCCGCCTTCATCAACACGATCACCAAGGCGGGCTATGAGGCGCGGACCATCGACCTCACGAAAGAGGACATCCCCGCCGACTGCCGCCTCGTCATCATCAACGACCCGCGCTATGACCTCGCAGGCTACAACCTCTACGACAAGGACGCGGTCTCCGAGATCGCGAAGATCGACAAGTTCCTGGACGAAAACGGCACGCTGATGGTCTTCAAGGACCCCGACACAAGCTACCTCAAGAACCTTGAGGAATACCTCTACGAGTGGGGCGTGGTCTTCGCGGACGGCGTGGTCGTGGACAACTCGGACTCCATCACGTCCGACGGACAGTCGCTGGTCGCCACCTACCCGTCCGGCACGCTGGCCTCCAGCATCCACAAGGACATCAGCAGCCTTGCATCCCCCCCGAAGACGATTGTCAAGTACGCAAGCCCGATCACGGTCTCCGACCTCTTTACGGCAGGGCGTGACGAAAACGGCGTGAAGACCAACACCTGGACCTACTCGGGCAACACCGCCTACCGCGAGCTCTCCGCCGTGCTGACCGCAGGCAAGACCGCCGAGGTGGCGGAGGACGGGCAGATCATCGACCGCACGGGCGGCTACAACCTGATGACCGTCACCCGCGAGATGAACACCGTGAACAATGACACCTACTACGGCTACGTTCTCGCGGCGGGCACGCGCTTCTTCACCTCGCCCGACTATCTCGAATCCAATGTCTACGCCAACGAGAACATTCTCTACTACGCGCTGCGCGTGATGGGCAGAGAAAAGGTCCCCGCCGACATTCCGTTCAAGGAGTTTGCCAACACCAAGATCGAGGACATGACCAGCGCCGAGGCGACCCGCGCGGCCATCCTCTTGATTACGGTGATCCCGCTTGTCACGGCGGCGGCCGGTATCGTTGTCACCACGAGGAGAAAGTATAAATGAAAAAGAAACTGACCGCGGCGATTGCCGTCGCCGTGCTGTTCTGTGTGCTGCTTGCGGTCTACCTGCTCGTCGTCGTCCCGATGATGAATGCGGACGACGAACCGGAGGAGACCACGGCGGTCTCGCTCGTCCCCGGCGAGGTCGAGGGCGTGCGCGGCCGCATCCAGATGTTCGACCAGATTACCTCGGACAAGGTGCAGTCGCTCTACGTCCACAACAGCTACGGCACCTATGAGCTGGTGCGCAAAGACAGTTCGCTCGTGCTCAAAGGGCACGAGAACCTGCTGCTCAATGCCGAAAAGCTGGCGCAGGCGGTGGTCAACGCGGGCTACACCCTCTCCACCTACAACGCCAAGGTGACCGAGGAGGATTTCGCCAAATACGGCCTCGCCCCCGGCGAGAGCGACAACTACTATGTGCTGACCTCGACCGCGGGCAAGCGCTACACCGTCTACATCGGCGACCGCACACTGGCGGGCGACGGCTACTATGCCCGCTATGAGGGCAGAGACGCGATGTACGTCCTCGACGACAGCATCGAGGGCGACCTGCTCGCCCCGGCGACCGCCCTTGTGCGCCCGCTGCTCGCCTACCCCTCAAAGCTCAACAGCTACTACCTGATGCAGACCTTTCTCTTGGCACACGGCGAGGAGACCTTCCTCTCCGCCACCTATCTCGACCCCGACCGCCGGAGCGAGCTTGCCGCGATGAGCGTGCAGCAGCTCACCTACCCCGGCGAGTACCCGGCGGGCGAGGGCTATGACGACGTGCTGTCCCTGTTCTGCAATTTTGAGGGCAGCGAGGTCGTCGGCATCGACTTCTCGGACGAGGCGCTCGCATCCTTCGGGCTGAAGACCCCCGCCTACACGCTCTACGCGGTCAACACCGCCGTGGACGACAGCGGGAACCCCACAAGCCTTGTGGAAAACTTCATCACGTTCAGCGAAAAGCAGCGCGACGCGGACGGCAGCGAGTTCTACTACGCCGCGTCCTACACGTTCGGCGTGATCGCCCGCGTGGAGCAGATTACGGTCGATTTTCTCGAATGGGAGCTCGACAAGTGGGTCAGCCCGTACATCTTCCAGGTCAACATTCAAAACGTTGCGGACATCTCCTTTGCCGCAGAGAGCCTGAACGAGACCTTCACACTCGGCGGCAAGGACAACGACAGCCTGACCGTCACCGCGCGCACCGCGGGCAAGATTGAGGACGTGAAGAACTTCCGCCAGCTGTGGAAGGTGCTGCTCTCGGTCACCGAGGACGGCACGGCCACCTTTGACGAGGCCGACCGCGACGTGATTGTGCGGGAGGACAACCTGCTGCTCACGCTGACGCTGCACACCAAGGCGGGCATCGAGCGGGTGTACAAATTCTATCCGTATTCCGACCGCCGCGTCTATTACACGGTGAACGGCGAGGGCGAGTTCTACGTCAACCGCGCGATGATCGACAAGGTGATTGCCGACGTCCGCCGTGTGCAGACCGGCGAGAGCGTCAACCCCGACACGAAGTATTGATATATAAGGATAGAAAAAGAACCTTTCCGCGGAAAGGTTCTTTTTTGTCCCGAAAAGCAAATCCGCACCGGAAGTTCACGCGGAGTTCACCCGCGGCGGCGGAATTTGTGATAGAATCAATAAGAGGTGAAAAACATGTCCTTTTTCCGCAAGCTGCTCGATCGGTTTTACCGCTTCATGTACGGCCGGTACGGCGCGGACACGCTGTTCTATGTGCTGTTCGGCGCGTTCTTCGTGCTGAACATCGCGGGCAACCTGTTTCGCGTGCGGGTGCTGTGGGCGCTCTCCTTCGTCCCCGCCGTGCTCGCGCTGCTCCGCTGCTATTCCAAAAATCTCAGCCGCCGCCGCGCGGAAAACCAACGGTTTCTCGCCGCGTGGGGGCGCGTCCGGGGCGGGTTTGCCCTGCTTCGCGACCGTGTGCGCGACCGCAAGGTCTGCCGCTACCGCCGCTGCAAGGTCTGCCGCGCCGTGCTGCGCCTGCCCGTGCAGCGCGGGAAGCACACCGTCGTCTGTCCCTGCTGCGGCAAGCGCCGCGCCGTGCGGATCCTGATCTGACGCGGGTTTTGTCCGCAAAAAAGCCACCCGAACGGGTGGCTTTTTCGATCCTGAATCTGTTATCTTTCCTCGCGGAAATAGGACAGGCCGAGGTGCGCGGGCGGCTGGCTCTCGCGCTTCTCGCGCATACTGGTGATGACCAGCACGATGATCGTGACGACATAGGGGAGCATCTTGAACAGCTCCTGGTCGCTCATGCCGAGGTTTTGGATGTAGTTATGCACGATGTACAGGCCGCCGAACAGGAAGGAGCCGAGGATGCCGAAGTCCGGCTTCCACACGGCGAAGATGACCAGCGCGATGGCCAGCCAGCCGCGGTCGCCGAACGCATCGTTCGACCACACGCCGCAGGCGTAGTCCATGACGTAGTACAGGCCGCCGAGACCCGCAATCATGCTGCCGATGCAGGTGGCCAGGTACTTGTACCGCTCGACGTTGATGCCCGCCGCGTCCGCCGTGGCGGGATTCTCACCGACGGCGCGCAGATGCAGGCCGGTGCGCGTGCGGCGCAGGACGTAGGCCGCGACAAGCGCGATGATGACGGCGACATAGGCGAGAAAGCTGTGCGACAGGAAAACGGTGCCGAACCAGCCGAGCTTGTCCGCAAACGGCAGCTCCGTGCGGAAGCAGTTGCTGGTGGCGGTGAGGCTGATGGAGGACGCGCCGCTGCCCGTGAGCTTGGCGAGCGAACCGCCGAAGAAGTTGCCCACACCGACGCCGAAGGTGGTCAGCGCAAGGCCGGTGACGTTCTGATTGGCGCGGAGCGTGACCGTGAGGAAGCAGTAGATCAGCCCCATCACAAGCGAGCCGAGGAGCGAGCAGCCAAGCGGAATGAGCACCGCGAGCGCCGGGTTCAGCGCCTCGGGCGCGGGGAGCGAATTTTCATACAAAAACGAGCCGATGACGCCCGAGATGCCGCCGACATACATGATGCCGGGGATGCCGAGGTTGAGGTGACCGGATTTTTCGGTGAGGATCTCGCCGGTGGAGCCGAACAGCAGCGGAATGCCCTGCATGATGGCGCGGCGGATAAATTCTGCAAAAATCATTTCGTCGCCTCCTTGTGTCCGCGGAACTTCAGCGTATAGTTGATGAAGAACTCACTGCCGATGATGAAGAAAATGATGATGCCCGTGAGAATCTCCGAGAACGAGTTGTTGAGATTGAGCTTGGTGGTGATCTCGGACGCACCCTTTTGCAGGAACACGATGAGGAACGAGGTGAGGATCATCATCAGCGGATTGAACTTGGCAAGCCAGGAGACCATGATCGCGGTGAAGCCGCGGCCGGCCACCGTGTTGCGCGTGATGGTGTGGTCGGTGCCCGAGACGAGCAGCATACCCGCGATGCCGCAGACCGCGCCCGAGAGGAGCATGGTGCGGATGATGACCTTCGGCACGTTGATGCCGATGTAGCGCGCGGTGTTCTCGCTCTCGCCGACAACGGTCAGCTCATAGCCGTGCTTGCTGTACTTGAGGTAGATGAACATGAAGACGGTGAGCGCCAGCACGATGAGAATGTTTAAGAGGTACTTCTGCCCGCCGACCTGCGGCAGCCAGCCCGCCATCGTCTTGCTGTTGATGACGCCGATCTGCCCCGAGCCCTTCGGCACGGACCAGACGTAGCAGAAGTAGGCCACGATCTGCGTGGCGATGTAGTTCATCATCAGGGTGAACAGCGTCTCGTTCGTCCCCCACTTCGCCTTGAAGAAGGCGGGGATGACCGCCCAGATCGCGCCCGCGGCGATGCTGCTGACCACGATGACCAAAAGCAGCAGCGCGGTGGGCAGCTTGTCGCCGAGCAGGATCATGCAGGCCGCCGACGCAAGACCGCCGACCAGCGCCTGCCCCTCGGCGCCCGTGTTCCAGAAGCGCATACGGAAGGCCGGCGTGACCGCCAGCGACAGGCAGAGCAGAATCGCGATGTTCTGGCACAGACCCCAGATGCGGCGGGTCGTGCCGAACGCGCCGTCCCACATCGTCTTGTAGATTTCGATCGGGTTCTGCTTCGTGAGCAGGTAGGAAAGCACGCCGCAGAAGAGCAGCGCAAGGAGGACGGCGACCGCGCGGATCAGCCAGGCGCGCCACCAGGGCAGCGCGCCGCGCTTCACGATGTGAAACAGCGGTTCACGCGGTGCTTTTTCGTGCGTTTTCGTCATTGTGCGTTGCCTCCCTCTTTTGCGGTGTCACGCGCGGCGGGGCGCGTCATGAGGAGACCGATCTCCTCCTTCTTGGCGGTGCGGCCGTCCACGATGCCCGTGACGTGTCCCGAGCCGATGACGAGGATGCGGTCGCAAAGCGCAAGCAGCACGTCGAGGTCCTCGCCGACAAAGATGACGGCGACGCCCTTTTCCTTCTGCTGATTGAGCAGATTGTAAATCATATAGGAAGAATTGATGTCCAGGCCGCGCACGGGATACGCCGCCATCAGCACGGTGGGCGCCGCCGCGATCTCGCGGCCGACCAGCACCTTCTGCACGTTGCCGCCCGAGAGACGGCGAACCGGCGTTGCCGCGCTGGGAGTGACGACCTCGAGGTCACGGATGATGGTCTCGGCCAGCGTCTTCGGCTTGCCGCGCTCAAGGAACGCGGTCTTGCCGCGGCGATAGCTGCGGAGCATCATGTTGTCCACGATGTCCATGTTGCCGACGAGGCCCATGCCGAGGCGGTCTTCGGGGACGAAGGAGAGACGAACGCCGAGTTCACGGATCTGCATCGGCGTCTTGTCGCGCAGATTCTCGGTCTTGCCGCTCCGCGGGTCGTGATAGAGAATCTCGCCCTCCGAGACGCTTTGCAGTCCCGCGATGGACTCCAGCAGTTCACGCTGGCCGCTGCCCGCGATGCCCGCGATGCCGAGGATCTCGCCTGCGCGCGCCGTGAACGTCACGTCGTCCAGCAGCTTCACGCCCTCGCGGCTGACGCAGGAAAGATCGCGGATGACCAGACGGTCCTCCGTATTCTTCGGCTCGGTGCGCTCGATGTTGAGCACGACCTTCTTGCCGACCATCATCTCGGTCAGCTCGCTCTCGTTTGTCTCGCTTGTGTTGACCGTGCCGACGTACTTGCCCTTGCAGAGCACCGACACGCGGTCGGACAGCGAAAGCACCTCGTGCAGCTTGTGCGTGATGATGATGATCGCCTTGCCGTCGTCGCGCATCCGGCGCAGGACGCCGAACAGCTTCTCGGTCTCCTGCGGGGTGAGCACGGCGGTCGGCTCGTCGAGGATGAGGATGTCCGCGCCGCGGTAGAGCACCTTGATGATCTCCACCGTCTGCTTTTCGGAGACCGACATCGCATAGACCTTCTTCATCGGGTCGATCTCGAAGCCGTACTGCTCGCTGATCTCCTTGACGCGCCCCGCCGACTTCTTCAGGCTGAAGCGCCCGCCGTCCTCAAAGCCGAGGACGATGTTTTCGGTGGCGGTGAAGACGTCCACCAGCTTGAAGTGCTGGTGAATCATGCCGATGCCGTGCGCAAACGCATCCTTCGGCGAACGGATGACGACCGGCTCGCCGTCGATGAAGATCTCGCCCGCATCCGGGAAATAGATGCCCGCGATCATGTTCATCAGCGTGGTCTTGCCGCTGCCGTTCTCGCCGAGGATGGAGAGGATCTCGCCGCGGTTGACCTTCAGGTTGACGTTGTCGTTGGCGACGACGCTGCCAAAGGTCTTCGTGATCCCGCGCAGCTCGATGGCGGGGACTTGATTGTTGTTCAAATTCGTTTCCTCCGTAACCGGACTTGAAAAAGCACAGAGGCGGGACAAATTTGCCCCGCCTATATTTGTGCTTTTCAGCGTTTAATATGCAGCGTTCAGCTTCGTGATGCCGTCGATGTCGAGATCGAAGTAAGGAGCGGAGCGCTTTTCGGACTCGTGGAAGTAGCCGTCTGCAACAACCTCGGTGTCCTTCTCGTAGTTGGCGTCGGTGTCAACGTCTGCAAGGTAGGAGGTGATCGTCTCGCCGCCGACCGTGAAGACAGCGGTGTCAAAGACATGCAGCTCGCCCTTCTCCAGCTTTGCCACAGCAGCGTCGATCGCAGCCTGCGTGCCTTCCGCAGCAGCCTTCGCGTTGATCTCGGAGAGCTCAACCGAGCCGGTTGCCAGCGTGCCGGTCCAGTCAGCAGCGATTGCTTCGCCGGACTTTGCGCAGTTTACGATGTACTCAAAGTAAGGAGCCCAGTTGATGCGGGAGGATACGATGAAGGTGTTCGGGCAAGCGGCAACCGTGCTGCCGTTGTAGGAAACGTTCGGAACACCGGCGGTCTCGCATGCGGTAGGAGCGCCCATGGAGTCAGCGTGCTGGCTGATGAGCTTGCAGCCGCGGCTGATCAGCGTGGTTGCAGCTTCCTTCTCAGCGGTCTCGTCGTACCAGCTGCCGGTGAACTGCACTTCCATCGTTGCGGTGGGGCAAACGCTTCTTGCGCCGAGGAAGAAGGAGGTGTAGCCCGAGATAACCTCTGCGTAGGTGAATGCGCCGACGTAGCCGATCTTGGCATCCTCTGCCTTGAAGTTGCCTGCGGCGATCATCTCGTTGAGCTTGAGGCCTGCGGCGATACCGGCGAGGTATCTGCCCTCATAGATGGAAGCAAATGCGTTGTGGAAGTTTGCAAGGCCCTCGGTGTGTGCCATCGTGCCGGTTGCATGGCAGAACTGAACGTCGGGGTTCTCTCTTGCAGCCTGGAGCATATAGGACTCGTGGCCGAAGGAGTCTGCGAAGATCACGGTGCAGCCGCGGTCAACCAGGTCGAGCGCAGCCTCGTAGCACTCGTTGGACTCGGGGATGTTGGTCTTGAAAATAACCTGATCGTCACTAAGTCCGAGAGCAGCCTGTGCCTCTCTTGCGGCATTAATGAAGTTCAGGTCATAGGTGGAGTTTTCGTCATGCAGGAAAATGAAGCCGATCTTGAAGCTGTCATCGGCCACAGGGGTAGCGTCGGTCGTTGCATCGGTGCTTGCAGTCGTATTGTCGGTCGCGACAGAGTCACCGGTGTTTGCAGGGATCTTCCCGTCTCCGCAGGCAACAAGCGCCAGCATCATAACGGCAACCAGAGCAAGAGCAAAAAACTTTCTCATTTTTCCTCCGTATTCATTCCAAGAATTTTCGGAGCGTCGCTCCGGGGAATGAATCATATATTCATTGTAGCAGGTTCGGGCGCGGCGGCGCAAGTCGTATTTTCGACGAATTTTGCAACGGCGCGTCGGATATTTTACACAGATTTCACAAGGTTGATTTTCCGCCGTCACATTTTTCCGTTTTCCTCTTGCCAAGCCGATTTCGGTATGCTATAATAGAACAAATGCGAAAAAAGCGAGCCGCGGACAGCGGTTCGCTTTTTGTTATTTTCCTGTCAGGCGTTGCCTGATGCTAACAGAGGAGAGGAGCGCGTGCGTCTTTCGGCTCCCCTGTGCAAGGGGAGCTGGCGTGGAACACGCCTGAGGGGTTGTTCCATGCTTTTTCATTCTTTTTTGCCATGTAACAATCCCTCCGCCGCCATTCGGCGGCACCTCCCTTTACACAAGGGAGGCGAAGATAGATTGTGCAGGTTGCGGGCGACCAATGGTCGCCCCTACGGGTTTGTGCGTCTTTCGGCTTCCCTTGGGGGAGAGCTGTACGAGACGCAAGCGTCTCACGGAGTTTTTCTTCGTCGGCTGAACGCCGACGATTTCGCGAGCGAAACCGAAAAACGTCCTGAGCGTAGGCGACTGATGAGGGATTGATGTAAGCAAAGCATCGCTCCATGCTATGCCGGCTGCCATAAATCCCTCATCCACCGCGGAGCGCGGTCCCCCTTCCCCAATGGGGAAGGCTAATTACACCCCGAACAGGAGATCCACATAGGTCGGGAACGGCCAGAGCTCGCGCGCGGTGCGCAGCTCCAGCGCGTCGGCCTCGGCGCGGACGGCGTCCATCTTCGCCAGGATCACGTCGCGGTAATAGGCCGCCGTCTCCTCGAGATCGGCATGCGGCGCAGCCTCGATCGCGCCGGACAGCCCCTCGACCGCACGGAACAGCGCGTCGGCGCGGGTCATCAGCGTCCGCTGCGTCTCGCTCTCGTAGACCGAGGCGGGCGTGTCGCCGAGCAGACGGAGCTGCTTTGAGACGGCGGGCAGAATGTCCCGCCGCGCCATGTCGCACATGGTGCGCGCCTCGACGCGCAGCGACTTGACGTAGTTTTCGAGCATGATCTCGGTGCGGGAGACGATCTCCTGCTCCGTGAAGATGCGATGATCGGTGAACAGCTTCAGGTTCTTCGCGTCGCGGAAATGCGGCACGGCGTCCGGCAGCGTCCGCAGATTGGGCAGACCGCGCGCTTCCGCCTCCTTCTGCCACGCCTCGGAATAGCCGTCGCCGTTGAAGACGATGCGCTTGTGATTTTTGTAGGTGCGGCGGATGATGTTGTGTACCTCGGTGTCAAAGTCGTCGGCGGCCTCGAGAATATCGGCGATCTGCCGCAGCGCCTCGGCGACGATGGTGTTGAGCACGATGTTCGGCCCCGCGATGTTCAGCGCCGAGCCGAGCATACGGAACTCAAACTTGTTGCCGGTGAAGGCAAAGGGCGAGGTGCGGTTGCGGTCGGTGTTGTCCTTCGGGAAGTCGGGCAGCACGGACGCGCCGATGCGGATGACCTGCCCGCCCTTGCCCTCATACGGGCGCTCCTCGAGGATGCAGTCGAGGATCTCCGTCAGCTCCGAGCCGAGGAAGACCGAGACGATGGCGGGGGGCGCTTCGTTGGCGCCGAGGCGGTGATCGTTGCCCGCCGAGGCGACCGAGAGGCGGAGCAGGTCGGCGTATTCGTCCACCGCCTTGATGACAGCGGAGAGGAAGATGAGAAACTGCGCGTTGTCCGCGGGCGACGCGCCGGGCGAGAGCAGGTTTTTGCCCTCGACGGTCGAGATCGAGAAATTGTTGTGCTTGCCGCTGCCGTTGACGCCCTCAAACGGCTTCTCGTGCAGGAGGCAGGCAAGCCCGTGGCGGGCGGCGACCTTCTTCATCAGCTCCATGGTGAGCTGGTTCTGGTCACCCGCAACGTTGGTGGTGGTGAAGATGGGCGCCAGCTCGTGCTGGGCGGGCGCAACCTCGTTGTGCTGGGTCTTTGCGAGGATGCCGAGCTTCCACAGCTCGGTGTTCAGCTCCTCCATGAACGCCTTGACGCGCGGCTTGAGCGCGCCGAAATAGTGGTCGTCCAGCTCCTGCCCGCGGGGCGCGGGCGCGCCGAAGAGCGTGCGGCCGCAGAGGCGCAGATCCTCGCGGCGCTCGTACATCGCGCGGTCCACAAGGAAATATTCCTGCTCTGCCCCCACCGTGGTGCGCACGCCGCGCGTCTCGTTGCCGAACAGGTGCAGTACGCGCATCGCCTGCGTATTCAGCGCCTCCATCGAGCGGAGCAGCGGCGCCTTCTTGTCCAGCGCCTGCCCGCCGTAGGCGCAGAACGCCGTCGGGATGCAGAGGGTCTTCTCCTTGATAAAGGCATAGGAGGTCGGGTCCCACGCGGTATAGCCGCGCGCCTCAAAGGTGGCACGCAGGCCGCCCGAGGGGAAGGAGGAGGCGTCCGGCTCGCCCTTGATGAGGCTCTTGCCCGACAGCTCCATGACCACGCCGTCGCCCGCCGGCTCGATAAAGCTGTCGTGCTTCTCGGCGGTGATACCGGTCATCGGCTGGAACCAGTGCGTGAAGTGCGTCGCGCCGTGCTCCAGCGCCCACTCCTTCATCGCGTTGGCCACGACGTTGGCCACGTCGATCTCCAGCGGTGCGTCCTCGTCGATTGTCTTCTTCAGCGTCCTGTACACGTCCTTCGGCAGCTTTGCCCGCATGACCCGGTCGTTGAAGACGAGCGACCCGAACAGCTCGGGAATCTCATTGGGGTTGACCATAGTTGTCCTCCTGCATCTTCGGGGTGCGAGGCTGTAAAAAGCAAGGAATTTGTTCTCTTTGCTGCGTGATGACAAAGCCGGATTGCAAAACAATACGCATCAGAAACACAAAACATGGCTCCCTCTGACGAGGGAGCTGTCGGCGCAAGCCGACGGAGGGAGAGATAACGCACGGTAACATTTGTGCGCTTCCCTCGTTTTGCGGTATCTCTCCCTCCGTCACGGCGTTGCCGTGCCACCTCCCCCGTCAGGTGGAGGCTTGATTGATGTCGGGACGGTTCGCGTGATTCTTTGCTTTTTGCAGATTTGTCGGCATCTTTGAGAATGTGCTTTCCCGATCCTCCTACAGCCCCTCTTATTGCTATAATATTTGATTGTAGCAGAGAGACGCCGCTTTGTCAAGAGAAAGCCCCGCCGCGCGGCTTTTTTCCGAATTTTGCCGAAACGCCTTGAAAAAGGGCGTGAGATGGCGTATAATAGAGAAATGTAAAATTTGAGTTCTTTTTTTTGTGAGGTGCAGGATGTTCAAGGTCGGTTTTGACAACGACAAGTATTTGCAGATGCAGTCTGCGCGCATACGCGAACGCATAAACTCGTTCGGCGGCAAGCTCTATCTCGAATTCGGCGGCAAGCTGTTTGACGATTTTCACGCGTCGCGCGTGCTGCCCGGCTTCGCCCCGGACAGCAAGATCCGGATGCTGATGAAGATCAAGGATCAGGCGGAGATCGTGATCGTCGTTTCCGCCGTGGCGATCGCGCAGAACAAGATGCGCGCCGACCTCGGCATCACCTACGATACGGATACGATCCGGCTGATCGACGCATTCACCGGCATCGGCCTGTACGTCGGCTCGGTCGTCATCACGCAGTACACCGCGCAGCCCGCGGTCGATGCGTTCATCAAGCGGCTGGAAAACCTCGGCGTGCGCGTCTTCCGTCACTATCCGATCCCCGGCTACCCCACCAATGCCAAGCTGATCGCCAGTGAGGAGGGCTGCGGCAAGAACGACTATATCGAGACGAAGCGCTCGCTGGTCGTCATCACCGCGCCCGGCCCCGGCAGCGGCAAAATGGCCACCTGCCTCTCCCAGCTCTACCACGACAACAAGCGCGGCATCAAGTCGGGCTACGCCAAGTTTGAGACCTTCCCGATCTGGAATCTGCCCCTCTCCCACCCGGTCAACCTCGCCTACGAGGCGGCGACCGCCGACCTCTCGGATGTGAACATGATCGACCCGTTCCACCTCGAGGCCTACGGCACGACCACGGTCAACTACAACCGCGACGTCGAGATCTTCCCGGTGCTCCGGCTGATCTTTGAGAGCATCTACGGCAGCTGCCCCTACAAATCGCCCACCGACATGGGCGTCAACATGGCCGGCCTCTGCATCACCGACGACGAGGCCGTCCGCGAGGCGGCGAAGATGGAGATCGTGCGCCGCTACTATGACACCCTGTGCAAAAAGGCGCGCGGCCTGGCCGACGCGGACGAGGTCTACAAGCTCGAACTGATTATGAACCGCGCGGGCGTCGCCCCCGATTACCGCGCCTGCGTCAAAGCGGCGCTCGACCGCGAGGCGGAGACCGGCGGCCCCGCCGTGGCCATCGAGCTTGCCGACGGCCGCATCGTCACGGGCAAGACCACGACGCTGCTCGGCGCGTCGGCGGCGGCGCTGCTCAACGTGCTCAAGGTGCTGGGCGGCATCAACGATGCAATCCATCTGCTGCCCCCCGCCGTCATCGAGCCGATCTGCCACCTCAAGACCGAGGTGCTCGGCGGGCACAACCCGCGCCTGCACGCGGACGAGATCCTGATCGCGCTGACCATGTCGGCGACGACCAACCCGGCGGCGGCGCTGGCCATGGAGCAGCTGCCGAAGCTGCGGAACACCGAAGCACATGCGTCGGTCATCGTCTCCGCCGTGGACAGCGCGCTCTACCGCAAGCTGGGCATCCGCCTCACCACCGAGCCGAAGTACCAGACGAAAAAGCTCTACCACGCACAATGATTATAGGATAGAAAAAGCAGCGTGCCGACGGCACGCTGCTTTTTTACATGCGGAGGGGGGCGTCTTTCGGCTCCCCTGTGCAAGGGGAGCTGTCACCGTTAGGTGACTGAGGGGTTGTTCTGTGGCTCAGTAACAATCCCTCCGTCGGCTTCGCCGACACCTCCCTTTACACAAGGGAGGCGAAGATAGCGCGGCGGGGGACGGACGGCGCCCGTTCGCCGCTCATTTCACCCGGACCTCGGCGAAATAGATCGGCATCCCTTTGGCGGTGAAATTGGTCTCGTACTCGGTCATGACGTTGCCCTCGGCAAAGGGGGACGCATGGAGGTCCCGACTGCACTTGACGACCTCCAGCCCCGCCGCTTCAAACTCGCCGAGCGAGAAATCGAACAGCCCTGCGTTGTCGGTCTTCAGCCGCAGGACGCCGTCCGCCTTGAGGAGCGACTTGTACAGCTCGAGAAAGGCGCGGTAGGTCAGGCGGCGCTTGTAATGCCCCGCCTTCGGCCACGGATCGCTGAAATTGAGATAGATGCAGTCAAACGTGTGCGGCGGAAACCACTCGGTGAGGGTCTTCGCGTCGCCGACGATGAAGCGGAGATTCTCGGGGCGCGCCGCTTCGGCCATGGCGCGTTCCACCGCCGCGACCACCACGTCGGAGACACGCTCCACCGCGTAAAAATTGACGTCCGGATGCAGCGCCGCCATGCCGACCGAAAATCTGCCCTTGCCGCAGCCGATCTCCAGGTGCAGCGCACGGCGCGCGCCGCCGAACGGCGCGGTCGGATCGGCAAGGGTGACGGCCTTGTCGGTGCAAAGCAGGTTCCCGGCGGCTGCCAGCCGTTCGCTGCCGTGTTTTTTCTTTCTGACTCGCATAAAAAGCTCCCGTCTTTGTATTCTACTCCTAAGATGTTATCATATTTGCCGGCATAAGTCAAAGGGGCGGCCGAAAAATTTCAAAAATATTGTTGACAAACCGAAAGAGTTGTGTTAATATAAATAGGTCGGAAAACCGACTGGATGCGCTTGTAGCTCAGTGGATAGAGTGCCCGGCTACGAACCGGTAGGTCGCAGGTTCGAATCCCGCCAGGCGCGCCAAAGAAAAACCACCCAATCGGGTGGTTTTTTGTTTGGCAACGCAGGGATTTGAACCGTCCGATAGAAGGATGCAACGAACAGCAGGCGTTTTTTGTGGTTTCGCGCAGCGAAATCGCCGCCCGCATTTTGGCGGCGAAACAAAAAAGGCGAGGGCGGAGCCGCGTGATATGCGCTTCGCGCGTTGCAGGGGCGAAGCGAATATCGCTGCACCGAAGGCGCAACAGTGCTGCAATAAGGAGGACACCATGTACGCATACAAAGACCCTTACATTCTCGATTTCCGGCACATCAAGTCCTACGACGAAGTTCACAAAATTATCCGGGAGGCCTTTGACTTCCCCGACTACTACGGGGAAAACTGGTCCGCCTTTTGGGACTGCCTCACCGACATGGTGGGTATAGACCCGATACATGTGCAAATTTTCGGACTTGAGCGATTCAGAAGCAAATTTCCCGAGCAATGCACCACTATGCTGGACATTCTCGAACGCCTCCGCCACTACAATGACGACAAGTACATCGACACCGTCTCTGTCACCTGCATCGAATAAACGCCCCGCGCAAAAGCCGCCGCAAACGGTCGATCCGTCTGCGGCGGCTTTTCTTCATAAATGTTTATTCGCCGATGCTCTTCGAGAAAGTTTCGTTGATTGCGGTGATGGTGGCCTCCGCGTTGGAGCGGTAGGTCTCATAGATCGTCGCGATCGACGAGCGGGTGGTGAACAGCTTGCCGAGCTCGTTCTTGTATGTACCGATGTTGTAGTAGATGCCGACATCGAACACGCGGGTGGCGAAAATGATATCCAGCATCGCCACGCTCTCCTCGTCGCGCACCGACTTGCCGACCAGCGTCTGGTCGTAGTACGCCGGGGTCAGCAGCTTCTTCCCCTCATAGGCGAGCGCCTCCAGCACGATGCCGCTGCGGTCGTAATCCTTTGCGATTTCAGGCACGCAGAGGAACTGGCAGTGGAACGCGCTGACATTGTGGCCGTATTCCTTCTGCTCGCGGTTCAACTTCGGGTACGGCAGGATGCCGAAGTCCAGCTCGCTGTCGCGATGGCGCTCCGCCGTGGCGACCGTGTTGAGATAGAACAGCGCGCGGTTGGTGTTGAAAATCGTATCGCGGTTGGTGTTCCAGACCTTGGAGGGAGAGCCCTTGCCGGTCGTGTTGTCAAACTGATAGTTGAAGGCGTGCGCCTGGTCAAAGACGATGCCCTCAAAGGTGTCGTACAGGTTGATGACGCGCTCGTTGTACAGCGTGAGCGTCAGCTCGCCGCGGTCGTTGATCGAGGCGATCTTCTCGCCCGCCGCCGCGAGGATCGCGGTCATCGGATCGTTCCAGGTGAGCAGGCCGTAGAGGTCGTTCTCGTCGTAGACGCCGTTGTTGTCGAGATCCTGCCCGACCTGCTTGACCAGCGCGCCGAAGGTCTCCAGGTTCCAGTTGTCGTCCGCGACAAGATCATAGGGATTGTCCAGCCCATAGCTCTTGACCATGTCCTTGTTGAACAGCAGCGCGTGCGTGACCATGTTGTCCACCACGCTGATGTCGCCGGTGGTGTAGAACATGCGGCCGCGGATGGAGAGATCCTTGTTGGCCTTCTGATCCCACCAGGACTTTGTGAGGTCGATGTGCGGGATGTCGCAAAGGTCGTGAATATAGCCGCTGTACGCCAGCGTCGCCACATCGTAGGTACCGATCATCGCGGCGTCATAGACCTGGTCGCCCGCCATGTAATCGGTGTAGATCTTCATATAGCCGTCGCCCGTGCCGCCCGCCGAGCCGAAGCGCGTGATGTCCTCGTTTTTGACATCGACGCCCCAGGTCTCTTTCATCACCTGATTGCGGCGATAGATGGCCTGCTCGACCGCCGTGCCGTCCATGCTGTCCGACGCGAAGTCGTTGCGGGCATAGTTGCCGCTGACCAAGATGTTGAATTCCCCGGCGATGTTCACCGAGGCGGGGTCGGGCAGATCCGGCGTTTCCTCGGTGACGACCGGTGCGGCGGATGCCGTCGTCGTCTCCGTGCCGGTCGTGGTCACATCGGGCGTCTTCCCGCCGCAAGCGGCGAACGACGCGCCGACCGTGAGCAGTGCAAGGAGCAGCGCAAGCGTCTTTTTCATAGTCGCATTCCTTTCTTCGGAGCAAAATCGTTCTCTGTATACATTGTACACAAGCCTTTTTGCCTTGACAATGCAAAATCTGTTGAAAGCGCTTCAGCCAAAGTTGGATTTTTTGCACCGCGGCGGGTGCATTGACTTTGCCGCGCCCGCGTGGTATACTGAAGAAAAGCGGGATGCGGGAGCGTGGCGTATGGCTCAGCAGGCGCGCATTTTCAGCCCCCTCGGTGAGGGACGGCGTACGAGACGCGATGCGTCTCGCGGAGTTTTCCCATCGGGAAAACATCCTCCGCCGGAGGCGACTGGGGGAGTTTTGCAGAGAGCAAGACTCCTTCCGTCGGCTATCGCCGACACCTCCCTCACCGAGGGAGGTAAAAAGTTAGATTGCGCACGGATGCGGTCGACCAATGGTCGCCCCTACAAAAGTCGGTGCGTGTCTTCGGCTCCCCTGTGCAAGGGGAGCTGCCGCCGAGAGGCGGCTGAGGGGTTGTTTTGCAGAGAGCAAGACTCCTTCCGTCGGCTATCGCCGACACCTCCCTCACCGAGGGAGGTAAAAAGTTAGATTG
>CAKSLQ010000015.1 GCA_934467415.1 uncultured Eubacteriales bacterium
TGACGGTTTCCGGGGTGCATACGGACAAATCCCGTCTGATTTCTAACAGGAAGTCAGACGGGATTTTCGCTTTATAAAACGAATTATGGAGGACATACCATGAAAACCTTAGTATCTTGTGCTTGCAATATGGACAACTGCTGTGTGGAACTGAAATTCACCGATGGCAGTATGATTGCGATTGATACCATTGCCGTTGAGAACGAAGTAGCCGACAATATGTATCAGCGGTCAGAGCTTGACTATCTGATTTACAATGTGCCGCTGGAGTACGCTGATCTGATACTCAACGGAGATCTGGAAAAGTATCTGAAAGCGGTCACGCAGTATAAACCGATCGATAGCTAAAATAAAGCCGCCTGTGGGAACACGCCAGTTTCTACAGGCGGCTTTATTAGGTGTTGTTTTTCCAACAAAGTCATTCTTTTTACAAATACTTCTGCATATAAAACTCGTTCCGATAAGTGCCGTCCTTGAGCTTGAACGCATTGGGCTTTTCGGAAACCACACGAAAACCGAATTTCTCGTATAAGTGCCTTGCACGATCATTGCCCTCGATGAACTCCAGCTCCATGATCTCAGTTCCTCGATTCTGTGCTGCAGCAACAAGCTCCTCCAACATTGCGGAACCGATTCCGAGATTCCAGTAGTCTTTGAGAATAGCAATAGAGATGGTTGCTCTGTGCGAGGTTTTCATGCCACCTCTAAAGCTGATCTCACAGTTGCCTGCAACCTCACCGTCAACATAGCAGGTGATTCCCAAGGTATTGGGAGAGGAGCGCAGACGATTTACCCATGCTTCCTCCTGCTCGACGGTGGTGTTCCATTCTTCGGGATAACGTGCGAGATATTCAGTTTCACCGCATGATGTCTTTATGTAGTTCAGCAACTTTTCCGCATCTTCAACGCACGGACTTTTCAATATGGCTGTCCTGCCGTCTTTTAAGGTTATTGGTTTATCTTCAAATATCATTTTGATACTCCTTTCAAAAAATTTATTAATTATATCACACTCTTTCTTGTAAGTCAATAGAATTTGATGAAATTTCGAGGATCTTTGCGAGAATCTTTGCAAACAGCAAGAGGAACATATTATTTTTTGGGATTTCTGCCGCAGTGGTGTGACGATGTAAAATGTTGGGTTGGCAAACGCGATGTGTGTGAGGACAATCTGTCGCCGCACGCGCCGTGCGGCCTGCGAACTCACCTCATTCCGACCAAAAAAGAAGACGCCGTGCGCGTCTTCTTTTTTTGCGTTCGGGTTTATTCCGATGCATCAAAGCATCGCTTTGCTTCAGAATTCGTAGTCCATGCAGACGCGGGACTTGACGACGCTGCGGACGTGGTTTGCCGCGGCGACGTGCGCGGGATGCACCTTGTAGCCGTCATAGGCGGCGGCGTCGGTCATGGTGCTGTCCAGCATCATGTCCGTGTTGCTGCTGTCCATCGGGTCGATCACGACGTTCAGCGAGATGAGACCCGGCACAACGCCGACCAGCGCTTCAAGATCGCGCTTGCACTGTTCCGCCTCTGCGCGCTTCTCCGCGGGGGTGAGCTCGTCTTTGAGCTGCCAAAGCAGAATATGTCTGACCATGATGTTTGTCTCCTTTATATGAATAAGTGAAATACAAATGAAATGTGGGCGGCGGTGCGCTATCTTAGGCTTCCCCCTTGGGGGAGGCTGTCGCTGAAAGCGACTGGTGAGGGGTAGGATGCGCAAGCATCCGTCTGAGCAGTCCCGTTCTGTGCTGCGGAGACGCCATTCTGACGAATGGCTACCCCTCATTCCCCGCCGTTCGGCGGTACCTTCCCTCAAGGGGGAAGGCTTGGTTAGAACGGCACGGCTGGCGGCGGGAGCAGCCCCTACGGTGTAAAGATGCGCGGTGTGCAAATTTTCCGCATTCTCAGCCTTCCCCCACCGGGGAAGGCGGCGGGTTTATCTCGCCGGATGAGGTGTTCCCGCCGCCAGGCGGCAGGTTATCCCGCATTACACGTCCATGATGACCGGGAGGATCATCGGCTTGCGGTGCGTCTTCTGGTACAGGTACTTGCCGAGCGCGTCCTTGACCGCGTTTTTCAGCTCCATCCAGTCGGTGCGGCTGGATTCGAGACACTTGCTCAGCGCGGTCGCCGCAATCTCGCGCGCCTCGCCCATCAGCGCCTCGCTCTCACGCACATAGACAAAGCCGCGCGAGATGATGTCCGGGCCGGAGGTCAGCAGCCGCGCGTCGAGATCGACCGCCGCGACCACGACGATGAGGCCGTCCTGCGACAGATGCTTGCGGTCGCGCAGGACGATGCTGCCGACGTCGCCGACGCCGAAGCCGTCCACGAGAATTTTGCCCGAGGGGATCGTGCCTGCAAAGCGCGCGCCCTTCGCGTCGATCTCCAGCACCTTGCCGATGTCGGAGATGAAGATGTTTTCATCCGGAATGCCCATGGTGCGGGCGATCTGCCGGTTGGCGTCGAGGTGGCGCAGCTCGCCGTGGATCGGCATGAAGTACTTCGGGTGCGTGAGCGCCTGCATGAGCTTCAGCTCCTCGCGGCAGGCGTGACCCGAAACGTGGACGTCGGTCTCGGGATCGTGCATGACCGAGACACCGCTGCCGATCAGCGCGTTGATGATCTTGCCGACCGACTTTTCGTTGCCGGGGATGGCCGAGGCGCTGATGACGACGAGGTCCTTCTGCCCGAGCGTGACGCGGTCGTTGTCGCCGAAGGCGAGGCGGTAGAGCGCGCTCATCGGCTCGCCCTGACTGCCCGTGGTGACCAGCGTGACCTGGCTCTCCGGATAGCGCTTGATGTCCTTGATGTCGATGAGCAGGCCGTCCGGCACGTTCATGTACCCGAGGGCGCTGGCGGCGGCGATGACATTGACCATGCTGCGGCCCATGACGGCGACCTTGCGCCCGTTCTCGGCCGACAGAGAAATAATCTGCTGTACGCGGTGAACGTTGGACGAGAAGGTCGCGATGACCAGCCGCTTATCCTTGTTTTTGAGGAAGATGTCCGAGAGGCTGCGGCCGACGGTGCGTTCCGACGGGGTGTAGCCCGGCCGCTCGGCATTGGTGGATTCACACATGAGCAGCAGCACGCCCTCATTGCCGATCTCGCCGATGCGGGTGATGTCCATCATTTTGCCGTCCACCGGGGTGAGATCCAGCTTGAAGTCGCCGGTGTGGAACAGGATGCCGAGCGGCGTGCGGATCGCGATCGCGCAGGCGTCGGCAATCGAGTGGTTGACGCGGACAAACTCCGCCGAGAGCTTGCCGAGCTGCACGGTGTCGCCGGGCTGCACGGTGTGCAGACGCGGCGTATGCGGCAGCGAATGCTCGGACAGCTTCTTCTCCACGATGCCGAGCGTGAGCGCCGTGCCGTAAATATCCGGGTTGATCGAGCGCAGGACGTAGGGCAGAGAGCCGACGTGATCCTCGTGTCCGTGCGTCAGAAGGATGCCGCGGATCTTCTCCTTGTTCTTTTCGAGGTAGGTGACGTCCGGGATGACCAGGTCAACGCCCAGCATATCTTCGTCCGGGAATGCGATGCCGCAGTCCACGACGATGATGTCGTCGCCGTACTCGATCATGGTCATGTTCTTGCCGATCTCGTGCAGACCGCCGAGCGAGGCGATGCGGATCTTGCCGGTCGGCCTTGCGCCGCCCTTGCTGCTGCGGCGGCGCTGCGCCGGCGCAGGCTGCACGGTCTGTGCGGGGACGGGGGCTGCGATCGCGGCGACCGCGGCGGCTGCCGCCGCGGGCTGCGCCTTCTTCGGCCGTCTTGTGTAGTGCCGCTTTGCGGGCTTCTTTTCCGCCGCGGCGGGATTCTGCGGATGCTCCGCGGGGGTGTTCTGATTGTTTTTTGCCATAAATTCTCCTTTGTGTCAGTCTTGCAAACAAACACGCCGCGCAAAAAAACGTGCGCGGGCGCGAAAATAAAATCTGTCGGAAACGCAGTCGGACAGACGAAAAGTAAAAGCATCCGGCGCAGCAAAAACCGCTCCGGTCGGGTGTATGTCGGCTTGGAGCGCACCGCGGAACGCACAGGCGGGCACTTTACGCACATAAAAACCGTTCAACAATTACAGAAGTATTATACACCATCTGCGGCCGGAATGCAAGAGGGTTTGCGAAAAAGGAAAGGAGGAGGAAGGCTCCCCTGTGCAAGGGGAGCTGGCGTGGAACACGCCTGAGGGGTTGTTTCGTACTTTTGCAATCTTTTTTTTGCTCTGTAACAATCCCTCCGGCGGCTACGCCGCCACCTCCCTTTGCACAAGGGAGGCGAAGATAGATTGTGTATGACGCGGCGGGAGCGAGCCCCCGCCCGTGCGGTGTGTACACAGCCCCCGCCGTTTCGTAGGGGGAGACTGCCGAATCGCCCGTTTTTGCGCTCTGCAAGACTCCTTCCACCGCTGACGCGGTCCCCCTCCCTCAACGAGGGAGGTAAAAAGATAGATTGCGCACGAATGCGGCGCACATGCAGCTCCCCTCAGAGCACCCACCAAACAAGCAGGCACAGCAATCCGCCCGCCAGCATCCCGGCGGCGAACAATGCCCACTTCGACACCGCGTGCACGCGGCGCCGCGTGGTGTTCAGTGCCACCAGCCGCTCCGCCTCGCGGAGCAGCTCACCCTCGCCCCCGCGCGCCCGGTCAAAATCCTTGCGCAACAGAAAGTACGCCTCGTCGAAAATCTGAGAATCCGTCCCTTTCAGCAGAATGATCTGCCGCTGACAGCCGCGCATCGAATCACCTCCGATGGGATTTTTACCATCTTCGGGGCAGACTATGCAGTACGGCCGCGCGCGCTTGCTTTTTCGGTGCGGGTATGCTACAATAGACGGAGCAAAAGGGAGGGCGACATGGACTTTACCGTAGACAAAACCTGCGGCGGGCGCGTTCTGCGCGACTACCTGCGCCGCACGCTCGGCGTCTCGTCCGGGCTGCTCACTGCGCTGAAGGCGGCGGGCGGCATCGCGGTGAACGGCGAGGCCGCCACGGTGCGGCATGTTCTCGCGGCGGGCGACACGGTCTCGCTGGCCTTTGAGGACACCGGGAGCCGGCCCGAGCCGTCCGCCGCCGCCGTGGACATCCTCTATGAGGACGACTTTATCCTTGCGGCGGCGAAACCGCCCTATATGCCCACGCACGAGTCGCACGGCCACCGCGGCGACACGCTGGCCAACGCCCTCGCAGGCGAATTTGCGCGGCGGGGCGTCCCCTTCGTCTTCCGCGCGGTCAACCGCCTCGACGCGGACACCAGCGGCGTGCTGCTTGTGGCGAAGAACCGCTACGCCGCCGAGCGCTTCGGCGCGCTTGTGGCCGCGCGCGAAATCGAGAAGACCTACATTGCGCTGCTGACCCGCGCGCCCGAACCGCCCGCGGGCGTCATCGACTCCTATATCCGCCGCACGGGCGAGAGCATCATCCTGCGCGCGTCCTACCCGAGCGGCGCGCCGTGCGAGCACGCCGTGACCGCCTATGAAACCGTGGAAACCGTCGGCGGCGCCGCCGTGGTGCGCTGCCTGCCGAAGACCGGGCGCACGCATCAGCTCCGCGTCCACTTCGCCTCGATCGGCTGCCCGATCGCGGGCGACGATCTCTACGGCGGCGGCTTTGCCCTCCCGCGGCAGGCGCTCCACGCCGCGCGGCTTGCCTTCGTCCACCCGGTGACCGGGGCGGAAACGGTGATCGAATGCCCGCTCCCGCCCGACCTTACCGCCTACCTTGAAACGCTCCGAAAGGAAACCAACCATGACTGAGATCAAGTCTTTTGTCAAAAAGAATGTGCCGACGGCCGCGCTCGTCCTCTACGCCGTCTTTTTCGCCGCCCTCGCCGTCCGCATCCTCGCAGGGCTGTCCGCGCCCTTTGCCGACGCCTACAACCGCACGGGCGGCGCGGCCTGCCGCGCCGTGTTTGCCTGGGTGACGGCGATCTTCCCGTTCTCGCTCGCCGAGACGCTGCTCCTCGCGGCGCTGCCCGTCGGCGTGTGGTATGTACTTTACTGCATCCGCGTCGTTCCGCCCGCGCGGCTGCTGCGCCACGTCTTCGGCGTGCTGGCGGGGCTTGCGCTGATCTTTTCGGCGTTCTTCCTCAATTACGGCGCGGCCTACGGCGCAACGCCGCTCGAGGACAAGATCGGGCTGGAGGTCACCGCGCCGAGCGCCGAGGATCTGACAAGTGCGACGGCCTACACCGCGGTGCAGCTGAACGACGCGGCAAAAGAGGTGCAGTTTGCCGCCTCCGGCGCGTCGCATATGCCCTATTCCTTTGCCGAGCTGACGAAGAAGCTGAACGCCGCCTACGACAAGCTCTACCCGGACTATGACTTCCTCACGCCGCTGCACGCCCCGGTCAAGCGCATTGCACTCTCGAAGCCGATGACCTACACGCACCTGTCCGGCATCTACGCGGTCTACACCGGCGAGGCGAACGTCAACTTCAACTACCCGGATTTCGTCATCGTGTACACCACGGCGCACGAAATGGCGCACCAGCGCGGCGTCGCCCCCGAGGACGAGGCCAATTTCATCGCCTACCTCGTCTGCGCCGCGTCGGACGACCCCTATATCCGCTACTGCGGCTACGCCAACCTCTATGAGTACCTCGCGGACGCGCTTTACGGTGCGAGCCCGGACGCTTACCGCTCGATCGCGGCCTTCCTCGACGACCGTGTGCGCGGCGAATTTGCCGCCTACTCGAGGATGTTCGACCCCTACCGCTCATCGACCGCGGCGGCCGTGACCGACACCGTCAACGATACCTATCTCAAGTGGCAGGGAGAGAGCGCGGGGACGCAGAGCTACGGCCTCGTGGTCGATCTCGCCGTGGCGTACCTGAAAAAGCTGTATTGACCGAACCGAACAAAAAAGCGGCAGCCGTTCCGTGCGGAACGGCTGCCGCTCAGAGTGATGACAAAGGCCGGCTATCTTTTTCAGCCCCCTCGGTGAGGGACGGCGTGCGAGACGCATAGCGTCTCGCGGAGTTTTCCCGATGGGAAAACATCCTCCACCGACAGGTGACTGGGGGAGTTTTTACAAAAGAGCAAAACTCCTTCCACCGCTGACGCGGTCCCCCTCCCTCAATGAGGGAGGTAAAAGATAGCGCGGCTGCACAGATGAATTTCTGATTTGTCAGCAACCAGAGCGGCAGCCGTTCCGTGCGGAACGGCTGCCGCTCTTTGCATGGTGGGATTTCGGGACGCACGTCTACTTCCGTGCGAGCTTGCTTCGCAGATACTTGCCCGTGTAGGAGCCTTCGACTTCGGCGACCTCTTCGGGCGTGCCTTCGGCGACGATGCGGCCGCCGCCCTCGCCGCCCTCCGGGCCGAGGTCGATGATGTGGTCGGCCACCTTGATCATGTCAAGGTTGTGCTCGATGACGATCACGGTATTGCCTGCGTCCACGAGGCGGTTGAGCACCGTGATCAGCTTGGACACGTCCTCGCTGTGCAGACCCGTCGTCGGCTCGTCGAGGATGTAGACCGTGCGCCCGGTGGAACGGCGGGCAAGCTCGGTCGCCAGCTTCACGCGCTGCGCCTCGCCGCCCGAGAGCGTGGTCGAGGACTGCCCGATCTTGACATAGCCGAGCCCGACATCATAGAGGGTCTGCAGCTTGCGCTTCACCGCGGGGACGCCCGAGAAGAACTCGATGCCCTCCTCCACGGTCATCTCCAGCACCTCGTAGATGTTCTTTTCCTTGTAGCGCACCTCCAGCGTCTCGCGGTTGTACCGCCTGCCGCCGCAGACGTCGCACTTGACGTAGACGTCGGGCAGGAAATGCATCTCGATGCACTTCACGCCGTCGCCCTCACAGGCCTCGCAGCGGCCGCCCTTGGTGTTGAACGAGAAGCGCCCCGCCTTGTAGCCGCGCGCCTTCGCCTCGCGGGTCTTGGCAAACAGCTCGCGGATCTCGGAGAACACCCCGGTGTAAGTCGCGGGATTGGAGCGCGGCGTGCGTCCGATGGGGCTCTGGTCGATCGCGATGACCTTGTCGAGCGCGCCCACCCCTTCGATGCTGTCGTGCTCGCCGGGGAAGGTGACCGCGCGGTTCAGCGTGGCGGCGAGGCTCTCGTAGAGCACCGCGTTGACCAGCGAGGACTTGCCGCTGCCCGAGACGCCGGTCACGGCGATGAATTTGCCGAGCGGGAAGGTCACGTCGATGTTCTTGAGGTTGTGCTCCCGCGCGCCGTGTACGGTCAGAAACGCGCCGTTGCCCGGTCTGCGGGCGGCGGGGACTTCGATCTTCCGCCGTCCGGCGAGGTAGTCGCCCGTGATGGACTTTCTGTTCCTTGCCACCTCGGCGGGCGTCCCCGCCGCGCAGACGCAGCCGCCGTGGATGCCCGCGCCGGGGCCGATGTCCACGAGATAGTCGGCGGCGCGCATGGTGTCCTCGTCGTGCTCGACGACCACCACCGTGTTGCTGAGGTCGCGCAGCTTTTTCAGCGTGGCGATCAGCTTGTCGTTGTCGCGCTGGTGCAGGCCGATGCTCGGCTCGTCGAGGATGTAGAGCACGCCGACGAGCGACGAGCCGATCTGCGTCGCCAGCCGGATGCGCTGTGCCTCGCCGCCCGAGAGCGTCCCCGCGCGGCGCGCGAGGTTGAGGTATTCGAGGCCGACGCTGACGAGAAAGCCGAGGCGCGCGCGGATCTCCTTGACGATCTCGGCGGCAATCTGCCGGTGCTCGTTGTCCAGCTCCAGCCCCGAGACGAAGTCGAGCATTTTGTCAATCGGCATGAGGCAGAGCTCATAGATGTTCTTGCCGCCCACCGTGACCGCCAGCATCATTTTGTTCAGGCGGCCGCCCCCGCATTCGGGGCAGACCTGCTCCTCGAGCAGGCTGTCGTAGTACTCCTGCCCGTAGGATTCGCGGCGGCGGTCGATCATCGGGATGATGCCCTCAAACGTCGTGGTCTGGTGGTGCGCCGTGCCGCCGAAATAGCGCGTGATCGTGTAGGTTTCCTTCCCCGTGCCGTAGAGCAGGGCGCTCATCGCGGTGCGGGTGTATTTTTCAAGCGGGAGGTCCATCGTGAAGCCGAATTTCCTGCCCACGGCTTCGATCAGCGGGCCGTTCCAGCTCTCCTCCTCGAGCGATTTGAACCCGTTGCAGGCGATGCCGCCCTCGCGCAGGGACAGGCGCTTGTCGGGCATGAGCTTCTTTTCGGAGACGCGGGTCAGCGCGCCCAGTCCCGCGCAGCGCGGGCAGGCGCCGTCCGGCGCGTTGAACGAGAACATGCGGGGCTCCAGCTCGCCGAAGCTGATGCCGTGCTCCTCGCAGGCGTATTTGAGCGAGTAGTCGCGCTCCGCCTCGGCGCCCTCCCCCTCGCGCGGCACGGTCACGATGCGCACAAGTCCGTCGGTCAGGGCGACGGCGGTCTCCACCGAGTCGCCGATGCGGGTGTGCGCGTCGGGGCGGCAGACGAGGCGGTCCACCACGATCTCCACCGTGTGCTTGAGGTTTTTGTCAAGCGAAATGGTCTCCGAGAGCTCGTAGAGGCTGCCGTCCACGCGCACGCGGGCGTAGCCGCTGCGCCGCGCGTCGGCCATCACCTTTTCGTGCGTGCCCTTGGCGTTTCGCACCACGGGCGCCAGCACCATGAAGCGCGTGCCCTCCGGCATCGCGAGGATGCTGTCGATGATGGAGTCCACGGTCTGCTGCTTGATCTCCTTGCCGCAGACCGGGCAGTGCGGCACGCCGCAGCGCGCGTACAAGAGGCGCAGGTAGTCGTAGATCTCGGTGACCGTGCCCACCGTGGAGCGCGGGTTCTTCGAGGTGGTCTTCTGGTCGATGGCGATCGCGGGGGAGAGCCCCTCGATCGAGTCCACGTCGGGCTTGTCCATCTGCCCGAGGAACTGCCGCGCGTAAGAGGACAGCGACTCGACAAAGCGGCGGTGTCCCTCGGCGTAGAGCGTGTCAAACGCCAGCGAGGATTTGCCGCTGCCCGATAGCCCGGTCAGCACGGTCAGCTTGTCGCGCGGGATCGTGAGGTCAATGTTCTTGAGGTTGTTGACCCGCGCGCCCTTGATGATGATATCTTTTGCCATGGTAATACCCTTTCATGTGAAAAAGTAGGGGAAAGTGAAATGGGATGTAAAAATGAATTGTAACCTGTAGGGGCGACCATCGGTCGCCCGCTTTTGCCGCAGTACAGGCGGGCGACCAATGGTCGCCCCTACGGAATGAGGGGAACTGCGCACACACCGTAGGGCGCCGTTTGCTCCCGCCGCCACCGTGCGCATTCTATCCTTTTTACCTCCCTCGGGGAGGGAGGTGGCACGCGAAGCGTGACGGAAGGAGTTTTGTGCAATGCGAAAAACTCCCTCAGTCGCCGTCCGGCGACAGCTCCCTCACCGAGGGAGCCAAGGAAAATCTCCGCGTTTACAGCCCGCGGAGCTCCTTGATGCGGTCGCGCAGGTAGGCTGCCTTCTCAAATTCCAGTTTCGCCGAGGCGGCGCGCATTTCCCTCGTGTATTCTTCGATGAGCTTTTCGCGGTCGCTCCGCGTGAGCTTCTTCGCCGCGGCGGCAGCCTCCTTCTTCGACTTGCCGCCCAGCGAAATCACCTCGCGCACATCCTTTTTGATCGTCTTCGGCACGATGCCGTGCGCGTCGTTGTACGCCTTTTGCAGGCTGCGGCGGCGCTCGGTCTCCTCCATCGCACCGCGCATGGATTCGGTCACGGTGTCGGCATAGAGGATGACCTTGCCGTCCGCATTGCGCGCGGCGCGGCCGATCGTCTGGATCAGCGAGGTCTCGCTGCGAAGGAACCCCTCCTTGTCCGCGTCGAGGATCGCCACCAGCGACACCTCCGGGATGTCCAGACCCTCGCGGAGCAGGTTGATGCCGACCAGCACGTCAAACACGCCGAGGCGCAGATCGCGCACGATCTCCATGCGCTCCATCGTCTCCACGCTGTGGTGGATGTACTTGACCTTGATGCCGTTTGCATCGAGGTAGCCGCTGAGGTCCTCCGCCATCTTCTTGGTCAGCGTGGTGACCAGCACGCGCTCGCCGCGCGCCGAACGGGCGCGGATCTCGCCCATCAGGTCGTCCACCTGCCCCTCGATGGGGCGCACCTCGACCGCCGGGTCGAGCAGACCCGTCGGGCGGATGAGCTGCTCCACGATCTGCCCGCTGCGCGTGCGCTCGTATTCGCCGGGCGTCGCGCTGACGTAGACCACCTGATTGATGTGCTGTTCAAACTCGTCGAAGAAGAGCGGGCGGTTGTCGTAGGCGCTCGGCAGGCGGAAGCCGTATTCCACGAGGTTGGTCTTGCGCGCGCGGTCGCCGCCCGACATGCCGCGCACCTGCGGCAGCGTGACGTGCGACTCGTCGATGAACATGAGAAAATCTTTCGGGAAGTAGTCGAGCAGGGTGTACGGCGTCGAGCCCGCCGGGCGGCGGGAAAGCACGCGGGAGTAGTTCTCCACGCCGGAGCAGAAGCCCACCTCGCGCAGCATCTCGAGGTCGTAGCGCGTGCGCTGCTCGATGCGCTGTGCCTCGATCAGCTTGCCCTGACTTTCAAAGAATTTCACCCGCTCGGCAAGCTCGTCCTCGATCTCACGGAGGGCTTCCTCCCGTTTGTCGTCGGTGACGGCGTAGTGCGTCGCGGGGAAAATGACGGTCACGTCCAGCTCGCGTACAAGCTCGCCGGTCAGCACATTGATCTCGGACACACGGTCAATCTCGTCGCCGAAAAACTCCACGCGCACCGCCTTTTCGCTCTCGGAGGCGGGGAAGATCTCCACCGTGTCGCCCCGCACGCGGAACTTGCCGCGCACAAAGCCGACGTCGTTGCGCTCGTAGGCGATCAGCACGAGGCGGCGGAGCAGCTCCTCGCGCTCCATCGCCATGCCGCGGCGCAGCACGATTTGCAGCTCCTGGTACTCGGACGGGTCGCCCAGGCTGTAGATGCAGGAGACGCTGGCGACGATGATGACGTCCCGCCGCTCGAACAGCGCGCTCGTCGCGCTGTGGCGCAGCTTGTCGATCTCGTCGTTGATCATCGCGTCCTTCTCGATGTACATGTCCTTGCCGGGGATGTAGGCCTCGGGCTGGTAGTAGTCGTAGTAGGAGACGAAGTATTCCACCGCGTTGTTCGGGAAAAACTCGCGGAACTCGGAGCAGAGCTGGGCGGCCAGCGTCTTGTTGTGCGCCAGCACCAGGGTCGGACGGTTGACGTTGGCGATGATGTTGGCCATTGTGAAGGTCTTGCCCGAGCCGGTCACGCCGAGCAGCGTCTGCTCGGACAGCCCCGCTTCCACGCCCGCGGTCAGCTTCGCGATTGCGTCGGGCTGGTCGCCGGTCGGTTTATAGGGTGCGCGCAGGTCGAATTTGTTATTCTGCATCGCCGTCTCCTTTCAAAGGTTAGATTCGCACACGGGGTGCGCCGTGTAGCCGCCCGCCGCCGCCGTGATGCGCAGCGGGTAGGGCATGTGGCCGAAGAAAAGCAGGTCGCCGTGCGCCGCCGCCTCGTCCAGCACGCGCAGGCGCGCGGCCAGCAGCAGCGGGTTTTCTTCCGCGCCCCATGCGGGGTGTTCCGCCTGGCAGACATGGTAGAAAAGGTCGCCGCAGAACAGCAGGGCGCGCCCGCCCGCCGTGAGGCGCACGGCGAGGTGATGCGGCGTGTGTCCCGGCGTCGGGACGAGGGATACCGTATCGGTGATCGCCCGCGCGCCGTCCGGCACGGGGACGGCCGCCCCGGCGGCCAGCACGGGCTCGATCGAGTCGCGCAGCACGCAGACGTCGTCGGGGGAAAGCTCCGGCAGGCGGGCGCGCAGGTCGGCAAGGTCTCCGGCGGGCAAATAGTATGCCGCGCGCGGGAAGGTCGGCGTCCAGACGCCGTTTTGCAGCCGCGTGTTCCAGCCGACGTGGTCGGCGTGCAGGTGCGTGCAGATCACGGTGTCGATCGTTTCGGGCGGGGCAGCCGCCGCAAGGTGGTCGAGCCAGTCCGTGTCGAGACCGCCCCAGCCGCCGCAGAGCGGCTTGCCGTTGCCGATGCCGGTGTCGATGAGGATGCGCCGCCCGTCGGCAAAGAGCAGAAAGCTCTGCACCGGGGCAAGCACATGCCCGTCGCCGTCGGCGCAGGCCGGAAAGCGCGCCGCATAGGGGCGGATCGCCGCCGCCGTCATGGCGGGGACGAGGCGCTGAATGATGCTTCCGGCGTCCCCGGTCTCGACGATCCGGAAAATCTGTGCGCCGCCGAAGTTGAAATGATCGGTCATTTTATCCTCCCCGTCCAAAAGCTGCCGAAAAAGTTCTATGGGAAAAAGTTGATTTTCACCGAATATCATATTATACCACATTCCGAACAGCCTGTAAAGGGGGCGCCGCCGGAAATACAAAAAGGAAGTGCCGTAGCACTTCCTTTTTGCATGGAAAACACGGGAAAACGCCGTATACCGCATCGAAAAGCATTCGGCACCCGCATCGCCGAACGGTTTATACCGTTTCGGGATATGATTAGTATACCAAATTGAGTACCATAAGCGATACGAACACACAAGGTTTTGACCGGCGTCTTTCCGTCCGTGCATCGTCAAAAGACTTGGAAATACCGGCGTATTCCTTGCGTCTTTTTTCTCGCCCGGGCAAAAATCCGCTCGGTCAAAACTGCAAGGCACCTGCGGGCGAGAGATTTTGTGATGATTTTTGCTGCGGACAACGACGGAATATGTCAATATTCCGAGGCGGACAATGAGAAAAGCGCGCAAAATATCCGCCCGCAGGCTTGTGCGCTCGTATCGCTTATGGTATACTAATGTCAAGAGCTATTTTTGACAATGTTAAGAGTTATTTTTGTCAAGAGTTATTTTGATTGCTTTGGCTTGCGCCGGCGGAGAGGGAGAAATTATGCGTTTGCGGGAGCTTCGCCGGGAGCGCGGCATTACACAACTGAAACTCGGCATGGATCTGAATATGAGTCAGAACACGATCTCGCGCTACGAAACCGGGGCACACGAGGCGGGGTACGCGGAGCTTTGCCGCATCGCGGAATACTTCGGCGTGACCGTGGACTATCTGCTGGAGCGAACCGATCGGCGGAACTGACGCCGGGCCGTCCGGGAAAACACGCATCGGCTTGTCCGGCGGCCGAAAAACACCGTTTTTGCATCAAAAAGCGGCTGCGGAGCGATTTCGGACGCAAAAATCGCCCGCCGCCGTCCGTTGTGCGCGAAAATCACCCCACATGCACTTTGCATACGGGGTGATTTTTTGGTATACTCGTACCGATACACAAATTTCTGATACGGAGGAACCTTTTTATGGACGACGCCGGCCCTGCCGACGGCAATTTATGCGCGACGCGCGCGCTTGCCCTGCGCTACGATCTGTACAAGGCAAAGCTCGCTCACCCGCGCGTCTCCGACCTGCGAAATTGATGTGCGCTCCTTTTTCGACACATCATTTTACTTATCGGAGGTTATTTTTACATGAAAATTTTCTTACAGCTGCTGTTGCAGGTCGTTCTGATCGGACTGAACGCCTTTTTCGCCTGCGCCGAGATTGCGGTGCTTTCCGTCAATGAGGCGCGTCTCGCCCAGCTCGAGGAGCAGGGCAACAAAAAAGCCCGCCGCCTCGCCAAGCTCACCGCCGACCCCGCGCGCTTCCTCGCGACGATCCAGGTGGCCATCACGCTGGCCGGGTTCTTCGGCAGCGCATTTGCGGCCGACAACTTTGCCGGACCGCTGACCGACGCGCTCTGGCGCGCGGGCGGCCCGCTCAGCCGCGACGCGATCCATACGATCTCGCTGGTGCTGGTGACGCTGATTCTCTCGTTTTTCACGCTGGTGCTCGGCGAACTTGTGCCGAAGCGTGTGGCGATGAAAAAGGCCGAGGCGCTCTCGCTCTCGATGGCGGGCATCATCGGCACGCTGTCCACGTTGTTCCGCCCCATCGTCTGGCTGCTGTCCGTCTCGACCAACGGCGTGCTGCGCCTCTGCGGCATTGATCCGAACGCCGCAGACGACACGGTCTACGAGGAGGACATCAAGGACCTTGCCGATCAGGGCAGCCGCAAGGGGGAGATCGACAGCGACGAGCGCGAGATCATCCACAACCTGTTTGCCTTTGACGACATCTCGGTGAGCGAAATCGCGACCCACCGCACCGACATGATCGTGCTGGATACCGCGGACAGCGACGCCGACTGGCAGAAGACCATCGCGGAGAGCCGCCACGGCTTTTACCCCGTGTGCGACGAGAGCCGCGATAAGATTGTCGGCATCCTTTCGGCGCGCGACTATCTCATTCTTGCCGACCGCAGCCGTGAAAACGTGATGGCAAGCGCCGTGCGTCCGGTCTTCTTTGTCCCCGAGGGGGTGCGCGCGGATGTGCTGTTCCGCCGCATGAAGCAGGCGAAGGAGCACTTTGCCGTGGTGCTGGACGAATACGGCGGCGTCTTCGGCATTGTGACGATGACCGATCTCCTCGCGCAGATCGTCGGCGACTTTGACGACGAGAGCGGCGAGGCCGAGACGCCCGAGATCGTGCAGCTGGACGAGGACACCTGGAAGATCCGCGGCGACGCGGCGCTCGACACGGTGGCCGAGACGCTGAAGATCGAGCTGCCGACCGACGAGTACGACACCTTCGGCGGCTACGTCATGGCGCAGCGCGCCGCCGTCCCCGCGGACGGCACGGTCTTCTCCATCGAGACGGACGCGCTTGCGCTCACCGACTGCCTGGTGGAAAACCGCCGCATCGTGACCGCGACGGCCAAGCTCCGCGCAAAAGAGCCCGCCGCCGTGTGACAAACATAAAGCATAAAAAAGAAAACCGCCGACGGCGGTTTTCTTAGGTTGCGGGCAAAGTTCGGTTATCTATTTTCAGCCCCCTCGGTGAGGGGGCTGTCGCCGAAAGGCGACTGGGGGAGTTTTTGCTATGTGCAAAACTCCTTCCGTCACGGCGCTGCCGTGATGTTTTCCGAAGGAAAACTCATGAGGAACGCATCGCGTTCCGTGCCACACTCCCTCACCGAGGGAGGTAAAGGACCATGCGACTACGCATAGGTTTTCCGGTTGTCATCACGCTGAAAAAAGAAAACCGCCGTCGGCGGTTTTCTTTTTTACCGATTTACTTAAAGAACTTGTCCCAGATGCCGAACGCGAAGATGAACAGCACGATGAGGGGCAGGATGCAGGTGAAATACACGCGCAGGCGGCGGCTGACCTTCAGCCCGTGGCCCGCGTTGGCCTCGGCGAGGTAGTTGTCAAAGCCCCAGCCGTAGCGCGAAACGCAGAACAGCAGGTAGACGAGCGACCCGAGCGGCAGGAAAATGTTGCTGACGAGAAAGTCCTCGAGGTCGAGAATCGTGCCGCCGAACGGCGCGAAGAAGTCCGACTGCCAGAGGTTATAGCCGAAGACGCAGGGGAGGGACAGGAGCGAGATCAGCACGAGGTTGATGAGCGAGGACTTCTTCCGCGACCAGCGGAACAGCTCCATGTCGCAGCAGATGATGTTTTCAAACACCGCAAAGACGGTGGAGAGCGCCGCAAACGCCATGAAGATGAAGAACAGGCTGCCCCAGAGCCTGCCGAGCGGCATGTTGGCAAAGATGTTGGGCAGGGTGACGAAGATGAGGTTCGGCCCCGCGTCCGGATTGACGCCGTAGCTGTAGCAGGCGGGGAAAATGATGAGCCCCGCCGTGACGGCGACAAAGGTGTCGAGCGCGACCACGCGCACCGACTCGCCGAGCAGGGTGTGATCCCGGCCGATGTAGCTGCCGAAGATCGCCATCGCGCCGACGCCGAGGCTGAGCGTGAAGAACGCCTGGTTCATCGCGCCGACCAGCGTGGAGACGATGCCGACCGACTTCATGCGCGCGAAGTCCGGCACGAGGAAGAAGCGCAGCCCCTCCTTTGCCCCCGGCATGAAGAAGCTGTGTACCGCGAGCGCCACCATGATGGCGAGCAGCGCGATCATCATGACCTTGGTGACGCGCTCAAGCCCGTTCTGCAAGCCGACGACGCAGACCGCGATGCCGAGCACGACCACGACGAGCATCCAGAACGCCATCGTCGCGGGGCTTGCCAGCATGTCGGTGAACGCCGTGCCGACCTGCTCGGTGCTCACCCCCTCGAGCTTGCCCGCGGCGGTGAGATAGAAGTAATGCAGCATCCAGCCCGCAACCGTGGTGTAGAACATCATCAGCAGATAGCAGCCGATGAGCGTGAAATAGCCGTGGATATGCCATTTCTGCCCCGGCTTCTCCAGCGCCTGATAGGCGCGGACGGGGCTCTTTTGGCTGGCGCGGCCGACGGCGAACTCCATCGTCATGACCGGCAGGCCGAGCATCACGAGAAACAGAATATAAAACAGGACAAATGCCCCGCCGCCGCCCTGACCCGCGACATAGGGGAACTTCCACACGTTGCCGATGCCGATCGCACAGCCCGCCGACAGAAGAATGAAGCCGAGACGTGATTTGAGATTTTCTCTTTCCATGGTTGTCTGATCCTTTCCGCCGCGCGTGCGACGGGATTATTTTAGCATAGATCCCGCCAAAATGCAAGAAAAAATCGCCAGCCTTCGCAAAGGAAAAGGAAAAAGCCCCCGCCGAGGCGGGAGGCTCAGGCCGCGGACAAATCTAAAAATCTGTCCATAGCCGCGTTATCATTTACCTCCCTCAGTGAGGGAGGTGTCACGCGAAGCGTGACGGAAGGAGTTTTACAGAGAGCAAAACTCCCCCAGTCGGCTCACGCCGACAGCCCCCTCAATGAGGGGGCTGAAAATTGGCAACCGGACTTTGTCATCCCTCTGTCCTCCCGCCGAGGCGGGAGGCTTTTTCCTTTACTGCTCCGTGCCGATGCCGAGTGAGCGGCGGTAGGCCTCGGAAATGACGCTGAGGATAATCGTCGCGGGCTGCTCGAGCGAGGCATAGCGGCTCGACCAGTCAAAGCTGCCGCTTTGCAGCAGGTAGATCAGATTCTTGTTGAGGTTGGCGGGCTGATAGCAGTAGCCGAGGTCGTAGGCGCGGCCCCCAAAGATAATATCCAGCATGTCCGCGCTCTCCTCGTCGCGCGTATACTGCCCCATCAGCGTCTTCTCGTAGTATGCGGGGAGGATGTATTCGTGCGAATAATAGCCGATCGCCTCGAGGATCGCCGAGGTGCGCGCCTCGTCCTCCACCAGCAGCGGGACGCAGAGGAAGTTCATATAGTAGGGCGCGACGGTGCTCTCATAGGCCGTCTGCCGCTCGCTGTAATGCGCATAGGGCAGGATGCCGTAGTCGGTCTCCATATCGCGGAAATCGCTGAGCGTGCCGATCGTCGTCATAAAGAAGAGCGCCTTGTTGCCGCTGAAGGTCGCGACGTATTCCTTCGCCGCCGAATTGTGCTGATACATCAGCGAGGTGCGGGCGTCGTGCGTCATGTTGTAGAACAGCTCCAGCACATTGTAGGTCGTCTCGGTGTTCAGCGTCAGCTCATAGGTATTGGTCGCGTCGTTCAGCGTGACCATCCGCTGCCCGGCGGCGTTCACCACGCCGTAGACCGCGTCCACCCAGTAGAGCAGGCCGTACACATCGGTCACGCTGTCGCCGTCGGTGTCGTCCGACACGTCCTTGGCGATCGAATACATCTTTTCGAGCGTCCAGAGGTTGTCGTCCACCAGGTCGTACAGGTTTTCGACGTGGTACTGTGCCGCAAGGTCCTTGTTGAAGGCGACGCAGTAGGCCTGATCCATCATGTTGATGCCGAAATCCCCCGTGGTGAAGAACAACGACCCCGCAAACCGGAAGGTCTCGTTGGCGCTTTGGTCATACCATGTGTTTTCCGCATCGAAATAGGGCAGGATGCCGAGGTCGGTGAGATACCCCTCGTAGGCCAGCTGGCTGACGTCGTAGCCGGGGATGACGCAGGCGTCGTAGGTGTAGTCCCCCGCCGTCGCCTCGCGCACCAGCGTGCGGTAGGCCTCGGGTGACTGCTGGTTGGCCGTGGAGTCCTTCTGCGCGGTCACGATCTTGATGTTGTAGAGCCCCTCGACCGCGCGGTTGCGCCGTTCGACGGCGGCGTCCAGCACGGAGGGATTCTTGTCGTCAAAGAGAAAGTCGTTTTCGACGACATTCTTGCGTCCGACCGACAGGATGTTGAATTCGTGCCCCTCGAAGTCGTAGGTCGGCAGCGTGTAGCCCGCCTCCGGCGCGGTCGTATCCGACGCGGCGGGGTCGGTGGTCACGGCCGGCTTTTTGCCGCAGGCGGCAAGGAGCGGCACAAGCAGCGAAGCGGCAAGCGCCGCCGCCAGGATGCGAAGTTTCAAGCGGATGCCTCCCCTCAGAGCAGTTTTTCCTGCGGCGCGGTCGTCGGCCCGTGGACGACGATCACGTCCGGGCTGCCGTCGCCGGTCTCGACAAACTTCATCGGGTCATAGCAGATCTGGCGCGGCGAAATTTCCGTGGTGCTGAAATGCTGATGATAGAACATGATATAGCGGCCGTCCGCCGTGCGGGTATAGACCGAGTCGCCCGTGCCGCGCGTGAACGCGGTGGCGCGCAGGATCGGGTTGTACTTGTACTTGCGGTAGGGGCCGAGCGGTTTTTCCGCAATGGCGACACCCTCGCCATAGTCGCCCTTGTAGTGCGAGCCGGCGTAGATCATGTAGTAAAGCCCCTTGTGCTTCATGATGACGCCGCCCTCCACGATGCGGGCATAGTCGCATTCCCACGGCTCGGTGGGGACGAGCAGCCGCACGAGCGTGTCGTCGAGCGGCGTGACGACGCCGTTTTCCATCTTGATTTCATACGCCCAGATCTCGTTGCCCTTGTTGAAGCGCACGACCGTAAGGTAGGTGCGTCCGTCCGTATCGAGGAACGGATGCCCGCCGATCTCCTGCACGTCGGTGTGCAGCGGCTGCATCGTTGCCGATCTGAACGGGCCGAGCGGCGAGGCCGACGATGCAAAGGCGACGTGCGCCTCGCGTTTGCCCGTCACCGGGTCGGGCGCGGTGTGCGATGCATAGAACATGTAGAACAGCCCGTCCTTGCAGATGACGTTCGGGCTCATGTACTCGTTGTTGCCCCAGCCGTCCTTGCCGTGGAAGACCACGACAGGCTCTGACCAGTGGATCAGATCCTTCGAGGTGTAGCACTGGAACAGGCTCATGTCCTGCGTGTCGGTAAAATAGAGATAATAGGTGCCGTCGTGGAAGAGGATGTCGGGGTCGGCGCCGTAGACCACCGGGTTTCGGTAGCTGTTGTCCGGCGTCCATGCCGGTTCCGCCTCGATTGCCTCGATCTTTACATGCCGGAATTCGGCCGCGCCGCCGCCGAGGTCGAGGCCGCAGACGCCGCGCGAGAAGTGGCGGAGCGTCATGTCGTACTTCGGGTAGGGGTCGGCGTCCAGCTTGAAGTTGTCAAACCAAAGGCGCGCGTGTGTGCCGCGCATCTCGACGCGCATGTTGTACCACACGCCCTTTTCAAAGGGATAGCGCATGTGGCCGAGCACCGCGTTGTCGCGGTCGCCGCCGTTGATCTTGCTGATCTTGACCGAGCCGTCCGCCGCGTTCACCGAGAAGAAATAGCCGACGATCCAGGTCGCGCCGTTCTTGCCCTGCGCGCGGAAGTACATGCCCGCCTCGCCGTCGCCGCAGAGTTTGATCTCGCAGGAAAACGCAAAGTTTTCGGGGGCTTTTTCATCGGTAAAAACGATGGTTTTCGCCGACGAGGGGTAAAGCGGGTCGTGCGCCGCCGTGAAAACGCCGCCGTTTTCGCGGACGGGGGCGCCGATAGACTGAAAGTTCATGCCGTCACTCCTGTATTCTTGAAAAATAGCCGAAGGCTCCACCTCTATGATAGCGCATTTCCGCGCGCCGCGTAAATACGAAAAAGCAAAGCGTTTGTATAAAATATGAAAGGAATGCCGCGCACGGCGTTTCGGCATTCTGCACAAATCAAGGTGTGCATTTTGAACGAAATCCACGTCAAAATACAAATCTGCAAAGATTTCTCACGCAAATTTGATATTGCCGTTTGCGTGCTCCGCGATGTAAAATAGAATCGTAAAGGTATCCCCTTCATCACTTTTGCAAAAGGAGTTTCATCTATGAAGAGAACTGTTGCTCTCCTGCTCGCCTGCGCGATGCTCTGCCCGCTCTTTGCCGCCTGCGGCAAGGACGATAAGCCGGACACCACCTCGGACTCGACGACGGCATCCACCGAGGCGACGAAGGACCCGAACGCACCCGACTTTGACCCCGACACGCTCGGCGACATCTCCGGCGACTTCAACATCCTCGTCAGCGGCAACTATGCGCGCAACGACTTTGCCGCCGAAAACGGCGAAGGCTCCGCCGTGCAGAACGCCGTCTATCGCCGCAACGAATACATGCGCGAGAAGTTCAGCGTCAACATCACCAACGAGGACATCATCAAGTTCAACTCGGCCACGGGCAGCGGCGCCGGCTTCACCAAGCTGTACACCGACTACATCTCGGGCGACAAGACCTATGACGCCGCCATGGTCGGTACCTACGACGTGGCGACCCTCGCCTACAGCGGCTACATCCATGACCTGAACGACATCGAGAACATCAACCTCAAAAAGCCCTACTGGGATCAGAAGGCCAACGCCGACCTCTCGATCGGCGGCAAGATGTTCTACACCACCGGCGACATCACGATCATCGACAACATGGTCACCAACGCCATCCTGTTCAACAAGGACATGATTAAGAACTACGGCCTGGACAATCCCTATACGCTGGTCGAGGACAACGAGTGGACGATGGAGAAGTTCGGCTCCATGGTCAAGGCGGTCGGCGAGGACAAGGACCAGAACGGTGTCTACGACTCGAACGACACCTACGGTCTGCTCACCTGGAACGACGCGATGCTCTCCATCCTCGGCGCAGCCGGCGAGAAGATCTGCTCGATCAACAACGACAAGCTGGAGCTGACCTTCTACAACGAGCGTGTCGTCAGCCTGTATGACAAGTGGGAAGAGATCGTGTTTGACCAGGGGCATTCCTACAACTATCAGTACGACAATGTGGCGGGCAAGGCGACCCCGACCGCTTCCTGGGACGAGGCGCGCATCCGCATGTTCGACTCCGAGCAGGCGCTGTTCTACACGACGCTGCTGACCACGGTTGACAAGCACCGCAACAGCGAGACCGACTTCGGCATCCTGCCTTTCCCGAAGTATGACGCAGACCAGGCGGACTACGGTCACGCCGTCAGCGCCTTCCACTGCGCATTCATCTGCGTGCCGACGCTCGCCGCATCGCCGCGCGTCGGTGCGATCCTCGAGGAGCTGGCATACCAGGGACAGCAGCTGCTGACCCCCGCCTACTATGACCAGACGCTGATCGGGCAGTACACCCGCGATGAGGAAAGCGCGGCAATGCTCGACCTGATCTTCGCGACCCGCGTCTACGACGTCGGTATCTACTACACCATCGGCGACTATAAGACCGCGCTCAGCCGTCTGTACCTCACCCGCTCGGCGCTGTCCTCGCTCTATGATGCAAACCTCGGCCAGGCCGAAAAGAAGCTGGACCAGATCAACCAGGTCTTCGCCGTCAACGCAGAGGGCTGATCGGAAAGAACATAGTTTGGCAAAGCACCCCCGCCCGAGCGGGGGTGCTTTTTGTGGCAGCAAAATCACGCGATAGTCGCGCGGCAGTAGCAGGGCTTGCCCGAAAATGAAATCCCCCCGTAAAACGGGGGGATTCATTTCTTCTATTACAGCGCCTTTACGATGCGCTCGGTATCCGACGCGATGACCAGCTCCTCGTTGGTGGGGATCATGAAGACCTTGACCTTCGAGGTCGGCTTCGAGATCTCGGTGGCGGTCAGCGGGCGGGGCAGATGTGCGTTGTGCTCCGCGTCAAACTCGACGCCGAAGTAACCGAGCTTCGAGCAGACGCTCTCGCGCATCTCCCAGTCGTTCTCGCCGATGCCCGCCGTGAAGACGATGGCGTCGAGGCCGCCCATCGCCGCGGTGTACGCGCCGATGAACTTGCGGATCTGGTAGGAAACGATGTCGAGCGCAAGCTGTGCGCGCTTGTTGCCCGCCTTGGCTGCGGCGGAAACGTCGCGGCAGTCGGACGAAATGCCGGACACGCCGAGGAAGCCGCACTTCTTGTTCATGTACTCGTTCATCTCGTCGGCGTTCATGCCGGTCTTGTTCATGATGTAGGGGACGATCGCGGGGTCAATGTCGCCGCAGCGCGTGCCCATCTCGATACCGGCGAGGGGGGTGAAGCCCATCGAGGTGTCCAGCACCTTGCCGTCCTTGACCGCCGAGATGGAGGAGCCGTTGCCGAGGTGGCAGGTGACGATCTTCGTGCCCTCCGCACGGCCGCCGAGCAGCTTGATGCACTCGCCGGAGACATAGCGGTGGGACGTGCCGTGCGCACCGTAGCGGCGGACGGCGTGCTTCTCGTACATGTCGTAGCTGACGGGGTAAACATAGGCGTAGTCGGGCATGGACGCGGTGTGGAACGCGGTGTCGAACACGAGGACTTGGGGCGTCTTCGGCATGGCGGCGAGGCAGCCCTGAATGCCCATGATGTGCGCGCCGGTGTGCAGGGGCGCAAGGTCACGGCAGAGCTCGAGCTTGGCCAGCACCTCATCGGTGAGCAGCACCGACTCCGAGAAATAAGCGCCGCCGTGGACGATGCGGTGGCCGACGGCCTCGATCTCGTCCATGGTCTTCACCGAGCCGTATTCTGCGCTGAGCAGCGCGTCGATGACGATCTTGGTGGCGACGGTGTGGTTGGGCATCGCGATCTCTTTTTCATAGACCGCGCCGGTCTCGAGGTTCTGATGCTTGATCTTGCCGTCGATACCGATACGCTCGCAGAGACCCTTTGCACGGACAACGCCCGCGGTCGTATCAAACAGCTGATATTTGAGCGAGCTGGAGCCTGCGTTTACAACGAGTACATTCATGAAAATGATCCTCCGATAATAATGTCGTTAACTTCTTTATTATACGCCCCCTTTTCGACAAATTCAAGCAGGCGCGCACATATTTTTGAAAGATGGGTGAAAAATTCTGCCGCCGCGCTTGCGACGCCGCCGGGAAAGTGGTAAAATAGGGGGGATGGATTGGAGTTCCGGCTCCACCATAGTTGCGCGGGACACAGCGCGCTTTCGGCTCCCCTGTGCAAGGGGTGAGCTGCACGAAGCGCGATGCGTTCTTAGGCTTCCCTTGGGGGAAGCTGGCGCGTAGCGCCTGATGAGGGATTGCGCAAAGCAAAATATCGCACTATGCTGTGCCAGCTGCCTGCATGCCCTCATCCGCCGAGACAAGCTCGGCACCTTCCCCAAAGGGGAAGGCCAAGACGCGGCGGGAGACAGACGGCGCATGACGGTGTGTACACAGTTCCCGCAAATCCGGTAGGGGTCTTGACCCCCGGAACACGATGTGTTCCTAAGGAGTTTTTCTTCGTCGGCTGAACGCCGACGATTTCGCGAGCGAAACCGAAAAACATCCCACGACGACCCGCCCGTGCGCAATCTATTTATGGCTCCTCCTGACGGGGGAGCTGTCGCCGAACGGCGACTGAGGGAGAGATACCCGCTGAGCATAAATGTTCAGTTAACGATGAGGGAACAAGGAGGAACGCCATGCTGGCTGCGATCATCTGCGAATACAACCCGTTTCACGCGGGGCACGCCTACATGGTGGGCGAGGTGCGGCGCGCGCTCGGCGCGGACGTGACCGTCGCCGCCGTGATGGGCGGCATCTTCTCCCAGCGCGGCGAGCCTTACCTCGCGCCGCCGCAGACCCGCGCGGCGGCCGCCATCGCGGGCGGCTGCGACCTCGTTCTGGAGCTCCCCTACCCCTTCTCGGCGGCGCGCGCCGCCGACTTTGCCCGCGCGGGCGTAGAAATCGCCGCCGCCGTCGGCGCGGACGTGCTGGCCTTCGGCAGCGAGAGCGGCGACCTTGCCGCGCTCGAGACGCGCCGTGCGCGTCTCGACAGCGCCGAGCTGCGCGCGCGTGCGGCCGCCCTTGCGGCCGCCGACCGCACACTGGGGCTGACCCGCGCCGCGGCGCGCGCCTACGAAGAACTCTACGGCGCGGAGGACCTCGCCGCACCCAACGACATTTTAGCCGTGGAATACCTGCGCGCGCTTTCGCGCCTCGAGATCAAGATCGAGCCGCTGGTCATCCCGCGCGTGGGCGCGTACCACGGCGGGAAGGGCGGCTATCCGTCCGCCTCCGAGCTGCGCCGCGATTTTGCCGCGCGCGGCATCGACGCCTTTGCGGGCCGTATGCCGGACGGCGCGTTCGCCGCTCTCCGCACGGCGGTCGGCGCGGGGCGCTGTCCGGCGGAAGCCGGGCGGCTGGACGCGGCGCTGCTGCTGCGCCTCGCGACACTTGCGGCCGACCGCACCGCGAAAGAAGCCCTTGCGGGCGACCGCGCCGCACTCGAGCGGCTGCTTGCCGCCGCACCGGGGGCGCACACGCGCGCCGAGCTGCTCGAGCGCGCGGCCTCCAAGCGCTGCACCGATGCTTCGCTGCGCCGCGCCGCGCTCTACGCGCTGCTCGGCACGACGGCGGACGAGATTGCCGCGCCGGTCGCCTACACCCGCCTGCTCGCGGCAAACGCGCGGGGCTGCGCGGCACTCGGCCGCGCGCGGGACGGCTTTGTGCTGACGAAGCCCGCCGACGCGGGGAAACTCCGGGACGGCGGTGCGCAGTTTGCCAAAACCGCGGCGGCGGAACGCGCGTTCGCGCTCTGCCTGGTCGGGAAGTACGACTATCTGCGCACATCACCCCATATCGTGAGGGAATGAACATGGAATTTCTGCAAACCGCCCGACCGTGGCTGCGGTTTCTGCCGCTCCTCTGGTTTGCGGCGATTAATCTCATCGCCGCCGCCGCGGTCGCCTACGACAAGCACATCAGCCGCCTGCCGCGCGGCAGCATCCGCCGCGTGCCGGAGCGCCGCTTTGTGCGCTTTGCCTGGATCGGCGGCGGCCTCGGCACACTGCTGTTCATGCTGCTCTGCCGCCACAAGACCAAATCGCACAACGCGCTGCTCTTGCGCATCGCGCTGCCGACGCTTCTCTGGATCGCGGTATGGCTTTTCGTCATGTCGCGCATGAATCCGGGCAGTCTCGGGATATAATTGTAACAAAACGGAGGAAACAAACATGACCTATGTAATGTCGGACATACACGGCGACTATGAGCGCTACATGAAGATGCTGGAGGCGATCAATCTCGACGAGGACCGCGACACGCTCTACGTCCTCGGGGACGTGATCGACTTCGGCGGCGAGGGCATGAAGATCCTCGACGACATGTCCGCCCGCCCCAACGTCTACCCCATCATCGGCGACCACGAATACACCGCGCTGCCGCTTCTGCGCCGCCTCTGCGGCGACGCCGAGGAGAGCGCCGTGGCCGTCGCCGCACTCGGCAAAGAGGCGCTGTCCGCCTTTGCCGCATGGGGCAAAAACGGCGGCGAGGCGACCGCACGCGAGTTTTTCGCGCTCTCCCCCGACGACCGCGAGTGGCTGGTGGACTACCTCGGTGAATTTGCGCCCTACGAGGAGGTCGAGGTCGGCGGCAGGGACTATCTGCTCGTCCATGCGGGGCTGCAAAACTTCTCAAAGGACCGCGACCTTGAGGACTACGACATCGAGGAGCTGATCTCGGCGTCGCCTGACTACGAAAAGGTGTACTTCGCGGACAAAATCCTCGTCACGGGGCACAAGCCGACCGTGGAGATCAACCCCGGCTGCAAGGGGAAGATCTTCATGCTGAACGGGCATATCGCCCTCGACTGCGGCGCGGCCTACGGTCTGCCGCTCGGCTGCCTGCGCCTCGACGATATGAAAGAGTTCTATGTGGAGTGAGGCGGCCACCTTCGGCTCCCCTGTGCAAGGGGAGAGCTGCACGAGACGCGATGCGTCTCGCGGAGTTTTTCTTCGTCGGCTGAACACCGACGATTTCGCGAGCGAAACCGAAAAACATCCCGGCGGTGACTGAGGGGTTGTATCTGTGCCATGTAACAATCCCTCCGCCGCCGTTCGGCGGCACCTCCCTTTACACAAGGGAGGCGAAGATAGCCCAGCACGAATGCGGCGGGAGCGAGCCGACCCCTACCGGTGTGTGCGCGTTCCCGCTATCCCGTACGGGCGATTCATGAATCGCCCGCTTTCGCTTTTTGCGCGGGATCGTCTGTCAAGCCGACGATGAAATCCGCTGATGTGTGCAATGCGATTGCCAGCTGCGCGATGACATGCGCACACGGCTCCGCATGAAAATAGAGAATCAGATAAAGATTCGTGTCGGAAATGCCGGTTAACGCGGCAAGCGCGGGCAAAGACAGTCCATATTTCTGCATCAAAAAACGCAATCGCTCTGTGACGGACAATTCGTTTTTTCCCCCCCTATGTGTCTACATGTAGATAGCTGATGATTAACGGCATCCCTGCCGTTAATCCTTGCCTGCCAAATCAAGCCCGGTGTATTGTTCGAGCGCCGCTGTAATCAGCGCGGATATGCTCAGCCCATGCTGCTCGGCATAAGCCTTGAGACTCTCGCGCTTTTCCAGCGGGATGAACGCCTGAACGGAATAATACCGTTCGCGCCTGAACTGCGATTTGTAGGCATTCCGCTTTTCTGACATGCGTTCCGCCTCCGTATGTTCGTCAACAGCATTATACCACGGAACGCCGAGAAAAGTCAATATATGCGTCTGATGTAAGCAAGTATAGCATATCTGCATGCAGATGTCAAGTGCGGATGCGTTTTAGGCTCCCCTGTGCAAGGGGAGCTGTACGAGACGCATAGCGTCTCGCGGAGTTTTCCCGATGGGAAAACATCCTCCGCCGACAGGTGACTGGGGGAGTTTTACTCTCTGCAAGACTCCTTCCGTCGGCTTCGCCGCCACCTCCCTCACCGAGGGAGGTAAAAAGAGTAGCCGGTGCATAGAGAGGGCGATTCGTGAATCGCCCCTACAGGTTTGTGCAGATTTTTCGCAAATCCGGTAGGGGTCGGCGCCACGACGACCCGTTTCTTCGTGCGTAACACCTCATCCACCGCTGGGCGTGATGTTTCCCGCAAGGGAAACTCATTGGAAACGTTTTGCGTTTCCGTCCCCGCCTTCCCCGCCGGGGAAGGCTTGGATATATTGCGCAAGGTGCGGGCGACCGATGGTCGCCTCTACGGGTTTGCGCGGGATTTTTCACGCCCCTGCCGCGCATCCAAAGCAAAAAAACACGAACCTTGCGGTTCGTGTTTTTTGCTTTTTTTTACTTGATCCGGTACTCGGCGGCGGCGATGCGCGTGAAGATGACGCACGCCTCCGAGCGGCGGATGCCGTCGTTCGGGCGATACTTGCCCGTCCCGGCGTCGCCGCCGACAATGCCTGCGGCAAAGAGCTTCTTCACCGCGGCGGCGCACGCCATACCGTCCGTCACATCGGCGAGCGAACCCGTGCGCACGGCGGCGTATTCGCCGTCCGGCAGAATGCTCGCAAAGACGACCGCCATCTCGCCGCGCGTGATGGCGCGGTTGTAGTCGTCAAACTGCCCGTCTTTGATGATGCCGTTTGCGATGCAGTAGGCGACGTAAGGCTCGTACCAGGTCTTCGCGCCGGCGGTGTCCACCGTCTTTGCGTAGTAGACCGTGTGGATATTGGCGGCGGCGGTCAGCGCCTGCGCGACCGTGAAGCCGCCGTCGGGCGAGAACTTATCCGCGGCCGTGCCGTTTGCGAGCGCGTATTCGTAGGCCGTACCCACATAGGCATAGAACCACGAGCCCTGCGGCACATCCGTAAAATTTCCCGCATAGGTGCGCGTGCGGCGGAAGCCTGAGACCGCCTCCCCCGTCCCGGTCGTGTCAAAGCCGGAGATGCGGGACGCGAGGGGCAGCGGATTCAGCGCCATCGTGTAGGTCGTCGAGGTGGGCGGGACGGCCGTCATCGTCGGCGTGCCGTCCGCCGCGAAGTCGATCTTCTGCATATACATGCGGCGCATGGTGTAGGCCGAATAGTGATATTCCTTGGCGTGGAACACACCGTAGTAGTCCTTGCCGTCCGGCGAGGTGGTGACGATCATCGCGCCGGGCGAGTACACGCCGGACGCATAGTCCGTGAACTGGAGCGGCGTCTCATATTTCTTCCAGAGCGATGCATCGGTGAGCGGGTCATTCGCCCCGCCCGTGAAGCGGAGCATACCGGTGCAGTACTCGTCGGTGCGGGTGTGTCCCGCTGCGAAGAGCAGATACAGCGTGCCGTCCGGGGCGTAGAACGGGAACGGCCCCTCCATGATGCCCTTCTCGTAGTCGTACATCGGCGAGGAGATCACAACCTGCCCGTCCGCCATCCTGGTCGGCGATTCGAGCTTGACCACGCGCATACGCTGGATGTGCGTGCCGTTCGACCCGTCCGCCGCGCGCCAGAAGCCGCTGAAGAACATGTAGGTATTGCCGTCATGCTCGATGACGCGGGGCGACAGATAGGTGAATGCCTCCTTATCGAGGTTCTCCATGCAGCCGAAGAAGCGGTAGCCGCCGATGGGATCATCGGTCTCGGCGACCCAGACATAGGGGTAACGCTTGAGCATATTGACGCCCGGATCCTGGTCGTTCGGGAACTGGCAGGAGGCGTAAACATACCACTTGCCGTCGAGCTTGTAGAGCTGGGGCGCCCAGATGGCCTGCATATCCTTCGCCTGACCCGAGAGCGCCTGGCTCCAGATGAGCACGGGCGTGACCTTGCCGATGTCAAAGAGGTTGGCCGCCTTCGCCATGTAGATTGCGGGCTTGCCCGCGTATTCCTTGGCGTAGGTGTAGTAATACCAGCCGTCGGCGTAGACGACCGAGGGGTCGGCGTAGCCCGCGATCGGGTTTTGGTAGGTCGCGTCGCCGCTGACGGCGGCAGAGAGGTTCATATTTTCGGGGACGGTGAGGGCAGAGGTGTGCGTGCCGCCCATCCCGGACGTGCCGGACACCGTGCCGACGCGGCGGATGTCCGAAGTGGTGACAACGAGGCTGTATGCGCCGTTCTGCACGGCGGTCCTGTCCGCGCCCGCGCGGATGTCGCCCTCAAAGGTCGCACCCGCCGCATTGACCGTGACATTGCCGCTGACCGTTGCGCCCGCCGCCGTGCCGATGACCGGGCAGGCAACAATCCCGCCGCGGGCATTGAAGACGGCGCTGCCGTCAAGGCTGTTCACCCCGGCGACATAGACGCCGCCCGTGATGCTGCCGCCGTAAAGGTTCAGCGTGAGCTTGCCGGCCGCGCGGCGCGCAGACGCGCCCGAGGCCGCGGAATACTGGCCGGGCGTGACAACGCCCCATGTGCCGCTGTAAATATCAAGCGTGACGTCGGCGCGCAGCACCTCGGCCAGCGCCACCGAGCCGCCGACCAGCGCCGGATAGGTCTCGATGCGTGCATCGGGCAGGAGCGTGCAGACGACGTCCGTGCCGATCGTGAGATGCTTGCCCGCCGCCGCGATGTAGGCGTCGTTGGCCGCCGTCTCGATATCGAGCGCGGTGAAGGTCGTCTCCGTGCCGAGCGTGACCGAGCCGGAAAGCACCAGCTTTGCCCCGTCGGTGAGACGATAGTCAACGCCGCCGTAAAGCGAGGTGACGGTGAGCTTGCCGGACGCCGCCGCCAGGGTCTTTGCGCCCGAGACGGTGAGGCTGCCCGAGACGACGACCGTGCCGCCCGCAGGGAGCGCAGCGGCCGCCGCGACGAGGTCGCCCATCGGCGAAGTCGGGAGCGTGCCGTCGCCCGTGCCGCCGTCCTTCACATAGAGGACGCCCGACGCGGCCTTGACGGGGGTATAGCCCTTGTCCGCGCTGCCGCCGCGCACCGAAACAAAGCCCTCTCCGGCGCTGCCCGCGCTCTTTCCCGCGAGCGTGCCGACATGCCCGCCGAGGAGCAGCACATAGGTGCGCGCGCCCGCGGCGGTCTTGCCGCCCGATGCGGCGGCAAGATTGCCGGAGCGGATCACGATGCCGTGCGAGGCCGCGCCCATGCCGCCGTCCAGCGTCAGGCTGCCGCCCGAGACGCCGTCCCCGACGGTGAAGGGATGCCCGGCCGCGTCGATTTTACCCGCGCCGCCGAGGCGGAGATCTGAAATTTCGGTTTCGCCGCCCAGCGTCAGCGTGCCGCTTACCGTCAGCGTGCCGCCGAAATCGCGGCCGCCCGCATTGCCGACGATGCGCAGCGCCTTGTCGGTGGCGGCGAGGGTCTCGCTGCCGACCGTGAGGCTGCCCGAGACGACAACCGTGCCGCCCGCGGGCATGGCCGCGACCGCCGCCGTCAGCGTTTTCTTCGCCGTGGCCGCCGTTTTGCCGTCGGCCGCGTCATTGCCGCCGTCCGCGACGAAAAGCACCGGATCAAAGCCGACGGCGGACATGGAAATGCCGTCCGCGAGGTCGAACGCGGAGACGCCGCGCACGTTCTCGCCGTTGGCGCCCTTGAAGCCGCCGGCGAAATTGCCGCCCGTCACCTTCAGGGTGAAGTCGCCGTCCACATAGCCCGCCACGCGGTCGTGTACGGCGGCGATCTCGGTCCCCGTGCGGAAGCTGCCGCCCGAGATCTCGATCGTCACATTGCCGCGCACATAGGCGTTGCCGCTCGACGTCGCGTTTGTACCGGGGCGGCCGATACCGCAGACCGAGCTGTTGATGCTGCCGCCCGTGATGCGGATGGTCGCATCGCCGTCCAGCGCGTCAAAGCCGCCGACCGCGATGATGCCGTTCTTGTTCGGCTCGGTGGTGACCGAGGTGAACGTGCCGCCGTTAATTTCAATCGTGACATCGCCGATCGTGCCGACCGGCTGGTATTCGCCGGTGCGGATCGAGCCGCCGCGCACATACCACCAGGTGCCGCTGTTGATCTCGATCTTATAGCCGAAGAAGCTTGCCGTCTTCGCCGTCGTACCCGCGATGGCGCAGTCCGTGCCGCCCCAGATCGCGATCGGGTTGACGTCATAGGTGCAGACAACGCCGTCGCCGACCGTGAAGTTATGCCCGCGGCAGAAGATGTCCACGCCGCTCTTTGAACTGATGCGCAGCTGCTCAAAGCGCACGGGCGAGCCGAGGAAGACGTCCGCCGCGAGGACGAGCGCGCCGCCGTAGACCTCGCCGCCGTAGCTGCCGGTAAAGGTAATCTCGCCGTCGCGCTCCGGGAAGGTCGCCGAAGCGGCGGTGACGGTGACGCGGCCGCAGAGGACGATGGTGCCGCCCGCCGCATCCAGCCGCTTGAAGGCGCGGCCGAGCGTCTGCACGGCATTGTCCGCGCTCGTGCCGTCTGCCGTATCGTCGCCGAAGTCGCTGAGGAACACGACCGACGTATCCGTGAGCACGGGCTTGTCGCCGCTGCCGCCGGTGACCTTGTCAAAGGATTCCGCGTTGACGCAGGCGGCAAGCCATGCGTCGGTGACCTTCGACTTATCCGCGCGCGTAAGGTCGAGCGTGGTCTTGCCGTAGTTGGCGGCGACCTGCCCGTAGGCGGGGCCGCCCGTCAGCCCGTGCCAGACGCCGGAGGTTGACCAGCCGGTCTCGTTTACCCCTTTGAAATAGGCCGCCGGGTCAAAATTCTCGGTGAGCGTGACCGTTGCATCCACCGTGTAGGTCATTTTTTCACTGCCGCAGGCGGTGATGAAATTGGTGACCGCACCGCCGTCCAGCGTGATGTACACCCGCGCGGTGCTCTGCGCCTTGCCGCCCCAGCGGAACGCGCCGAAGATCTTGCCCACCGTGGCGTCGCCGCCGATCGTGATGTAGGCCGCGCCGGTATAGCTCGGGTTGAAGGAGGCCTTGCCGGTGTTGCGGCCGAGACCCGTGACCTCGGCAAAGTTGCCGCCGAGGAGCGTGATATGCGCATCGCGGCTGTAGTCGTCGTCCGGTACGGAGACCGTGGCGTTGGTATGCTCCATGCCGCCGACGACGTGCACCTCGATGTTTGACATTTCGACGCCGCGGCCGAACGTGAGCGCGAAGAAGCGCCCCGCCACGACCAGCGTCTTTTTGTTTGCGTTGTAAAACGTGATGTTCTCAAACGTGGTGTCCCCGGTGCAGAAATAGCGGCCGCCGTCCGGGAAGATGAGGCGCGCGCCGCCCTCGGCCGTCAGGGTGAGCGTGCCGCTCGTGGCGGGCGCGGTGAACGCGCCGACCGAGGCGTCATACCCGGCCGACTTTGTAACCGAGGTGTCCCCGACGAGGACGACGCGGCCGCCGCCGCTGACGGCGCGGATCGCATCCGCGAGGTCGCCGAACGGCGATGCCGCGGAAGAGCCGTCGCCCGTGCCGCCGTCCTTGACATAGACGGTGTCGGCCGCCGACGCCGCAAGTGTGCCGAGTGCCATGGCAAGGCAGAGGGCGAGCATCCATTTGCAGAATTTTTTCATCCGATTCTCCTTACTTCTTCCAGGTCTGTGCCGCAAGGCTGAACGCCGTGTCGGTCTGTGCGAGCGCGGTCTTTGCCGCGTCCTCATAGCCCGCAAAGGTGGACGCGAAGTCCTTCGAGCCCTCGCGGAACATGTAGATCAGCTGCTTGTTGATGTTGGCGGGCTGAATATACAGCCCGAGGTCATAGGCGCGGGTCGCCGCCATGCGCTCCAGCGTGGAAAGGCTGTCCTCGTCGCGGAAATACTGGCCCGTGAGCGTCTTGTCGTAGTACGCGCCGGTGAGCAGCTGCTTGCCGTGGTAGGCCAGCGCGTTCAGCACCGCGCCCGAGCGCTCTGCGTCCGCCGCCGTGAGCGGCACGGTGAAGAGCGTCATGTGCCAGGGAGATGCAACCGTTTGGTACTCCGCCTGCGCCTCGTTGTACTTCGGATAGGGCAGGATACCGTAGTCGGTCTCCATATCACGGTAGGCATCGAGCGATTGCAGTCGGCCCGCAAGGAAGAGCGCACGGTTGCCCGAGAACATGTCCATCGCTTCCTTCGAAGTGTAGCGCTGGTAGTTGATCGCGTCGCCGCCGAAGCAGAAGTCGGTGTACTTCGTGAGCACATCGACGATGCGCTCGCTGCCGGTGAGCGTGAGATTCAGCGTGCCGTCATCCGCGACGGTCACCACGCGCTCGCCGCTGCCCTCAAAGACGGCGTAGATCGAGTCGTCCCAGGTGATGAGGCCGAATTTGTCCGACATATCGTACACGCCGTCGCTGTTCAGATCCTCGGTGGCCTGCTTTGCGTAGGACGCGAGCGCGTCGAGCGTCCACTTCCCGTCCTCGACGAGGGTGTAGAAGTTGTCCTCGATGTTGAGGTCGGCCTTGACCTGCTTGTTGAACGCGATGACGTTCTGCATCATGTCGTCCCAGAAATCAATGTCGCCCGTGGTGGCAAACAGCAGGCCGCGGATGGTGAGGTCGCGCGAGGCGCGCGCATCCCAGAAATCACGGTCGAGCGTCAGATTCTTGATGCTGCCAAGCTCATAGAGTGCGCCTGCCATGGCAAGCGGTACGGCATCGTAGGCGGCGATGACCGCCGCGTCGTAGTCGGTGTCGCCCGCCGTGGCGGCGACCATCAGCTTGTTCTTGGCCGAGCCGTTTGTCCCGTAATCCTCGATATAGTTGAAGGTCACGCCGTACAGCTCCTCCACCGTCTTCATGCGGCGATATACGGCCTCGTCGAGCGATGAGCGCTCGGCCATGTCGCTGCCCTCAAAAGACTTGAACGCGACATTGGTATTGCAGTTGCCCGAGAGGAGCATGGTGAACTCGCCGGAATAGTCGGCGTCCACCGGGGTAAATTCGGGCGCTTCGGTCGTGGCTTCGGTGGTGACCGTTGTGTCCGCACTCGTCACGGGCGCGGGCTTCTCCCCGCAGGCGGCGAGGCCGCCGGCCAGCAGGGCCGCGGCAAGGATAAGTGAAATCGTTCGCTTGAACATGACAGATACCTCTTTTTTTCAGAATTTTTCAGAATTATTCCTGCGGGAATATCCCGTTTTTTTCGTTTTGCATCAGCAGGGCGCGGTATTTGCTCGGCGGCACGCCGAAGTGCGCCTTGAACCGCCTGGAAAAATTCATGCAGTCGCCGTAGCCTGCGTGCGCGGCGGCCGCCGCGACGCTCTCCCCGTCCACCGAGAGCAGGTGCGCGGCGTGCTCCATGCGCACGCGGGCCAGATACTGCTTCGGCGAGGTGCCGGTCTCGCGGCGGAACACCGTGCTGAAATAGCTGCGCTCCAGATTCAGCGCCCGCGCGATCTCCGAGACGCGGATCGGCTTTGCATAATTCTCCTCGATATAGCGCTTGGCGGCGGTGATATAGGGATTCTGCCGCGCGCCGTGCGCCGCCTGCATACGGATGAGCGCCGCAAAGAGCTCCCACAGTTTCGCCGTGACCGCCTCGCGCGCGCCGGGCTCCTCCCTGGCGGCGTCCAGGCAATCGGCAAACAGACTGCCGAGCGACGGCGCGGTGAGCACATCGGCGTCCAGCAGCGCGGGCAGCTCCGTGTCGCAGTGAAAATTGAGCCAGATGTAGTGCCACGGCTCGGTTTTATCGGCGACGTAGACATGCGGTCGGTGCGGCCGCACCACGAAAATCTGTGACGGCAGCACATCGTAGGTCACGCCGCCGGCGAAAAAGCGGCCCTTGCCCGACACGACGAAATGCAGCATCCAGTACGGGCGCGTGGCGCCGACCGAAAAGCCGGGCTCGCACTGCTCCGTCCCGCAGCAGACCGGGCTCAGCCCCGGCAGACGCAGGTCGTCAAAACGATACTCTTCGTAAAGCATGGCGTTCTCCTTTATTCTCATTGCAGCGGCAAAGCGCGCATACCGCTTGCGGCTGCATTCTGCACGAACGGCGGCGAGATCCCGGCCGTTTGCCTTACAGCACCTCGTCCACGCGGCAGGGCGTCAGCGTCACGCCGAGGTGATGCCTGCCCGCCTTCAACTGATAGGCATCGTCAAGCATCGGACCGCAGGCATACGAGCCGCAGCCGCTCTGGAAGGCATCGAGATGCAGGTAGGTGAAGGGCTCGGGGACGAGCTCGTGCGCATAGCGCACATCGCGCAGCTGCGCGTCGCTGTAGTGCGACGCACCCATGGAGAAGGGCGCGTCCGTGCGCGTGACGAGCAGTCCGGCGCCGCAGGCGGTCGTGAGGGAGACGAACTGCGTGTCAAAGTGCGCGCCGTTCTCCTGCGGGCGCAGGTAGGGCTCGAAGTTGTCGGTGACGGTCGTGGCAAACCGGCCGAGGCGCGCCGCGAGGTGCTTGTCGATGTAGCTCTCCATCGGCCCGCAGCCGAAATAGCGCAGATCCTCAAGCGCGGGGACCAGCGGCAGGCAGAGGCCGAGGCGCGGGTAAAACAGAACGCCGCTTTCCGGAAGCTCTGCATCCAGGGTGACGGTGAGCTTGCCGTCCGCCGCCGCGCGGTAGGTGACGCGGGCGCGGAGCAGCACCCGGTCGTCCGCCGTGAGGCGCAGCGCCGCCGTGCAGGTGACGGCGGTCTTCCCGGCGCGCACCGTGAAGCTGTCGCAGACCTCGTCGCTCCGGTTGAGGCCGAGCGCGTCCCAGCTCGGGCGGAGCTTGCGGTCGTTGTCCATCGGCGCGCGGGTGAGCGCCAGCGTGAGCGGTGCGTCGAGCAGCACCGTGCCGTCGGCCGTGATGCCCGTGAGCGCGCCGCGCGCGCGGTCAAAGCGGTAGACCGTGTCCCCGGCCGTGACGGTGACGCTGTCCGCGTCCTCGGTGACGGTCGGCGTGTGCGCCGTGCGGCGCACGGTCGGCAGTGCCGCCTCGGCCGCGAGCACGAACTGCGTGTGTCCGAGCAGCGTTCCCGCGGGGACGAGCGGCGTCTCGCGGGCGGCGCGCATTTCAAAATTCACGGTCAGCGCACCGTCTGTCTCGGGCAGGGTCAGCGCAAACTCGGCGCTGCCGCGCGGCCCGACCGCGCCGATGTCGAGAAGGCCGGAATCGACGACGCGGCCGTCGCACTCGATGCGGTAGGTGAGCGCAAGATCGCCGGTATCGGTGAAGTCGCGCAGATTCTCAAAGCGGAAGATGCCCGCCGCCGCGTCGGCGGCGGTGATGCGGAAGGGCTTCTGCGCCTCGCGCAGCTCGTACATGCCGGTGTGCGGGCGGCGGTCGGGATAGACCAGACCGTCCATGCAGAAGTTGCCCGCGTTCGGCGTCTCGCCGAAGCTGCCGCCGTAGCCGTACTTCGGATGCCGCACATCGCCGTCCAGCAGCGCGGCGTGGTCGCAGAACTCCCACACGCAGCCGCCGAAGAAGCGGTCGTCGGCATAGATGGCGTCCCAATAGGGGGCGAGGTCGCCGGGGCCGTTGCCCATGGCGTGGCAGTATTCGCAGAGGAAGACGGGATAGCGGGCGTTTTCGTCGGCGAGGTAAGCCTTCAGCTTCGGCACGGACGCGTACATGTAGCTCTCGACGTCCGCGATGTCGTACAGCTCGGGGCGGCCGGGGTGCTTCGCACGGTAATCCGCGTTGCCGCCCTCGTAGTGCAGGAGACGGGAGGTGTCGCGGCGGCGGAGATACGCCGCCATGGCGGCGTGGTTGCGGCCGAGGCCGGACTCGTTGCCGAGCGACCAGATGATGACCGACGGATGGTTCTTGTCCCGCTCATAGAGCCGCGCGGCGCGGTCGAGGTAGGCCGCCTCCCACGCGGGGTCGTCCGAGAGGAGATCCCAGCCGAATTTTTCAATGTAGGCGAAGCCGTGCGTCTCGATGTCGGCCTCATCGACAAGGTAGAAGCCGTATCTGTCGCAGAGCTCCGGCAGGCGCGGATCGGGCGGATAGTGGCTGGTGCGGATCATGTTGACGTGGTTCTGCTTGCAGATGGCGAGATCGCGGAGCATCGCGTCCATGGGCGCGGCATAGCCGAGGAGGGGGCTGCTGTCGTGGCGGTTGACGCCGCGCGCCTTGACCGGGCGGCCGTTCAGCAGCACGACGCGGTCGCGCACCTCGATCTTTCGCGCGCCGACGGGCAGGGCGATATGTTCCTTGCCGTTTTCGAGATAGAAATAATAGAGGTTCGGGGTCTCGTCCGACCAGAGCGCGGGGTCGCGGAGGATGAAGGTGACGGTCTTGCCGTCGCGCTGTGCAAAGGCGCCGCTGTCCGCGCCGGAGGCGGTGAGCAGGCGCGCGGTCGCGTTCTTGTGCAGGCAGCCGTCGAGCGTCACGGTGAAGACGGCCGTGCCGAAGTCGTCGGACAGCTCGCAGCCGACCGTGATGTCGCGCACGCGGCGGCGGTCGCGGAAGAGCAGATAGACCTCGCGGAAGATGCCGGAGGCGCGGAACATATCCTGATCCTCGAGATACGACCCGGTGGAATATTTGATGACCAGCACGCGCAGCTCGTTTTCGCCGGCGCGCAGCTTGTCGGTCACGCAGAACTCGGAGACGCCGTGCGACACCTCGCTGTAGCCGACGAAATCGCCGTTGAGCCAGACGTAGAAGCAGGAGGAAACGCCCTCAAAGGTGAGCACGGCGTCCTTGGCGGCAAGAGCGCGCGCACCGACGGTGAAGCGGCGGCTGTAGAGGCCGCAGGGGTTTTCGTCCGGCAGGTGCGGCGGGTCGCAGGGGAAGGGGTACTCGGTGTTGGTGTAGTGCGGCTTGTTGTAGCGCAGGGTGTTCTCCCACGAGCGCGGCACCTCGATGCGGTCGGCGGGCATGGCGTCGATCGCGGCGAAGTCGAGGTCGGCGACGGCCGACGGCGACGGGAAGAAACGGAAGTCCCACGTGCCGACGAGGGGCTTGAAATAAGCGCTTTCATTGCGGCTGCCGCCGAGCGCGCCGTCGCGCGTGTCAAAGGGGATAAAGTAGGCGTGCGGCGCTTCGCACCCGACGTGCAGAACGGCCGGGTCGGCATAATAGGGTTCAAATAAGGACATGGGGTTCTCCTTTGTGGGGTATGTAAATGTGGGTTTTTGTGGGTGCATTTCGGCTCCCCTGTGCAAGGGGAGCTGTCACCGTAGGTGACTGAGGGGTTGTTTCTTGCAAAAACAATCCCTCCGTCATGCTCCGCATGACACCTCCCTTTGCACAAGGGAGGCAAATGTAGATTACGCACGGTTGCGGCGGGAGACAGACGGCGCATGACGGTGTGTACGCCTTTTGCACAAATCCGGTAGGGGTCGGCGCCTTCGACGACCCGTTTCCGGGTGAGTGACACCTCATCCACCGCGAGCGTGATGTTTCCCGCAGGGAAACTTATATGCGTTTCCGTCCCCGTCCTCCCCCACCGGGGAAGGCACAGATAGAGCAGCATGGTTACGGGTCATCGAAGGCGCCGACCCCTACCGATAGGCATAGAATTTTTGCAAACCCATAAAGACAGGCATCCCGGAAAAGTTTTATTCCTTCTCCTCCGGCTGAAACAGCGCGTGGTCGAAGCCGAGGGTATGGATGGCGTAGAGCCGATAGGCGTTGACCCAGGAGACGAGCCAGTTGTTGAAATGGCCGCGCTCCTCGACGGGGCGGTAGCGCGTCCAGCGGCAGCCGAAGAAGGCCTCGTTCTGCCCGCCGCGCGGGCGCAGCGTGCCGTTGATCACCGTTTTATCGTCGAGCGCGATGCAGAGCGTGGCGTTGTGCCAGAGCGCGCGGGCGCGGGCAAACCAGCGCTCGTCGCCCGTGGCGCGCCACAGGCGGACAAACTCGGGCGCGGCGAGCGAGCCCCAGGAATCAATGGCGTGATGCTGCACCGAGACCGCCGTGCCGCCCCGCGTGTGATACCCGTAGCGGGCAAAATCCGAGGTCGCGGGATAGAGCGCGTCGTAGCGGTACGTCCAGGAGTCGAAATAGTACCCGCACATCTCGGCGCGCGTGCGGTATGCCGGGTCGCCGGTCTCGTCAAAGAGGTCGAGCGCGGCGCGCAGAAGCGGCCAGACCGTCTCCTTGTCCACCGATGCGCAGTCAATCGCCCCCGCGGTCAGCGAGAAGGCGTCGAGGTCGCGCCGGGCATAGAAGTCAAACCCGCGCACGGCGCAGTCGAGGTATTTTTTCTCTCCGGTCGCGCGGTAGACCTCGATCAGCGCGGGCAGCGCGAACGCGCCGATCGTGCCGGTCGCGTCGAAGCTCGAGCCGTCAAAGCGGAACGCCTTGCCGAAGCCGTTTTCGTCGTCGAAGTGCTCGCAGAAGAAGTCGCAGGTGCGGCGCGCAAAGGCGAGGTAGTCCGGGCGGTCGATGCCCGCGCCGCGCAAGAGCATATAGCAGCGCGCGAAGGACGCGGCGCCCCAGCCGAGGTTGCAGAGCTCGGGGTACCAGCCCTTGCCGCCCTTGTCCGTGCCGCCGGGAATGTGGAAGTTTGCCAGAATCTTCGTGTCGGACACGGCGGGGCGCCAGGCGGGTTCGCCGGGCGCGGGATACCACTCGTAGTGCGCGAGGAACAGCCCGTTTTCGGCCTGCTTCTCCGCCCAGGCGTCGAGATTTTCAAGCGCCGCATCGAGGAAGCGCCGCTCTCCCGTGCGCAGGTACTCGCAGATGTACAGCTGGCTGCACAGCGCGCCCTGTCCCGCCCAGCCGATCTCAAAGGAGGCGGGCGCGGGATTGAACGCGGGTGCGCCGAAATCGGCGCGGCGGGCAACGGAAAAGAGGTGATGCCCGCGGTATTCGCGATACAGACTGCCGATGTAGTCGATGCCGACGTCCCACAGCGTGCGCGCGTCGGTGACGGGCGGCATGTCGGGATTTTGCAGCGCGTCCAGCCGGTCAATGAGGCTCGCCATGCCGAAATTCTTCCACTTCGGCGCGCCGACAAATATATAAAAGGTAAAGTTTTTTTCCTCGCCCGGCGCAAAGTCGATATATGTGTCCAGCGGGGCGGTCAGCGTATCGGTATTCGTGTAGGAATACGGCGACTCGATGTAGGGATAATACAGGTGATGGTCGAGGCTGCCGTCCGCGTTCTCGGTGAGCGAGACCGAGGAGACCAGCGAGAGCGCGTCGCCATCGGACGCAAGCAGCGCGGCGACGCGGGTCGCGTCCTCGGTGAGCGAGCAGGACGGGATGCCGGTGCGGTCGTAGGCAAAGATCCAGGGCTTGCCGTCCCTTGCAAAGCCGTGCGGATAGTTGCCGCCGCCCGGATTGCCGTTGTAGTTGACGCAGGGGATGACAAAATGGCTGCGGACAAAGCCGTCGCGCAGGGTAAACGCCAGCTGCACCTGCGCCGGTGTGTCCGCCGTGCGCCGCACACTGCGCGTGACGCGGACAAGGCCGCCGCCGAGATCCGCCGCCGTCTCCCGCACGGCAAAGCCGTGCCCCGTGTATGTACCGTCCGCCGCCGCGGTGAGCGGCAGCAGATCGCCGTCCGCACGGACGGCGGGCGGCAGCAGCGCGGCAAAAGCCTCGCCGTCTCCGCAGAGCAGCCCGTATTCCGTGCCGCACTTTCCGAAAACCAACATTCAAGCCTCCGATATGTTTCGACCGAAACCGTCGTTTGTTCCAAATCGGTTCGATTCTTTTTCAATTTTATTATGCGGTTTTGCGCATTGATTGTCAACAGCAAAGCCATTATACCACAGATACAGGCAGGACGACACAACAAAAAGACAGGTGTCAGCCGCCTTTTTGTGTGAAAATCGGCGTTTTCTTCGCACAAAAAGGCGTGTATGGCAGGCAGCGGCGCGGTTTTACGCGGATTTGTGCATTTGTGCGGGGACGGCTTCCCTTGGGGGGAGGCGAAGATGCGGCACACAGTCACGGCAAATGAAGGCTGTTTCCGTCCAACCGTAGGGGCGACCATCGGTCGCCAGCCCATACAAAGCGATGGTCGCCCCAGGTTGCTGACAAATCAGAAATATATCTGTGCAACCGCGCTATCCTTTACCTCCCTCACTGAGGGAGACGGGGACGGAAACGCAGAGCGTTTCCAATGAGTTTCCCTTGCGGGAAACATCACGCTTGCGGTGGAAGGAGTTTTACTCTTCTGCCAAAACTCCCCCAGTCACCTGTCGGTGGAGGATGTTTTCCCATCGGGAAAACTCCGCGAGACGCTATGCGTCTCGCACGCCGTCCCTCACCGATGGGGCTGAAAAACATAACCGGACTTTGTCATCACTCTGGGGCGACCATCGGTCTCCAGCCCATACAAAATCGGTGCGTCCGTTTCGGCTTCCCTGCGCAAGGAAGGCGAAGATAGATTCCCCCGACGGACTCTTGCTTTTCTCGACAGAATATGCTATACTGTAGGTTGGATATTCAGCGGCAGTCTGCCGCGCTCACGCGAAAGGAAACCGTGCGATGAAGCATGTGTTCATTCTCAACCCGAAAGCGGGCAGCGGCGCGCATCTCGACGAAGCGCGCGCGGCCATCCGCAGCCTCGGCGACGATGTGACGCTCTACGAGACGAAGGCGCCGAAGGACGCAACGCGGTACATACGAAAATGGTGCGAAAGCCATACTGAAGACGTGCGGTTCTACGCCTGCGGCGGGGACGGCACGATCAAGGAGGTCGCCGAGGGCATTCTCGGCTATCCGCAGGCGAGCATGTCCTGCTTCCCCATCGGGAGCGGCAACGACTTCGTCAAATACTACGGCGGGAGCGGGCGCTTCGCCGACCTTGCGGCGCTGACCGCCGCCGACGTTCTGCCCGTGGACATGATTACCCTCGGGGACGAATACTCTGTCAATGTGTGCAATTTCGGCTTTGACGCCGCGGTGGCCGCGACGATGAACAGCGTGCGCCGCCTGCCGCTCATCGGCGGGAAGCACGCCTACACCACCGGCATCGTCCGCGCGCTCTTCACCGCAAGGCGGAATCACTGCGACATCTACGCCGACGGCGAAAAGCTGACCGGCAAGGCCTTTCTGCTCTGCACGATCGCCAACGGCGCATATGTGGGCGGCGCGTTCCGCTGCGCGCCCCGCGCGAAGAACGACGACGGCAAAATGGAGGTCTGCGTGATGAAGCCGATGACGCTCATCTCGTTCCTCCGCCTGATGGGGCCTTACCGCCGCGGCGAGCATCTGGACGATCCCCGCTTTGCAAAATACATGACCTACCGCCGCGCCGCGCGCGTGGAGGTCGTCGGAAAAAAGCCCTTCCCGGTCTCGCTGGACGGTGAGATCATCCGCACCGCGCACTTTACCTGCGAGGTGCTGCCCGGCGCGCTGCGCTTTGCCGTGCCCGCCGAGGCCGCCGAGACCGCCGAGGTCCTTGCCGCCGCGCAGCCCGCCGCGCGCTGACGGCCGCGAAAGGCCCGGACAAATTCATGTAAAGGAGCCGAAAAATGGAGCTTCTCTATACCCTCCTGCTTGCGATCTTTCTCGCGGTCACTTCCCACTTTATCGGGCAGGCGCTGCCGCGCGAATCCTTCTTTGCGGACAAATTCCCCTACCGTCCCTTCGCCTTTGAGAAAAACGGCAGTATCTACCGCCGTCTCGGCGTGCAGAAGTGGATGGACAGGGTGCCGGACATGAGCCGCGTGATGGGCGACATGGTGCCGAAAAAGCTGCACCGCAATATGACCGCCGAGGACGTGCGCGTGCTGATCCGCGAGACCTGCGTGGCCGAGCATGTGCATTTCATGCTCTGCGTGGTCTTTCTCTTTGTCTCCCGCTTCTGGGAGGACCGCACCTGGATCTTCTTCTGGCTGATCTACGCCGCCGGCAACCTGCCCTTTATCATCATCCAGCGCTACAACCGCCCGATGCTCGTCCGTCTGCTCCACCGCATGGAGGCGCGGGAGAGCCGTCTTGCCGAGCGCGGCGCCGTCACCGAACCGTAACGAAAGGAAGCTCTGTTCCCCTATGATCGACTATCGGAAATTCCGTTTTTCCAAGCTGAACACCCCGCAGTTTTCGCACCTCTGGCTGCTTCTCTACTGGCCGTTCTACGGCCTCGCCTTCCTCTTTGTCGAGCGCATCTCCACCGACCGGGCCTGGCGCGTGATGCACTGCGCCCTCGACGATCTGATCCCCTTCTGCGAATACTTCGTCATTCCGTACATGCTGTGGTTTGTCTACCTCATCGGGATGCTGCTCTACACCCTGCTCTGCGACATTCCCGCGTTCAAGCGCCTGATGTGGTTCATCATCTTTACATACACGGTGACCATCCTCATTTACCTCATCTATCCCACCTGTCAGAATCTGCGCCCGACTTCGTTTGACCGCGACAATATTTTCACGCGGTTTCTGACATACTTTTATCAGTTTGATACGAACACCAACGTCAATCCGTCCATTCATGTCATCGGTTCGCTCGGCGTGATGTTCACGTCCTGGCACACAAAGCGCTTTGAAAAGTCGGTGCCGTGGAAGCTTGCCTTCACCGTCATGGGCGTGCTCATCAGCATTTCCACCGTGTTCATCAAGCAGCACTCGGTGATCGACATCGCCTGTGCCGTTCTGCTGTGCGGCATCTTCTACCCGGTCATGCAGATCGACTACAAGGACGCCGTCCCGCTCGAATCGTAAATCCCGCCTGTATACAAAGGAGTACCCCATGAGAAAAACCAAAATCGTCTGCACCATCGGCCCCGCCTGCTCGGATGAGGCCACCCTCACCGAGATGTGCCGCGCCGGGATGAACGTTGCGCGCCTGAACTTCTCGCACGGCACGCACGAAGATCATCTCGACCATATCGAAAAGCTCAAGCGCATCCGCGAAAAGCTGAATCTGCCGATCGCGATCCTGCTCGACACCAAGGGGCCGGAATACCGCATCCGCACGTTTAAAAGCGGCAAGGTCACGCTCGCCGAGGGCGACAAATTCACCTTTACCACCGATGAGAGCGTCATCGGCGACGAGACCCGCGTGGCCGTCAGCTACAAGGGGCTTGCCGACGACCTCGAGGCGGGCGACATCATCCTGCTGAACAACGGCCTGCTCGCGTTCCGCGTGGACGAGGTGCGCGGCGGCGAAGTCATCACCACGGTCACGACCGGCGGCGAGCTCTCCGACCGCAAGAGCATGAGCTTCCCCGGCAAGGTGCTGCATCAGGTCTATCTCAGCGAGCAGGACAAGGACGACATCCGCTTCGGGCTTGAGCACGGCGTGGACTTCATCGCCTGCTCCTTCGTCTCCTGCCGCCAGGATCTCATCGACGTGAAGAATTTCCTGCGCGAATGCGGGGACGACTCGACCGAGCTGATCGCCAAGATCGAGAACCGCACGGGCATCGAGAACATCGAGGACATCTGCGAGGAATGCTCCGGCATCATGATCGGCCGCGGCGATATGGGTGTGGAAATTCCCTTTGAGGAGCTGCCCTCCATCCAGAAGCAGCTCATCACCAGCTGCCGCCTGCTCGGCAAGCGCGTGATCACCGCCACCGAGATGCTGGAGTCCATGATCCACAACATCCGCCCCACCCGCGCCGAGATCTCGGACGTGGCCAACGCCGTCTACGACGGCACGAGCGCAGTCATGCTCTCGGGCGAGACCGCCGCGGGCAAGTACCCAGTGGAGACGGTCGCCACGATGGCGCGCATCGCCAAGGCAGCGGAGGAGGGCATCGAATACGGCCGCCGCTTCCGCACCTATGAATTCAAGATCAAGAACACCGTGGACGCGATCTCGCACGGCGCGTGCGGCATGGCGATCGACATCGACGCAAAGGCGATCGCGGTCTGCACGCTCTCGGGCATGACGGCGCGCATGGTCTCGCGCTTCCGCTCGCCGGTGGACATCCTCGGCGTGACGACCAGCGAAAAGACCTTCCGCAAGCTCGCCCTCTCCTGGGGCGTGACGCCGGTGCTCTGCGAGC
>CAKSLQ010000016.1 GCA_934467415.1 uncultured Eubacteriales bacterium
AGCACATAATTGCCCTGTGCAAGCACCTGATGAACAGTAGTATAAATCATCCGGATGCCCTGCTTGCCGAGTGCTTCCAGTGCTGCGCCAAGTCCTGAAAGTCCGTCTGCAATACCTGTATTGTGCTGAATGTAAGTATCACCGTCAAAGTAATCGGGCGTCTTTTCGGGACGATTCCCCTGCATTACATCATAAAGGAACTTCTTTACGAGCTCACGGTTTGCCTCTGTCTTGTCAAGGTCATTGATTTCCATAGTGCCGTCTGTTTGCGTGTGACCTGACGGGTTCGGCTCTGCCTTGTTTGCAAGGTTGTCCCAGTGTTCTGCAATCTTGCCGTTTTCATCAAAGCGGAAAACGTCAAAGGCAACCTGCTCGCCCGCACCTGCAAAGTTGTAGACCGTCTGCAAGAACACCTTGTCGCCGTCCTCGAAAGCACGAATGTTGTTTACAGTTGTTTTTACGGGAGCTGAAGCGAGGTAGGAAACAGAGCCTACAAAAGCATCCCTGCCTGTGCCGTATGCAAGATTGTGCTGAATGTAATTTTCCGCAAGAAGCCCGGAAGCCTTTTCCGTATCGCCCGTGGCAAAAGTGTTAATAAGTGCAAGTGCTTTTTCTGTATTGGTCATTGTGATTACCTCTTTCTTGTCGCTTTGGTTATTACCAAAGATTTTCTTGAAAATGTTCATTTTGGATTTCTCCTTGTCTGTGCTTTGAGTTACGAAGCGGCCGTTCTTCGCAGCTCTTGACTTCATTATATCCGCGCCGGTATCACTTGTAAAGTAAGCACAATATTGTGCCGTAGTTACCAGAAAGATACTATTGGGCGGTTACCTGACGGAAACGAATGCGCAGCCACAAGGGTTTTCGGAATTTTGAACGCTGAAAAAAATTTATAATATTTTTTTGTTTTATGTTGTTCTTGACGACAAATAGGGCGGTATGGTACAATCAAACCGTAAGCAACAAGCAGATACTATAGCGGAGGTAGCTTATGAACGAGAAAACAAAAGAGCTTCCGGCTTGCCCTGTTGAAACCACATTGACCTTGATCGGCGACAAATGGAAGGTTCTGATATTAAGAGACCTGATGCCGGGAACAAAGCGTTTTGGCGAGCTGAAAAAATCTATCGGCACGGTATCGCAAAAGGTTTTGACCGCCCAACTTCGGGCAATGGAGGAAAACGGGCTTATTCACCGTGAGGTCTACGCCGAAGTCCCGCCGAGAGTGGAATATTCTTTGACGGAACTGGGCAAGAGCCTCAAACCGATACTTGACGCTATGTGGAACTGGGGCGAAGATTACAAAAACAGCGTAACGGAAAATTAAAACTTTTGTGCGGCAACAGCATGACAACAAAATTTCATTATTTATAAGTAAAGAGCTAACTGATTCAGATCAAGTCAGTCAGCTCTTTTTTATTCCAAAATGAACAAGCAACACTTTAACACCGACCCAAAGAACAGGCGGCCGGCCGCACCGTACAGCGCGGAACGCAGACGGCGGCAAGTCAAGCGGCGAAAAAACGAACAAAAGGGGTTTAGGGCTGCGTTGATTGCTGCGTTGGCAGTTCCACCGCGATGGCAGTGCCCTTCTCCGAGCTTTTCTCCACCCAAACAGAGCCGCCGTGGAGGTTGGCAATCTCCCAGACCAGGGAGAGTCCCAGCCCAACGCCGCCGTACTCGCGGCTGCGGGATTTGTCTACACGGAAGAAGGGCTGAAAGATGCTCTGCCGGAATTCATCCGGGATGCCGCAGCCGGTGTCGGAAACACGAATCAGGAGCTTTTCCGGCTCTTGTGTGACGGAAATCCGCACCGTGCCGCCCGGACGATTGTATTTAACGGCGTTCTCCGTCAGGTTAAAGAGCAGACGGTAGATGAGCGCGTCGCTGCCGGTCATAACGCCGTCGCCCTCTACCTCCAGCGAAATGCCGCCTTTCTCGGCCAGCGGCGCCAGGTCCGTGAAAATCTCCTCAATCATGGGCGCGAGCTGGATTTGCTCGTTCCGCGCCACCTGCTGCAGATTGCTCATTTCCAGCAGGGTTTTTGTCATCTGGGTCAGCCGCTCCGTCTGTTCCTGCAGCAACGCGAGGAATTCCGCCGTTTCCGGCAGCACGTCGGGATGCTCCGCGGAAAACAGCTCCAACCGCGCCTGCATCAGAGCCAGCGGGGTGCGAAGCTCATGCGCGGCGTTGCCGGTAAACTGCCGTTGGGCGGCAAAGGCATTGTTCAGCCTCTCCAGCATCTGATTGAAGGAGTGACTCAGCTGCCGGAATTCCGGCAGGACGTCCTCGTTGATCTTCATATCTACCAGATTGTTCATCTGCACCTTTTCCACCTGGGAGGCAAAGCTGCGCAGGGTCTTCAAGGCACGTCCGCTGACGAAATAGGCAAGGACACCGCTCAATACCGTCACTGCCGCCGTGATGTACCAGTTGGTCATGCAGAACTCCTCCTGCGCCCCGTGGATGACGATGGTGACGTCATCGTGTATCCCTGCCGCTTCGGGGTCAAAAAAGGCGGGATCACCGCCGCCGGTGTAGCCCTGAAGGGATTCCCCGATGAAATCCATATAGTGGACGCCGGAGAAGCAGAGCAGCAGCTTCATGGAAACGCAGGTGACGCCAATGAGCAGGACGGTCATCAGCGTGATGCGCCATTGCAGAGACAGCCTCCTCATACCTCCTCGCCTCCCAACAGATAGCCCTCTCCGATACGGTTGCGGATGGGATCATGGCCCAGCGCGGCACGAAGCTTTTTGCGCAGGGCGGAAATGTGGACCCGTATAGAGTTGCTGAAATTATCTACGCTGTTGTCCCAGACATGATCCATCAGCTCCTCCTGACTCACCGGCCTTCCCTGATGCACCATCAGGTATTCCAGGATTCCCGTTTCCTTCCGGGTGAGCGTCAGGGCTTGTCCGTTCACAAAAGCAACTCTTGCGCGGGTATCAAAGGTCAAGTCCCCGCAGGTGAGCAGCACATCCGGCTGGGTGAACTGCCGCAGGGTGAGGCTTCGTATGCGTGCTTCCAGCTCCGCCAAGTGAAATGGCTTCGCCAAATAGTCGTTCGCCCCTGCGTCCAGGCCATCCACCTTGTCCTCGACCTCGCTTCTTGCGGAAAGAATGAGGACTTTCGTTTCGCGGTCGGTCTGCCGCAGGGTACGCAAAACGGTCATGCCGTCCCTGCCCGGCAGGTTCAAATCAAGGAGAACAAGGTCGTAGCGTTCCACGCCCAAAAGCTCCAGAGCCTTGTCCCCGTCATAGCAAAAATCCACGCTGTATGCCAAGCGCCGCAGGCTGCGTACAATGGTGTCGCAGAGCGCGCGCTCGTCCTCGACGACTAAAAGGTGCATAAAAAGACCTCCTTTAATCTATTCTTATTAAACGTCTGAACGTCTTTATTATAGCAGAAAAGAATAAATTTTGTGTTAATTTTTCATTCTTAACGGAAACTTTAACTCCCTTGCGCTATGATAGGAGTACAAAAAAACGAAAAGGGTGATGAAATTGAGCCATGTTCAAAAAACAGCGGTACAGATAGCGCTGCTTGCTGCTGGAACGGCTATGCTTTGCTTCGGCATATGGAGAGGCGAGGCGTCGGCCGTGCTCAGCAAAGCCATTAAATTATGTTTGGAGTGTGTGGGAATTGGATAAGAAGAAAAAAGCGGGCGTATCCCATTTTCTCGCACGCTTTCGCGGGTGGATGCAGGCGGGAGCAACCCTGCTCACCAACATACACCTGCCGAACTTTGTGAAGGGCGAAATTTATCAGGGAAAGGGAAAGACCGTCTGCGTGCCGGGACTGAACTGCTATTCCTGTCCGGCTGCGTCCGGAGCCTGCCCCATAGGTTCATTCCAAGCCGTGGTCGGCTCATCGAAATTCAGCTTCTCATATTATATTACGGGTTTTCTTATTTTGCTTGGCGTGCTGCTCGGACGCTTTATATGCGGATTTCTTTGCCCTTTCGGTTGGCTTCAGGAGCTGCTGCACAAAATTCCCACGAAGAAGCTTTCCACGAAGAAGCTCAAACCGCTCACCTATCTCAAATACGTCATCCTTGCGGTGACGGTGGTGCTTCTTCCGGCAATTATCGTGAACGACGTGGGCATAAGCGACCCGTTCTTCTGCAAATATCTCTGTCCCCAGGGCGTTCTTGAGGGTGCAATTCCACTCTCTGCGGTGAACGCCGGAATAAGGGCGGCGCTGGGCTCGCTTTTCACCCGGAAGCTGACCGTTCTGCTCGCCGTGGTGGTTCTCAGCGTGCTGTTCTTCCGCCCCTTCTGCAAATGGATATGTCCCCTCGGCGCATTCTACGCCCTGCTCAACAAAGTGTCTCTGTTCCAGATGAAGGTGGACAAGAACAAATGCGTTTCCTGCGGGAAATGCGCCGGAGCCTGCAAAATGGACGTTGACGTTACGAAAACGCCCAACCATACCGAGTGTATTCGCTGCGGTATGTGCATAAGTGCCTGTCCGACCAACGCCGTGCGCTTCCGCTACGGCTTCGGAACCGGTAAAGATCAATCAAAATCGGCAAAGACACCCGAAAAATGTGAAAAAACACAGGAGGAATAAACAATGAACATTAAAAAAATCATCGCGCTTTTTCTCACCGCACTGATAGTGCTCGCTTTGGCGGCATGCACCGCGCAGAACAGCGGCGGCGACATGAAGGACGGCCCCAAGAACCTTGAAGAGGCCGCAAAGATGTACAACGAGCTTATGCAGCGGGAAAACGACATTCTTTCCGAGCACACCGACCTTTGGGAAAAGGTTTTCGCCGCCGCCGATAAGGGCATAATTATGCAGGAGGACGGCAAAAACTACGGCGACTTCCTGCTTGCCACCATCGAATCCGCAAAGGACAAGTTCTCTGATGAGGAGCGCAAAATGCTCAAGGAGGGCGGCGAGAAAATCCGCGAAATCGAAAACGAGCTCACCGAGCTGGAGAGCAAATATCCCGACGTTGAACAGGCGGCCATGGGCGGCGGCAACAATATGAGCGTCCCCGCAGACGGCGATATGAATATGCCCGCAGAGGAAAGCAGCAAGAACAAGTTCCCGTCCTTTACGGGCAAGGATCTTGACGGAAACGACGTTAAGAGCGACGATATTTTCTCCGCAAACGCAGTCACCGTCGTGAACTTCTGGTTCACCACCTGCGGCCCCTGCGTGGGCGAGCTTTCCGAGCTTGACGCTCTCAATAAAGAGCTTGCGGAAAAAGGCGGCAAGCTCATCGGCGTGAACACCTTCACCCTTGACGGCAACAAGACCGCCATCTCCGAGGCAAAGGAAGTTCTCGCAAAGAAAGGCGCTTCCTATCAGAACGTTTACTTTAATTCCGACAGCGAAGCGGGCAAGTTCACCGCGGGCATTTTCGCTTATCCCACCACCTATGTGGTTGACCGAAACGGCAACATTGTGGGCGATCCCATTGTCGGCGCAATCACCGAGAAAAAACAGGGCGAGATGCTGAACAAGCTCATTGAACAGGCCATCGCCGCGGACAAGGGCTGATCAATCCCCCGCGACCCTTCAGAAAGGAGGAACACCCATGTATCGGAAAGTATTGCCGCTTCTTTTGGCGCTGCTGCTGTGCGGGGGCTGTGCCGCCGGGCAGCAGGAAAAGGAAGCACGGGAAGAAAAAACGGACGGGCAGTCTGCTGATATGTCCGGTGAAGAAATTATGTATAAGGACACTACGGAAAATGTAATTTATCTTGCAGGCGGCTGCTTTTGGGGTATGGAACAGCTTATGCAGTCCATTCCCGGCGTAATCGACGCGCAAAGCGGCTACGCCAACGGAACCTGCGAGGCGGACGCCGACTATAAAACCGTCTGCAAGGGCAAAACCGGCTTTCGGGAAACCGTGCGGGTAGAGTACGCCCCCGAACAGGTGAGCCTCGACGCGCTGCTTTTGGCGTATTTCTATGTGATCGACCCCACGGTGGAGAACCGTCAGGGGAACGACGTAGGCACCCAGTACCAAACCGGCGTTTATTATACGAACGAAAACGCCAAGGAAACCGTTTTGCGTATTGCGGCGGTTGAGCGCGGGCGCAGCAAAAAATTCTTCGTTGAAACAGGCCCTCTCAAAAACTACTATCCCGCCGAGGAATATCATCAGAATTATTTGGAGAAAAATCCGGGCGGCTACTGTCATATTCCGAGGGAAGAAATCGAGCTTTTCTCCGGGCTTCGCATAGATCCGGGCGATTACAAAAAGCCCGCGGCGGAAACCATACGCGACAAGCTCACAAAAGAGCAGTACCGCATCACGCAGGAGGGCGGCACGGAGCGGGCTTTCACCGGAGCGTTCTGGGACAAGTTTGAAAAGGGAATTTATGTGGATATAGTCACCGGCGAGCCGCTTTTCTCATCCACGGATAAGTTTGAAAGCGGCTGCGGCTGGCCCGCATTCACAAAGCCCATTGAAGAGCCCGCGGTGGTAGAGCTGGAGGACCTGAGCCACGGCATGCGCCGCACAGAGGTCAGAAGCCGTGCCGGAGATTCTCACCTTGGTCATGTGTTCACCGGCGATCCGGAGTCCCCCAATGGCGTGCGCTACTGCATCAACAGCGCGTCCCTCCGCTTTGTGCCTTTCGCAAAGATGGAAGCAGAGGGTTACGGATATCTTCTGTATCTGTTCGGGGAATGAGTTTATGCCCCCGAATCAAAGCCCCGGACTTGCGTGGCTTTTGCGGATTTCGCTGCCGGCAGAATCCCTTTTGCCGCGAATTTGACGCGGTTTGTTTTTCAGCATTACCTATTTTCCCCACATGCAAAGAACCTTGCCGACGCAGGTCGGCAAGGTTCTTTCCCTTTATGTACTTATGCTTTCTTCGCCTTTTCCATGCGGGTAGCGGGGCGATAGCAGACCGCGGCGGCGGTGAGCATCGCCGCCGTTGCAAAGAGGCTGATGGGGTACGCCGTCAGGATCGTCTCAAAGGTGGGGCTCTGCGGGAACGCGAGGAGAATCCAGACAATGCGGACGCCGCAGATCCCGAGCACCGTCAGCACGGCAGGCACGAGCGAATGCCCGAAGCCGCGCAGATAGCCGGACAGCATCTCATAGATCATGGTGAACGGATACGCCGCGAAGATGAACACGAGGCGCGTATATCCGATGGCAATGACCGCAGGATCGCGGTTGAACAGCGAGAGCAGGAAATGCCCGGACAGCAGCACGAGCAGAATGGTCGCACCGAGCGCGGCGGCGGCCTCCAGCAGGGAGAGCTTCAGCGTCTTTTTGCAGCGCTCCGGCTGTCCCGCGCCGCAGTTCTGCCCGACGAAGGTGGTGCAGGCCTGCGTGAAGCCGTTCATGACATAATAGGCGAAGATCTCCACATTGAATGCGGCGCTGGACGCCGCCATCACCGTGGTGCCGAGCGTATTGACCGCCGCCTGAATGACAATGTTGGAGACCGAGAACATGGCGCTCTGCACCCCGGCAGGCACGCCGATGCGCAGGGTCTGTATAAGCACGCGGCGGTCGATGCACAGCTTGCGCGGCTCGACCCGGATGTCGCCGCCGTGCTTGCGCAGACGGCTGTACAGAATCGCCGCACTGACCGCATTGGAGACGACCGTGGCGATCGCCACCCCCTCTACCGTCATATGGAGTACGGCGACAAAGAACAGATTGAGCAGCACGTTGAGCACACCGGAGGAAGCCAGCGCGATCAGCGGCGTTTTGGTATCGCCCGCCGAACGGAAGATCGCCGCCTCGAAATTATAGAGCAGAATGACCGGCACGCCGAGCATGTAGATACGCAGATACAGCAGCGCATACGGGAAAACATCCTCCGGCGTGCGCAGGAGCTTCAGCAGCTCGGGCGCGAGCAGCTCGCCGAGGACGGTGACCATAGCGCCGAGCAGCAGCGCCGTGAGGATCGAGGTGTGCGTGGCGCGGCGCACCGTCTCCCGCTCGCCGCGGCCGATGGCGTTGGCAATGACGACGTTGACGCCGAGCGAAATGCCGACAAACAGGTTGACAAACAGGCCGATGATGGCGCTGTTCGTACCCACGGCGGCGACCGCAACATTGCGGAGCTCCCCCGTGAAATTGCCGACGACCGCCACATCCGAGGCGTTGAACAGCTGTGAGAGCACCGCCGTCGCCGCGACAGGCAGCGCAAAGCGGATCAGCTTGTTCCAGATCGGACCGCTTAACATGTCGATCTCTTTTTTCCTGCTGACTGTTTCCATACCGTTTCCTTTCGCGGCAAAGTACCGCACTTTATTGTACCGCATTCGCCGCCGGTTGGCAAGCGGTATTTTCGGAGATTTTTGCATTTTCGGCGATCGGCTGCCGACCTCTGCGTTTTTTTGACCGTTCGGTGCATATTTCCGACCGCTTGCCGAAAAATCCACGCAAAGCAAAAAAACTGTGCTATACTCATAACAGAACGAGGGGGGAATGCCATGAAGTTTGATCTCATCATTGATAAAGCGGCGGAGGAATCCGTCACCGTGACGGCGCACGCGCGGTCACCGCTGACCGACGAAATCGAGAGCCTGGTGCTTGCCTGCGGCGGCGGCGACCGCATCGCCGGCTACCGGGACGAGGAGATGAAGCTGCTTCGCCTCGGCGAGGTGGACTGCTTTTTCATTGCGGACGGCAAGACCTGCGCCGCGGCGGCGGACGGCAGAACCTATCAGCTCCGGCAGCGGCTCTGCGAGGTCGAGGCGCGCCTGCCCGCCGCATTTGTGAAGATCAACCGCGGCGCGGTCGGCCAGCTGTCGCGCATCGAGCGCTTTATCGGGACATTTGCGGGCGGGGTTGACGTCCGGTTTTACGGCGGGCATCGGGAATACGTTTCCCGCAGGTGTCTTGCCGAGCTGAAAAGGAGGATGGGGATATGAAATCTTTTCTGAAAGCTTTTGCACAGCGCGGCCTTTGCGCGGCGGCGGGCGGCCCGGTCGTCATGGCGATCGTCTACCTGTGCCTGCACGCGGCGGGAGCGGTGGACTCCATCGACGCGGTCAAGGTCGCCGTCGAAATTCTCACCGTGACGCTGCTTGCGTTCATCGCAGCGGGCATCACCGCCATCTACAAGGTGGAGCGCCTGCCGCTTGCCGCCGCGGCGATGATTCAGCTGGCCGTGCTCTACGCCGACTACATCCTGATCTATCTGTTCAACGGCTGGCTGAAGAACAGCGCGTTTGCGATCGGCATTTTCACCGGCATCTTCATCGTCGGCTATGCCGTTATCTGGTGCATCATTCTGCTGATCAACCGGCACAAGGTCGCCGAGATGAACCGCAGAATGCAGAAAAGTTAAGGCAAAAAGCCCTCCGCACGGAGGGCTTTTTGCATGTTCCGCGCCCGGCTCTCATATGATTAGGACAAGAGAAAACATCCATACGGAGGAACGAGCATGGTACGAAGCAGTATTTACGAGGACATCGCAAAGCGGACGAAGGGCGACATCTACATCGGGGTCGTCGGCCCGGTGCGGACGGGCAAATCCACCTTTATCAAGCGGTTCATGGAGGAAATGGTGCTGCCGAACATCGCGGACGAGGACGCGCGCGCCCGCGCGCGCGACGAGCTGCCGCAGTCGGCCAGCGGCAAGACCGTGATGACCGCCGAGCCGAAGTTCATCCCCGAGCGCGGCGCGCATCTGAAGACCGCGGGCGGGCTGAACATGAATGTGCGCATGGTGGACTGCGTGGGCTTCCCCGTGGAGGGGGCGCTCGGCGCGGAGGAAAACGGCGAGGCGCGGCTGGTCAACACGCCGTGGAGCGAGGACAAGATGGCGTTCGCGGCGGCGGCGCGGCTCGGCACCGAGAAGGTCATGCGCGAGCATTCCACGGTCGGCGTGGTCGTCAGCACCGACGGCTCGATCGGCGAGCTGCCCCGCGCAAGCTACGCCCCCGCCGAGGAGGAGATCGTCGCCGAGATGAAAAAGAGCGGCAAGCCGTTCATCCTGCTGCTCAACTGCAAAACGCCGCACAGCGACGAGGCACAGACGCTCGGGCGCGCACTCGAGGAAAAATACGGCGTGGCGGTGGCGCTGGTCAACTGCACCGCGCTTTCGGCGGCGGACATCGAGGGCATCCTCGCGCTCTTGCTCGGCGAATTTCCGATCCGCCGCGTGAACATCGACCTGCCCGCCTGGATCCCGGCGCTCGGCGAGACGCACCCGCTGCGCGCGGGCATCTACCGCGCAGTGGTCGCCGCCGCCGGGGAGCTGGAGAAGATCGGCGAGCTGCCCCGCGCCTTTGAGATGGGCATGGGTGAGGACGCGGGCGCGTACTTCGAGGACGCGGCCACCGACCTCGGCACCGGCGAGGCGACGGTGCGGCTGCGCGTGCCGACCGAGAAGTACTTCGAGGTGCTCTCTTCCCTCTCCGGCACGAAGATCGAGAGCGACGCCGAGCTGTTCGACGCCTTCTGCACGCTGGCCAAGGCAAAGAAGGAATACGACCGCGTGGCGGCGGCGCTTGCCGACGTCGAGCGCAAGGGCTACGGCATCGTGATGCCGACGGTGAGCGAGCTTGCGCTGAAGGAGCCGCAGATCGTCAAGCAGGCGGGCGGCTATGCCGTGCGGCTGCGCGCAGTTGCCAAGTCGATCCACATGATCCGCGCGGACATCGAGGCGGAGGTCAACCCCATCGTCGGCAGCGAGGCGCAGTCCGAGGAGCTGGTGCGCTCGATCGAGGCCTCGCTCGGCGAAGCGCCCGAGAAGATCTGGGACACCAACATGTTCGGCAAGTCGCTCTACGAGCTGGTGAGCGAGAGCCTCACGAGCAAGCTGGCGCACATCCCCGAGGACGCACAGAAGCGGCTCTCCGAGACGCTGGAGCGCGTCATCAACGAGGGCAGCGGCGGTCTCATCTGTATTATATTGTAGGAAAACAACCGGCAGATATGAATGTGTCTGCCGGTTGTTTTATTTGCCGATAAATATATCGATATTTCTATTGATTTTTTCGGTAATATGGCGTATACTAAAGACAGAATAAAAGATAAACGGAGGTATCGCCATGGACGCTATGTCGATTCTCGGCACGATGAACTCAATCGTACCGATTACACGCTTCAACAAAGGCGAGGCGGGAAAAGTGTTTGACGAAGTCGAAAAGAACGGCATCAAAATCGTTGTCAAAAACAACAAGCCCGCCTGCATCCTGCTCTCGCCCGAGCAATACGAGACGCTGATGGAAATGCTCTCGGACAATATCCTCTGTGAGGAAGCCGAAAAGCGCGTGGCGAGCAGTCAAAAAACCTACTCGCACGCCGAAGTCATGCGGGAACTCGGCATCACCGAAGACATGCTCGCCGCTGCCGATGTCGAGGTTGACGAGGCATGAACTGGACGGTTGAATACCTGGACGCCGCGCTGCGCGACCTGAAAAAGATTGAACCGCACAACCGGCTGCTGATTCTGAAAGCAATTGAAAAGGTCGCCATGCGCCCGCTGCCGCCGCCGGACGGCATCGGCAAGCCGCTCGGCAATCACGCATCGTCAAAGCTCGCCGGTTACTTCAAAATCAAGCTGAAAGACCTCGGTTACCGCGTCGTCTACGGGCTGAAAAAAGAGCACGGCGTCATGACTATCATTGTCATCGGCATCCGCGACGACGAAGCCGTCTACAAAGAAGCCGAGCGCCGCATCAAGGGCGGACTTGAACAATAAAAAAGTGCTGCAAAGCCGTAGCTTTGCAGCACTTTTTTGCGTCAGTCCAGTCGCCAGTCGATCGGCGCGGGCAAAAGGGCGTTCGCCTTGGAAAAATGGCGGCAGCCGAAAAAGCCGTTGTAGGCGGAGAGGGGGCTTGGGTGCGCGGCGGTGAGCACATGGTGGTTCGGATTTGTGATCAGCGCGCGCTTGCTCTTGGCAAAGTTGCCCCAAAGCAGGAAGACGATCGGCTCCTTCCGCGCATTGAGCAGGGTGATGATGCGGTCGGTGAACTGCTCCCAACCGATACCGCGGTGGCTGGCCGCCATGCCGCCGCGCACGGTCAGCACCGTGTTGAGCAGCAGGACGCCGTTCTCCGCCCAGCGGGTGAGATCGCCGCTCTTCGGCGTGGGGTAGCCGAGGTCGTCGCTGTACTCCTTGAAGATGTTGACGAGCGACGGCGGGGGCGGCGTGTCCCCCTGCACCGAAAAGGACAGCCCGTGCGCCTGCCCCGGTCCGTGGTAGGGGTCCTGCCCGAGGATGACCGCCTTGACCGCGTGGTAATCCGTGATCTTCAGCGCGTCGAAGATATGGTGCATCTCCGGGTAGACCGGATAGTTCGGGTTTGCGTACTCCGCCTTCAGAAATGCGCGGATGCGCTGATAATATTCCTTTTGAAACTCGTCTGCAAGCAGCGCGTCCCATTCGTTGCCGAGCGATACCATAGTTCTGCCTCCGGTGGGTTGGTTTTTCTCTATGATACCGAATTTTCGGAACTTTGTCAATACGGGCGATACCACGCTCTGTCCGCAGCGGCGTCGATCGCCGCCTTGTTCGCTTCAAACAGCCGGTCGGCACGCAGAGACGCGACCGAGGCGGAGCGCCAGTCACCGCTGCGTCCGCGCATCGCCTTCAGAGCGGACAGCGCCTCAGCGCGGACGGTCTCGTCCGCGCTGCCGCTGAGCCTGACCAACGCAGGTACGGCGACGTCGCCGCAGGTGTACAGGTAGTCCACGTCGATGGTCTCGTGCATGCCGCTCTCATAGGCATAGAGATTGTACTGCACGGTCACGGCGCCGAGATCCGCCGCCGAGCAGAGGACGGCAAGCACGCAGCCGACCGCGAGGATCGCACGGATATGCCGGAACTGCGGCACAAAGCACTTGACCGAGACCGCGGCAAAGACAAACAGCAGGAAGAACATGAACACCGAGGTGGAGAGCCGCAGGAAGGTCAGCCCGTAGGTGCGCATATACAGGAACATTTTTGCGATGGCGGCAGCGATCAGAAAGGCGGAAAAAGCCGAGATGAACACGGTCGCGGCGCGGACGGTGCGCGGCAGTTTGCCGTCCTTCCGCCGCACGAAAAGCCGCGCGAGGAACAGAAGCCCGAGATTGAGCACGCAGACAACGCACATTTCGCCGAAGCCGCGGCGCGCATAGGCGGCGAAGGTCAGCTCCTCCGGGCGCACGCCCGCGAAGCCGCCGACAAGGTAGGACAGCTGCGAGACGAGAAACACGACGTACAGCGCCGATACGGCGGCGAGCACCGTTGTCACAAGCGCGCTGTCGAGCAGCGGCACGCTCTCGATCGCCGTGTCCGTCTCCTCCGACTTCAGCTTTTTCTGCCGCGCAAAGAGCAGCGGGAAGAAGAACACAAAGAGCAGCACGCCGAACAGCAGCGTGAGGAACACGTCCGTCCCGTCAAAGCGAAGCTGCGACACGACCGCGGCAAATGCGGCATCGGCGCTTTGCAGAAACAGTCCGAGCACCAGCACGGCGGGCACGGCGATCAGAAGACCGAGAAGCACGGGCAGAAACCGCCTTCCCTCCTTCCGCCTGGCGGCAAAGGCGCGCGCCGTGATCCCGAGCATCGGGCAGGCGCCGCCGAGAAACAGGTAAAGCGGCGCGAAAGCCGCGCGGAAATCGTCAAGCATCGACGCGCCCGCACCGGTCGCCGACACGAGGAACAGCGCGCCGGACAGCCAGGCAAACAGCATCTTATAGGGCGTCATCGCCGTCTCGCCGAACACGGCGGCGCTTGCCGTCACAAGGACGCAGGCGGCAAGGCAGAGAACGTTCCATGCGTCGAAATGCAGCTCTCCGCGCAGGTAAACAAGCGACGCGCCAGCGAGCAGCAGGGTGGACAGCGCGTAGCCCGCGCCTGTGCGGCAGAGCGCCGTGCAGTTGGCGGCAAAAAGGCAGAGAACAAACAGCAGTACGGCAAAGCGGCTGTCGCGGTCTGTGCAGTCCGGGAGCGGCAGGGCCGGCCTTGCGGGTGCGGCCGCGGGAGCAGCCGCGGGCTGCGTCTGCGCGGGCGCCGGATTCTGTGCCGGAGTCGTTATCGGCGTCTTTTCTTCGGTCATTTTGCGTCCTCCCCGTCATCCACATATTCGAGAATGTCGCCCGGCTGACAGCCGAGCGTGCGGCAGAGCGCCTCCAGCGTGGAGAAGCGCACCGCCTTTGCCTTGCCGGTCTTCAGAATGGAGAGGTTCGCCTGCGTGATGCCGACCGCCTCGGCCAGCGCCCCGGACGAAATCTTCTTCTTCGCCATCTCCACATCGAGATTGATCCGAATGGACATGTTACCCCTCCTTAAATCGTCAGCTCGTTCTCATCCCGGATGAGGACGGCGGCGGCAAAGCAGTTCTTCACCGTGCGCACCACCGTGACGACAAATGCCGCCGCCGCGGCAAGGATGAAGAACCCGCCGTAGAAGAAGCCCGCGACAAGAAAAATCACGACGGCGGCGCAAAGCAGATAGGAGATCAGCCGCAGCGCCGCCACGTTGGCGGGAACGAACACCTCGCCGCAGAGAATGCGGCGGAGCAGACGGTCGAGCGCCAGCAGCGTTGCCGCCGCGAACGGCAGGATCGCGTAAAATGCGGTCGCCACCGGCAGAAACAGACTTTCCGGCCGATGCGTCACCCTGATGTACTGCCGCAGGAGCATCGGCGCGGTGAACGCGAGCAGGACGAGACAGATGCCGAAGACGTAGACAAGGATCAGGGTAAGGAGTGCGGAGCGGTTTTGTTTTTCCATGGTGAAATCCTCCTGTTGTGCTCCTACTGTAACATAAAATTTATCGTTTGTCAATAAATATTTTACGAAAAACGAAAATTTGCAAAAATGTATGGCGAGGCCTTGCGAAAAATGTCCGCATATGCTATTATAGAAGTACAAAACTAAAAGGAGGCCTGCTCCATGCAAGACTTTGATCCTTATCTGAACGACTATGAAATGTTCGGCGCGATCGACCCGGAATTTAACTCCATTGTGCCGACGCTCGCGAACATCTATCTCGTCGCTTTCGGCATTGCACTCCTCGTCGGACTTGCCTACTACATCATGAACGGCATTGCCCTGCTCCGCATGGCCAAGCGCACCGGCGTGAAGCACGGCTGGCTCGGCTTCATCCCGCTGGCGGACAGCTGGCTGCTCGGCCGCATCAGCGACGTCGGCTCGACCCGCCGCCACAGCGGCGCGCGCCTGCTCGGCTTCGCGATCGCAACCGAATGCTGCGCCATCGGCTTTCTGATCTCGCTCAGCTCCATGTTTGTCCGTCTCATCGCCGATGAAAATCTCTATGGCGCCGTCTCGGACGAGGCCGCCGTGCAGATGGTTCTGTCCGCCTCCGTGCCGCTGATGGTCTTTTCGCTGCTCATGATCGTCTGCTCGATCTGCGCCGCCGTCTTCCAGTGCATGGCGCTCTACCGCGTCGGCGTCAACTTCGGCGGCGCAAGCGGCTCCGGCTTCGGCATTGCGCTGGTACTGACCGCATTCTTCTGCCAGCTGGCCACCTACATCATCCTGTTGGTTCTCTCCGGCAGGACTCCGACCTGCACCGACGGCGCCCCGGCGGTTTCCGCCCCCCAGAGCGGCGAGCCCACCGACAGCGTATTCCAATGATCCGATCGACATCCACGAAAAAGCACCCTGCGGGGTGCTTTTTTTCGTGGAAACAGCCTCTTGCTTTTTCACCAAAGTGTGGTATACTCGTACTGTTGACTCTTACATCGGGAGAAATCGACCATGACCGACATCACAATCAAAGAAAGCAGACGGCGCGCCCTCGCCGCCGGGATGCATGACGGCATCCCGATCGGCCTCGGCTACTTCGCCGTCGCCTTTGCCCTCGGCATCGCCGCGCGCAGTGCGGGGCTGAATGCGGTGCAGTCCTTCATCGTCAGCCTGTTCTGCAACGCATCGGCGGGCGAATACGCGGGCTTCACCCTGATCGCCTCGGGCGCCGCTTACACCGAGCTTGCGCTGATGACGCTGGTCGCCAACGCACGTTATCTGCTCATGAGCTGCGCGCTCAGCCAGCGCGCCGCGGGGCTGAACCTGCTCGAGCGGCTCATCATCGGCGTGGATGTGACGGACGAGATCTTCGCCGTCACGATCGCGCGGCCGGGCAGGCTCGATCCCGTCCGCTTCTACGGCACGATGCTGGTGGCCATGCCCGCATGGGCGTTCGGCACGGCCTTCGGCAACATCGCCGGTGATCTGCTGCCCGCGCGCCTTGTGAGCGCGCTCGGCGTGGCGCTCTACGGCATGTTCCTCGCGGTCATCATCCCGCCCGCAAAGAAGGATCGCCTGATCGCCGGGCTGATCGTCTTCTGCTTCGCCGTCAGCTATGCCATGGCGCGCCTGCCGCTGACCGCAGGCATCCCGGAGGGCACGCGCATTCTGGTGCTGACCGTGGCGATCTCTGCGGCCGCCGCGCTCATTTTCCCGCACAGAGACCCGGACGAGGAGGCAGAGGCATGACCCGCAATATCCATGTATACATCCTCATCATGATCGCGGTGACCTACGCCGTGCGCGTCCTGCCGCTGACCCTGATCCGCAAGCCCATCCGGAGCCGGTTCATCCGCTCGTTCCTCTTCTATGTTCCCTATGTCACGCTCGCCGTGATGACCTTCCCCGCCATCCTGGACGCCACAAGCAGCCCCGCCGCCGGACTGTCGGCGCTCATCGTCGGCATCCTCGCCGCCTACTTCGGCATGAGCCTCCTGCAGGTCGCCGTCACCTGCTGCGGCGTGGTGCTCCTCGCCGAATGGCTTCTCCCGCTGCTCGGCATATAACAAATTACAGCAAAAATCCCGTCGGAAACCTCGGTTTCCGACGGGATTTTTGCTTTTTTATGCAAGCTCGATTTGAATATCCGCCAGAGCGGCTTCCTCGGCACTGTGCGTGACGAGGACAACGGTCTTGCCCGCAAGGTACGGACGCAGATTTTCAACAACCTGTGTCTTCGTCGCCGCGTCGAGCGCGGAAAACGGCTCGTCGAGCAGCAGAATATCACCGCCGAACGCGAGCAGGCGCGCAAGCGCCGTGCGCTGGCGTTCGCCGCCCGACATCTCGTGCGGCCGCTTGTCGGCGAGCGCCTCCGCGCGGCAGATGCGGAGCGCGTCGAGCGCGGCCGTGCGGTCGTGCTGCGGCTGCACCAGCCGCACATTCTCGAGCGCGGTGAGCGCCGGGAAGAGGCGCGGCTCCTGAAACAGCATCGCGACCCGGCCGTCCGCGCGGACAATGCCGCCCTCCGGCGTCTCCAGTCCGGCGATCAGGCGCAGTACCGTGGTTTTTCCCCGCCCGCTCTCGCCGAGGAGCGCGGTAATCTTGCCGTCGGCGAAATGCAGCGTACAGTCGTCGAGCACCGTGCGGTCGAAGCGCTTCGTCACATGTTCAAAGATGATGCTCATTTCGCGCCTCCTCTCGACAGCAAAAAGCGCAGGCACTTCTCGAGCGCAAGGCTGACGAGAATGACCAGCAGCGTATAGGCAAAGAGGTCGGTCGTCTCCAGGTGCGCCTTGGCGTCGTGCAGATACAGCCCGATGGAGTCGCGCGGATAGCAGAGCACCTCGGCGGCGACCCCCGCCTTCCAGGCGAAGCCGAGCGCGGTCAGCGCCTGGGAACGCAGCGCAGGCTCGATCGACGGCAGGTACAGCGCGCGAAACCGCGCAAATCCCCGCACCCGGTAGACCTCGGCCGCCTCCAGCAGCCCGCGGTCGGTCTCGCCGAGGGCATTGAAGGCCGCGCCCGCCAGCATCGGGAACACCATCAGAAAGGTGATGAAGGTCGGGATGTGCGCATTCTTCATCATCACCAGCGTGAGGATGATGAAGGACGCGACCGGCGTGGAACGGATGACCGTGAGCAGCGGCGCGAGCAGCGTGTGCATCGGGCGCACGAAGAACATGCAGATGCCGACGGCGATGCCGCCGAGCGTGCCGATGAGATACCCCGCCGTCACGCGCGAGAGCGAACCGCAAAGCGCCCGCCAAAAGCCCGCCGTGCGCGCAAGCGCGAGAAAGCGCTCGGCAACGGCAAGCGGCGTCGGCAGGACGACCGCGCGGCCGACCGCCATGGCGCAAAGCTGCCACACGCCGATCCAGAAGGCAAGCACGAGAAGCCCGATCACCACGCGGAGCGCGCGGGCGCGGCGCGGCTTACTCCACACCGCAGTAGAAGTCGTCGGCCGGCAGCGCACCGCCGATCGACGCGGGATTTGCATCATAGAGCACGCCGAGGAAGGCGGAAAGCGCCGTCTTCATCTCCGCGCCCGTGACAAACACGATGTTGCAGTTGGGATATGCGCGCTTTGCCACGGCGGCCTTCGGCACGATGCCGTAGGTCTCGCAGAGCGCCGCCGCGTCCTCGACATTGGCGTTGACAAATGCGACGCTTGCCGCATAGTCGGCGAGGAAGTCCGCAAACGCGTCCGGATTGGCCTCGATTGCCGTCTTCTTCACGATCACGCAGCCCTGCACGGCGCTCGTGTCGCTGACCTTGTCCCACTCGGCGGTGAGGTCGAGCGCGAGGCGCAGATCGGGGTTCTGCATCATCGCGGAGGTGACATTCGGCTCGGGCAGCATGGCGAGCTTCACGTCGCCGCTTGCCAGCAGGGCGGCAAGCTCACTGTGCTCGGTCTTGTATTCGACGGTCACCTTGTCGGTAAGTCCGTTCTTCTCGAGAATGTAGTTGAGGATGTACTCGGGCGTTGCGCCGAGCCCCGTCGCATAGAGCGTCTTGCCCGCGAGGTCGGCAATGCTCTGCACGCTGTCGCCGTTTTCCAGAATGTGCAGCACGCCGAGCGTATTGACGGCGGCACAGACGTAGGCGCCGTTCGTCTTCGTGTACAGCACGCTTGCGAGGTTGACCGGGACGCAGGCCACGTCCACCTCGCCCTTGATGACCGACGCGCTGACCGCCGTGGGATCGCCCGCCAGCGTAAAGCTGTAGGTGTTGGTCGTTTCACCCTTCGCCGCCTTGTCCATCAGGGACGCAAGGCCCATGCCGGTCGGCCCTTTCAGCGTGACAACGCTGTAGGATGCCGGGGTCTTCTCGGCCGCAGTCGAGGCGGTCGTATCCGCCGTGGATTCGACAGAGGCGGCGGGTTCGGTCGTCGTGTCGTCCGTCGGCACGGTCGTCGCCGGTTCGGTGCCGCAGGCGGCCAGCGCCGCGAGCATACAGAGCGTGAGTAAAAGTGCCAGAATCTTTTTCATTTTGTTCCTCCCGAAACGCGCGCAAGATACGCGCGGTCCTTTATTGTAATGTTTTTCTGTTTTTTTTCGATGGCGCCCGCGGCGCACAGCGCATCAAAGGCGCGATAGAGCGACGCGCGGCCGAGCCCGAGCAGCTCGGCAAGGCGCGAGAGCGGAAGCGCGGATACGAAGGTGTCGCGCCCGGCGGCGGCGCGCAGGATGTACCCCGCAAGCCTTGCCTCGGCGCTTTCCGCCGTGAACGTGGAGAGCCGCGCATTGAGGAAGCCGATTTTTTCGGACAGAAACGCGATGTACCCGATCGCCGTGCGCGGGTCGGCGGCAAACACCGCCTCCACGGCCGCGCGCCCGAGAAACACCGCACATGCGCCGCCGCGGGCGCGCACCTGCGTTCCTGCGCTTTCACGGCCGAAAAGCGTCGCCGCGCCGAACACGTCGCCCGCGCCGAGCGTGCGCAGCAGCACCTCGCCGCCCGCGCCCGCGCGGATGATCTCCGCGCCGCCGCGCACCAGCACGCCGAGCGCGGCGGGCGTACCGTCCGCAAAGATCACGCCGCCGTCCGCAAATTCCGCCGTCCGCACATCGGGCGACGCAAGCAGAGCCGCGGCGCGCGCCGCATCAAAGTCCGCGCCGAACACGGCGGTCATCGCCCCGGCAAAGCATTCGGTTTCGCAGAACATTCCGCCACCTCCGACTGTCTCAAATGAGACAGTTAAAGGATACCACATTCCGCCCGCTTTGTCAAGTCCGCGACTTGGTTATATTGTAGAAACATTAACGATAAATTTATAACAAACTATACATTTTCACTAAAATAGTGCGATTTTTGTATTGTCAAGCCCGATTTAATTTGTTATAATGAACTCGTGCAAAAAAATCAGCCGGTGCTTGCATATTTTGCAAGGCCGGAACGGAGGTACTGTATGAATATTCTTGTATGCGTCAAGCAGGTCCCCGGCTCGAGCAATGTGGAGGTCGATCCGGTCACGGGCGTGCTGAAGCGCGACGGCGTGGCGAGCAAGATGAACCCCTACGACCTGTACGGCATTGAGCTGGCGCTCGACCTCATCGAGACACACGGCGGCACGATGGAGACCATCACGATGGGTCCGCCGCAGGCGAAAAGCGTGATCCTCGAATCCATCTGTATGGGCGCTCTGCGCGGCACGGTGCTCAGCGACCGAAAGTTTGCGGGGGCGGACGTGCTGGCGACCGCCTACACGCTCTCACAGGGCGTGCGCGCGGCGGGCGACTTTGACCTCATCATCTGCGGCAAGCAGACCACCGACGGCGACACGGCGCAGGTCGGCGCGGAGCTGGCCGAATACCTCGGCGTACCCCATGCGGCCAATGTCCTCTCGGTGGACGCCGTGGAGGACGGCGTGGTCTTTGTCACGACGAGCCTTGACGACAAGATCGTCAAGGAGAGCATCAAGCTCCCCTGCCTGCTCTGCGTGGACGGCGACATCAACTCGCCGCGTCTGCCCTCCTACAAGGTGAAGAAGACCGTCGGCGATGAGCTGGTGCGCTTCCTCTCCTTTGCAGACTTCGCCGATCAGAACGAAAAGCACTATGGGCTTGCCGGCTCGGCAACCCAGGTCGAGCGGATCTTCCCGCCCGAGAAAAACACCGAAAAACGCAGCATCACCGGCAGCGCGGCCGAGCAGGCGGAGGGCATCTTTGACCTGCTTGTCGACCGCAAGCTGATTTGAGGAGGGGCGACATGGGACAGCTTAAAATCAATCAGAACCTCGTCAATGCCGAGACGGCAAAGGCGCTGACCGCCGTTTGCCCGTTCGGTGCGATCGGCTACGACGGCGAAAAGCTCGAGATCAGCGCAGCCTGCAAAATGTGCAAGCTCTGCGTGAAAAAAGGCCCGAAGGGCGTGATGGAATTTGTCGAGGGCGACGTCCGCCCCACCGTGGACAAGTCGCTGTGGCGCGGCGTCTGCGTCTTTGTCGATCACGACGGAGACAAGATCCACCGCGTGACCTACGAGCTGCTCGGCAAGGCGCGCGAGCTGGCCGCCGTGACCGGGCACCCGGTCTATGCGCTGCTGCTCGGGCACAATGTTTCCGCCTGTGCAAAGAGTCTCCTGCACTACGGTGCGGACAAGATCTTCGTCTACGACGACGAGGCGCTTGCCGACTTCCGCATTGAGCCGTACACCGCGGCCTTCTGCGACTTCATCGAGAAGATCAAGCCCTCGAGCATCCTCGTCGGCGCCACCAACCTCGGCAGACAGCTTGCGCCCCGCGTCGCGGCGCGCTGCCGTGCGGGCCTCACCGCCGACTGCACGGTGCTGGAGATGAAGGAGAACACCGACCTTGTCCAGATCCGTCCCGCCTTCGGCGGCAACATCATGGCGCAGATCATCTCGCCGGACTGCCGCCCGCAATTCTGCACGGCGCGCTACAAGGTCTTCACCGAGCCGAAGCCGACCGCCGAGGCACACGGCGAAATCGTCAAAATGGAGATTGCCGCATCGAAGCTGCAAAGCGCGATCGACGTGCTGTTCAAGACCGAGAAGCCCAAGGATGTGGACATCTCCGAGGCGGACGTCATCGTCGCCGTCGGCCGCGGCGCGAAGAGTGAACAGAACCGCGCGATGGCGAAGGCGCTGGCCGATGCACTCGGCGGCGTGATCGCCTGCACGCGCCCGCTCGTCGAGGAAAACATCTTTGACGCCAAGCAGCAGATCGGCCTCTCGGGCAGAACCGTCAAGCCGAAGCTGATCATCTGTCTCGGCATCTCGGGCGCGGTCCAGTTTGCCGCAGGCATGAAGTCCTCCGACTGCATCATTGCCGTCAATACGGATAAGCACGCGCCGATCTTTGACGTGGCGCACTACGGCATCGTGGGCGATCTGAACGAGATTGTCCCCCTGCTGCTCGAAAAGATCAATGCAAAGGAGAACGGCCATGTATAAGAAGTTTGACGCAAACGACGCGGCGGCGCTCGGCGCGATCGTCGGCGCGGAAAATCTGCTTGTCGGCAGCGCGATCAGCGAAGACTACAGCCACGACGAGCTGGGCGGCGTCAGCCGTATGCCGGACGCGCTCGTGTTTGTCCATACCACCGAAGAAATTTCCGAAATCATGAAGTACGCCTACCGCGCATGTATTCCGGTCACGGTGCGCGGCAGCGGCACGGGGCTTGTCGGCTCCGCCGTTCCGGTGGAGGGCGGCATTCTGATGGTGACCACCGCGATGAACAAGATTCTCGAACTCGACGAGGACAACCTCACCGTCACGGTGCAGCCCGGCGTGCTGCTGATGGAGCTGGCCGCCTACGTGGAGGAACGCGACTTCTTCTATCCCCCCGATCCGGGTGAAAAATCCGCCACCATCGGCGGCAACATCTCGACCAACGCGGGCGGTATGCGCGCCGTGAAATACGGCGTGACCCGCGACTATGTGCGCGCGCTGACCGCCGTTCTGCCGAACGGCGAGATCGTGCAGCTCGGCTCCAAGGTCGTGAAGAACAGCTCGGGCTATGCGCTCAAGGATCTGCTGATCGGCGCGGAGGGCACGCTCGCCGTCATCACCGAGGCGGTGCTGAAGCTGCTGCCCCTGCCGAAATCCTCGGTCAGCCTGCTCGTGCCCTTCCCCGACATGAAGACCGCGATCGAGGCCGTGCCGAAAATCATCCGCTCCAAGGTCATCCCGACCGCGATCGAATACATGTCCCGCGACACCATCCTCTTCTCCGAGAGCTATCTCGGCAAGAAGTTCCCCGACACGAAGAACGACGCCTACATTCTGCTGACCTTTGACGGCAACACCGACGCGCAGGTCGAGCACGACATGCACACGGTTGCCGACCTCTGCCTCGATGAGCTCGGCGCGCTCGACGCCTACATCGTGGACACCGAGGAGCGCAAGAAGGCGGTCTGGAATGCGCGCGGCGCGTTCCTCGAGGCGATCAAGGCCTCGACCACAGAAATGGACGAATGCGACGTGGTCGTGCCGCGCAGCCGCGTGGACGAATTCATCAAATTCACGCATGAGATTGCCGACGCGGAGGGCATCCGCATCCCCAGCTTCGGCCACGCGGGCGACGGCAACCTGCACGTCTACATCTGCCGCGACGCTCTCGACGAGGCGGCGTGGGAGGAAAAGCTCTCCCGCTGCTTCGACCGCATGTATGAGAAAGCCGAGCAGCTCGGCGGTCTCGTCTCGGGCGAGCACGGCATCGGCTACGCCAAGAAGCGCTACATGCAGGCGCAGTACGGCGATACGCAGACCGCGCTCATGCGCGGCATCAAGGCCGCGTTCGACCCGAAGAACATCTTGAATCCGGGCAAGATCTGCTATTGACAAAAAGCGAACCGCAGAAGCGGTTCGCTTTTTTCACATGCGTCTTGACATTTCGGCGGCTTTCGTGTATGCTGAATCTATCCCGAAAGTGAGGAATCTGCATGAAAATCTGCCTGTTCTGCGGCACGGAGGCAAGCGACACGGCCGCGACCTGTGACGCCTGCGGCGCCAATCAGTTCAAAATCAAGTGCAACAACTGCGGCGCGATCTTTGATACCGGCATGTACTGTCCCGCCTGCGGCGTCAAGGCCGGTGAGGAGGCGAAAAAATGCCCCCATTGCGGCAAGCGCTACTTTTCCGCCGCCTGCCCCGACTGCGGCTATATACCGTCCGCCGCAAAGCAGACAAGCGAACCCGCCGCGCCGGACTTTGACCCGACGGTGCTGCTGCGCTATATCCCGCCCGTGCCGGTGAAGAAACGCCGCACCTGGCTGTGGGTGCTGGGGTGGATTTTCTGCTACCCGATCCCGCTGACGATTCTGCTTTTCCGCGGCATCCGGTATCTGTACCGGGAATATAAGCGCTCGTAAGGGCGAACGGCTGCACAAATCCGGGCTCTCCGACGATGGATAGCGCGGCGCGACCGCGGCGGGAGCGAGCCCCCGCCCGTGCGGTATGTGCGTCTTTTGTACAATCCGGTAAGGGTCGGCGCCCTCGACGACCCGTTTCATCCCCTCTCACAAACCAAAAGAAGCGAACCGCGCGGTTCGCTTCTTTTTTTCATTCTGTTACTTTTTCCGCTTGCCGAGATAAGCCTCTTTGACTTCCTCGTTTTCCAGCAGCTCGGCGCCCGTGCCGGACAGCGTAATCTCGCCGGTCTGCATGACATAGGCATAGTCCGCGACCTTGAGCGCCATGTTTGCGTTCTGCTCGATGAGCAGCACCGTGATGCCCGCCTTGTTGATGGTGCGGATGATGTCGAAGATGCCCTGCACGACCAGCGGCGCAAGACCGAGCGACGGCTCATCCATCATAATCAGCTTCGGGCGCGCCATCAGCGCGCGGCCGACCGCCAGCATCTGCTGCTCGCCGCCCGAAAGCGTACCGGCAAACTGCCAGGAGCGCTCCTTCAGACGCGGGAACAGCTCATACACATATTCAAGGTCGGGCTTGATGTCATCCTTGCGCAGATACGCGCCGACATGCAGGTTCTCGGCAACCGTAAGGTTGGGGAACACATGCCTGCCCTCAGGCACGAGGGTGACGCCGCGCTTGACGATCTGATCGGGCGACAGACCGAGGATGTTTTCGCCCTCAAAGAGCACCTCGCCGCTCTTCGCCTTGACGATGCCGGCAATCGAGCGGAGCGTGGAGCTTTTGCCCGCGCCGTTCGAGCCGATCAGCGTGACGATGCTGCCCGCCTCGACGTCCAGGGAGATGTTCTTGATTGCCTCGATGCCGCCGTAGGACACACTGAGGTCTTTGATTTCGAGAATCTTACTCATCTTCACTTACCCCCAGATATGCCTTGATGACCACATCGTTGTTCTGGATCTCCTCGGGCGTGCCCTTGGCAATGAGCTTGCCGAAGTCGATGACATAAATGCGGTCGGAAATATCCATGACCAGATTCATATGATGCTCAATCATGAAGATGGTGACATGGAACTTGTCACGGATGTAGCGGATAAACGCAGTCAGCTCATCGGTCTCCTGCGGATTCATGCCCGCGGCAGGCTCGTCGAGCAGCAGCAGCGTCGGATTGGTCGCCAGCGCACGCGCAATCTCGAGGCGGCGCTGCTTGCCGTAAGGCAGCGAGGTGGCCAGCTCATCCTTGACGTCGAGCAGCCCGACCTCGGAGAGCAGAGACTCGACCTCGGCGCGCAGCGCCTTCTCTTCCTTGGAATTGAGCATGAAGGTCGCGGTAAACAGATTGCTCTTGCGGCGCAGATGCGTGGCGACCAGCACATTTTCAAACACCGTCATGGACTTGAACAGGCGGATGTTCTGGAACGTGCGCGCGATGCCGAGCGCCGTGATCTTATCCGGCGTCTTGACCAGGCGGCGCTTGTACACCCCCTTGTTTTCGCCCGCGTACAGCTTTTTCATCTTGCCGCGCGGATGGCTCTCCACAATGGTTTTCCCCGCGAAGGAAACGCGGCCGTTGGTCGGCTCATACACGCCGGTGGCCACGTTGAAGGCCGTGGTCTTGCCCGCGCCGTTCGGCCCGATGAGCGAGACGATCTCGCCCTCACCGACCTCGAGCGACAGATTGTTGACGGCGACGACGCCGCCGAACTGCATGGTGATGTCCTCAAGCTTCAGAAGCGTGCTCATTTCGTCGCCTCCTTTTTCTTTTTACGCGCGGCAAAGAAACCGGCAATGCGTTCGGTGGAAAATTCCTTGTCGCCCATAATACCGCGGCGGAAGAACAGCACGATCACCATGATGACCGCCGAGAACACGACAAGACGGAAGCCGTTGCGCGTGACGCCGGGGATGATGCCGTCGGTGTCGAGGAAGCGCATCCACCACTCGGAGCAGGCGATGTAGAGGAAGCTGGCCAGTACCGAGCCGCTGAGCGAGCCGATGCCGCCGATGACGACGATCAGAAGGATCTCATAGGTCAGCGTCGTGGTAAAGGGCTTTGCCTGAATGGTGTTCTGATACATGGCAAAGAGCGCGCCGCCGATGCCCGCGAAAAACGAGCTGACGACGAAAGCGATCATCTTGTGCTTGGTGAGATTGATGCCCATGGCCTCGGCGGCGACCTCGTCGTCGCGGATGGCCTTGAAGGCTCTGCCGTAGGTGGAGCGGATCAGCAGCGCGATAATCGCGATGCAGACGCCTGCGACGAGGAAATAGGGCAGAATGCCCGAGAAGGTGGGGTACAGACGCAGCTGGTTGGAGCCGTTGGTCAGGACGCCGAGCCCCTTCCACTGGCAGAGCGCGCGCAGGATCTCGGCGAAGCCGAGCGTGGCGATGGCCAGGTAGTCGCTCTTGAGCCGCAGCACCGGCAAACCGATGAGGAAAGCGAAGAGCGCGGCGACAAGTCCCGCCAGAATGATGGCGACCGCGACCGGCAGCGCAAACTGGACGAGACCGCCCTGCACCGTGCCGTCCGCCGCCGTGGTGGTGTAATACTTATAGACCGCCACGCGGTCGGCGACCGTCGGAATGGTAAAGATCGCGTAGGTATACGCGCCGAGCAGCATGAAGCCCGCCTGCCCGAGCGAAAACAGCCCGGTAAAGCCGTTGAGCAGGTTCATGGAGACGGCGATGAGCGCGAAGACCGCGCCCTTTTGCAGCACCTTGGCCTTAACGTCGTAGGACGGCAGGAAGCGGTCTGCAAGGAAGACGAGGACGAACAGCAGGACAAGCAGTCCGAAGTTCATATAGGTATATTTTTTCTTTTGTGTCAGTGTTTGCATGATCGGCGTCCTCCTTATACCTTATCGGTGGTCTTCTCGCCGAACAGACCCGTCGGCTTGACGCAGAGGATCAGGATCAGCAGGGCAAAGGTGAACGCATCCGAGAAGATGGACAGCTCGGTGCTGGACTTGATTAGGTTCTCGCAAATGCCGATGATGAATGCGCCGACGACCGCGCCCGGAATGGAGCCGATGCCGCCGAACACCGCCGCAACAAAGGCCTTCAGCCCCGGCATGGCGCCCGAGGTCGGAATGACCGACTTATAGCTGGAGAAATAGAGCAGCGACCCGACCGCCGCGAGGAATGAGCCGATGATAAAGGTCATGCTGATGACCGAGTTGATCTTGATGCCCATGAGCTGCGAGGTCTCGAAGTCCTTGGACACCGCGCGCATCGCCATGCCGATCTTGGTATAGCGGATGAGCAGCACCAGAACCACAACCAGAAACAGCGTGAGCACCGGCGTAATCAGCGTGACGCGCTTGGTGGTCGCGCCGAGGATGGTGACCGAGTCCGAGATCCACGGAATGTCCGGGTAGACCTGCGGCAGACCGCCCGTGATATACAGTGCCAGATTCTCCAGCAGATACGATACGCCGATTGCCGAGATCATGACCGACATACGCGGCGCCGAGCGGAGCGGACGGTATGCAGCGCGTTCAATCAGCGCGCCGAGCAGAACCGTGCCGACCAGCACGATCGGAATCGAGACATAGAGCGGCAGGCTGGCGGATGTGTAAACCATAATCAGTCCGGCAACCATGAAAACGTCGCCGTGCGCGAAGTTAATCAGGCGCAGAATACCGTAGACCATGGTATATCCGATCGCGATCAGTGCGTACTGACCGCCGGCGGATACACCGGCTAAGATATGGTCAATCGTTATGTTCATGCGTGTTCCTCACATTTCAGTCGTCTTTGAGGTCGTCTTGCACATGCGGGAGCGCTCCCGCCCATGCAAGACGACCCGAAAGTCGGGAAGTCTTAAAAATCAAGGCAAGGGCTTGACCAAAAGTCAAGCCCTGACCCCGATATACCGGATTAAACGGAGCGGCGATTACTTTGCGACGCCCTGCTCCTTGACGAAGTCCCACAGACCGGTGGTCGTGTTGACCTTCTTGATGTATGCGGTGGTACGGATAGCGTCGCCGTTGACATCGTCAAAGGCGATTGCACCGGTCACGCCGGTGTAAGTGGTCTTCCAGAGCGCCTCCATGACCTTTGCTCTGTCGGTCGATCCGGCGTTCTTGAGCGCCTCGAGCGCGGTGAAGTATGCATCATAGCCCATGGCCGAAACTGCCGCGATGTTGCTGTCGCCGCCGTTGTCAGTCAGGTTCTGCTCATTGCCCTCAAGCCATGCCTTGAAGCCCTTATCGAAGTCTGCGTTGCCGCCCTCCTGATAGAAGGTGGTGACCTGAATATCAATGTTCTTGCCCTTTGCAGCCGAGAGAATCTGGTTGGAGTCCCAGGTATCGCCCGCCATCAGCGTAGCGGTCACGCCCTTGGCAGCAGCCTGCTCCACGATCAGCTGTGCGTAGTTCGTGGAGGTCGGTGCGAAGATGACCTCTGCGCCTGCATTCACCGCATTGGTGATGTAGGAGTTGAAGTCCGAGGTGTTCTCGGGGAAGTTTGCGTTCTCCACCTTGCCGCCGAGCGCGGTGAACGCCTCGGTGAAGTAGTGTGCAAGGCCTTCATCATAGTCGTTGCCGTTCTCTGCGAGGGTGTATGCGGTCTTGTAGCCCAGCTCGTTGAAAGCGTAGTTTGCAAGAACCGTGCCCTGGAAAGGATCGAGGAAGCAGATGCGGAAATAGTGCTTGTTGCCCTCGGTGACCTGCGGGTTGGTGCAGGTGATGCCGATGGCGGGTACGCCCGCCTGCTCAAAGGTCGGTGCCGCCGCGATGGAAACGCCGGAGCCGTAAGAACCGAGGACGACGGACACGCCTGCGCTGACCAGCTCTGCCGCAGCGGAGGGCGCCTTGTCGTTGGACGACTGGTTATCCACGGAGACCAGCTCTACCTTATAGGTCTTGCCGCCGATGTCCACCGTGGGCTGAATCGAATGTGCATACTTGATGCCCAGCGCTTCCTGCTTGCCGCCCGCGCCGTTGGAGCCGGATGCCGGCTCATAGATGCCGATCTTGACTACATCGCCGTCCGCTTTTTCGCCGCATGCGGCAAAAACCGAGACGAGCATGAGTGCCGTGAGGATCAGTGCGATGATCTTTTTCATAGTGGTTTCCTCCCAAACAATTTGTTTTCCATTTAATTCCGAAAAACAATTATGCAATTATTATAGCGGCTCTTGCGCATTTTTGCAAGGGTTTTTTGAAAATTTTTCGATTTTTGCGAGATTTTTTGCAGCTTACACAGATATGAACTTGCATTTTAGCGCTTTTGATGTTGAATTTATTTACTTTTTTTCTGTTTTATGCTATGATACCCTCGATTGACAAGGGCAGACACGGTTTTTCGGGGCTGAAATCGCACCAGACTTCGTTTTCCTCATTGGCGGGCTGGTGCCCGCCTGCTTCGTCAGCCTCGCCCGGCACAATTTCCGCTCCCGAAAAACTCCGTAGGACTTTCCGGCGAGTAAAAATTGGGGCTGGCGAGGAAGAGGAGGAAGGTGTGCCGTCCGCCCACCGAGGACGATGACGATGTCCAGCGCCAACTTTTTACCGTCGGAAAGCGTATCTGCCCTTGTCAATCGAGGGTAATGCCATCTGTTATAAGGAAAGAAGAATCGACCATGCCAATTTCGGGAACACTCATCAACTGCGCGCTGATCGCCGCAGGCACGCTGCTCGGCCTTGCCGTGAAAAAGATCCTGCCCGACCGCGTCCGGGACACGCTCATGCAGGCCGTCGGCCTCGTCGTGCTGTTCATCGGCATCGGCGGCGCGGTCAGCGCCTGCCTGACCTATGCGAACGGCGCATTCGGCACCAAGGATACCCTTGTCATGATTCTCTCGATGACGCTCGGTGCAGCGCTCGGCGAGTTCATCGACATCGAGAAGCATCTGGACGCGCTCGGCGCGCGCTGCCGGAAAAGATTCGCCGCCGACGGGGACTCCGCCTTCGCCTCCGGCATGGTGACGGCCACGCTGCTCTTCTGCGTAGGTGCGATGGCCGTGGTCGGCGCGCTGGACAACGGCATCCGCGGCAATACCGATGTGCTGGTCGCCAAGAGCATCATCGACGGCATTTCCGCGATGCTCCTCGCCTCCGCGCTCGGCATCGGCGTGCTGTTCTCCGCCGCGGCGGTATTCGTCTACCAGGGCGCAATCTCCCTGCTCGGCGTGTACATCGAACCGTATCTCACCGAGACCGTCATCTCGCAGATGTCCTTTATCGGCTCGATTCTGATCTTCGCCGTCGGTCTGCGGATGCTGCGCATTGCCGGGATCAAGGTCGGCAATCTGCTGCCCGCCGTGTTCATGCCGATCCTGTTTGACCTCGTGATGCGCCTCTGGCACCTGCTCTTTGCATAAGCGCAAAACAGAAAAACGCACGACTGCGCGTCGTGCGTTTTCTGTTTGTTTTCAGCGTTCAGTCGAGAACGATGTCCGGCCAGAGCGTCGTGGAATACGGTGTGACGCCGGTGAGCGTATCCGAGATCGAGCCGCTGCCGTCCTTATTGGTCAGCGCGGGGCGCACCTTGAAGCGCGATGCGCCGACAAGGCCGACGGCCGATTTCGGCACGGCGATCTCATAGACGCAGCCCTCGTCGGTATCCTCGTTGTTGTCGAGCGTGCCGAGCAGCTTGACTGCCGCCTTGCCCGCCGTGGTGCTCGACTGCTTGGCGCCGCCCGCATAGTGGTCGATCGAGATCGAGCCGTCGATGCCGACCGTGATGCGGTAATCCGCCGTCGCGCCCGCACCGATGCAGACCGTGACGCTGTCGCCCGAGGTCAGGAAGTTGTCGAGGCGCGACACGAGGAAGTAAACGTTCTCGCTGTCGTGCGCGGCGCGCAGCGTGATCTGCGCCTGCGACTCGCTGCCGACAAAGAGCGCGTCGGTGTTTTCGATGTCATCCCAATCGTTCGTATAGCCGTCCACCGAGACCTGCACCTTCGGTGCGTTGATGCGGTGGTTGAGATAGGAGCGGACAATCTTGATGCCGCGCATTTCACCGCTGACGACGGGCGCCGTGGAGAGCACGGCGTGGCTGCCGACGATCTCGGTCGAGCCCCAGGAGCCTGCCGCGCCGGGAACGGCGGTAAACGCCTTCGTGGAAACGGCCGTGCCGTCTGCCTTGGCCATTCTGCCCTTCAGGCCGCTGCTGGTATAGGTCAGGTAAACCTCACCCGACTTGAAGCGTGCCAGGTAGGGCGCAGCGCCGGTGAAGGCGTCCTTCACCATGGTGGCGGGGCCCTCCTCGGTGATGCCGAGCTCCTTCCAGTTGCCGCCGACTTCGCTCGTCGCATAGGAAATGGTGTACTTGTCGTTCAGGTTGTGTACCTCAACGGCAATCATGGACTTGCCGTTGTACAGCTGCACAACGGAAGGCATCTGGCCGCTGAAATGCATCGCGGTCTCGCCGGTCGGCGTCGCCTTTTCGCCGATGGCCTGCTGATAGATCATCGTGGGGCGGTAGTAGTTCTTGTCGCCCGCCTGCACGTTCGGCGTCCAGCTGTAGCCGCCGTCCTTCGAGACGATAAGCCCCGTGCCGGACGAGCGCTTTTCCTTGTCAAAGCCGTACTTTGCGATGTAGGTGACCGACGAGGAGAAGTAAATCTCAATCTGCCCGTCGCTCCGCTGCATGATGAAAGGCTCCCAGTTGGTGCCGGTGTAGATCTTCGTCGGCTTCGACCACTCGATCTTGCCGTCGTCCGTCACCTTGCCGCGCACCAGCTCAAGCCCGTTGAGGTCGATGACCTGCTGATAGCCCTTGTTGGAGCGGACCGAATAGACGCAGAGGATGTCGCCGTTGTCGAGGACACACGCATCCGCGTTGACCGCACGCATATCGTCCTTGGTGCCGGCGAGCGGTCCGCTTGTGTGCGTAAAGCCGGTTGCCGACGCGCCGCCCTGGTAAAGCACCTCGGGTGCTGCAAAGGTCTTGCCGTCGCGGCTGGTCGTCCAGTAGATGTGCTGGCCGAACTGGCCGTAATGGTAGAGCAGGAGGTAAAGGTCGTCGCGCACCTGCTTCACGCGCGGATACCACGCGTTGTCATAGCGGGTGTAGCCGGTCTTCATCGAGGTCAGCTCCGCCGTCTGCCGGTAGTCGATCTCAAGCGATGCGGTCATGTAATCGTCATCCGCATGGTCGCCGTCCGTCCCCTTGGTATTCAGCTGTGCGATCGGCGTGATAACCGTCTTCAGCTCCTTCGGATCGGTGGGAATGATGATCGGCGTATCTTCATCCGGCTGCATCGCCTTGTCATAGGCCTCCTTCGTGAAGACGCCCTTGGCGATCAGCTGCTCCGCAATGCTGTCCCCGCTCTTCACCGCCGCCGTCAGCGCACGATAGCAAATGACGAATGCGCCGCCGCGGTTGAAGTCCGCGCTTTTTGCATCGCAAAGTCCCACCGACTTTGCCAGCGTGTAGGGATCATTCCACTTAAAGTCACCCGCGCCGTCATCGTAGCCGAGCACGCGCAGCAGGATCGTGAGGAATGCCGCCTCCGACACCTCGGTGTCGGGGTCAAACTTCGTCTCGCTCACACCCTTGGTGATGCCGTTTGCATAGACGTAGCCGATATAGGGGTTTGCCCAGGCGGGCACGTCGGTGAACGGATGCTTCTGCACGTTGGCCGTCGCGTCCTTCTCCGCGCCGACGAAGCGCACCACGAGGACGAACGCCTGCGCGCGCGTCAGCTTGTCGCCGAGCGCAAAATTCACGCTGCCGTCCGCGTTATTCCCATAGCCGCCGACAAGCCCGAGCGCATGCAGCGCCTCGGCCGCGCCGCCCGCCGTCGGAACCGCGTTTGTCGTCACGGGCGCGGGCGAGATCAGCAGGCCGTCCGCCGCGTAAACGGGTACGCAGGCCAGTGCCGTGAACACGGCAAGCAGAATTGCAATCAGTTTTCTTTTCATGTGCTTGTCCTTTCCTGTTTATGGCGGCATCGCCGCCGGGTTTACCTTATGAATCCAGCATCACCTGCGGCCAATGTGCCGCGTTGGTCGTGCTCATCGAGCCGCCCGTCAGCGTGGCGTCCTTCTTCTTTGCGTCGGCATAGTCCACCAGCGCCGGACGCAGCCCGAAGCTCGTTTTGCCGGTCAGGCCGACAAGCGCCTTCGGGATCGCGACGGACACGAGATAGCCGTCGTCGGTATCGCTGCCGTCATCCACCGTGCCGAAGGTCTTGACAAACGCAAACGCGCCGAAATTGACCGTCGTTGTGCCGGCGGAGGTCACCCGCCGCATCGAGCATTTGCCGCTCAGCATGACGGTGAGCCGGTACCAGCTTGTGTCGCTGTCGGCGATGCAAAGGATGATCGAGTCGCCGTCCTTGTTGACCTCCAGCTTGGTGTCCCGCACCGATGCGAGGAAGTAGATGTATTCGTCGTCGTGCGCGACGCGCAGCGCCATGTTTGCCGCTGCTTCATTGCCGACATAAAGCGCATCGTCGGCGCCGACCGTATCCCATGCGCGGGTATCGCAGTTGACCGCCATTGCCGCCTTCGGGGCATGCACCGCGACGGTGTCCCAGGTCGCGCCCGCGGCGACGGTTTTCCGGTTCAGCTCCGCGATTGTAAAGAGTCTGCTCTCCGTTTCGCCGTCGGCAACCGCCGCCCGGGTCTCCAGATTGACGCGCAGCCAGGTGGATGCATCGTCCGTCGTGCCGTCGATGACATCCGTGACGCCGCCCGCCGTAAAGCCGGGGCGCACACGGACGCTGCCGCCGCCAAGGCCGAGCGCTGCACGGTCAAGCGCCAGCTCATACACACCGCCGTCCGCGGTCAGCACCGCGCCGCCGGTGATCCCCGCCGTCGCCGTCACGCTGCCGGCGCCCGAGATGCGCGCCGTGACCGCACCGCCGTCCGCCTTCTCAAGCGAGACAAACAGGCTGTCGCCGTCCGCGCGGGACGCGTTCAGATAGTCGATGCAGACGTAGATCTTCTCATCGTCATAGGCAAAGCGGTAGGAGGCCTGCGCGGCGCTTTCGCTGCCGACAAACAGGGCTTCCTTCTGCGTGCTCCACTCCTGCGGGCTGCCGTCCGGGACGACCGTCTTGCGCAGCGCGTTGACCGTATGGTTGAGCCTGCCGAAGACCACGCCGATGGCGCTGTTGTCATCTTCGGTGTCCGCATTGCCGTCACCGTAGTTCTCATAGCGCGGGAACGCCATCGAAAGAATCGCCGTGTGCGAATCCTTGATGGCAAGCGCGGACCAGTAACCCCGCGTCTTCGTCGTATCCGTGCCGAACGGGTCCATCTCATACACGGCGGTAATGTCAGCAAGGTCGCGCGCGTCCTTCTTGAGTAGGCGCGTGTACATCTTGAAAGCCGTGTTGTAGGACAGCAGGATCTCACCCGAGGGGAAGCGGCAGACCGAGGGGCCTGCCCCCTTGAACATGCTTTCATAGCGTGCGTCCGGCCCCGCCTCGTCGATGCCGAGCTCCCGCCACGCGCCGTCCGTATCCGAAAGCGCGGCGGAGATCTCCATGCCGTCCTTGGCGGCGGGTTCAAACTCCGCGGCGAGGAACAGCCTGCCATCGGCCATCTCGACGACGGCGGGCATCTGCCCGGAATAGAAGTTGACGCTCTCGCCGCCGATCGTCATCTTCGTTGAAAACTGCTGATAGACGCGCTTTGCCGCGTAGTGGTTGGCTTCCATGTCGGCAAGGTTCGGCGTCCAGGTCTTGCCGTTGTCCCCGGACACAAGCATACCGACGCCGCTCGAGCGTTTTTCGGTCTGATAGCCGTACAGATCAAGCATCGGCGCGGCATGGGTGATGTAGACCTGAAGCTGCCCGTCCGACCGCTTGATGATCTCCGGCTCCCAGACAACGCCGCGGTAGATCGTGGTGGGCTTGCTGACAGTGATCCGATTGCTTGCGCTCACCGTCATCCGCACCATCTCAAGCGAGCTCATGGAAAGATACTCCCGATAGGGATACCCCTTGCGGGGTCTGCGGGCATAGACCGCTATCACGCTGCCGTCGTCGAGCAGCACCGCATCGGTGTTGACCGCATAGTAGGTATCCGTCGTGCCTGCAAGCGGTCCGTCGGTATAGGTAAACTTGTTTGCCGCCGCATTTGCATTGTACAGCACGCTCGGCGTCGCACTCCAGTGAATGCCGTCGGTACTGGTCGAATAATAGAGGTGAACGCCGTTTTTGGAATACTGGAAGAACATCAGATAGAGATTGTTCTTCACCTTGACGATACGGGAATAGTTGGCGTTCTTGGTATAGCGCACATGCGCACCGCTGTCCGCCGACAGGAACGTCCGCGTCGTGTAGTCCGCCTCGACGTAGGCGTTGCCGAAATCGGCGCTGTTTTCGGCCGTATCGGTGTTGAGCGCCGTGATTTTCGTGACCTTGACCGTCGCGCCGGCATAGCTTGCCCGAATCGCCGCTGCGGCAGCCTTTTCCGCCGCCGATGCATCCGCGTCCGCCTCGACCGCGCAAACCAGGGTGTAAAGGCTGACGGCATACGCGCCGTTCGGCCTGCCCGGCTCGGTGTAGTAGCGGGTATGCTCCGTGCCGTTTGCATCCGCATAGGTGAGGTAGGGGCGCGCCGCGATTTTATCGGCGGTCTGCGCCGCCGTGACCTTCAGCACCGTCGCCGTAAAGCGGATCGCGGTGCCGGTCTCCGCGCAGGTGTACACGCCCGGCACCGTAATGCCGCTGCGCACGTTGCGGCCGCTCCTTTTTTCAAGCGGCACGGTCGTTTCAAGGTCCGGCGCCAGCACCGTGCCGTAGCCGATGCCGGTGGCATACTCGTTTTTCGGCGTGATGCCGCCGTTCTTGCCCGCACGGTTCTTCCCATGCAGGCGCTCCAGCGTCCGCAGAAGCGCCTTGTCCACCTCGGCGATGAAGCGCAAGCCGTAGGGACTTTTCACATACAACTGTGCGCCGACCGGGCGCACGGCGCCCGCCTCCGGCAGCTGCAAAACGGCGCCGAAGCGCGCGTCCGCGGTCTCGGCCGCGGCATACTGCGTGTCGAGCGAAGCGGCGGCGCCCTCGGTGGTGAACCAGCCGCAGAACAGCTCGTCCGCACCGACCGTGACGGGAATATCCGCAAAGGCGGCGTAATCTCCCGTCGGCGCGGGGATCGTTCTGACCGTATACGCATCGGCCGCCGACGCCGCAAGCGCCAGTGCCGCTGCGCAAAGGAGCGCAAGAAGCAAAGGCAAAATCCGTTTTTTCATCCGTGCTCCCTCCAATTCTCTTTTCTTTTATTATATCTATTATATCACAGATCGCGGCGGGATGCAAAGCCGTCTGCACGGCCGCGCATAGAAATTCAGGCCGCAAAACTGTGCAGGTTGCAGGATGCAATACATAAAACGACCCACACGGTGTTTTATTTTTTGCACAAAAGGTACTGCATGATATATTAAGAATACACAAAAAAGCACAGGGTTGCAATATAAAAATCCCTGCGCTTTTTTCTTTTGATTTAATCCTCGGCATCCGCCGCGGCGGGTATGCAGTTCCGGTAAATGTCGATGGCGTCATAGATCGGTGCATATGTGCCGTCCGCATAGGCCGTCACCAGGACAAAGGTGCGGCCGTCCGGCGTCTCGGCGGCGCTGGCAAGGCACCTTTTCGCCTCGTGCGTATAGCCGGTCTTGCCGGCAAAGATCTCGGCGTTGCCCGCCTCATCGCCGCGCAGACGGGAAAACAGGGTGCTGGTCAGCAGCAGCCCGTCCGGGTGCTGCTCGGTCGGCGTCGTGGTATATTGGTAGGTCGAAATCACCTCGCGCAGCTTCGGAATCTCCAGTGCATATTCCAGTATCATCGCGATCTCGTGCGGCGTGGAATAGTGATCCGGGTCGTGCAGCCCGCTCGCGTTGACAAAATGCGTATTTGTCAGCCCCATGGCCTTGGCCTTTTCATTCATCAGCTCGGCAAACACGCTCTCCGACCCCGCGACGTAATCGGCAATCGCCGCCGTTGCATCCGCGCCGGACGGCAGCGCCGTGCCGTACAGCAGGTCGATCAGCGGCACGGTCTCGCCGACCGAAAAGCCGGCAACGCTCGCGCCTGCCTCCACCTGCGGATTGATAATCTGATAGGTAAAGGTATAGGTGTCGTCAAGATCCGCCATATGCTCCATCGCCACAATCAGCGTCATCAGCTTGGTCATGGACGCCGGGTAGATCCGCTCATTGCCGCCGCGATCCGCCAGCACGGTGTTGTTGTCCACGTCGATCAGAATGGCATAGCCGCTGTTGATGTCGGTGAGCGTCTTCGCGTCTGCGGCATAGACGGCGTGCGCGGTCTTCGGCTCTTCAACCGGGGCAATTTCGGTGGAACGCGCGGCCGCCAGCGCCAGAAGCGACTCGCGGTATTCGATTTCCGCCTGCGCCGCCTCAATGTCTGCGTTCAGCTGCGCGGTCTGCTGCCGGAGGGCGGACAGCAGAAACAGCATGACGCCGAAGGAGAGCAGCAGCACAACGATCAGGAGCGGGATCGTGCGGGAAAAAACACGGTCTCCCTTTCCCTGCCGGACAGCGGCGCGATGCGCCGTCTGCATGTCCGCCTGCCGATCGGCGGCGCGCTGCTGCGGGACGACACGCTGCGGTTTGATATTTTCTGGCATAATATAACCTCTTGAAGCATCCGTTTCGGTATGCGTATAAATCTGTCTATTGAAAAGAGTATAGCATATTTTTGCGTGCAGTTCAAGACATAAGACGGCAAAAATGCACAAAGGACCCGAAGGATGCAAAAAAGGCCGCCGTGCGGCAGCCTTTGATGATTTGCGGGAATTATTTCTCCGAAGAGTTGATCTGGAAGTCAACTGCCTGTGCGCCCTTCTCTTCCGAGTCGAAGGTGTAATCCTTGCCGGGCAGAATCGCGTTGAGGACGATGCCCGCGATGGATGCAACCGCGAGTGCGGAGAGCGAGATGCCGACGCCGCCGATCGTGAAGCTGACCGAGCCGAGGCCGAGTGCGCAGACCAGAATGATCGCCGCGACGATCAGGTTGCGGCTCTTCGTGAAGTCGACCTGGTTTTCAACAACGTTGCGCACACCGATGGCTGAGATCATGCCGTAGAGGACAAAGGAGATACCGCCGATGATGGCCGTGGGGATCAGGTGAATCAGCGCCGCAAACTTGGGGCTGAAGGAGAGGACTGCCGCGAAAACCGCCGCGATGCGGATGACGCGGGGGTCGTAGACTCTCGAGAGGGCAAGCACGCCGGTGTTCTCACCGTAGGTCGTGTTTGCGGGCGCACCGAAGAGCGATGCCAGCGTGGTTGCGATACCGTCGCCGACGAGCGTTCTGTGCAGGCCGGGATCCTGGATGTAGTTCTTGCCGACCGTGGAGGAGATCGCCGAGATGTCGCCGATATGCTCCATCATGGTTGCCAGCGAAATCGGCATGATGGCAACGATCGAGCTGATGATGAGCGAGGTGTTCGAGAAGTCAACGCCGCCGAAGACCGTGTGCTTCCAGTTGACCGGGAGACCGATCCATGCCGCACTCTTCAGCTGTTCAAGCGCCTCGGTGGAGAAGAGAATCAGGTTCTCCTTGCCGGCGATGGCGATGTACTGCGCGTCGCCGACCGTGATGGTCTGACCGAGGGTCAGTGCAAAGATGACCGCCACCGCGCAGGAGCCGAGCACGCCGAGCAGGATCGGGATGATCTTCGCCATGCCGCGTCCCCAGACGTTGAAGACGATGATGATTGCCAGCGCGACCAGCGCGACGGGCCAGTTGGTCTTGCAGTTGTCAACCGCCGAGCCTGCAAGGCCGAGACCGATTGCAACGATGATGGGGCCGGTGACGACCGGCGGGAAGAAGCGCATGACCTTGTTTGCGCCGACCGCACGAATCAGTGCCGCCAGCACAAGATACACGAGACCCGCGCAGGCAACGCCGAGGCAGGCATAGGGCAGAAGCTCCGTCTTTGTCATGGTCTCATAGCCTGCCGTCCCGGCAAGACCGGTGATGGCAGCGTAGCCGCCGAGGAACGCGAAGGACGAACCGAGGAATGCGGGGACCTTGCCGCCGGTGACCAGGTGGAAGAAGAGCGTGCCGAGACCTGCAAACAGCAGCGTCGAGGCGACGTCAAGTCCGGTCAGAAGCGGGACGAGCACGGTTGCGCCGAACATGGCGAACATGTGCTGCAGGCCGAGGATGAGCATCTTCGGCACACCGAGCGTGCGGGCATCGTAAATGCCGTTTTCGGGGATTGCGTTTTTCTTTTTAGTCATACTTTCCTCCTCAAATTCTCTTTTCGGAGGCACAGGCCGCGCCGCAGGCATAAAAAAAGCCTTGCCGCGCAGGCAAGACAAAAGTATCCGCGCATAGACGGATTCCATAAAATCTTGCCGGCATCTCTGTACCGTCTTAAAGATTTACTGGGTGTAGTATAGCACAACGTCACGGCTTTGTAAACCTTTTTTTGAAAAAAAGATAAATTTGTCGTTTTGCCCATATTCCCGCCTCTTTTTTCAAAAACGCCTTGCAAATGCGCCATAGCTCGTGTATAATAAGAAAGTAAATTCAAAATCACGGAGGCTACTATGCTTAATTTCCTTTTGGATGCAGCCGCAGGCGCGACTGAAACCGCGGAAAGCAGCCCGCTCGCGGCGCTTTCCATGCCGATCATGCTGATCGCGATGATCGCGATCTTCTATTTCCTGATGATCCGCCCGCAGAAGAAGCAGGAGAAGGAAGCGCAGAACATGCGCGATTCTCTGGCGATCGGCGACGAGATCACCACCATCGGCGGCATCATCGGCGAGATCGTCTCCATCAAGGACGAGACCGTCACGATCGAGACCAGCAAGGCGGGCACCAAGATCCGCTTCCTCAAGACCGCGATCCGCAGCGTAGACGTCAGCGCGGCCAGCAAGAAGCAGGCTGCCGAGGGCGCAAAGGCGGAGTAAACCGGAAAACAAAAAGCGAACGGACTTGTGTCCGTTCGCTTTTTTGTATACCCCGCTTGCGGCACGCCTTATTTCGGGACTTCGAGCATACGCATAAATACGGCGGCAGCCTGGGCTCTGGTCGCGTTCGCCCGCGGCAGGAAGCGGCCGTCGGCATGACCCGCCATCAGCGCCTCTCCGGCAGCCCAGCTGACAGCATCTTTCGCATAATCCGAGATGTCGCCGCTGTCCGTGTAGGTGACTGTCCCGCTCGTCTTTGTGTCATATCCCTTGAGAGCGGCATAGCGGTAAATGATGGCCGCCATCTGCTCCCGGTTGATCGGCTCATTCGGCGCGAACCGTGTTTCGGAAACGCCGGCGACAATGCCGTTTGCGCTTGCCCAGGCGACGGCCTTTTCATAATAGCCGCCGATCTCAACATCGGCAAACGCGGCGCTTCCCGCCTGCGGCTCCTTCTCGATGCGATAGAGAATCATGACAAACATCGCTCGGGTCACATCCGTGTCCGGTGAGAATTTCGTATCCGAAACGCCCTTCATCAGGCCGCCTGCATATGCGAATTTCACCGACCTGTAAAACCAGTCGCTTTCCCGCACATCGCCGAACGGGTTTTTCCACGCCTGTCCAGAAGTCGTGTCGATGTCCTCCTTCTCTTTCCACATTATGATGCCCAGCACGGCGTCGATGCGGTACGTCCACTGCGTTTTCGTATCGACAAAGATGAGCAGATAGTAGGGCGATTTGATACCCCCGTCCACCAGGGTCTCCTCGAGGAACGTGACCCTGTCCGTGCAGCCGGCGTCCTCCACGGCGATCCGCCTTGCCTCGGCAGGCAGAATGTACTTGTTCCGGAAGATGATTTCGCCGGTCTTTGCGTCAATCTGATAGTAGT
>CAKSLQ010000017.1 GCA_934467415.1 uncultured Eubacteriales bacterium
GGTTCGGAATAGTGTAGTGCTGGCGGTCTATCTCTTGTTTTCGGTTGCTTGCTTCCTTACCGTACATGAGCATTTGTGCAGCGGTTCTCTTTATCTTTGTTCGATTTTCTTTTCGGTCTCGTCCCGCACGGCGCGGCGCAGGGCGGCAAGGTAGGGCGAGAACGCCGCCTTGTCCTCGCCGTAGGTGAGGTTCAGCGCGTACTCGTTTGCCTCCCAGGAGGAAAGGGCGGATTCGTTGTGCTGGATGACCGCCTCCATGTTGTCCAGCGCCTTGTAGATGCGCGCCTCGGTCGATTCGAGAGCGATCATCTCGCGGTAGAGCGCCGTCATCTCGGCACGGTAGGGGGCGGGCAGGGTGTCCACCCAGCCAAACAACTGTTTTTCCTCGGTTTCTTCGTCGGCGTCGGTCTTTTTGAAGGACGGAATGTCCCCGATAAAGCATTCGCCGAGGTCGTGGATGAGGCACATCCTGATGACCTTGTTCATGTCCGCGTCCGGATATTCGTCCGCGACGAAATAGGCGAGAAGCGCCAGCCGCCAACTGTGCGCCGCGACGCTCTCCGGGTGTCCGTTTGCCGTTTGGCAGTGCCGGAACGTGCCTTTCAGTTTTTCCGCCGTGTGCAGGGCGGCGAGCAGGGCTTCGGGTTGCATAGTGCCTCCTTATCGGTCGTCGTCCGCCTCGCCGGGCATTTTCAAGAGGGCGCGGCGGGCGCGGTAATCGGGGAGAACGCTCTCAAGGAGCGCATAGAACGCGCGCGAGTGGTCAAAGTGCCGCAGGTGGCACAGCTCGTGCACCACGACGTATTCCCGCGCGGCGGCGGGGTAGAGCATCAGCCGCCAGCTGTAGCAGATGCCTCCGTCCCGCCCACAGGAGCCGAAGCGGCTCTTCGCCGATGTGATGCGCACGCGGCGCGGGGAGAGTCCCATCACTGCGGCATAGCGCTCGGTCAGCGGGATCAGCACCTCGGCGGCGCGGGACTTGAGTGCCGCGATCTCCGCGTCGCTCAGCGCGTCAAACGGGGCGGCCTTCGCCTTCGCCGCGCGCAGCTTTTCCGTGATCCAGTCCTCGTGCGCCGCGACAAACCGCTCGATATCCGCACGTCGCGTGCCGCGCGGGGCGCGGACAATCAGCCGCGCGTCGCGGCTGACTTCAAGCGCCAGCGTGCGCCGCGCGGAAAACTTCAGCTCGTAGTCCGGCACGCTTACTTGATCTCGATAAGCTCGTAGTGCGACGAGCCGATGCCGATTTTTTCCCCGTGCGTGATCTGCCGACGCCAGTCGGTGTTCGGCGAGACGTCGGTGAAGTGGTCGCCGTGCGTGTGCTCGACCTCATTGAGCAGAGAGCCCGCCATGACCGGCGCATGCAGCACGGCGTCGGCGCAGGCGGCGTCGAGCGCCACGGGGTCAAACGAGGCAAACATGCCGATGTCCGGCACGATCGGTGCATCGTTCTCGCTGTGGCAGTCGCAGAAGGGCGATACGTCGATCACCAGCGAGATGTGGAAGTGCGGCCTGCCGTCGATGACCGCCTTGGTGTACTCGGCGATCTTGCAGTTGAGGATATCGCCTTTTTCGTCCATGCTCGCCTCGACCGCGTCGCGCGGACATACACCGATGCAGCGGCCGCAGCCGACGCACTTCGTGTGGTCGATGGACGCCTTGCGGTTCACAATATGCGGTGCGTCATGCGCGCAGATGCGGACGCAGGCGCCGCAGCCGATGCAGAGATCCTGCGCCACGGTCGGCTTGCCCGCACTGTGCATCTCCATCTTACCCGCGCGGCTGCCGCAGCCCATGCCGAGGTTCTTCAGCGCGCCGCCGAAGCCCGCACATTCGTGCCCCTTGAAGTGGCTGAGCGAAATGACGATGTCTGCGTCCATCACGGCGTGGCCGATCTTCGCTTCCTTGACATATTCGCCGCCGACGACCGGCACCAGCACCTCGTCCGTGCCCTTGATGCCGTCGGCAATGATGCTGTGTACGCCGGTCTGGAACGGGTTGAAGCCGTTCTCATAGGCGCTGTCGAGATGGTCGAGCGCATTCTTGCGCCCGCCGACGTAGAGCGTGTTGCAGTCGGTGAGGAACGGCTTGCCGCCCAGCTCCTTGATGACATCGCAGACCGCCTTGGCATAGTTCGGGCGCAGGAACGCGAGATTGCCCGGTTCGCCGAAATGGATCTTCACGGCGACGTATTTCCCGGCAAAGTCGATCTTGTCGATGCCCGCCGCGCGGATCAGCCGCTGCAATTTCTTCGGCAGCCCCTCGCCGAGCTTTGCACGCATGTTTGTAAAGTAAACCTTGGATGCTTCCATGCCATTCACCTCATTGCAATATTGTACTTTGATTATACAGCATCCCGCCGTGTTTCGCAACAGAAAAAATCCCACATTTTTGTGGGATTTTTTCATTTGTGTGCGTTGTCCGAATCAGTCCAGCTCCTTCTTGCCCGTGTACAGCTCGTAGTATCTGCCGTGCAGGGCAAGCAGCTCGTCGTGCGTGCCGCGCTCGATGATCTCGCCGTTTTCCAGCACCATGATGGCGTTGGCGTTGCGGACGGTGGAGAGGCGGTGCGCGATGACAAAGGTGGTGCGGTTGGCCATCAGGCGATCCATGCCGTGCTCGATGTGCCGCTCGGTGCGCGTATCGACCGAGGAGGTCGCCTCGTCGAGGACGAGGATCGGCGCCTTGGAGATGGCAGCACGCGCGATGTTCAGAAGCTGCCGCTGCCCCTGCGAGAGGTTGGCGCCGTCGCCGGTGATCACCGTGTCGTAGCCGTGCTCGAGCCGCATGATGAAGCTGTGCGCGCTGGCGGTCTTCGCGGCGGCGATGACCTCCTCGTCGGTCGCATCGGGCCTGCCGTAGCGGATGTTCTCGCGGATCGTGCCGGTGAACAGGTGCGTGTCCTGGAGTACCATGGCGATATTTTTGCGCAGCGCGTCGCGCTTGATGTCGCGCACATTCACGCCGTCGATGGTGATGCTGCCCGAATCGATGTCGTAGAAGCGGTTGAGCAGATTGGTGATCGTGGTCTTGCCTGCGCCGGTCGAGCCGACGAATGCGATTTTCTGCCCCGGCTTTGCATAGAGCGAAATGTGCTTCAGGATCGTCTTGCCGGGGACGTAGCCGAAGGTCACGTCGTCGAGCTTGACATAGCCCTGCATGTGCGGCATGTCGGCGGCATCGGGTTTGTCCGCCTCTTCCTCGGGGCGGTCGAGCACGTCAAACACGCGCTCCGCGCCCGCAAGCGCGGCAAAAACCGTGCTCATCTGCATCGAGATCTCGTTGATCGGGCGGGAGAACTGCCGCGCGTAGTTGACAAAGATGGTCAGGCCGCCGATGTCGAAGCCGCGCGCGATGCAGAGGATTCCGCCGATGCCCGCGGTCATTGCGTAGGAGACTTGCCCGGTGTTGCCCATGACAGGCCCCATGATACCGCCGAAGAACTGTGCGCCGATCTGCTTTTCGCGCAAATCGTCGTTCAGCAGCTCAAATTCGTCCACGCAGGTCGCCTCGTGGTTGAAGACCTTGATGACCTTCTGCCCCGAGACGCTCTCCTCGATGTAGCCGTTGACCGCGCCGAGCGCCGCCTGCTGCGCGATGTAATATTTGCGCGAGCGGCCGGAGAGCGCACGTCCGCCGAACAGGTAGACCGGGATGAACGCAAGCGTAATCAGCGTCAGCCAGATGTTGGTGTAGCACATGACCGAGAAGGTTGCGATGAGGGTCAGCGTGCCGGAGACCAGACTGGTCAGCGTACTGTCAAACATGGTTGCCACGTTGTCCACATCGTTGGTGAAGCGGCTCATGATCTCGCCGTGGCTCTCGTTGTCGAAGAACTTGACGGGCAGCCGCTCGATCTTGGCGAACAGGTCGCGGCGCAGTCTCGCCATCGCATTCTGCGAGATGGTGAGCATGATCTTGGCCTGCGCGTACTGCATCACGACCTGCACCCCGTAGACGATGAGCAGCAGGACGACCACGCGCACCACATAGGCCAGCCGCTCGTCCAGGGTGCGCGCCGTGTCCACCATGGCGTTGACGATCGGGCGGAGCAGGTAGGACGCCGCCGTGCCGGCCAGCGTCGAGAGAATCAGAAAGACGAAGGCGAGGACAAGCAGATACTTGTACGCGCCGATATAGGAGAGCAGGCGGGCGATGACTTTTTTGGTGTCGCCCTTCGGCTTGCCGCCCATGCCGCGCGGGCCGCCCGGTCCGCCGGGACCGCCGCGCCGACCGCCGGGGCCCGGCATCGGCGGGCCCTTGCGGTCATCCGATGCAGCGGAGGAATTGTACTGCTTTTGCAGGTTTTCCAGCGTGCGCTCAGCCATTCTGCTTCGCCTCCTTGTTTTCCATTTGCAGGGAATAGATTTCTTTATATTCTTCGCAGCGCTGCATCAGCTCGTCGTGCGTGCCGAGCCCCGCGATGCGGCCGTCCTCAAGGACGAGGATGCGGTCGGCGTTCATGACCGAGGTCACGCGCTGTGCAATGATGATCTTGGTCGAGCCGTCAAGGTCGGTGCGGAATGCCTCGCGGATCTTGGCCTCGGTGGCGGTGTCCACCGCGCTGGTCGAGTCGTCGAGGATCAGGATCTTCGGCTTTTTCAGCAGCGCCCGCGCGATGCAGAGACGCTGCTTCTGCCCGCCCGAGACGTTGGCGCCGCCGCGCTCGATGCCGTGGTCATAGCCGTCGGCAAAGGAGGAGACGAAGCCGTCCGCCTGCGCATAGGAAGCCGCACGGCGCATTTCTTCGTCGCTTGCGTCCTCGTCGCCCCAGCGCAGGTTCTCGGCCACCGTGCCGGAGAAGAGCAGATTCTTCTGCAGCACCATGCCGATGCCCTCGCGCAGCTCGCGGAGCGAGTAGTCGCGCACGTCCACGCCGTCCACCAGCACTTCGCCGCTGTCCGCGTCGTACAGGCGCGGGATCAGCGAGACCAGCGTGGTCTTGCCGCTGCCCGTGCCGCCGATGATGCCGAGCGTTTCGCCCGCGTGAATGGTGAAGTTGATGTCGTGCAGCACCTCGTCGGCGCTGTTTTTGTAATAGCGGAAGCCGACGTGGCGGAACTCGACGTCACCGTGCTCCACGCGGCGCGCAGGGTACTTTGCGTCCGCGTCGTCGAGGTCGATCTTCTCATCCATGACCTCGGAGATGCGGCGGGAGGACGCCATCGCACGCGAGGTCACCATGAAGAGCATCGTCACCATCATCAGCGACATCAGGATCTGCGTGATGTAGGTGAGGAAGGCGGAGAAGTCCTCGATCGGGAAGCCGTCGAAAATGACCTGCCTGCCGCCGAAATAGATGACGGCGAGCGAGGTGAGGTTCATCACCAGCATCATGATCGGCTGGATGAAGATCATCACATTCATCGCGGCAAGCCCGGCGCTTCTCAGGTTATCGTTTGCCGCGCCGAATTTCTCGTTTTCGTGCTCCTCACGCACAAAGGACTTGACCACGCGGATGTTGGTGAGGTTCTCACCGACCGTGTTGTTCAGTGCGTCGATCTTCTCCTGCATCGTGTTGAAGCAGGGAAAACCGACCCGCACCACGAAAAGCAGAAGCAGCGCGAGGATCGGGATTGCCACGGCCAGTACCACGGCGAGGCTCGGGCTGAGAGAGATCGCCATGAGCAGCGCGCCGATCAGCATACCGGGTGCGCGCAGGAACATGCGCAGCAGCATGTTGACGAAGTTCTGCATCTGCGTGACGTCGTTGGTCAGGCGCGTGACAAGCGACCCGGTCTGAAACTTGTCGATGTTGGCAAAGGAGAATTTCTGCACCTTGCGGAACACGTCGATGCGCAGGTCGCTTGCGAAGTTGACCGACGCCTTTGCGCCGAAGTAGGCGCCGCCCACGCCGCCCAGCATCATCAGCACGGCGGTGAGGATCATCAGCCCCGCAATGCCCGCGACGTACCAGACCGAGCCCGGCGCGCCGGCGGCGAGATGGTCGCTCGCGTGGCCGACGATGACCGAATAGAGCTTCGGCATCACGATCTCGCCGACGACCTCGACGATCATGCAGAGAGGTCCTAAAATAAAGTATTTGGTGTACGGCTTTGCGTATTTAGCCCATTTTTTCAAAGCGTTTCTTCCTTTCTGCCCCGCGTCTGCTCGGAGAGGGCGTCGAGATTGTCCTGCAGGCGGTCGAGGCAGGCGTCAAACGCCTTGATCTCGTCCGCGTCAAACCCGGCAAACATGGCGGCGTCCAGCGCGCCGAATTTCTCGCGGGAAAAGGTCACCACGCGCCGCCCCTTGTCGGTCAGCGCGATGTTGTTGACGCGTGTGTCGGCGGGGTTTTGCTGCCGCGTGACGTAGCCGTCGGCCTCCAGCCGCTTCAGCATGTTGGTGACGGCGGCGTTTGAGATCTCGAGGATGCCCGCGATCTCGGTCTGCGTCAGCACATCGTCCGCGTCGGCGAGGCGCATCAGCGTGTAGTGCGCGCTGCGGCCGAGCCCGGTCTCCTCGCGGAGCGCGTCAAACGCGGCGTGATGCTTGCGCATCACGGCGGACATACGGTGGATCGTCTCCCGCAGGGAATCGTGCATATCGTGTTCTGCGTGCATAAGTTCCTCCAAACAGTCATTTAACGCGTTAATAATTAACACGTTAATGATTATACGCATCTTTGCAAAAATGTCAAGATGTTTTTTGCAAAAACTTGACTTGTATTTTTGATTGCGGTATACTGCCTAAGGATAAGAAGAAAAAAAGGGGGCGGCGATATGGCGGGCTGCAAGCTCTGCCCGCGCCTGTGCGGCGCGGATCGCACGGCGGGCGAGGTCGGCTTCTGCGGCGCGGACGGAAGACTCCGCGCGGCGCGCGCCGCGCCGCACATGTGGGAGGAACCGCCGATCTCGGGCGAGCGGGGCAGCGGCACGGTGTTTTTCTCGCATTGTCCGCTCCGCTGCGTCTATTGCCAGAACCGAAACATTTCAAGCGGCGGCTTCGGCACGGACATCACGGTCGGGCGCCTGTGCGATATTTTCTTTGAGCTTGCCGAAAAGGGCGTCCACAACATCAACCTCGTGTCGCCCACGCAGTATACAAGGGAGATCATCGCCGCCATCCGCATGGCAAAAGCGCGGGGCTTTTCACTGCCGTTTGTCTGGAACACCGGCGGCTATGAGCGCGTTGAAACGCTGCGCGCGCTCGAAGGGCTCGTGGATATTTACCTCACCGATTACAAGTATGCATCAAGCGAACTTGCCGCGCGCTATTCGGCTGCCGCGGATTATCCCGCCGTCGCCGACGCGGCGCTCCGCGAGATGGTGCGGCAGCAGCCTGCATGTGTTTACGACGGCGACGGCGAACTGCTCACGCGCGGCGTGATCGTGCGGCATCTCGTGCTGCCGACACACGCCGCCGACTCGTGCGAGGTCGTGCGCCGCGTGCATGACGCCTACGGCGACCGCGTGATTCTCTCGCTGATGAGCCAGTACACCCCCGTCGGGGACTGCGGCGGCTTTGCCGAACTTGCAGGCCCTGTTTCGGCGGACGAATATGACCGCGTAGTGGACTTTGCTCTCTCGCGCGGCGTGGAGAACGCCTTCATTCAGGAGGGCGGATGCGTGTCCGAGAGCTTTATTCCCGCATTTGATACGACCGGCGTTCTGCCGGAGAAAAAGGAGAACCGCAAATGACTTTGACAACGGAACAACTCACATCTCTGTTTACCAACTGCATCGGCACCCGCACGGTCGGCGGCAGATTTACCGAGCCGCTGCGCTTTTCGGCGGCACAGGATGCGCACTACGACAAGGCGGGCTTCGGCACGCGCGCGCACTGCACGGCGGGTATCGCGCTCGACTTCACCTATGACGGCGAGCTTATCGCCTTCGATTATATCTTCACCGGCTGCACCTCGCGCGTGTGGTTCACGATCGACCTGTATGCCGACGGCGTCATGCTCTATACGCTGAATACGGTCTCCACCGGCGAGGGGCAGACGCACTTCGAGTACCGCTTTGCGGAGAAGAAGCCGCGCCGCGTGCAGATTTATTTGCCCTACACCTGCGGCATCGCGCTCGCGGGCTTTACCGTGGACGACGGCGCAGCCGTCACCCCCACCGACCGCAGCGGCGCGAAAAAGCTGCTGCTGCTCGGCGACAGCATCACGCACGGCAGCGACGCGCGCTACACCTCGCGCTGCTATGCGACGCTGGTGGGACAGCATTTTGACGCGGTCGCGCTCAACCAGGGCGTCGGCGGCTACTTTTTCGACGAGCGCGTGATCGACGAAGCGCTCGACTTTCGGCCGGATGCGGTCACGGTGGCCTACGGGACGAACGACTGGGGCAGACACCGTGCGGACGCCGACGGCTACCGCGCGGCGGCAAAGGCGTACATCGACAAGCTCTGCCGCACCTACCCGGATGTGCCGATCTTCGGCATTCTGCCGCTCTGGCGCACGGCGGAGGTTCTGCACCCCGACTGGATGCCCTTCGCCGACATCTATACCATCCTCGGCGAGCTGTACGGCGCGCATGATAACGTGACCGTGGTGAACGGCCGCTCGATCGTGCCGAATCTGCGCGAATACTATTCGGACGGGCTGCACCCCAACACGATGGGGCAGGAGGCCTATGCCCGCGGCGTTGTGCTCGCGATGGAGCACGCGGGCTTTACGAAGTAAGGAGAACACCATGGCAAAGGATAAGGAAAAGGACGTCAAGACCAACGCGATGCGTATCCTCGACACGCTCGGCGTGCCCTACGAGGTCATCACCTACACCTGCGACGAATTCACGGACGGCGTACATCTCGCCGCGCAGCTGGGGCAGCCCGCCGAGCAGACCTTCAAGACGCTGGTGGCCGAGGGGAAGAGCGGCGGCTATTTCGCGTTCGTCATCCCGGTCGCTGAGGAGCTTGACCTCAAGGCGGCGGCGCGCGCCGTCGGCGAAAAGGCGGTGGAACTGATCCATGTCAAGGACTTGCAGAAGGTCACGGGTTACATCCGCGGCGGCTGCACCGCCATCGGCATGAAAAAGGACTATCCCACGGTGATCGACGAGACCTGCGTCCTGTTTGACAAGATCATGGTTTCGGGCGGCAGACTCGGCTCGCAGATTGTGCTTTCACCCGACGATTACATCCGCGCGACCGGTGCAAAATGTCTGTCGATCATTTTCTGAGGCCCTTTTGAAAATTTCCGGACGGAAAATTTCATAAAAATCTTGACAAGGCCCGCGACAAATGCTATAATATTCAGCGTTGCACGACCAAACCATGTACCTTTAGCTCAGCTGGATAGAGCAACTGCCTTCTAAGCAGTAGGTCGTGGGTTCGAGTCCCCCAAGGTACGCCATGTATGGTGGTTGTAGCTCAGTTGGTTAGAGCGCCAGGTTGTGGCCCTGGAGGTCGTGGGTTCGACCCCCATCAATCACCCCATAAAGCAAAAGCACCCCGCAAGGGGTGCTTTTGCTTTATGGGAAAACAATGCAGGGGGTCGAACAGAGGCGGTACAGAGAAACAGCCCGGTGGGCTGTTTCGACCGCCGGCGACCAAGCGGGGGGTGCGCCCCCGCGCGAATCGACCCCATCAATCACTTGCTTTCCGCAAGGGGTGCTTTTGCTTTATGGGAAAACAATGCCGAGGGGCAAACAGAGGCGGTATGTTTCCCCAAATTTTCAAATCTCTTTCCTTGTTTTTTGCATTGCATTTACGATGCTTTTCTTTTATAATGTAAGTATCTTTAGATTTACGGGGGATCACATGAAAAAAATTCTTCCTTTTCTGCTTCTGTTTGCACTGCTGTTTGCCTTTTCCGTTTCCGCCGCACCGACGGAGACCGATGCCGCAAACAGCCTGTATGCGCTCGGCCTTGTGCAGGGCTATGCCAATGCAAGCGACCGCTTCGGGCTTGCCGACAACCTGACCCGCGCGCAGGCCGTCATTTTGCTTGAGCGCTACCTCGGCGTTGAGGACGCGGCAAAAGCCGAGACGGCGAAGGCACCGTTTGACGACGTGCCCGACTGGGCGAATGCCTATGTCAGCTACGCGGTTGCCAACAACCTTGTCGCAGGCAAGCGGGACGCTTCCGGGCGCGTTTATTTTGACGCGGATGCGGCCATCAGCGAGCCCGAATTTCTCACGCTGATGCTGCGCGCCATGGGTTATACCGACAAAAACGACGGCAGCGGCGACTTCGTATGGAGTGATCCGTTCACGCTCGCAGGCAAGCTCGGCATGACCGAGCATACCGCGGCGACCGCCGCATTCAAGCGCGGCGACGCCTTCGTTATCTGCCTCGGCGCACTCGCCGCCGAGACGAAATCCGGCAAGATCGTTGCCGACAAACTGATGGAGCAAAACGTGTTTACCGAACGGCAGTATACCCGCGCAAAGAAAATCGCCGCGGGCGAAAAGATCACCGTCCTCTGCGTCGGCGACAGCATCACACAGGGTACGGGCGCGAAAGACCAGGCGAATGACTATCCGAACCAGCTGCAAAAGCTGCTCGGCGACGGCTATAAGGTCGTCAACTGCGGAAAGGCCTCGTCCTACGTCATGTCGCCCGAGAGCGAATACAACGTCAAGGCGGCAAAATCCGCGCTGTGGTATCCTGCCACCGCGCAGTACGCGACCGCGATGCGCACGGACGCCGACATCGTGATCCTGATGCTGGGCACCAACGACGGGCGCAGCATGAGCGGCAAGGGCGCGGCTGACGATTTTGTTTCCGCGTACAAGAACCTGGTTGCAGACTTACAGACGTTGCCGAAAAATCCCGAGATCTATCTCGCGACCATGATCCCCGCCGTCAACGACAGCACCTCCCATCAGAGCACGACGATCATTCTGCCCGGGATCATCCGCGATATCGCCGCGGAGCTGAAGCTCCCGCTCGTTGACAACGCGGTGACGCTTGCGGACTACTATACCGCACTGCTGCCGTATAACGACAAGGTGCACCCGAACGATGCGACCTATGACGCGCTCGCAATCAACTTCTATCGCGAAGTGTTCGACGGAAAGACGGCGCTGCCCGCGCTGACCCCGTCGGAGAGCAAGGTCGTCTTCGTCTCCGAGGTCGGCTCGATGTCTGGTGGCGGCACATCGCCCGCCGACGCGGTCAAGACGCTGTCCCACGCGATCTCGCTGCTGCCCGAGGGCGGCACGGTCGTCGTCTCCGGCGTGACCGAGGAGGGCATCACCGTCACCCCGAAGACAAACGGCAAAGTCACGATCACCTCGACCTACGGCGGCGTGAATTACGCCGAGACGGTCGGCGCAAAGCTCGTCCTCGCCGGTACATTCATGATCGGCGGCGACCTTGAATTCCGCGACCTCAATATCGTTTACAATTCCAACGGCAACGGCTTCTACTGCGGCTACAACAACGTCACCTTCGGCGACGGGCTGACCTGCACGCGCACGGCGAAGGCCACGGTGGATTACACCGTCAATGCCGGCTATGCCATCGGCCTTGCCGGGCTGACTGCGGCCGACGTCAGCGCACACAAGGACTGCACGATCACGGTAAACAGCGGCACCTATGCGCTGTTCCGCGGCGGCAACATCCGCCAGAAGGCCGAGTACCCGGTCGGCAGCGTCGATGCGGGCGTCAAGCTGCACTATGTGATAAACGGCGGCGAGTTTACCTATAAGGGCGCAAGCGTCACCACCGGCACGGGCATGAACGGCTGCGCGGGCGACCTCGTCTTTGAGATCAACGGCGGCAAATTTGCATCGGATGTCTACGCGGTCTGCCGCATCGGCACGAATAACACCGCAAATACGGCCAAACTCAACGGCAGCGTCACGATGAAGATCACGGACGGCGAATTTGCGGGCAAGGTCGGGCTGTATCAGTCGGCCGACACGCCGAAGGCGGGGCGCGGCAAGACCACGCTTCAGCTCGGCGGCGGCGCAAAGTCGATGCAGGGCAGCATCACGGGCTTTGACAAGACGGAAATCGTCGATTGAAAAAAATTCCGAAAAAATTTCGGTTTTCCTCTTGACAAACCGATTTGCCGGTGCTATCATATGCCCATACCGAGAAACCGGTGACGAAGAGTAGTACCCACGATGCAGGCGCATCCAGAGAGCTGCCGATGGTGAGATGGCAGCAGCAACGATTGTGGCGAATGGACTTCCGAGGGCAAACCGAGCCGCAGGGCGGTTAGGGGCGACGGGGCGACCGTTACATCGCAAGTGTATGATTGTACACGTTGAGTGCGCACGATGTGCGAATTTGGGTGGTACCGCAGGGTTTACAGATTCCTGTCCCATTTGTTTGGGACAGGAATCTTTTTATTTTTCCGTGGAGGCAATTATGACGATTTTGACAAAGCGATGGCGATGGCGGCGCAGATAAACCAACCGTCCGTACACAAACCGATCCATTGAATTTCAGAAAGGGAATAACCATGAAAAACGTAATGAAAATCGCTTCCGTGCTGCTTGCACTTGTCCTTGCCGTCCTCAGCTTTGCCGCCTGCGGCAAGACCGAAACGCCCGACAACACCACCGGCTCTTCCGCGGCTTCGGGCGCCGAGACCTCCGCCGAAACGCTGACCACCGTCAAGAAGGTCGGCGTCATCCAGTACATCAGCCACCCCTCGCTCGACAACTGCTATGCAGGCGTTGAGGCGGCGCTGAAGGAACGCTTCGGCGACAGCGTGGAGATCAACCGCCAGATCGGCTCCGACACCTCCGCCGACACCGACTGCGGCACTTACGCATCCCAGTTTGCCGCACAGAACTATGATATGATCGTTGCCATCGCAACGCCCGCCGCTTCCTCCGCGGCTGCCGCCGCCGAGGACAAGGACATCCCGGTCGTCTTCTGTGCCGTCTCCGACCCGATGGCCGTCGGCCTCGTCGAGAGCATGGATAAGCCCGGCTTCAACTGCTCCGGCACCTCGGACGTCCTCGACATGGCCGCGCAGGTCAAGCTGATCCGCGCGATGCAGCCCGACGTCAAGAAGATCGGCGTCCTCTACACCACGAGCGAAGCAAACTCCATCACGCAGCTGGGTCTCCTTGAGGACGCGGCAAAGGCATACGGCATCGAGATCATCGCCTCCGGCATTCAGAACGACGCCGACATCCCCGCAGCGGCAACCGCACTCGCCGCCAAGGTCGATTGCTTCAACAACTTCACCGACAACAAGGTCGTCAACAACCTCTCGGTCGTGCTTGAGGCGGCCAACGCCGCCGGCATCCCGGTTTACGGCTCGGAGATCGAGCAGGTCAAGAACGGCTGCCTCGCCTCCGTCTCCATCGACTATGTCGCACTCGGCAAGGTCACCGGCAACATGGCGGCTGACGCGCTCGAGGGCGCAAAGCTCGCCGACATGGCGGTCAAGACCATCTCGGATGCGACCCCGGTCGTCAATACCGACGTGCTGGCCGCCTTCGGCATGACGCTCCCCGCCGACTATGCGGACGTCGAGACCGTCACCACCAATAAATAATATAGTAGAAAAAACATCACGTCCCGCGCCGCACGGCGCGGGCGTCGGTGTATGAAAGGACCTGCCATGTCTCTGATACTCAGCGCGCTTGACGTCGTTTTGCAGGACGGCTTCATGTATGCAATCCTCGCGATGGGGTACTACATCTCCTATACGATCCTCGATTTCCCGGATCTCACCGTGGAGGGGACAGTCGTCACCGGCGGCGTGGTCTTCGGCCTGCTGGCCCGCGCGGGACTGAACCCGTGGCTTGCGCTCGTCGTCGCCTTTACGATCGGCTTCCTCTGCGGCACGCTCACGGGTGTGCTCCATGTGCGGCTCGGCATTCGTCCGCTGCTCTGCGGCATCCTCGTCTCCACGCTGCTGATCTCGGTCAATCTCGTGGTCACGGTCGTCGGCATGGGCGGCAGCTTCGCGGGCGACGGCGCGCTCTCCACCATTGACCTCGGGCGCAGCGTGCCCACCATCCTGCGTACAAAGCCCGCGACATTCTTGCCGACCGATTTCTACGGCTTCAATCTGCGCAAGCTGGTCACCTTCTTTGCCGTTGCGCTGCTGTTCAAGCTGATGCTGGATTTCTACCTCAAAACCAAGAGCGGGCTGCTGCTCCGCGCCACCGGCGGCAACGCACAGTATGTCACCATGCTGGCGAAGGATGCGCGCTTCTATAAGACGCTCGGCCTCGCCATCGGCAACGGCTATGCGGCGGTCTGCGGCGCGCTTATCGCGCAGAGTCGCGGCAACGCCAACCAGGGCATGGGCGTCGGCATGATCGTCATCGGCCTTGCCTCGCTCATCATCGGCCTGTCGCTGTTCGGCCGCGTCCGGTTCATGAAGCCGACCACCGCGGTCATCCTCGGCTCGGTCATCTATCAGGGCTGCCTCGGCATCGCCACGCTGCTCGGCGTCCCCAGCGCCTACAACAAGGCGATCATGGCGGTGCTTTTCACGCTGGCGCTTGTGCTCAGCGGCAAATTCGGCAAGGGAAGCGGAGGAAAGAAAAATGCTTTCGTACGAACACATCTGTAAGACCTTCAATCCGGGCACACCGGATGCGGTCACGCTGTTTGACGACTTCAATCTGACCGTGGACGACGGCGAATTTGTCTCAATTATCGGCTCCAACGGCAGCGGCAAGACCACTATGCTGAACCTGCTCTGCGGTTCGCTCCCCGTCGATTCCGGCCGGATCATCGTGGACGGAAACGACATCACCAATCTTGCGGAATACCGCCGTGCCGCGCACATCGGCCGTGTCTTTCAGGATCCCAAGGCGGGGACGTGCAGCGACCTCACCATCCTTGAAAATATGGCGCTGGCCGACAACAAAAAGCGGCGCTACGGGCTGACGCCCGCCGTCAGCCGCGCCCGGATCGAGACCTATCGCGGGATGCTTGCACAGTGCGGCATGGGGCTGGAGGACCGCCTCGACACCAAGGTCGGCACGCTCAGCGGCGGCCAGCGGCAGGCGCTTGCGCTGGTCATCGCCAACATGACCGACATTGATCTGCTCATCCTCGACGAGCATACCGCCGCGCTCGACCCGAAGTCGGCGGACACGGTCATGCAGCTCACCGACAAGTTTGTCAAGGCCAGCAGGATCACCACGATGATGGTCACGCACAACCTCCGCTTCGCGGTCGAATACGGCACGCGCCTTGTCATGATGCATGAGGGCAAATGCATCGTGGACATCCGCGGGGAAGAGAAGAAGAACGCAAACGTGGACGACCTTCTCAATATCTTCTACGAGATCAGCATCGAGGTCGGCAATTGAAAAGGCATACGGGGCGTCCGTAGGGCGGGGCTCGCTCCCGCTGCGTCTTAGCCTTTTCTGCATAGAGAGCCGAAATTACGCACAAACCCGGTAGGGGTCGGCGCCTCGACGACCCGCCCCCACAAAGCAAAACGGGCGACCGATGGTCGCCCCTACGGAATAGCGGGAACCGTGTACGCCTTGCCCCGCCGCGTCTTAGCCTTCCCTCTTGCACAGGGGAGCCTGTTGTACCCAAAGAGCCTTTCCGCGTCTCGCGGAAAGGCTCTTTTCATGCCCGCTCAAAAAAATCCGAAAAATTTTCAAAAACCTCTTGACAGACGCCTATACATGTGCTATTATGATACCAGTTTAGCAGACTAAAGCGCTAAAGCGAATAAAACCATTCATCTCAGGAGGAAAAAATGATGAAAACCAAAAAGATTCTGGCGGCTGTACTTGCCGCCGCAATGCTGCTGCTCAGCTTCGCCGGCTGCGGCAAGAAGGACGCGACCGACCTCGACTATGTGAAGGAAAAGGGAACGCTGCTCGTCGGCATCACCGAGTTTGAGCCGATGGACTACAAGGCGGCGGACGGCAGCTGGATCGGCTTCGACGCCGACATGGCAAAGGCGTTTGCCGAGAGCCTCGGCGTTAAGGCTGAGTTCGTGATTATCGACTGGGACAACAAGATCATGGAGCTGAACAACAAGAGCATCGACTGCGTATGGAACGGCATGACGCTGACCGACGAAGTCAAGAGCGCGATGGAATGCTCCACGCCCTACTGCAATAACGCACAGGTCGTGATCGTCCCCGCAGACAAGGCGGCCGACTACACCACGGTTGAGGCCTGCAAGTCGCTGAAGTTTGCCGTTGAGGTCGGTTCGGCAGGCAAGGACATGGCCGAGGCAAACGGCTTTGCGTTCACCGAGGTCGCCGATCAGGCAACCGCGCTGCTTGAAGTGGCAAGCGGCACGTCGGATGCGGCCATCATCGACTCGCTGATGGCGGCAGCCATGGTCGGCGAGGGCACGAGCTACGAGGGACTGACCTACACGGTCGGCCTCAACTCCGAGGAATACGGCGTCGGCTTCCGCAAGGGTTCGGAGCTGGCAGCCAAGTTTAACGAATTCTTCGCAGGCGCTGTGAAGGACGGCACGGCAGAGAAGCTCGCTGAGACCTATAAGGTGCAGGCAGCGCTGATCAAGTAATCAAAGTTACAGCTTGCAGACAGAGAGTGCGATACACGCACTCTCTGCTTGCGCGTCCAAAAGACTTTTTGTAAAGGAATCCGCTATGAGTTTTTCCGAACAGTTTCCCATCGTATTTGCCGCGCTGAATACCGGCTTTTTGCAGACGCTGAAGCTCTTTGTCGTCACGCTGCTCGGCGCGATCCCGCTCGGGCTGATTATTTCGTTCGGCTCGATGGCGCGCTTCAAGCCGCTTGCCTATCTGACCCGCACGGTCGTCTGGGTCTTCCGCGGCTCGCCGCTGATGCTGCAGCTGCTCATCATCTATTTCGGGCCTGGGCTGCTGTTCGGCACGCCGATCTGGGGCGGCGGCGAGGAGGGGCGTTTTCTCGCGTCTGCGGTGGCGTTCATCCTCAATTACGCCTGCTATTTCTCCGAGATCTATCGCGGCGGCATCCAGGGCGTGCCGCACGGGCAGGAGGAGGCCGGGCAGGTGCTGGGACTGTCGCGGAGGCAGATCTTCTTCAAGGTCACGCTGCTGCAAATGATCAAGCGCATCGTGCCGCCGATGTCCAACGAGATTATCACGCTGGTCAAGGACACCTCGCTTGCGCGCATCATTTCGCTGCAGGAGATCATCTGGGCGGGCTATGCCTTTGTCAAGAGCTCGCACGGTATTTCCGGGCAGATCTGGCCGCTGTTCTTCACGGGCATCTATTATCTGATCTTCAGCGGTGTGCTGACGCTGCTGTTCGGCTACATCGAGAAGAAGCTCGATTACTTCAAGGTTTAAGGAGGGGACGACATGGCACTGTTGGAAGTCCGCGGACTCAAAAAGAGCTTCGGCAAGACCGAGGTGTTGAAAAATATCGACCTCTCGCTGGAGCGCGGGCAGGTGCTTGCCGTGATTGGTTCGTCCGGCGGCGGCAAAACCACGCTCCTGCGCTGCCTCAACTTCCTGGAATTTGCCGACGAGGGGACAATCTCGGTCGGCGGGAAAGTGATCTACGACGGTAAGGCGGCAAATAAAATGACCGACGCGCAGATGCGCGCCTGCCGCCTGCATTTCGGGCTGGTGTTCCAGTCCTTCAACCTCTTCCCGCAGTACAGCGTCCTCAGCAACGTGACGCTTGCGCCCACGCTGCTCAAGCTGGATACGCCGCAGCACATTGAGGCGCGCGCCCGCGCGCTGATCGAGCGCGTCGGCCTCACCGAGCGCATGGACGCCTATCCCTGCCAGCTTTCGGGCGGGCAGCAGCAGCGTGTGGCGATCGCCCGCGCGCTCGCGCTCGACCCGGAGATCCTCTGCTTCGACGAGCCGACCAGCGCCCTCGATCCCGAGCTGACCGGCGAGGTGCTGCGCGTCATCAAGGGGCTGAAGGGCGAGGATCGCACGATGATCGTCGTTACGCATGAGATGGATTTTGCGCGCAGTGTCGCCGATGTCGTGATCTTCATGGCCGACGGCCGCATCGCCGAGATCGGCACACCCGAGCAGGTTTTCGACCACCCGCAGAATGAAAAGACCCGCGCATTCCTCCGTTCCTCCTTTGAGAAAATTTAAGCCGATGCAAAAGAGGCATTGAAAACGATCGTTTTCAATGCCTCTTTCTGTTTTAATTATCGCAGATACCCGCCGCCGATGTGAAGCACTTCGCCGGTGATGAATGTGTCCTCGGCGAGGAACAGCGCGAGCTTTGCCACGTCCTCGGGCGTCCCCAGTCTGCCGAGCGGGGTCTCGTCCCGGAGCGCCGCGAGATCTTCTGCGGACAGCCGCGCGTTCATCGCGGTGTCGATCACGCCGGGGGCAATGCAGTTGACCTGAATGCCGGATGGGCCGACCTCCTTGGCCAGCGCCTTGGTAAAGCCGATTACGCCTGCCTTGGCAGCCGAATAGGCCACCTCGCAGGAACCGCCGACCGCGCCGAAGATGGAGGAAACGTTGATGATTTTCCCGCTCCGGCGGCGGATCATGTCGGGGAGAAATGCCTTTGTGAGCAGAAAAACCGATTTGAGGTTGACCGCCATCATTTCGTCCCAGTCCGCCTCGGAAAGGTCGGTGATGAGCCCGAAACGGGAGATGGCGGCATTGTTGATGAGAATATCGACCGCGCCGACCGCTTCACGGACGGCGGCGACCGAGGCGGCATCCGCCACATCGCCGTGCACCGGCGTGATATCCGGCGCGCCGAGCCCGTCAAGCTGCTCCCTTGCGTTGTGCCACAGTGCGTACACGGCGTATCCCGCCCCGGCAAACCGCTTTGCCATGGCAAAGCCGATGCCGCGCGCCGCGCCGGTGATCAGAACCTTCTGTTTCATGCCGCGCTCCACAGCTCAGCCCTGCGCGGGCTGCGCCTGCGCCTGCGTCGGCTGCGGCTTCGGCGGGAGCGCATACTTTTCCTTGTATGCCTCGTAGCAGGCCGTATAGCGCGGGTTGCCCTCGGTCTTGAGCTTCTCCATGTATTCGTGCACGTCCAGCGCGTCATGCTTGATCTCGATCATGCAGCCCGCAATATTGGAGCAGTGGTCGGACACGCGCTCAAGGTTCGTCAGCAGGTCGGCAAGGACGAAGCCGAGCTCGATCGTACATTCGCCGCGCTGCAAACGCGCCACATGGCGCTTCTTCAGACGCGCGTTGATGAGGTCGATGACCTCCTCCAGCGGCTCGACGTTGAACGCCGCATTCATATCCACGTCGCAGAAGGCGCGCAGAGCGGAGGCCATGATTTCATCCACCGCCCGGATCATGACGGCCAGCTCTTTGGTCGCCTGCTCGGAGAAGGACAGCTTTTTGTCGCTCATTTCCTGCGCCGATTCGGCAATGTTGACCGCATGGTCGGAAATGCGCTCGAAGTCGCCGATGATGTGAAGCAGCTCCGCCGCCTCGTGGCCGTCCGCCTCGCTCAGCTCGCAGGAGCTGATCTTGACGAGGTAAGTGCCGAGCATGTCCTCGTATTTATCCACGCGATCTTCGCCCGCATAAATGGCTTCCAGCGCTTTTTCGTTAAAGCTGCCGATCAACTGCATCGACTGGCGCAGCGTCTCCACCGAGAGCTTGGCCATATCGTGCGCAACGATGCGCGCGCGCTCGATTGCAACGGCGGGCGTCGCCAGCAGACGGTCATCCAGCAGCTCCTGCTCGCGGTCGTTCTTACCGTCCGGCACGGTGAGTGCCGCCAGCTTCTCCAGCAGACGGGAGGCCGGCATCAGGATGCAGAGTGCGATGATTTTGAATCCGGTGTGGATGATGGCGATGGTCAGCGGATTGACGGTTTCTTCAACCGGAAATTTGAAGATCGAATTTGCCAGATAGAACAGCGGCAGAATGATAATTGCCGCTAAAACATTGAAATACAGATGAACGAAGGAAACGCGGCGTGCGTTCTTGCCCGCACCGATTGAGGAGAGCATGGCGCTGAAGCATGTGCCGATATTCTGCCCGACGATGATCGGGATTGCAACGCTGTACGTAACCGCGCCGGTAAGCGAAAATGCCTGCAAAATACCGACAGACGCCGAGGACGACTGAATAATTGCCGTGAAGATCATGCCGACCAGAACACCGATAATCGGGTTGGCAAACTTGATAAGAATGCTCTGGAACGTCGGGCTGTCTTTCAAGGGGGCAACTGCGCTGGACATGATGTTCATGCCGATCATCAGCACGCCGAAACCGACAAAAATCAGGCCGATGTCTTTCTTCCGCTTATTCTTTTGGAACATATAGAGGAGAATACCGAGAAAAGCGAATATCGGCGCAAAGGACTCCGGCTTGAGCAGTTGCAGAATGCCTTCGCCCTCAATACCGGAGGTAGCGAGCAGCCATGCTGTTACCGAAGTGCCGAGGTTGGCGCCCATGATGACGCCGGTTGCCTGATGCAGGGTCATCAGGCCCGAGTTGACAAAGCCGACGACCATGACTGCCGTTGCACAGGAAGATTGAATCAGCAGCGTTACGCCGAGGCCAAGCAAAAAGCCTTTGAATGTGCTGGAAGTCAGCTTTTCCAGAATCGTCTTCAATTGGTTGCCGGCACATTTTTCGAGGCCGTCGCCCATGACGTGCATCCCGAACAGGAACATGGAAATGCCGCCGAGCAGCGACAGGTAATTCGCAATATCCATAGCGTCTCCTTTTTCAATGTTAAGGTACGATTGCGCAAAACTGCGGAAAACAACCATTTCCCGCCAAGATACATCATAGCATATTTTTGTGCCGGGGGCAACTGTAAAAAACATACGAAATTGCGGTAAAGTTTTTGTTCCATCTATCTGTATTTCACCACATCCGGCTAAAGTCAAGATAAAAAACGGATAAGAAAAGCATTATATTTGTGTTTTCTACATCACGGTCTGCCCGTTGATGACCAGGCCGAAGCCGAGCCCGAGCGTGCGCGCGGCGTTTTTGCACATGGACATGCGAACATGAAAAATCTCGAAAAAGTCCATCATGCTGCCGCAACTTGTGTCGATGTCGAGCCGCAGCGTCAGCGTTTTCGCCGCCGCGTCCAGCTCCAGCGCGGTGTCGTTGACCGAGAAGTTGACGCGGTCGTGAATGTCGAAGGTTGACGGCTCGGGGTTGCGTACACGGGAGCGGCGCACGTCGCTCTTGTCCGCGAGAATCAGCGCGGCGGCGATCGGATTGATCGGCACGCCCGTGCCCTCGTCGTGGTTGCCGATGGCCGAGACCACGGCGGCAATGTCCCGCGCGTCCATCCCCATCTTGTCAAGGATGCGGAAGGCCATGATTGCGCCGCTCTGCGAGTGATCCACGCGGTTGACGAGGTTGCCGATATCGTGCAGATACCCCGCCGCGCGGGCAAGCTCCGCGGTGTGCGCGTCGTAGCCGAGCTTTGTCAGCAGGTCGCCCGCCGTCTTCGCCACATGCGTCACATGGGCAAAGCTGTGCTCGGTGTAGCCGAGCGCGCCGAGCGCGCGATCCGCCTCTTCGATGTAGGTATTGACGGCAGCATTCTGCCGGAGCTGATCGTAGGTAACCATTTTGCTTTCCGTCCTCACTGCGCAAAATCAAATTTTGCCTGTGCCCCCTCAAGCCGCAGCACCGCGTCGAACGTCCTGCCGGTGCGCGGGGAGACAAAGCCCTGAATCTTGGCGGTTCTGCCCGTGGTCGCGAGCAGGCGGATGTTCTCCTTGGAGATCACCCGGCCGCAGATCACGCGGCTGACCGTAAACCGGCAGCCCTCTTTGTAGCCGCTGCATCCGTAGCCGAGCTTCGTGCGCCGGATCGTGCCGCCGCAGAGCGGGCAGGGGCAGATCTCGTCGCCGAGAAAGCCGTCGTCCGCATCGGTCTCGGGCGGCAGGGCCTTCTTCTCGAAGACCTCGCCGATCTCCTGTTCGGCCAGCGCCACGCCGTCGCGCACCGCCATCTGCCCGTGAAAAATCTTTTTCAGCGCGCGGCCGAGCTCGCTCGTCTTGTACTTGTCCATCGAGATGCCCATGCGCGAGAGCGATTCGATCAGAAACTCGCCGTCCGGCAGAATGCGGTAGACATCCTTTTTCAGCTCGATGTAACCGCTGTTTCTCGCGTTGTCGATGATGCCCGTGCGCGTCGCCTCCGTGCCGAGCTCCAGCCCCTCGAAGATGGCGCGGTAGTCCTCGTCGTCGTTCTCGTCGTCCGAGGCCTTCACGTCCTTTGCCGCCGCCTTTTCCTCCTTGAACGGGTTTTTCAGGTAGTTGTTCAGCGTCTCGATCGTGTAGTGCTTCGGCGGCGCGGTCTCGCGCTCGACCGGGGCAAAGTCGATGTTGACCTTGTCTCCTTTGGAAAGCGGCGGGAGCACCTTGTCCTTTGCCGTGTAGTCGTCGTATTTCGTCCAGCCCGGCTCGACGATGACCGTGCCTTTCAGCAGAAAATCCTCATAATTCCCGACGGCGATGCCGATCTCGGTCTTTTCCGCTCTGCATTCCTCGGCGCAGAAGACGGCGACAAAACGGCGGAACACCGTGGAGTACACCTTGCGCTCGGTCTCGGAAAGCGCACCCTTGTCGGGGATCTTGTAGGTCGGCGTCAGCGCCGAGTGCGACTCGATCTTGCTGTCGTCGAAGATGGTCTTCTTGTTCTTGAATTCGACGGGATAGCCGATGCCCTTGACGGTTTCGAGAATCTTTTTCACCTTGCCTGCCTCGGCGGTGGCAAGGTACTCGGAGTTGGTACGCGGATAGGTCAGATAGCCGCGCTCGTACAGGCTCTGCACGATCTCGAGGCTCTCCGCCATCGACATCTTGTACTTTTTGCCGAGCACGTTTTGCAGCTTGGAGAGGGAATAGAGCTTGCCCGGCTTGATCTCGTCCTTCTTGCGCTTGACCGAGGTCACCACGGCCCCTGCCGCGTTGTACGCGGCGGCGGCCGCCTCGGCGCGCGCCCGCTCGGCGGCGGGGAACTTCTCTTTGCCGACAAGCTCCACCGCGGCGCCGTTTGTCTCGGCGGCCGAGCGCAGCGCGTAGTAGGTCTCGGGCTTGAAGTCGCGGATGGCGCAGTCGCGGTCGTAGATCGCCTTGACGATCGGCACGATCACGCGGCCGACGCGGAGCAGCTTGCCGGTTTTCAGCGTGGCGTAGCGCGTGAGGTTGACGCCGTAGAGCCAGTCGATGTAGGTGCGGGCAAAGCCCTCATTGGCGAGGCGGTCGTATTCGCCCTCGTCCTTCATGTCGGCAAGCGCCGCGCGCACGGTCTCGGGCGTCTGGTCGGGCAGCCAGAGGCGGACGAACCGCTTTTCGGCCTCCAGCGCGTGCATCACGCAGAGGCGGACGATGATCTCGCCCTCGCGGTCGGCGTCCCCCGCGTTGACGATGGTGTCCACGTCGGGACGGTTGCAGAGGTATTTCAGCGTCTCGTACTGGCGGGCGACGCCGGGATCGACCGTGCCGTCCGCCTTCCGCCGCAGGGTGAAGCGGAACTCGTGCGGGAAGCAGGGCAGATTTCCGATCGTCCAGCGCGCCCCGGCAGGGACGTTTTCAAGGTAGTCCTCAATGTCGCAGAGCGAAAACAGGTGGCCGAACGCCCAGCTGATGAGCGTGCCCCCGCCCTCGAAATAGCCGTTCCGCTTCTGCATGCCGCCGACCGCGGCGGCAATGTTGCGTGCAAGGCTCGGCTTTTCGGCGATGATGAGCTGCATTCGATCCCTCCCGTAGTTTTCGCAAAAACGGCGCGGATCTTTCACCGCACCGGACTGCTTTGAAAATCATTATACCATAAAAACCACACTTTTGCAACCGATTCTTGCATTGCAATTCGCCGCACGGTATGATAAATTAAAGAAAAGACACCGAAAGGACGAAATTATGCTTTCAGTTTTTTATACCGGACGCGGCTTCTCGCTCTCGGGCGGCGCAGACGCCGCTTTGCATTTCGCACCCGCGAAGATCGAGCTTGGCGGCAAGGTCTGCACGCTGGACGCCGCCTGCGACGGCCACACCGTCGTCTCAACCGGGCACGGCCTCCGCGTGACCGACACGGTCGCCGACCTCGGCGGCGGGCTGTTCCGCCTCGACCGCGCGATCGAGAATGTCGGCGTGGGGACGCTCTGCTTCAAGGACATTCTCGAGATCCGCACGGCGTTTGCGCCGGCGAAGTACCTGATCCCCTGCGTCAATTATAACGGCAATCCGGGCTGCAAGCCCAACACGCCGATGGGGCTTGCGCGGGACGGCGAGGCCTGGACGTTTGCCTATGACCGCACCGGCATCCCCGCCTGCACGCTCACCGAGGACAAGCGCTTCGGCGCGGCGCTGTTTGCAAGCGACTGCGACGAGAATTCGCTGCGCGCGTCTGCCTCGATGGAACGGTGCGCGGACGGCAGCTTCGCCCAGCGCATCATCCGCCCCGTGACCGAGGCACCCTACACCTATTCGGGCAAGGACATCCTGACCGAGCGCTACGACGAATACATCACGCTCACGCCGGGCGCGCACTTTGCCTCGACCTCGTACGTTTTTGCCTGTGTGCCGATGTACGAGAACTATGCGGCGGCCAATCTGCTCGACTGCGCGGCGGACCTCTTCGACTTTGACCGCACGCCCGTGCTGACGCCGGAAAAAACCTGGGAGCTCGGCATCGACTATGCCAAGGCGCTGCTCTACGACTACGAGGGACACAAGCTCATCATCACGCACTTTGCGCCCCGCCTGTTCCGCTCGCAGCACGGCGCGGCGATCACGCCCGAGGAGATGGAGCGCCGCATGAAGGACCCGTACTATACCGAGCTCGGGCGCTTTGACGAGCGCTTCGAGATGGGCTGGGCGGATCAGGGGCTGCTCAATGCGCGTATGCTCGCCGTCGATGCGGCAAGGCGAGGCGACCGCGACCTGCTCGATACCGCGATCGGCATCTTCGACGCCTGGGCGGAGAAGCAGCAGGAAAACGGGCTGCTCTATTCGCAGTTCCAACAGTATTACGTCAAGGAGACCTACGACTTTGCCACCCCCGATGTCTGCAACTTCGGCTGGGGCGCCGCCGAGATGGCGCGCATGTATGCCTTCCTCGCGGCGCAGGGCATCGACAAGCCCGCCTACAAGCGCTTTGCCGTGCGCCTGTGCGACTTCTTCGTCGAGCACTTCTCCGAGACATACGGCTTCGGCAAGTCCTGGACGCTGGACGGTCGGTGCGTGATGGAGAACGGCTCCATCGGCGGCTTTATGCTCACCGGGCTGATGGAGACCTACCGCATCACGGGCGATCGCCGCTATCTCGACACCGCCGCGCGCGCCAGCGACTTTTATTTTGCGCGCGACCTCGACAACTTCGTCTGCGCGGCGGGTGCGCTCGACTGCCAGAGTATCGACAAGGAGACGGCGTACCCGTTCATCACCTCGTCGCTGATGCTTTATGAAGAGACGAAGGACGCAAAATACCTCGATCGTGCGAAGAAGGCGGCGTACTATTTCTTCTCCTGGGCGTTCCACTTCGATGTGCTGTACGGTGCGGACAGCGAGTTTGTAAAGTACGGCTACCATACGAAGGGCGGCACGGCGATCTCCACCGAGCATCACGCCATCGACGCATGGGGCGCGGCGGCAGTCTCCGATTTTCTGCTGCTGGCAAAATACACGGGCGATGCCCGCTGGGCAAAGCGCGCGCACGCCATGTGGGCAAACGCCGTGCAGGGCGTCACCGCCTCGGCGGACGAGCGCATCCACGGGCAGGCGCGTCCGCTCGGGTCGCAGAACGAGGGCTTCTTCCAGTGCCGCTGGACGAAATACCGCCCCACCTGCGAAGAGCGCGGGCATTACAACGACTGTCTCTGCGCCTGGTCGGGCGCGTACCGCATGATGGCGCTGGACAATCTCTCCCGCGTCCTCGGCGAGAAGGATTTCGCACTTCTGCGGTAAAGGAACCCGGCAAAAGCCGAACCTGCAAGAACACGGATCGCGGTCCGTGTTCTTTTTGCGCGTTCCCCCGCCGAATCCGGCGGAAGAACGGTTGATTTTGTCGGCGTCGTGTGCTATAATTAACATAATGCGGAAAAACGGAATGTGCAGACGCTGCACGGGAAGCGGAGGACGTATGAGCACCAATATTTCAAAACGGAAGCGGGACGATCTGCCGGAGAAGACCCATCGCGGTAAAATAGACCTCATCTATATTGATATAAAAAAACACCGAGATTGATACAGTTTAGTTTTCCCTCCGCCGATTTTGCCGCTTGAGGGGTAAGTTGGCATTTGAGGGGGAAGTTGTGGAAGTCGGGGTGTCTCGGCTGTTTTTATCGGGAGAAATGTTCATACATCGCCGGTATAATAGACGGCGAAAAAATTGAGTTTTTCGGAGGACATATGTATGCGAGCACCTTTTCAAATATTAGCCATTCCGTATAGAGTGACGCCGGAATTGCAGTTTTGTGTGTTTCACCGTGCGGATATAGACCAGTACCAGTTTGTCGCCGGTGGTGGCGAAAATGATGATAAGCCTGTTGATGCAGCAATTCGTGAGATTTGTGAAGAGACGTCAATCAACACAGATAGCGTAATACAACTCACGTCGATGGCTTATGTTCCCGCAAATGTGATAGCCCAAAGATATCGAAAACTCTGGCCAGAAGACACTTTTGTGATCCCGGAATATGCATTCGCTTTTGAGTGTAAAAAAGATGTTGTGCTTTCGGATGAGCATTCAGGATTTGAATGGTTGAGCTATGATGATGCGATGCAACGGCTGACATGGGATTCAAATAAAACGGCTCTGTATGAACTGAACTGCCGCCTTCAATCTATGGACCAAAATGCGAGGTAACCGCCATAAAGCAAATCACAAACAAGGAATACGAAGAGTGGCAGAAATACAAAGCGGAGAAAGCGAAGGGCCACATCCTGCTGCCGGATACCGTCCGGT
>CAKSLQ010000018.1 GCA_934467415.1 uncultured Eubacteriales bacterium
CCTCGGCGTGACGACCAGCGAAAAGACCTTCCGCAAGCTCGCCCTCTCCTGGGGCGTGACGCCGGTGCTCTGCGAGCAGCTGAACTCGACCGATGTGCTGTTCTACCGCGCAAAGCAGCTGGCCAAGGACGCCTTCGACCTGCGCTGCGGCGACCTCATCGTCGTCACCGGCGGCATCACCAACGGCCGCTCCGGCAACACGGATCTGATTAAGGTAGAAAAGATATAAAATAAAGGGGTTTTCAAATGCGGCGGGAGACAGACGGCGCCCTACAGGTGTGTGTGGAATTCTCAGCAAATCGGTAGGGGTCATGGCGACCGGAACGCAAGCGTTCCTAAGGAGTTTTTCTTCGTCGGCTGAACACCGACGATTTCGCGATGCGAAACCGAAAAACATCCCGGCGACGACTCGGCTCTTAGCCTTCCCCCTTGGGGGAAGGTGGCGCGTTAGCGCCGGATGAGGGGTAGCCATTCGTCAGAATGGCGTCTCTACAGCGCAAAACGAGGCTGCTTAGACGGATGCTGACGCATCCTACCCCTCATCAGTCAACTTCGTTGACAGCTTCCCCCAAGGGGGAAGCCTTGGTTAGAATGGTACGGCAACGGGGCGTCGTGGGCGCCGCCCCCTACCGGGTATTCTGCGTCTTTCGACTCACCCATTGCTGGGGGAGGCTTTCCCCCAAAAACTTTCGCGAAAGGACGGTGCCTCCCTATGAAACGACTTCTGCGCGCGGCGGCGCTGCTCCTTGCCGCGCTGCTCTGCCTACTGCCCGCGGCGGCGGCCGGGCGCGCCTCGCTCTACATCGGCGACGACGCCTACCGCGACGACTCGCTCTCCCCCTTTATCGAGGCCGCGGGCAAACAGCTCGTTCCCCTCGCCGCCTTTGCCGAATTTGACGCGCTCACGCTCACCGTGTCCGAGTCGCTCGGCTCGGCACTGCTCGAGGGCGAGGACGGCGTCTACCTCTCGATCAGCCTGAACCTCGGCGAGAGCCTCGACGAGACGGGCGCGATGCACACGATCGCACTCTACCGCTACGGCGGCGAGCTCTACGTCGAGCCGACCGCAATCTGCGAAAAATTCGGCCTCTCCTTTGAGACGGCCTACGCCGCCGACGGCTACCTCCGCGCGCGGCTGACCGACGGCAGTGAAACGCTGACCTTCCCCGAGCTGCTCGCCGCCTATGACACGCACGGCGGCGGCGCGCAGTTCACGCCGGAAATCGTCACCTCCCGCACGATGGACGGCACGTTTCTGCACCCGATCTTCTTAAATCCGGGCGCGGCCGCCATCCCCGGCCTTGTCCGCCTGCTCGGACGGCACAGCGCGACCTTCGCGCTCGACCCGGCGGCAATCGGGCTCTACACGGACGTGCTGCCGCTGATCTATGCCTCCGGACACACGGTCGCCTACTACGCGGACGCCGCAGCGCTGGCCGCACCCGCCGCCTTTGCGGACGAGATGGACAGCGCAAACGACCGCCTGTTCGCCCTGCTCGGCAAGACCTCGCGCATCTACGTCTCCACCGAGCTTGCGTCAAACATCCCCGCGATCGACGGCTACTTCAAAAAGGCCTGCCGCATGAACCTCGTTGCCGACGACCTCTCCAGCGAGCGCATGACGAAGATGGCGCTCACCGAGTCGCCGAACAACGGCATCTTCAACTTCTCCCTCTCGACCGACGCGGACACCCGCGCGCTGTACAGCGGCTTTTTCAGAAAATTCGACACCTACCCCGCGCTTCGCTCCATGCCTCTGACCGAAGCCGGCGCGGACCAGTAACCTGTGGGAAAGGACAAACGAATGGGAAACGAAAAGAGACGCATCCTCATCGTGGAGGACGAAAAAAACATCGCGATGCTGCTCTCCTTCAACCTCGGGCGCGCGGGCTTTGAGACCGATGTGGCCGAGGACGGCGAGCTCGGCCTGCGCAAAGCGCTCTCCGACAAATTCGACATCGTGCTGCTCGACATCATGCTGCCGAAGCTGGACGGCTTCCGCGTGCTGGAGGGCATCCGCACGCGCAGCGACGTGCCGGTCATCATGGTGACGGCGCGCGACGACGAGAAGGACAAGATCCTCGGCCTTGAAAACGGCGCGGACGACTACATCACCAAGCCCTTCTCGATCAACGAGGTCATCGCGCGCATCCGCGCAAACATCCGCCGCCACAAGGACGAGGTGGTGGGCGGGAGCGAGGCGGACGGCGGCGTGCTGACCGTGCGCGGTCTCTCCATCGACAAGAGCCGCTATGCCGCGCGGCGCGGCGACGTCGAGCTGGAGCTTTCCAAAAAGGAATACGAGCTGCTGCTCTTCCTCATGCAGAACCCCGGCGTGCCGTTCTCGCGCGAGGACCTGCTCGAAAAGGTCTGGGGCTACGGCGACTTCCTCGGCGATGTCAACACGGTGGACGTGACGGTCTCCCGCCTGCGCAAGAAGCTGGAGCGCGACCCGTCAAACCCCGAATACCTCATCACCAAGCGCGGCGTCGGCTACTACATCCAGTAAGGCGGGGCGGCTATGTACAGAGGTCTGTATTTCAAGATCATCCTGATCCTCGTCATCTTCATTCTGATCGTCATGAGCGTGGTGGGCGCGGTGCTCATCAGCAGCGTGCTGGGCTATTACAACGACCAGTTTTCGTCCTGCATGGCGCAGAACCTTGAGGGCGACGCACAGCTGCGGCAATATCTCGAGGCCGCGATGGCCGACGGGGACGCGGACTTTGCCGCGAAGCAGAAGTCCATCCTCGCCTCCTACGCCTCGCGCCTCGGCATCGACGACTACCGCAACTATTACATCCTCGATGCGGACGGCGGCTTTCTCGACGGCAGCGACACGGCGGGCGGCGAAGCCCTCGCCGAGACGCCCAACCTCGTCGCCGCGATAAACGGCCGCCTCGGCAGCGAGAACTCCGCCGGCAGCGACTACGCGGATTATGCGCTCCCGCTCACGGTCGGCGACACCTCCTGCATCATCTATCTGCGTGACACGCAGGACGAGCTGCACGAGATCAACTGGATGCTGTTCTCCATCATTTTGCAGGCGCTGTTTGTCGGCCTGCTCATCGCGATTCTGCTCTCCTTCTTCCTCGCCCGCGCGATCTCCATGCCGCTGTCCCGCCTGACCGAGGGCGTGCAGCGCGTGGCAAAGGGCGACTTCAAGGACAAGATCAGCGTGCATTCCAGCGACGAGATCGGCGTGCTGACCGAAAACTTCAACACGATGAGCCGGATGCTGGAGGAAAACCTCGACGAGATCAACGGCGAGCGCGAGAAGCTGGAGACCGTGCTTTCCTGCCTCAAGGACGCGGTCATCACGTTCGGCCAGGACGGCCGGCCGCTCCAGATCAACCGCGCGGCCACCGATCTGTTTGCCGATGCGAAGCGGGAGGAGCTGACGCTCGACTACATTTTCAGCCTGCTGCACTATGAGGGCGGCGGCATCGACATTTCGCTCGACGACGGCGGCGACGTGCCCGCCGTGCGCTACAACGGCAAGGTCTACGAGCTCTATTTCGGCAACATCCGCTACCGCGACGCGTCGAGTATGCGCGAGGGCGTGATCCTCGTCATCCACGACGTGACGCAGAGCTATGAGCTGGACCGCAGCCGCCGCGAGTTTGTCGCCAACGCCTCGCACGAGCTGCGCACGCCGCTGACCACCATCAAGATGGTCATCGAGGCGCTTGCGGGCGACGAGGGCGTGACGAAAAACGAGATGAACAAGAGCTTTCTCGACATGGCGGAGACCGAAAGCACCCGTATGGAGCTGCTCATCAAAAATCTGCTCACCCTCTCCCAGCTCGACAGCAAGACCATGAGCTTCAACGTGCGCGAATTTGACCTCGAGGAGTCGATTGCCTACCTCGCAAAGTCACTGGCGGTCAACGCCTCGGCGCACGGACACAAGCTGACCTTTGACGGCGCATATGACCCGGTGATCATCCGCGGCGACAGGATCCGCATCGAGCAGATCCTCATCAACATCACGTCCAACGCGATCAAGTACACGCCGGACGGCGGACGGATCAGCCTGCGGCTGCACGACCTCGGCGACCGCGCGGAGGTCACAATCACCGACAACGGCGTGGGCATCCCCGCAGAGGACATCCCGCACCTGTTTGAGCGCTTCTACCGCGTGGAAAAGGCGCGGTCGAGCGACAAGGGCGGCACGGGTCTCGGCCTTGCCATCGCGCGGGAGTTTGCCGCCGCACACGGCGGCGACATCCGCGTCTCCAGCATCGTCGGCAAGGGGACGACGTTTACCGTGACCCTGCCGAAGCAGGGCAAGCTGTAAAAATCCGAAGCAAAGCAATCAAGCCTCCCTTGTGCAAAGGGAGGTGTCGCCGAACGGCGACGGAGGGATTGTTACAAAGCCACGGAACAACCCCTAAGGCGTGTTCCACGCCAGCTCCCCTTGCACAGGGGAGCCGAAAATTCCCCCACAACCTTTGAAAGGAGAACGGTCATGGAAAAATGCAAAACGATCCTGCTTGCCTGCCTGATCGTTCTCATGCTCGCGGCTGCGGGCATCTACATCGGCGGCTCGCAGCTTGCGGCGGGCGGCGCGGCCGACGTCCGCACCGCGCTGCCGAACGGCGCCGTCCCGGTCGGGACGGACGCGCCCGCCGTGCGCACACTGCGCGACGCGGGGCTGCTCGTCCCCGAGGCGGCCGTGGTCTCCTATGCGGGGGCTTCGGTCGGCGCTTACGCGCATGACATTCCGGCCGCGCTGACGACGCTGGCCTTCCCGCTGATCCATCAGGCGCTGGAGAGCGGCGCGGCGCTGTCGGCAACCGACCGCGCGGCCGTCACGGCCGCCGCCGCGGGCGACTGCATCTACCTGCGCCTGCCCGGCGCGCTGCCCTATCAGCTGCTCTACGCGCTGACCGGCGACATCGACAAAGCGGCCGCGGCCGACTTTGCGATCAGCGCCGACACGCTGCTCCTCGCCTTCGACGGGGACGGCGCGGGGCATCTCTACCTCGCGGGCGGCGGCGTCTGCGCCGTCTCGGACAAGCCGGTCACGGTGCGCGCGGGCGCGCTGGCCGCACTGGCCGCGAGCGACGCGCTGACCGAAATGCGGCTGACCGACAACCTCGTCCCCGTCGGCGAAGCGTCGGTGACGGCATTTGCGCTCACGATCGAGGACGGCGGCGAACACCCGCTGCAAAGCGAGGCGGGCAGCGCGCTGCTCGCGCTGTTCGGCTTCAATCCCGACCGCCACCGCCTGTCCGCCCAGACGGTCGTCGAGCCGCACGGCAGCCTCTCGGTGAACCGCACCCGCGCGCTTTTTGCAGCCTCGCGGGACGGCGGCATCCCGATCACCGCCTTCTTGGAAGACGGCAAGGACGTGCGCGACATCGACATCTACGACATTCTCACGGCGGCGGCGGCCTTTGCCGAGCGGCTGCGCACCGCTTCCCCCGAAAATTTCGGCGGCGCAGCGACGCCGTTCTTAAAGAGCTTTGTCCGGGACGGCGACGGCTACACCGTGTCGTTCGGCCTTGTCTTTGACGGCATCGAGCTCTGCGGCGCGGCGGACGGCTTTCTGACGCTGACCTCGTCCGGCGGCATGCTCACCTCCGTCACCGCGCGCCGCCTCTGCATCGCGCGCGCGGGGCTTGCGCTCACGCTGTTTCCCGCCGGATGGCAGTATGCCGCGGCGGCAAAGCACGCCGGGGAAGACGGTATCCGCACCCTGCGCCTGCTCTACGAGGCGGAAACACTGCCCGCCGTATGCGACGCGGCCTTTTACTGCGACCGCCTCCCCTTTGATGCGGCGCCGGCAGAATCCGCCGCCGTGAGCGTCTCCCTCATCGGCCGGGACGAAAGCGAGGCGGCGCAATGAACTGGAAATACATCAAGAGCTTTCTCATCCTGCTGGTCGTCGCCGTGGACATCCTGCTCATCCGCTTCTGCATCGGCTACTACACGGCGCGCGGCTACACGGCGCGCAGCACGGCGGAGGACGCGGCGGAGATCCTTGCACAGAGCGGGATCGAGGTCTCGCCCGACCTGCTTGCCGTGCGCGCGGACCGCGCGCCGGAGCGCCGCTGTGCCTATGCGCGCGAGGACTATGCGCGCCTTGTGCTCGGTCTGCTGACCGAGGACGCGGTCACGGGCATTTTCCGTCTTCCGGACGGCATCCGCGCTGTCACGGCGGTGGGCGACACCATCCTGCTCGGAGACGATCTGTCGATCGACTTTCGCGCCGCGGGACGTGACGCCGCGATCATCGAGGCAGCCTGCACCAAGGGCTACCCCGCGACGGCGGATACGTCGGCGGTGCGCAGCGCGCTTGAGACGCTGCTCGGCCTGCCGGAGGGCGGGGCGAAAAGCATCCCGGCGACCACCGCCGACGGCTATGTATTCTTCACGGTGCGGGCCGAGGCGGGCGGCATCCCGCTCTCGCTCGGCGACTGCGTGTTTGCCTACCTCGGCACGGAGCTGGTCTTTGCAAAAGGCAGCTACCTCTTTCTCGCCACCGCGGCGGCGGACGACGAACCTCTTCTGACCCGCGTCAATATACTGCTTAGTGAACGGCGGCGCGGCGCGGTCGGCCGGGTGGAGGAGATCTCGCTCTGCTATGCGCCCTACGAGGACGACGCGGAGGGGACGCTCCTGCTGCTCCCCGCCTACCGCGTGTGCTATGCGGACGGCAGCAGCTCGGTCGTGAATGCGCGCAGTGGAGAAAAATATTGACGCACCCGTATCCGGTATGGTATACTTGTAAGTTGGGTAATCCCGTGCATCCCGCGCGGCGGCTGCCCATCTGCCCCACCGAAATTTCGAGAGGAATCTGAGCTATGGACAAAATCATCATCAACGGCGGCACACCGCTTGTCGGCACGGTCGAGATCAGCGGCGCGAAAAACGCGGCGCTCCCGGTTCTCGTCGGCACGGTGCTGACCGGCGACCGCTGCATCATTGAAAATGTACCCGAGATCCTCGATGTGGATCTGACGCTGGAGATCCTCGAAAAGATGGGGGCAAAGGTCAAGCGCGACCACACCACGGTGGAGATCGACACCCGCTACGTCCAGCCGGGGCGCTCGCCCTACGAGCTGGTCAGCCGGATGCGCGGCTCGACCTATCTGATCGGCGCGGAGCTCGGCCGCTTCAATTACGCGCGCGTCGGCTCGCCCGGCGGCTGCGACTTCGGCGTCCGGCCGATCGACCAGCACGTCAAGAGCTTTGAGGCGCTGGGCGCGACCGTCTCGGTGCTGGGCGGCTATGTCGAGGCCAAGACGGACGCGCTGATCGCCGCCGAGGTCTATTTTGACGTGGTCTCGGTCGGCGCGACGGTCAACGCCATCCTCGCGTCGGTCTTTGCCGCAGGCACGACCGTGCTGGAAAACGCGGCGCGCGAGCCGCACATCGTTGACCTTGCCAACTTCCTCAACACCTGCGGTGCGTCCATCAGCGGCGCGGGCACGGACACCATCAAGATCAAGGGCGTGGAGAAGCTGCACGGCTCGACCTACGCCATCATCCCGGATATGATCGAGGCGGGCACGTTCATGTGCGCCGCGGCCGCGACCGGCGGCAACGTCAAGATCAACAACGTCATCCCGAAGCACCTGGATTCCATCTCGGCAAAGCTCTCCGAGATGGGCGTCTGCATCGAGGAGCTGGACGATGCGGTGATCGTGCGCCGCACCGGCCCGATGAAGGGCATCAACGTCAAGACGCAGCCCTATCCCGGCTTCCCCACGGATATGCAGCCGCAGATCACCGCGCTGCTCTGCTTTGCGGACGGCACGGGGCGCGTCACCGAGGGCGTCTGGGACAACCGCTTCCGCTATGTGGAGGAGCTGCGCAAGACCGGCGCCGTCATCGACATCGCGGGCAAAACGGCAACCGTGCGCGGCAGCAGCACGCTGGTCGGCGCGCCGATGCGCTCGGTCGATCTGCGCGCGGGCGCGGCCATGGTCATCATGGGTCTGGCGTCGAGCGGCCGCACCGAGATCACCGACATTCACACGATCGAGCGCGGCTATGACAACATCGTCCGCAAGCTCCGCGACCTCGGCGCAGACATCCGCAAGGTCTCATACTGATCTGCCGAAAGAAAAAACCGCCGTCCGGCGGTTTTCTTTTTTTGCCCGGGTCCGGGACGCGGCGGATTCTGTCAAAGCGCCCACGCCGGCCTCTTTTTTCTTTTTCCTCTTGCATTGCCGAAACGAATGGTATATAATTATAGAGTTAAGTATGCTTTCTTTGAAGGAGAATGTTATGACAGAGATCAAGAAACAGATCGCGGACGCGCTGCGCGCCGCGGCGGGCGGCGCGCTCGACGCCGAGACGCTCTGCGCCGCGTTCGAGTACCCTCCCTCCGCCGACATGGGCGACCTCGCGTTCCCCTGCTTCCGCCTCAGCAAGACGCTGCGCAAGGCGCCGCCTGCCATCGCGGCGGAGCTGGCGCAGGGCTTTTCCGCGCCCGCGGTTTCGCGCGTGGAGGTGGCCGGCGGCTATCTCAACTTCTTCTTAGATAAGGATTATCTCGTGCGGCACGTCATCGACCGCACGCTCCATACCGATGTGCCCTACGGCTCGAGCGAGGACGGCAAAGGCAAGACGGTTGTGCTGGACTACTCCTCCCCCAACGTCGCAAAGCCGTTTCACATCGGCCACCTCGGCACGACGGTCATCGGCCACTCGCTGAAAAAGCTGCACGCCTTCGCGGGCTGGCACTGCATCGGCATCAACCACCTCGGCGACTGGGGCACGCAGTTCGGCAAGCTGATCGTCGCCTACCGCAAGTGGGGCAGCCGTGAGGCGGTGGAGGCGGGCGAGATCGACGAGCTGGTCGCGCTCTATGTCAAATTCCACGCCGAGGCGGAGAAGGACCCGTCCCTCGAGGACGCGGCGCGCGCCGAGTTCACCAAGCTGGAGCACGGCGACGCGGAGAACCTCGCGCTGTGGAAATGGTTCATCGAGATTTCGCTGCGCGAGTATCAGAAAACCTATGATCAGCTCGGCATCACCTTTGACAGCTACAAGGGCGAGAGCTTCTACTATGACAAAGTGCCTGCTGTGGTGGAAACCCTGCGTGAAAAAGGCTTGCTTAAGGTTGACGACGGCGCGTCGATCGTTGACCTCGACAAATACAAAATGCCGCCCTGCCTGATTCTGAAAAACGACGGTTCGTCCATCTATCCGTCGCGCGACATCGCGGCGGCGGTCTACCGCATGGACACCTACCACTTTGACAAGTGCATCTACGTCACCTCGGCGGGGCAGTCGCTCCACTTTGCGCAGTGGTTCAAGGTGGTCGAGCTGATGGGCTACGACTGGTACGACCGTCTCGTCCATGTGCCCTACGGCACGGTGTCGATCGACGGCGCGAAGCTGGCGACCCGCACGGGCAACGTCGTGCTGCTGAAGGATTTGTTCGCCACCGCGATCGAAAAGGCGCGGGCCATCATCGAGGAGAAGAACCCGACGCTGGAGAACAAGGACGAGGTCGCAAAGCAGGTCGGCGTCGGCGCGATCGTCTTCCACTACCTCTCCAACAGCCGCATCAAGGACATCAACTTTGTCATGGAGGACGCGCTCTCGTTTGACGGCAACACGGGACCTTACGCGCAGTACACCTACGCGCGCACGCGCAGCATCCTGCGCCGCGCCGGGGCGAAGCCGACCGGCGGTGCGATCAGGGTGACGTCCCCCGAGGAGGGCGAGCTTGCCAAGGTGCTCACCCGCTTCCCGGAGCGCGTGGCGGCGGCAATCGCGGAATACGAGCCGTCCGACATCACGCGGTATATTCTCGACCTTTGCGCGGCGTTCAACCGCTTCTATCACGAATGCCCGATCCTCTCGGCAGAGGACGCGGACGTGCGCGACACGCGCCTTGCGCTCGTGTCGGCGACGAGCGAGGTGCTCGGAAACGCGCTTGACCTCATCTGCATGGGCAAGCCGGAACAAATCTAATTCAGAATGACGAGGTAACAACCATGTCCGGACATAGCAAATGGAAAAATATCATGCACAAGAAGGAGAAGACCGACGCACAGCGCGCCAAGGTCTTCACCAAGATCGGCAAGGAGATGGCGGTCGCCATCCGCGAGGGCGGCGCCGACCCGGTCTCCAACTCCAAGCTGCGCGACCTGATCCAGAAGGCAAAGGCCAACAACGTGCCGAATGACAACATCGACCGCATCATCAAGAAGTTCTCGGGCGACAACACCGTCAACTACGAGGAAATGGTCTACGAGGGCTACGGCCCCTGCGGCGTCGCCGTCATCGTCGAGGCGATGACCGACAACCGCAACCGCACCGCGTCCGAAGTGCGCCACGCCTTCGACAAGTTCGGCGGCAACCTCGGACAGAGCGGCTGCGTCAGCTACCTGTTTGAGGACAAGGGCGTCATTGTCATCGAGAAGGACGCGAAGATCGACGAGGACAAGCTGATGGAGACCGCGCTCGAGGCGGGCGCCGAAGACTTCCTCACCGAGGACGACTGCTACGAGATCTACACCGAGACCTCCGACGTCTATGCCATCAAGGACGCGCTGGAGGCAGCGGGCTACACCGTGCTTTCCGCCGAGGAGGACAAGGTGCCGTCCAACTACATCACGCTCGATGGCGAGGACGACATCAAGCACATGCAGCTGCTGCTGGATGCGCTGGAAGACAACGATGATGTTTCCGACGTCTACCACAACTGGGAAGAGTGATTGCCCGGCGGACGAGGCGTTCCGCCTGCAAAAAAGCAGCTTCAACCGAGGTTGAAGCTGCTTTTTGTTGTACAAATCCTTACTCCGCGAGCATTTTTTCGAGCGAGGCGAGGCGGACGCAGGCGGAAAGCGCCTGGATGCAGACCTCCAGCTCGTGCGCGGGGGAATAGGTGGGCGCGAGGCGCAGATTGGCGTCGCGCGGGTCCTTGCCGTAGGGGTAGGTCGCGCCCGCGCCGGTGAGGACGACGCCCGCCTGCCGCATCAGCGACCAGACGCGCTTGGCGCAGCCGTCCATCAGCGTCAGGCTGATGAAATAGCCGCCGTTCGGCTTTGTCCAGGAAGCGATCCCGAGCCCGCCGAGCTCGGCCTCCAGCGCCTCAAACACGATGTCAAACTTCGGGCGGATGATGTCGGCGTGGCGCTGCATGATCTCGTGAATGTGCGCGGTGCTTTGCAGGTAGCGCGCCTGCCGCAGCTGATTCAGCTTGTCGAAGCTGATGGTCTGCACGCCGATGAGCTTCTTCGCCTGCGCCATGTTGGCGGGCGAAAGCGCCATCGCGGCGACGCCGCTGCCCGGGAAGGTCATCTTCGAGGTCGAGGTGAAGGCGAGGATGCGATCCTCCGTGCCGTAGCGCTGACCGAATTCAAAGATGTTCGCCAGCTTCTCCTCGCTGTAGATGTCGTGGACGCAGTAGGCATTGTCCCAGATGATGCGGAAGTCGGGCGCGGCGCATTCCATCTTGGCCAGACGGCGCACGACCTCGCGCGAATAGGTCACGCCGGTCGGGTTGGAGTACTTCGGCACACAGATGATGCCCTTGACCGCGGGGTCCTGCGCCAGCTCCTCGATGCGCTCGATGTCGGGCTGGCCGTCCGCACGGTATTCCACCGTGATCATCTCGATGCCGAGCGATTCCAGCATCCCGAAGTGGCGGTCATAGCCGGGGGCAGGGCAGATGAACCTGACTTTATCCAGTCTGCACCACGGCTCGTTCACGCCGGGGGCGCCGTGCAGCATCAGCCGCGTGAGCGCGTCGTAAATCATGTTGAGGCTCGAATTGCCGCCGACGAAGATCTGCTCCGCCGGGACCTCAAACAGCTCGGCAAACAGCGCCTTTGCCTCGGGAATGCCGTCGAGCAGGCCGTAGTTTCGGTAGTCGAAGCCCCGCTCGCCGACGTAGTCGCCGTGCTCGCCCGTGAGCGTGGTGAACAGCTCGTTCGACAGATCGAGCTGCTCGCCGATCGGCTTGCCGCGCGACAGGTCGAGCGACAGCTTCAGCTTGCAGAGGCAGTCAAATTCGATCTGCGCGCGCTTCAGCTGTTCTTTCTTTTCTTCTATGGAAAGCTCTGCGTATTTCATAATGCTCCTTTGGGGTCGTGGTGGGGTCGGCTTAAAAATCCGCCGAGCCGGTCGTTCTCGGGAAGGCCTCGACGTCGCGGATGTTGGAGACGCCGGTGATGTACATCACGAGGCGCTCAAAGCCGAGACCGAAGCCCGCGTGCTTCGCGCTGCCGAAGCGGCGCAGGTCGAGATACCAGCTGTAGTCTTCTTCCTTGAGGCCGAAGTTCTTCATCGCGGCAATCAGCCTGTCGAGGCGCTCCTCGCGCTGCGAACCGCCGATCAGCTCGCCGACGCCGGGGACAAGCATATCCATGGCGGCGACGGTCTTGCCGTCCTCGTTCTGGCGCATGTAGAACGCCTTGATCTCGCGCGGATAGTCGGTGACGAACACCGGCTTGCCGAAGATCTTCTCGGTGAGGTAGCGCTCATGCTCGGTCTGGAGGTCGATGCCCCAGGAGACCGGGTAGTCAAACTTGTTGCCGCTCTCCTCGAGCAGACGGATCGCCTCGGTGTAGGTAACTCTGCCGAAGTCGTTGTCCACGAGGTTTTGCAGTCTTTCAAGCAGCGTGTTGTCGAAGAACTGGTTGAAGAACGCAAGCTCCTGCTTGCAGGTCGCCATGACGTGGCGGACAACGTGCTTGATCATCGCCTCGGCGATCTCCATGTCGTCCTCGAGGTCGGCGAAGGCCATCTCGGGCTCCATCATCCAGAACTCGGCGGCGTGGCGCTGCGTGTTGGAGCGCTCGGCGCGGAAGGTCGGGCCGAAGGTGTAGACATTGCCGAACGCGAGCGCAAAGCACTCGGCGTTGAGCTGGCCGGAGACCGTCAGGCTGGTCGGCTTGCCGAAGAAGTCCTCGGCGTAGTTGACGCTGCCGTCCTCGTTCTTCGGCAGATCATCGAGGTCGAGCGAGGTCACGCGGAACATTTCGCCCGCACCCTCGCAGTCCGAGGTGGTGATGATCGGCGTGTTGACATAGACAAAGCCGCGGTCGTTGAAGAACTCGTGGATGGCGAACGCGCACTCGCTGCGGACGCGGAAGACCGCGTTGAAGGTGTTGGCGCGCGGGCGCAGGTGCGCGATCGTGCGCAGGAACTCGAAGGAGTGCTTCTTCTTCTGAAGCGGGTATTCGGGGGTGGAAACGCCCTCCACTTCTACCGCGTCCGCCTTCAGCTCAAAGGGCTGCTTGGCGTCGGGCGTCAGCACCAGCGTGCCGCGCACGACGAGCGCCGCGCCGACGTTCTGCTTGGCGATCTCGGTGTAGTTTGCGAGCTTGTCGGCCTCGAAAACGACCTGCAAGTTTTTGAAGCAGCTGCCGTCGTTCAGCTCGATGAAGCCGAAGGCGTTGCTGGCGCGGATGGAGCGTGCCCAGCCGCAGACGGTGATCGCTTTGCCGTCGTAGTCCTTTTCGGCGAGATAAATGCTTTTGATTTGTGTCCGCTGCATTTTGAAATCCTCACTGTATATATAGATAGATTTTTTAAGGTTAGAACGGGGGAGGGGCCTCCCTTGTGTAAAGGGAGGTGTCACGCGAAGCGTGACGGAGGGATTGTTACAGAGCCACGGAACAACCCCTCAGCCGCCATTCGGCGGCAGCTCCCCTTGCACAGGGGAGCCGAAAGAAAACACCATAATAATATATTATAATCCACACGCGGGGCAAATGCAATCTTTTTTTGCAAAAGGAGAGAGAGGTTGCGGCGCTGCCGCAAAACGGGGTGACGCTTGCGCGTCAGCGGAGAGCCGCTGCGCGGCAATGAAGTTGCGGCGTTGCCGCAAACGGGGTGACGCTGCGCGTCAACGGAG
>CAKSLQ010000019.1 GCA_934467415.1 uncultured Eubacteriales bacterium
TATTTGTTCAGTTTTGAGTGAACATTCACCATGTGAGGCAGGTACGCAAGTGCCTGCTTTTGCAGATTCTGCAAGGATTTGCTGCGGGACGTTTTCCCGGTTTGCGCAGCAAACGGATGGTGTTCAGCCATCCGAGGGGAAACTCCCTTCGAACCGTAGGTTCGTATATGCACCTTTAGCTCAGTTGGTAGAGCAACTGACTCTTAATCAGTGGGTCCCGGGTTCGAATCCCTGAAGGTGCACCAAAAGAAAGACCTCCATCATTGATGGAGGTCTTTCTTTTGGTATCATAGTTCCCGATTCGAACCCCTCCAAAGCCTTCGGGCTTTGGACATGCTTTGCGCTCTGCCGCAGCTCCGCATTCGAACCTCATCCCGGCGCAAAGCGGGTTCTGAATCCCTGATACGACAAGCCTTTTTCTTTCCCTATCTTATCTTCCCGGCGGGAGGCAGACGGCGCCCTACCGTTTGTGCGTACCTTTTGCACATTGCGCGCGGGTCGTCGAGGGCGCCGCCCCCTACCGTTTGTGCGTGCCTTTTACATGGTGCGCATGGGTCTCCATGGAGTTTTTCAAACATCAAACAGCGTGTTCATATCCACGCCGAGCACGGCGGCGACGGCGCGCAGCTCATAATCGGTGATCTGCCGCCGACGGCATTCCAGCTTGGAGACGCCGGTCTGCGTAATATCGCATCCATACACTTGCAGGCGCGCGACAAAATCTTTCTGTGAAAGACCGCGCGCATTTCGCAGCGCGGCAATGCGTTCGCCCAGCAAATTTGCATCACCCGGCGGCAGTTGTCGCGTTTTCATTGCATCGTCCTCCGATTTTCTGAGATTACTTGCATTATATGCAAAAATCGGATTGACATTATTCCAAATTAGAATTATAATTAAAATAATTCCAAAGAAGAATTATGGAGGTTGCAATGGTTTTGCCGGAGTTGCGAAATTTACGGCTTTCTGCCGGGAAAACGGTGCAGGAATTGGCGCAGGTATTGAATGTGGATGAAATGTATTATCTGCTGTATGAGCGAAATGCGGATTGCATGCCTTTTGATGCGCTGCTGAAGCTGGCAGCCATTTACGGTGTGCCGCCGCGGGAGCTTTATCGGGGCGCATATATGCCGACGCTTTTTTCGTAAGGGCGTTCGCATGCCGCTGAATCCCTGATACGACAAGCCGCTTTCTTCTGCATTCATCTAAACTAACGGCGGGAGGCAGACGGCGCCCTACGGGTTTGTGCGATCTTTTGCACATGGCGCGCGGGTCGTCGAGGGCGCCGACCCCTACCGGGATGGTGCGAGATTTGCGCATGGTGCGTGGCGGGGGAGACAAAACAAAAAGGCGCATTGCCGGAGCGATGCGCCTTTTGTCCTCAAATTTTCGTGTTATACGTCTTTTTCGGTTTACACGTCCTTGCGGCGGGTGGCGATGTCATCCGCGGCCTTGGCGATGAAGTCGGAGACGGTCATCTCCACCGTCTTATCGTCTCTGCCGCGCACCGAAACGTGGCCGGAGGCCACTTCGTTGTCGCCGACGATGAGCATGTAGGGCAGCTTCTGCATCTTTGCATCGCGGATCTTGTAGCCGATGGTCTCGTTGCGGGCATCGACCTCGGAACGCATGTGCAGGGCGTCGAACTTCTTCTTCAGCTCGTTTGCATAGTCGAGGTGCGCGTCGGTGATCGGCAGGATGCGGATCTGCATCGGGGCGATCCACATCGGCAGCGCGCCGGCGTACTTCTCGAGCATCAGCGCGAGCGTGCGCTCGTAGCAGCCCATCGAGGTGCGGTGAATGATGTAGGGCGTCTTCTGCGTGCCGTCGCTGTCGGTGTATTCCATGCCGAACTTCTTGGCGAGCAGCAGGTCGATCTGGATGGTGACCAGCGTGTCCTCCTTGCCGTGGACGTTCTTCATCTGAATATCCAGCTTCGGGCCGTAGAAGGCGGCCTCGTCGATGCCGATGTCGTACTTGAGCCCGATGTCGTCGAGGATGCGGCCCATCAGAGTCTGCGCCTCGTCCCACTGCTCGGGCGTGCCTTCGTACTTGTCCTTGCGGTTCGGATCCCACTGCGAGAAGCGGAAGGTGCAGTCTTCCTTCAGACCGACGGCGTCCAGCATGTACATGGCGAGGTCGAGGCAGTGCTTGAACTCATCCTCGAGCTGCTCGGGGCGGATGATGTAGTGCCCCTCGGAGATGGTGAACTGGCGGACGCGGATGAGGCCGTGCATCTCGCCGGAATCCTCGTTGCGGAACAGCGTCGAGGTCTCGACGAGGCGCATCGGCAGATCGCGGTAGGAGCGCTTGCGGTTGAGGTAGACCTGGTACTGGAACGGGCAGGTCATCGGACGGAGGGCGAAGCATTCCTTCTCCTCGTCGTTCGGGTCGCCCATGACGAACATGCCGTCGAGGTAGTGATCCCAGTGGCCGGAAATGCGGTAGAGATCGCGCTTGGCCATCAGCGGCGTCTTGGTGAGCAGGCAGCCGCGGCGCTCCTCCTCGTCTTCGACGAAGCGCTGGAGCAGCTGGATCGTGCGCGCGCCCTTCGGCAGCAGGATCGGCAGACCCTGGCCGACGACGTCAACCGTGGTGAAGTATTCGAGATCGCGGCCGATCTTGTTGTGATCGCGCTTCTTGGCATCCTCCACGGCGGTGAGGTACGCGGTCAGCTCCTCCTTCTTCGGGAACGCCGTGCCGTACACGCGCTTGAGCATCTTGTTCTTACTGTTGCCCTCCCAGTATGCGCCGGTGCACTGGATCAGCTTGAACGCCTTGACCGCGCCGGTCGAGAACAGATGCGGGCCCGCGCAGAGATCCACAAAGTCGCCCTGCTTGTAGAAGGAGATATCCTCGCCCTCGGGTACGCGGTCGATGAGCAGCACCTTGTAGGGCTCGTCCTTTTCCTCCATCAGCTTCTTTGCCTCGTCGCGGGGCAGGGTGAAGCGCTCGAGTCTCAGATTTTCCTTGACGATCTTCTTCATCTCCGCCTCGATGGCCGTCAGCATGGCGGCGTCGAAGGGCAGATCGCTGTCGAAGTCGTAGTAGAAGCCGTCGTCCACGGCGGGGCCGATGGTCAGCTTGACTTCGGGGTAGAGGCGCTTGACCGCCTGCGCCAGAATGTGGGACGCGGTGTGGCGGAAGACCTTCTTGCCTTCCTTGTCTTCAAAGGTGTGCAGCGTGACATCGCTGTCGGCGGTGAGCGGGGTCGTCAGACCGACGAGCTCGCCGTTTACAGTGGCCGCGAGCACCTCGCGGCTGATGACTTCGGCGGCGGCGGCCGCGTCGTAGACGGTTGTACCCGCCTCGACCGAGACCTGCCTGCCGTCGGCAAATTTGATGTTCAGCATAGTGGATTCCTCCTGTATGTGTATATTTTTGAAATTGCAGTTGTGCCTCCCGCGTGGGGAAGCCTTGATTGTTACACCTTAAATTTCACATCCGCGATCTTGGTCAGCGGGTTGCGGTAATTGTAGATGGCTTTCTTCGGGCACATCTCCTGACAGCAGTAGCAGCGGATGCACTTTTCATAGTCGTAGACCGGCGGCTTGCCGTCTTTGGCAAAATGGAGCGCGCCGCCCTCGACGGGGCAGCTCTTGACGCAGACGCCGCAGCGCACGCACTTCTTTGCGTCGATTTTCGGGCGCTGCTCGAGCAGGCGGCGGAACGGGCGGAGCTGCTTGATCTCGCCCTTGTCGGCGCGGCCGCGGTAGACGTCGAAATGCGGGTTGCCGTATTTCTGCCGTGCTTCGTCCACGGTGAGCACGCCGTCCCCGGTGACGACCTCGATCTTCGCGGGATCGCCCTCGCCCACGCCGTATTTTGCGCCGATCACGTTGGTCGGCACCAGCGCGGGATCGAGATACACCAGCGCCGCGAACACGGTGTCCAGCGCGACCGGATCGGTCGAGGCGAGGATCACCTGCATCGGTGTCGGTGTGCCGGACTGCGGGCCGTTGCCCTCCATGGCCACCACGCCGTCCATGATGTGCAGACGCGGGCGGAGCATCCGGTTGAGGTCGGCGAGCATACAGGCAAAGCGCTCGGCGTTCGGGAACTTCACATGGCAGGCGCCCTTGTTCAGCCCGAAGACGCAGCCGAACAGGTTCTTCTGCGCGCCGGTGATGCGCTCGAGCATGTGCGTCTTCATCTTGCAGATGTTGACGATGGCGTCGAAGGCGGGAACCTCGTTGGCGAGGATGAATTCCTTCGCCGTCCGCCCGGCCGGGAAGGGGACGGTTTTGCCGCCCGAGAAGTCCGCGGTGCGGACGCCGAGCGCCGCGGCCGCCCCGGCAATGCCGCAGGATACGGCGGCCGCCTCGGTTGAGCCGTGGCCGGGGGAATCGCCGTAGGCGAGGTCGGCGCAGCCGTGCGCCTTGAGGTATTTCGCGGCCGCGGCAAACACGGCGGGGTGCGTGGTGACCGCGCCGTCGGCCGCTGCTTTGGTGAGCAGGTTGGGCTTGAGCAGAATCTTCTCGCCGGGGGCAAACAGCGTATCTGCGCCGATAAGGTCGAGCGCCGCCGCCACGGCGGCATCGGCGCCCTTGTAGGATGTGCAGTGGATCAGCGCGACCCGCGCCATGAACGTCACCTCCGGGAGGGGAATTGAGAAAAGTGGGGGGATGGGGCAATGCCTCCCTTGTGCAAAGGGAGGTGCCGTCGATAGACGGCGGAGGGATTGTTGCAAAGCCAAGGAACAACCCCTCAGGCGTGTTCCACGCCAGCTCCCCTTGCACAGGGGAGCCGAAAAGCCGTACAGCTCACCCCTTGCACAGGGGAGCCGAAACACGCACCAACCAAGATTGCACAAATCTATCAATGCCTCCTCCTGACGGGGGAGGTGGCGGCGTCAGCCGCCGGAGGGAGAGATAACGAAAGAGCGAAAACAGCGCACAAATGTTGCTGCACGGTATCTCTCTATCAGTCGCCATTCGGCGACAGCTTCCTCGTCAGAGGAAGCCTATGTTACATCGGTAAGGATGTTAGCTGTCCGCTCCAAAACAAAAACCCCGACGGCATATGCCGTCGGGGTGCAAAGATCTGGTTTGCACGGTTCCACCCGCGTGTTTCACTCTGGATGCGTGTTGACTTGTGTGCGGCGTCTCACCGCGAAGGAGTGGTACCCGCGCCTGCCTGCCGAGGAATCTTGCAGCCGAGGATCCCCTCTCTTACGGCGGTGTATGCACGGACATGTCTCGTTCCGTTGTGGCCATTATAGACCCGCTTTGCGGATTTGTCAAGCCCCGGATGCAAAAAATTTATCCCGGATCAGAGCTGTGCCTTCTTGCGGCGGTTGTACTCCGAGCGCGGATTGACAAAATCGCGCCAGTTGAGGTCGCCGCGCTCGACGGCGCAGATCAGCACCTCGGCGGTGGCGATATTGGTGGCGACGGGGACATTGTGGACGTCGCACAGGCGGAGCAGCTGGTATTCCGCTTCATCAAACTGCGGCTTCGGCACGGTGTCGCGGAAGTAGAGCAGCACGTCGATCTCGTCGTAGGCGATGCGGGACGCGATCTGCTGCTCGCCGCCGGTCGCGCCGGGGAGCAGCTTTTCGATCGACAGCCCGGTCGCGTCGGAAATGTATTTGCCGGTAATCTGCGTTGCGCAGAGGTTATGCTTGGAGAGAATGCCGCAGTATGCGATACAGAACTGTGTCATCAGCTCTTTTTTCGTGTCGCTTGCGATGATGGCGATATCCATGATTCATTTCCACCGTCCTTTTCAGATTTTGCACGGAGTTTGCAGAAAAAATATATTTCAGCGGGTTCAGCCGAAAAGCAGCTTCTGCCGCCGGATGCCCTTGAAGCCGTCGAGCAGCGGAACATGTGTGCCCGAAAGGCGGCAGGCAATGTTCTCAAAGGCGCGGCGCGCGTTGGAGGCTTCGCCGTCAAACACGCTTTTGCCCTTTTCGGAGAGCAGCGTGAGGCGGACATCCATCGGCACGATGCCGAGCAGCCTTGTGCGTGTGCGGTCGATCATCTCGACCACGCCCGCGCGCGTCTTCGCGCTGTCCGGCTGCATGTCAAAGCCGTTGACGACGAGATACTGATCCGCGACCCCCGCCTCGTCGAGCAGAAGCCCCGATTTTTCCGCGGCGCGGATCGAGGTCGGGTTCTGGGAGGAGACAATGATGCCGATGTCCGAGACCGGCGCGGCCAGCGCGACCGATTCGTGCGCGCCGCCCGAGGTGTCGATCAGGACGAAGTCAAAGCCATAGACCGCCTCCAGCCGATGCAGGGCGTCGGCGAGGGCTTCTCCGGTCATGTCCCCCTCGTAGCGGAAGGGAGCGCCGATGAACGCAAGGTTCGGGCAGCCGGGGACCAGATGGACGACCGACTCGCAGTCCACTCTGCCGCCCGTGAGGTCGCAGATGTCGTAGATCAGGTCGTCCTCCATCCCGAGCATCAGGTCGAGCGAGCGGTTGCCGAGGTCAAAGTCGATCAGCAGCACCTTTTTGCCCATGCGGGAGAGTGCGATGGCAAGCCCGGCACTGACCGTGGATTTTCCCACGCCGCCCTTGCAGGAGGTAACCAGTATTCGGCTCACGGCGCACACCTCGCTTCAAAGAAGACTCAGGACAGAATCCTACAGTAAATTATAGCACGGGGGGCGGCGATGTGTCAACCTAATTTGCATGTAGAAATCAATTTTTCTTTGCATAAGGCCGCATTCTCCGTGCAAATTGTACAGCCGCGCGGCGGAGAGGGGCGGATTGGTTTACATTTGGGGGAAAAAACAACGCAAAAGGTGAAAATATGAACGATTCTCTTGTAAAGCGGGGGCAAAGCGTGTATAATAAGGAAGATAAAACAGGACTGTAAACGGAGGATTGGACAATGGTATCGGACGAAATTGAAAAGCTGACTGCATTTGACCCCGAGGTGGGCGAGGCGATCCGCGCGGAATACGAGCGGCAGCGCGGCGGCCTTGAGCTGATCGCGTCTGAAAACGTGGTCTCCGACGCGGTGATGCTTGCCGCAGGCTCAATCCTCACGAACAAATATGCCGAGGGCTACCCGGATCACCGCTACTACGGCGGCTGCGCCTGTGTGGACCGCGTGGAGAAGACCGCGATTGAGCGCGCAAAGCAGCTGTTCGGCGCGGAGCATGTCAATGTGCAGCCGCACAGCGGCGCACAGGCCAACACGGCGGTGTACGTCGGCCTGCTCGAGCACGGCGACACGGTCATGGGGATGAATCTGGCGCACGGCGGCCATCTCACGCACGGCAGCCCGGTCAACTTCTCGGGCAAAAACTACAATTTCGTTTCCTACGGTGTGGATCGCGAGACCGGCCGCATCGACTATGCGGAATTTGAGCGGCTGGCGCAGGAACACAAGCCGAAGCTCATCATCGCGGGCGCGTCGGCCTATCCGCGCATCATCGACTTTGAGCGCATGGCGGCGGCCGCACACGCGGTCGGCGCGCTTTTCATGGTGGACATGGCGCACATTGCGGGGCTGGTTGCCGCAGGGCTGCACCCCTCGCCCGTGCCGTATGCCGACATCGTCACCACCACCACGCACAAGACGCTGCGCGGCCCGCGCGGCGGTATGATTCTCTGCCGTGAGGAGCTGGGAAAGGCGATTGACAAGGCGATCTTCCCCGGCACGCAGGGCGGCCCGCTGATGCACATCATCGCGGCGAAGGCGGTCTGCTTCGGCGAGGCGCTGAAGCCGGAATTCAAGGCGTATCAGACGCAGATCGTGAAAAACGCCGCCGCACTTGCCGACGGCCTGCTTGCCGAGGGCTTTGACCTCGTGTCGGGCGGCACGGACAACCATCTGATCCTGATCGACCTGCGCTCGATGGGGCTCACCGGCAAGGAGATGGAGCGCCGCCTCGATGAGGTCCACATCACGGTCAATAAAAACGCGATCCCCTTTGACCCCGAGAAGCCGTTTGTCACCAGCGGCATCCGCGTCGGCACCCCGGCGGTCACCACGCGCGGCCTCGTCGAGACCGATATGAAAAAGATTGCGCACCTCATGGCGCTGACGGCAAAGGATTTCGACGCGAAGGCGGACGCGATCCGCGCCGAGGTGGCGGCACTGTGTGCAAAGTACCCGCTGTTTGACTGATTTTCAAAGGAGAACGGTGACATGGAAGAAACGTTGTATGCGGCCGCAGACAGCCTGATCGGGTGTCTGCGCGAAAAGAAGCTCACGCTCGGCTTTGCCGAGTCCTGCACGGGCGGCCTTGCCGCGGCGGCCGTGGTCGCCGTACCCGGCGCGTCGGACGTGTTTCTCGGCAGCGTGGTCTCCTATGCAAACACGGTGAAGCACGACCTGCTCGGCGTGCCCGAAACCGTGCTGGAGAGCGCGGGCGCGGTCAGCGCCCCCTGTGCCTTGCAGATGGCGCGCGGCGCGCTGGACGCGCTCGGCTGCGACATCGCCGTCAGCGTCACCGGCATTGCCGGCCCGGGCGGCGGCAGCGAAAAGAAGCCGGTCGGCACGGTCTATATCGCCGTGGCGAGCGAATGCGGCGCCCGCGGCGTGCGGCTCTCGCTCGGCGGCGCGGGAGACCGGGAGCAGATCCGCCGTGCGGCGGTCGCGGCCATGCTGCGGCTGGCACACGCCGAGGCAGAGCGCTTTTTCCCGTTTTAAGGGTGAAGAACTAAGATTTATCGCATAAAAGGAGAAACGATTATGAAAGAATTCAAGAGAATCGGCATTCTGACCTCCGGCGGCGACGCGCCCGGCATGAATGCCGCCATCCGCAGCGTCGTCCGTACCGCGCTTTCGCGCGGGGTCGAGTGCATGGGCATTTACCGCGGCTACCGCGGGCTGATCGAGGGCGACATCCATCCGCTCGATATGCGCTCGGTGTCCAACATCATCAACCACGGCGGCACGATCCTGTATTCCGACCGCTGCCCCGAGTTCAAGACCGAAGAGGGGATGCGCGAGGCGGTTGCCAACTGCAAGCGCTTCGGCATTGACGGCATCGTCACCATCGGCGGCGACGGCACGTTCCGCGGCGCGACCGACATGACCGTGCACGGCGTTCCCTGCGTGGGTCTGCCCGGCACGATCGACAACGATATCACCTCCACCGATTTTTCCATCGGCTTTGACACCGCGGTCAACACCACCATCGAGATCGTTGACCGCCTGCGCGACACCTGCGAGTCGCACGCGCGCTGCAACGTTGTCGAGGTCATGGGCAGAGACGCGGGCGACATCGCGCTCCAGACCGCGATCGCTGTCGGCGCGTCCGCCGTTGCCATCAAGGAGATCCCCTTTGACGAGGAGGGCATGATCGAAGAGCTGAAGGTTTCCCGCGAAAAGGGCAAGCGCAACTTCATCATCATCGTCTCCGAGGGTCTGCCCGGCTACGGCGAGAAGCTGACGAACCTGATCCCCGAGAAGACCGGCATCGAGACCCGCTTTGCACGTCCGGCGCACGTCGTCCGCGGCGGCAGCCCGACCCTGCGCGACCGTATGCTCGGCTCGGAAATGGGTGCGGCGGCCGTTGAGGCGCTGCTCGACGGCAAGAGCAACATCGTCCTCTGTGAGCAGAAGGGCGAGATCACCACGATGGACATCGGCAAGGCGCTGATCCTCGACCGCATGTACAAGGATAAGCTGAAGGACGGCGATCTCCAGAAGTTTGACGCCGAGACGGTTGCCTGGATGCGCGCGTTCTGCGCCGAGAAGTTTGCCGCGTTCAAGCGGATGTACGACCTCTCGATCGAGATCTCGAAATAAGCGATATATAGATATATATAAGAAAAAAACCACCCGTTGGGGCACCTGCGATAAAGCAGGTGCCCCAAGCTTTTATGTCCAACTCAATTTTTGGTTTATAACCTCTCAATTATTAAGAGGTGGACAAATCGTCAAAACTTGGTATAATATAATCACAGACCGGTCAAGTAACAAAATCAGGAGAATTGTTTATATGACATTTGGACAAAA